>CAYFQB010000064.1:0-52420 GCA_964345225.1 uncultured Nitrospiraceae bacterium | reverse complement strand
CAGGCTACCGCCATTCAGGTATTTATACCCGTCCTGACAATCATCTAAGGCAACAAGAATTAACATTGCCATTTTAAACTTTTACAACTTCAACTACTCTGATCTGCTTCAGCCGTCTGCATATCGAGCTTAATTGAGTAAATAGAATGTATACTACCGTCCTCTACACCGTTTTCAATAAGCTTTTCGTATACAAAATATCTCTTTACCAATGTAGTTATGATAACCTTGTCGTATTCGAGTGTATTTATATCCTTAAAAGACAATACTGTATTTTTAAAAAAGTCCTTTCCTGCCCTATTATCGTCAACAACACCTGTTAGCTCCATATCAACCTCCTGCAGGGACAGATATGCTATTTCTGCAACCTCATCTGCTCCCGCAAAAACTACTTTTCTGATACCCTGAGCGTACAATTCACTAAACAGCTTCTGGAAATCCTTCCTTGCATTTCTGTACAGGTTCGTATAGTCCTGAAGCAGTCTATAGGTAAGGCGGGTTTTCTCTGTAAAACCTTTAGGGGTCAAATAATAAGCGTATCTCTTTGAAGGTATTGTTTTAATAGTTATATAGCCTTTTGCTACAAGGTTTTTCATATATGAGTTGACAAGACCTAGTGCTATGTTGAGCCTTTTGCTTAAATCTCTCTGGGAAAGGGGTTCACCCTTTGAAATCTCATCCAGTAGCTGGAGAGACCTGTAACTATCCTGATTTTCTGGCTTTTCTTTGTTCATATTATGAACGTTCATATTTTGAACATAACATAGAGTCTTTTTCTTGTCAAGTTTTTTTGTTTTAACAATCTTGAGATAGCAGGTGTTCATATTTTGAACACTAAGATCAACATTGCAGGAAAGTAAAAAATGTAAAAATTAGGGATGTCTTTTTCTTGACTAATTATTCAAATACACAGATATTAAACTGTAATGAAAATAAGCAATTACAAAAAATCAGATGTTCCAGTAGCTCTCATAACCGGAGCCTCGAGGGGGCTGGGCAGGGATATTGCCATGAGAATGGCAAAAGACAGATACAGCATTATTTTAAACTACCTCTCTTCAGAGAAAAAGGCGTTCAGAATACTGCAAGAGATTAACGGGGATTCTCTTGCCATAAAAGCAGATGTCAGTGATTTAAAGCAGGTAGAAGCAATGGCACAGGTGATCGAGAAAGAATTCGGAAGGCTCGATGTAATTGTAAACAATGCAGGTATTGCAAAAGACAACCTGCTAATTAAACAGACCGAACAGGAATGGGATAATGTTATCAGCACAAACCTTAAGGGTTGCTTTAATATCATTAGGACGATGGCACCTATTATGATAAAATCGAACAGTGGACACATTATTAATATCTCATCATATTCAGGGATTAAAGGTAAAACTGGTCAGGCATCATACAGTGCTTCAAAGGCTTCAATAATCGGGCTTACTCTCACTGCTGCAAAGGAACTTGCAGAGTACAATATAAGAGTAAATGCCGTACTTCCAGGATATATGAAGACAGAAATGGGTACAAAGGCTATTAGCGCAATGAAAAAGGCAAAAGCAGACAGTATCATGAAAAAATTATCAGAACCTTCAGAGGTGGCAGTATTTATTGTATATCTGTTACAAACCAGGAATATTACAGGTCAGGTTTTCAGCATAGATAGCAGGATTATTTAAAACAGCATAGGAAATTAACGCTTTGTGCTTTGCTTAGTATATTAAGGAGGATATATGTCGAAAGGATTTTTTATAACGGGCACCGATACAGAGATTGGTAAAACCATAATTGCAGGTGCAATAATAAAGGCATTATATTTACTCAAAGTAAAAGCATGCGGAATGAAGCCTGTCGAAAGCGGGTGTGGCCGTGAAGGTGAAGTGCTTTTACCTTATGACGGTATTTTTTTAAAACATGCTGCTCATATGCAAGAGCCCATAACACTTATTACACCATGCTGCTTTGAGACCCCCCTTGCACCTCTGGCCGCTTCCGAGATAGAAAAAACAGATGTCAATACAAAAGAAATCAAGAAAGCATTTGATAAACTTTCCAAGCGTTATGAGGCAGTCGTGGTAGAAGGTGTCGGCGGTCTTATGGTACCGTTAAAAAAAGATTATTATGTTGTTGATCTTGCAAAAGAACTTATGTTGCCTGTTATTGTGGTTGCAAAGCCCGGCATTGGAACCATAAATCATATTATGCTCACATTAAAATATGCCTTTAAGGAGGGACTGGAAATAGCGGGGGTCATTATTAATTACAGTCAGCCTCCTGAAAACACACTTGCGGAAGAAACAAATCCAAAACTTCTCGCACAGGTATGTCCTGTTCCGATTATCGGAATATTTCCCTATCTCAAGAATATGGATGAAACCACAATTGAAAGGACAGTCCTCAAGAATCTGAATCTGGAAGTATTAAAAAAATATATTTAAACTAAATAAGCTTTGCATCCTTCAGAACCTTCTTAAGTTTTTCTTTATTCGCAGGTGCCATTTCACAGAGCGGAAGCCTGAATTCCTCTCTTATTTTCTTCATCATTGCAAGTGCGGTCTTTACAGGTATAGGGTTTGTCTCAAAAAACATCGCCGCATTCAGCGGTTCAAGCTTGTAATGTACCTTCAGTGCCTCCCTGACTTTCCCCTTCTGCCAGAGAGAGAACATTTTTGATGCCAGTCTGGGAGCCACATTTGCTGACACTGAAATAGCACCTTTTCCGCCAAGTGCCAGGAGCGGGAATGTTGTAAAATCATCTCCTGATAAAACAGTAATTCTTTCTCCACAAAGACGGATAATCTGGCTTACCTGTTTCATGTCACCGCTTGCCTCTTTTATCGCAACTATATTCTTTATCTCTGCAAGTCTCGCAACAGTCGCCGGAAGTATGTTTGAAGCGGTCCTGCCTGGCACATTGTAAAGGACAATCGGGATTCTAACAGCCTCTGCTACTGCCTTGTAATGCCTGTAAATTCCTTCCTGTGTGGGTTTGTTGTAATAAGGGGAAACAAGAAGCGCTCCATCAGCTCCTGATTTCTTTGCCTCCTTTGTAATCATTATGGTCTCATCAGTTGAGTTAGCACCAGTACCTGCTATAACAGGCAATCTTCTGTTAACAGTTTCAACTGTAAATTTGATAACTCTGTGGTGCTCCTCATAGTCAAGCGTAGCTGACTCACCAGTTGTACCGCAGGGCACAATAGCATTAGTCCCCTCTTTTATATGCCACTCAATAAGGTTACCAAGGGCCTTCTCATCAACTTTACCCTTTTTAAAAGGTGTGACTATCGCTACGATAGAACCTCTAAACATATCATCCTCCCTAACTATGTTTAAAATAAACTTTACTCCGGTCCTGAATTCATTTTCAACCTTGGCAGTCCATTTTACAATACCTGCCTTTTATCCCATCCCATTATTAAACCTGAGCACATGGCCAGGCTCAAAGGGATAGTCTGTCTTCATGCAGAACCTTCCACTGCTGATATTAATGGTAATACCTTTCAGGGCCAGTTTCTTTAACTCATATATCTTAACAACACTCACACAAAAATCGAGTGTATGCTCATACGGTCTTCTTACGAATTGTCTTTTCTCGTGCATTAGTCTGTTCCCACCTAAGTTTTTATAACAATTTCCCCCTGAAATACTTCTTCCGCAGGACCTGTCATGTAAACATGATTATCTTTATTCCATTCTATCACAAGTTCTCCACCGAGCAATTCAACATTTATTCGCCTCCCTGTAAGACCCTTTAAGTTAGCTGCCACTGCGGCTGCTGAAGCTCCTGTACCGCACGCCATTGTCTCGCCAGAACCTCTTTCCCAGACACGCATTTTAATCCTCTCCGGATTAATTACCTCGATAAACTCGACATTTATCCTGTTTGGAAACAGCTCGTGATTTTCTATCAGGGAACCAATTTTCTTTACATCAAATTTATCTAACCCGTCAACAACAATAACAGCATGAGGATTTCCCATTGAAACACAGGTAATTTTAAACTCTCTGTCATCAATCATTAAAGGAAAATCTTTAACCATACCCTCAAGTCTTACAGGAATAAACCTGCCTTCGAGTACCGGCTCCCCCATATTTACCTTTATCATATCACCGGATTTCTCCGGCCATATTATTCCGGCTGTAGTTTCAACTGACAGCACCTCTCCTACGGACAGACCCCTGTCCCAGATATATTTTGCAAAACAGCGAATTCCGTTTCCACACATCTCCACCTCGCTGCCGTCTGAGTTAAATATCCGCATCGTAAAGTCCGCACAATCAGAATTGTAAAGAAGCAGAACCTGGTCAGCACCTATGCCAAAACGCCTGTGGCAGAGCATCCGCGAAATCTCGGGCAGATTTGCAAGCTCAAGATTCCTGAGGTCAATAAGTACAAAATCATTGCCAAGACCATGCATCTTTGTAAATTGAAGTTTCATTTCAGATATGCCGGGACTTTTTCATCTTTTACAAGGTCTTCGAATGTTCCACGTTTTCTTATGAGACTGTGAGTTTTGCCTTTTACTATAACCTCAGCAACTGTTGGTCGGCTGTTGTAGTTTGAACTCATTGACATGCAATAGGCGCCAGCGCTCATAACAGAAATGTATTCTCCCCTGTTAACTCTTTGAATCTCCCTATCCTTTGCCAGAAAATCCCCTGACTCGCATATAGGGCCTACAATATCAGCATTTATCTTTGCCCTCCTTTTTTTGACCAAAGGTATTATATGGTGGTATGCGCCGTAAAGTGTCGGCCTTATCAGGTCATTCATACCTGCATCTACAATAATGAAACTCTTCCCGACACCCTTTTTAAGATATAATACCTTCGTAACAAGAATACCTGCATTGCCAACAATTGATCTTCCGGGCTCGACTATCAGGGTGATCCTTCTATTATCTATAAGAGATATGAGTTTTTTTGCCATCTCACCGGGCAACGGGGGTTTTTCATCAAGATATGGAATTCCCAGACCGCCTCCTATATCAAGATACCTTATATTAAAGTTCCGCCTGTCCAGTTCATCCAGAAGTAAAAGCATTCTTTTCATTGCATCAACGAACGGTGACATCTCTGTTATCTGCGAACCTATATGCTTCTGTATGCCAACCACTTTAATATTTTTAAGCCGGGATGCAAGCCTATAGTTTTCGAATGCATCCTCTATCGAGATACCGAACTTGTGCTCCTTCATTCCTGTAGAGATATAGGGATGTACGTGAGGGTCAATATCAGGATTAACTCTCAATGCAATAGGGGCTTTCGATCTCATCTTTCCTGCAACTCTGTCAATCTCTATCAGCTCATCCTCAGATTCCACATTAAACATCAGTATCCTTGATTTAATTGCATATCTTATTTCATCTTCTGTTTTGCCAACACCTGCATAAACTATTTTATTCGGGGGAATGCCGGCCTTCAGCGCTCTGAAGAGCTCCCCTCCAGAGACAATATCCGCACCACTGCCATTCTTTGCAAAAAGCCTCAGGATAGCTCTGTTTGTATTTGCCTTAAGTGCATAACAGATAATATGAGGGTAACCTTTAAAGGCATCTTCATATACCTTGAAGTGCCTTAAAAGTGTCCTGTAACTGTAAATGTAAAGAGGGGTTCCGTATTTTTCGGCAAGTCTCCGGACAGGGACACCCTCTGCATATAACTCATCACCTTTGTAACTGAAGAAATGCATTTTTTATCTCTGGGAATGTAATTTTGCTTAATTTTTGCGTTTATTTTAACATAATAAAAATACAAAGTCATAGATAAGGATTACTGAGCTCTTTATGAGTAAAATCCAAACCATGAAACAGAGGTTTATTAATGGGCAAAAACATTACAGAAAAGATTTTTGAAACACATCTTGTATACGGAGAAATAAAAACGGGATCACCTGTAGCCCTGAAAGTTGACCAGGTCTATACACAGGATGCAACAGGAACAATGGCCTGGCTTCAGTTTGAGGCTATGGGCCTTGACAGGGTAAAAGTCCCTCTTGCGGTCTCATACGTAGACCATAACATAATCCAGTCCAATTATATGAATCCTGACGATCATTTATTCCTGAAGACCGTTGCAGCAAAATACGGGGCGTATTTCTCAAGGCCCGGTAACGGAATCTGCCATCAGGTACACCTTGAACAGTTTGCAGCCCCTGGCAAAATTGCTTTGGGCACTGACAGCCATACACCAACCGGAGGCGGAATTTGCATGATAGCAATCGGTGTCGGAGGACTTGATGCTGCAGTAGTTATGGGCGGCTCTCCATTTGAACTGACCATGCCTGAAGTCATAAAAATAAACCTTACGGGTAAATTGCAGCGTCCATGGATAACTGCAATGGATGTCATTCTTGAAATACTTAGAAGACTTACGGTTAAAGGCGGTAGAGGTAAAATAATTGAATACGGAGGCCCGGGTGTCAGTGACCTGAGTGTACCTGAAAGGGCGACCATAACAAACATGGGGGCCGAGCTTGGTGCTACAACTTCTGTATTCCCCAGTGATGAAAGAACAAAATTCTATCTTACTGCTGTTGGCAGGACTTCAGACTGGATGGAACTCTCAGCTGACGATAATGCCGAATATGCGGAAACAATAGATGTTGACCTCAGTTTGATCGAACCTATGATTGCACAGCCGCATAGTCCTGACAATGTAGTTACTGTAAAGAGCCTTGCAGGCAAAGTGGTTGATCAGGTATGCATTGGAAGCTGTACAAACTCTTCATATATGGCATTGAAGACTGTTGCATCAATACTCAGAGGCAATACTGTTGCAGAAGGAGTAAATCTTCTCATAAATCCGGGATCAAAGCAGGTATATGAGATGATATCAAAAGAAGGGTTAACTGCATATATGATTGCAGCAGGAGCACGTCTGCTCGAATCATCATGCGGGCCATGCATAGGCATGGGAGGAGCTCCTGGAACAGGGCAGGTGTCAATACGCTCCTATAATAGAAATTTCAAGGGACGCAGCGGCACAAAAGATGCCTTTGTGTATCTTGCCAGTCCTGTATCCTGTGCTGTCTTTGCACTTAAAGGAGAGATAACAGACCCGCGTGAATCAGGACTTTCTATACAGAATTTCGAAGAGCCGGGAGAATACCTTATAAACAGGAATTTTATTATTCCTCCCGTGGAAGATACCTCTGATATAAAAGTAATCAAGGGTCCTAATATAAAAGAGGTATCTGTGAAGGATCCATTGAAAGACAGAATTGATGGAGAGATTCTTCTGAAACTCCATGACAATATCACAACAGACGATATAATGCCTGCCGGTTCGGCAATTCTCCCCCTGCGCTCAAACGTTCCCGCAATATCGGAATTTGTTTTCAGCAACATCGACACTACATTCAGTAAAAGGGCGAAAGAGGCGAAAGGAAAAGGAGGGGGCATAATTATCGGCGGTGAAAACTATGGACAGGGATCTTCAAGAGAACATGCAGCAATTGCTCCCATGTTTCTTGGGATACAGGCTGTAATAGCAAAGTCATACGCAAGGATACACCATTCCAATCTCATAAACTTTGGCATACTGCCTCTCCAGTTTGCTAATACTGAAGATTATGACAGGGTTGAGAAAGGCGATCATGTAATAATTAAAGATCTGTATAAGGCAATCACTGACAATCAGACATATATTGTTGAAAATGCTACAAAGAATCTTTCTTTTACTGTTAAATCCGGTTTTAACGACCGTGAAAAAGAGATAATAAAAAAGGGTGGCTTGCTGCCTTATACAAAAGAACACCAGATTTCATGAATAGATATCTTAACCCTAAATAAAGTCCACCGTCTGAAGGTTTTGCAATAAAAATATTAACAACACATTTGTATATCAGAAACTTAGATTGTATACTTTATTTATCAGAAAAGTAATGTTTAATTGACAAGAAAATATAATAAATTGTATTTTAAAATTTCTAAATTTTCGGGCCGCTAGCTCAGTTGGTAGAGCAACGCCCTTTTAAGGCGTGGGTCGAAGGTTCGAATCCTTCGCGGCTCACCATCTGTCCCCATCGTCTAGCCCGGCCAAGGACATCGCCCTTTCAAGGCGGTAACGCGGGTTCAAATCCCGCTGGGGACGCCATGAAAATCAAGGGGTTACATGAGGTAACCCCTTTCCTTATCTTCCAACTGTAACCAAATTGATGTAGTTCATTCATTACTATTAACACAAAACTGCAGAAATACATTTCTTATTATTAGATTGTGGAGTAAATAATAATTGTGATACCATGTATTTATTACAGAAAATTTCAAAGATCTCTACTGACAAATTAATCTGATAAAATATGATGACCTCTGATATGCTCTTGAGGCTGAAGAGATTTCACAACGAACAGTTTGGTATACCGCTGGACTGACACAGGAAGAGGAAGATGGATATTATATTGACTGTAAATACCGGAAGCTCATCTGTCAGATTGGCCTTGTTTTCAAAAGATAAAAAAGAACTATCATACATCTCTGTCCGTCATCTGAACTCCCACGAAAAAACGCCTGAGATTCTGTTGAATGAATTTTTGGATGAATATCTTCAAAAGGTTAAAGTTGTTGCACATCGCGTTGTACACGGCGGTTCCCAACTTAATTATCCATGTCTTATTAATGAGGAAATTGAAAACGAAATAGAGAGACTTTCTATCCTGGCACCACTTCACAATCCTCTCGCTCTTGACTGGATAAGGTCATGCCGCAAGGTACTTGGAAACAATGTTCCTCAGGTTGCTATCTTTGACACTGCTTTTTATGCACATTTGCCTGAGATATCCAGAATATATGCTCTTCCAAAAAATCTCTGTGAGAGTCACGGGATTCGTCGTTACGGATTCCATGGAATCGCCCACAAGGCTATGTGGCAGAGATGGAGACTTATTCATCCGGAAATTCCAGAAGGTGGCAGGGTAATTTCTCTTCAACTTGGTGCTGGAAGTTCTATAACCGCCATAGACAGGGGAAAACCAAAGGACACCTCAATGGGATTTTCACCAATTGAGGGTCTGGTCATGGCAACACGCTCTGGCGACATTGATCCTGGCATAATAACCTTTCTCGGATATTCGTCCGGGTTTACTGCTCAAGAGATAGATCAATTGATCAACAAGTCTTCAGGACTACTTGGAGTATCAGGTATAAGCCGTGACATGAGAGAATTGCTGGAATCTAATGAAACCGATGCTCAACTTGCAGTGGATCTTTACTGTTACCGGGCTCAAAAATACATAGGTGCGTACTTAGCTGTTCTTGAAGGAGCAGATGGAATTCTTTTCGGAGGGGGAGTCGGTGAAAATGCGCCTTTCATAAGGAAACAGATTCTGCAGGGTATGAGCTGGTTCGGTATCGAGCTAGACACACAGGCCAATAACTCTACGATTGGCAAAGAAGGCATGATCAGTCCTCCAGAAAGCAAAATAGAGATATGGGTAATACCTGTGGATGAAGAATTTGCTTTAGCCAAGGAAGCCATTGCCATATTTGAGTCAACCCTGTTAGAAGACCTTCACCCTTCTAACAGGAAGGATCACACGGGGCATTAAACCATGTGTTCGCTAAAAAGGAAATTATTTTTATCCCCTCTCCAAGCCCCGAAAGACCTCTTGTCTCTTACGGGGCAAGCAGCGGGGCTTTCTAACAGGGTCAAAATAATCTGGATATTAAATATTAAAAAACAATAGGAGGATACTATGAGTAAGCATCGCTCAAAGAACAAAGCTCTTTCAAAAGACGAAATTGAAGCTATTAATGCTTACTGGCGTGCAGCAAATTATCTTTCAGTAGGACAAATTTATTTATTCGATAATCCGCTTCTTAAGGAACCTCTCAAACTGGAACATATAAAACCAAGGTTGCTGGGACATTGGGGAACAACGCCTGGTCTAAATTTCATCTATGTTCATCTTAACCGTGTAATTAAGGCATATGATCTCAATATGATTTACATTTGCGGGCCTGGACACGGAGGTCCAGGCATGGTTGCAAATACATATCTTGAAGGAACGTACACCGAGATTTATCCCAATATTTCCCAGGATTCTGATGGTATGAGAAAGCTCTTCAAACAGTTCTCATTTCCGGGTGGTATTCCCAGCCATGCTGCTCCAGAAACACCGGGTTCTATCCATGAGGGCGGGGAACTGGGATATGCAGTATCCCATGCATACGGAGCGGTCTTTGACAACCCCGATCTTATTGCTGCTTGTGTTGTGGGAGATGGAGAAGCAGAGACCGGACCCCTTGCAACGGCATGGCATTCAAACAAGTTCCTAAACCCAATACGTGATGGAGCAGTTCTGCCTATTCTGCATCTGAATGGATATAAAATAGCCAATCCCACACTGCTTGCACGAATAAACCGAGAAGAACTCGAAAGTCTCTTTGTCGGGTACGGCTACAGACCTTATTTTGTTGAAGGATCAGACCCTGAAATTATGCACCAGTTAATGGCTAAAACACTGGATAAGGTAATAACCGAGATTGGATCAATACAGAAAAAAGCACGCAGCACAGGAAGCTCAAAACGTCCGAAATGGCCAATGATTATCCTTCGGACACCAAAAGGCTGGACAGGACCAAAAGAGGTTGACGGGAAAAAGACTGAGGATTTCTGGAGGTCTCATCAGGTACCTTTCTCTGATATGGCTGAGCGGCCGGATCATGTGAAACTTTTGGAAGATTGGATGAAGAGTTACAGGCCGGAAGAACTCTTTGACGAAAATGGTACGTTTAAACAGGAACTGGCAGAACTCGCCCCTAAGGTAGACCGCCGGATGGGAAACAACCCACATGCAAATGGAGGAATTTTGCTCAAAAATCTCAGGATGCCAGACTTTAGAGATTATGCCGTAGATGTACCCAGGCCAGGACATACTTTTGATGAATCAACGAGGGTGCTCGGCCGTTTTCTAAGGGATATTATGAAACTTAATATGAAAAACAGTAATTTCCGTGTATTCGGTCCAGACGAAACAGCCTCAAACCGTCTCGGTGCGCTGTTTGAAATAACCGACAGGACATGGATTGATGAAACCATCCCCGAAGACGACCACCTTTCCCCAGACGGCCGCGTTATGGAAATACTCAGTGAACATACCTGCCAGGGATGGCTTGAAGGATACCTTCTCACAGGCCGTCACGGCTTCTTTTCCTGTTACGAGGCTTTTATACATATCATTGACTCAATGTTCAACCAGCATGCAAAGTGGCTCAAAGTAACAAGCAGTGAAATTCCCTGGAGGCGGCCCATTGCATCACTGAACTATCTTCTTACATCACACGTCTGGCGGCAGGATCATAACGGATTCAGTCACCAGGATCCTGGATTTATCGATCATGTTGTGAATAAAAAGGCTGAAGTGATCCGTGTATATCTTCCACCTGATGCAAATACCCTCCTTTGTGTTGCCGACCACTGCCTGCGGAGCCGTGATTACGTTAATGTTATTGTCGCAGGTAAACAGCCTTCACTACAGTATCTAAGCATGGACGAGGCCATAAAGCACTGCACTGCAGGTGTAAGTATCTGGGAATGGGCCAGTAATGATAAAGATTCGGAGCCTGATGTTGTCATGGCATGTGCAGGAGATGTGCCTACGCTCGAAACTCTTGCCGCTGTTTCAATACTTCGCGAGCATGCACCTGACCTTAAAATAAGGGTCGTTAATATTGTCAACTTAATGAAACTCCAGCCACAAAACGAACATCCTCATGGCCTTTCTGACAAAGAGTTCGATACAATCTTCACAACTGACAAACCGATTATCTTCGCTTTTCACGGTTACCCTTGGCTTATACACCGTTTGACGTACCGAAGGACAAATCATAAAAACTTACATGTACGGGGCTACAAAGAAGAGGGAACAACAACAACACCTTTCGATATGGTTGTACTGAATGACCTTGACCGTTATGATCTCGTTGCCGATGTCATTGACCGCGTTCCAAAGCTCGGGTATCATGCCGCTTACATAAAACAATATGTACGCGACAAACTGATTGAACATCAGGAGTATATCCGCAAGCATGGTCAGGACATGCCGGAAATCCATGAATGGACATGGTCTTTGAACAATAAATGAGTTAAACTTTATTAAATAAATAAAGAATTATATTTATGGTTCTGTTATAATTACCTTTAAAAATAAGGGGGCTTTTTATGAAATCAGCAAACGTTGGAAGCACTGTTAAGGTACACTACACCGGAAAATTGGATGACGGCAATGTCTTTGACTCCTCAAGAGAGCGAGAACCTATTGAATTTACAATTGGACAAGGTCAGCTAATAAGTGGCTTTGAAAATGCTGTAGTAGGGATGGCTGCAGGCGATACAAAGACAATAAAAATCTCTTCTAATGAAGCTTATGGAACACACAGGGACGAACTTGTCATTAATATCGACAGGGCACGTTTACCACAGAATATTGATCCAAAGGAGGGGTTATGCCTGAACCTCAGGAATCCTGACGGTGGAACCTTGGAAGTTACAATCACCTCAGTGGACGAGACCTCTGTTACGCTGGACGCCAACCATCCCCTTGCGGGAAAAGACCTCACTTTTGAAATTGAGCTGATGGAGGTTACATAAGGAAAGTTATTTCGCTATTTTTATTTTTCGGTAAATTCGGTAACATTTTTATAATTTCTTACGACTAAGGTCAAATCATCATACCGTGAAATAAAAACCAAAATAATAATTCAATCGCCCAGCGTTAAAATCAAATCTTTCTGATATAATGTATCCAACGAGTAAGAGCTGCTGTTTTTTATAATTTTCAGGTTATGGCTAAGTTCAAGAGCAGGGAAGAATATGAGCAGTGGAAAGCTTCCAGATTAGGACTCAATACAGAGTCCGGGAGTCGAAGCATACCCGCAAAGAAGCCCGTAATGATTTTGATCGTCGGCTGGGCATTTATAATTATTGCCTGTTTTATGATAATAGGCGGGTTTGGCGGGCTAGTCATGTCATTCCAAATCCAGATGATGGGTATCAATTTTGCAGAGATGGAACCAGTTCCTGATGATATGCCCTTAATGATCAGTCTTTTCCTATTTTTAATAGAAAATATGATGTTCTTTTCAGTTTTATTCATATTAATTTCGGTTCTTATACTTGTATCGGGAATTTTTTTCCTTATGCTTAAAACATGGGCAAAAACCTCACTGGAAGTTTTTTCATGGGGCACTGTCATTTTTATAGCCTTTTTAGGACTATTATGGATATTAACCTGGGCAAGTGCATCCGGGACTTCAACTGCATCCTCCACCTTATTTGGTACAGTAATAGGCCTTATCGTCACAGCATTTTACGCAGCTATACCTGTAACATTTATTGTCTTGCTGCGTCAAAGATCAATAAAAGATGCCTTTGGCATGAACTGAAGGTGCAGGTCTCGCACACTCTATCCTTGATGATTTAAAATATCATTAATACAATGTCTGAAGTCATTATAAAAAGGGCGTCCTATGATTATGAAACACTAAAACCATTAGTGTTCGAACTGATTGATACGCTTAATAGAGATTTGATCAGAAAAAACAGCCGTGTCCTAATAAAGCCGAACTTTCTGGCACCTGCACCTCCTGAGAAGACACTGATCACACACCCAATGATTATCAGGGCAACTGTGGAATATGTTCTGCAGAAGGAAGCTCATCCTCAAATCTCAGACAGTCCTGCATTGGGAAGATCCTTTGACAGGGTTCTTCTTGAAAGCGGCATCAAGGATGCGCTTAGGGACCTGAATGTTGAATACAAAGAATTTAGAGAATCTGAGATTATCGATACTGGGCCACCTTTTAATAAAATAGAGATTTCTGCTGATGCACTACATGCAGATATACTGATTAACCTTCCCAAGCTAAAAACACATTCACAGATGCTACTGACTCTCGGCGTAAAAAACCTATTCGGTTGTGTGGTAGGATTAAAGAAACCCGAGTGGCATCTTAGAACAGGCATTGACAGGAATATGTTTGCACGCCTGCTCGTTCAGATCTTTAAGGCTGTCAGTCCTTCTATGACCATTCTTGATGGCATATTAGCAATGGAAGGACATGGGCCGGGTAAAAGCGGCTCACCAAGATACCTCGGCCTGCTCATGGCAAGCAGTGACACGGTAGCACTTGATATTACGGTCTGCAAAATGTTAGGGATTGATCCAGACCGTCTGCTCACAAATAAAATCGCCAGGGAGATGAATCTTTTAGATACCCCGATTAAAGTTAGTGGTGAATTTACGGAAATACACAATTTCAGGCTACCTGAAATAACACCTCTAATATTCGGCCCGGAAAAATTTCATGGGTTTATGCGAAGACATCTTGTTCAGAGACCGGTATCTGATAAATCACTCTGCGTGATGTGCGGTGAATGCTGGCGTTACTGTCCTGCTCAGGCAATATCAGAAGACAAAAAGAAGATACTTTTTGACTATGAAGCATGCATAAGGTGCTACTGCTGTATTGAGATCTGTCCCTATGGCGCGCTCAGTGCACAGGAAACAACACTCGGCAAAATTGTCAGAAAAATGATCATCAAGCGTAATAATTAGAGAACTTTTTAAGCTTTATTTCAAAACCGAAGACCTTTTCCCTATACTGCTACTTTCTTGATCTTTCCAAAGGTAGTCAAGAGAAAATCATATTTATGCTTAAGATCAATTATCGATCTCAAAAGAACAGCATATAAAGGATTAAATTTCAAATATGGTCTTAAGGTGTTTGCCATTTTTGCAAGATGTGCTTCGCATTCCTGAACACAACTATGTGACATGTTTTTAACTGTAATGTCATAAGTATAAAATATTTCAAGAAAAATATCTGTAACCAGACAGAATTCATTAAGAATAGTGTGGGAAATTGCTTCATCCTGGGTGATCTTCTTCTTCCTGAGCCTGCGCAAAAACTCTACGATCTCTGCCTGGATAATCTTTAACTGCTTGATTATGTTTTTAAGGTCATCTTTAGTCCTGCTAAACATATTCTTGTAAACAAAGGTTTTTGAAATCTTCCTCCAGTGCTTAAGGTGTATCTTTTTCCACTCAGCCATTTCTGCCCAGAAAAGTACAAGGTTTTTATCAAAATCATCTCTTTTTGCAAAAAGGCTGTATGTTTCGTAAGACAGTTCATCAAGCTTCCTGCCCAACTTGATGATCTCGCTAATCTCTTTCATTTCTCTCATTTTTATTAACTAATACTTTCTCGGCTTCTGTTATCTGTTCAGTAATTATAAGGTTAACACATTTCAGGCCAAAAATATAAAAATATTTTAAATCTATGCACGGATAAAAAATGCATTGGAGGGATAAAAACAGATATATATTTTTTTATTACTTTAATAGATAAATGTCGTATAAAAGAGAGGGCTTTTTAAGGCGTGAACGGACCTCTCAGGAGTGCAAGCCTCTGTTGTGCATAACGTCCCATTTCGTTATCAGGAGCTATTTCTACCTGAGCAGAATAAGCTTTTATAGCCATCCTTGTATTGTTCAATTTTTCATAATTAATTCCCATATATCCGTATACTTCTGCATGTCTGTTAACTATTTCAACAAATTTCCCGAAATAATCAAGCGCCTCTCTCGGTCTGTCCATTTCATGATAACAGAGTCCTGACACATAAAGGGACCCTGGATGGTCGGGATAAAGAGAAAGGCTCTTTTTAATATATTCAAGGGCAGCGCCTGGTCTTTTCCTTTTATATTCGCTTATCGCGAGTCCGTAATACGCTGGCTGATAAGAGTTTTCACGTTCAAGTGCCTTATTGAAATTATCTGCCGCATCAACATAATTTTCCTTTACAAACGCAATTTTCCCCAGCAATGAGTAGAAAGGTGCCTGCTGGGAATTCATATCAATAGCCTTCTTTACCATCCTACTTGCTTCATTATAACTTTTTTTATCAAAAGCTCTTTCAGCATCGTCATATAAGAGATATGCTTCATTAACCTTTCTTATACTTCTGGTCATACGCAGGAAATCATCGGAAAATTTTCCATCTGCTCTCAACCGATACGGCGGCAGCTCGTTAATCATAGCCTGTATCTCTTCAATCCTTACTTCTTTTCTTGGATGAGTTGACAGAATCTCATTGAGAAACCCGCCTGACCGTGAATCGCTTCCTGCTCTCTTAAGGTATTTTTCCACAGCAACCTCAAGCCTCTGATGTGCTGTTACCGCCTCATTAGGGTCATATCCCAACCTTCCAGCATAAAGCACACCAAGCCTGTCAGATTCAAGTTCCTGTGAACGGCTATACTTTAGTAGAAGGAGTGATGAACTAACCGAGCCCAGTGTCACCAGGGCATCTGCACCCTGGGTATCACCTAGTAAAGCACCTCCAATACCAAGACCGACCTGCTGAAGAATTCCGAGTGAAATCCTGCTCGCTGAATGCCTTGCCATAACATGACCTGCCTCGTGCCCCATTATTGATGCAAACTGTGCCTCGTTATCAAGTTCAACGAGCAAGCCTCTTGTAATGGCAACATATCCGGGTAGAGCAAAGGCATTAGGTATCGAGGTGTTCTGTACATGAAAAGAAACGGGCAAATTGGGCCTCTCTGAAATATTCCATATACGGCGAACTATTCCGTCCAGGTATACATCAAGTTCTTTTTCCCTGTACTCACCACCAAATTCCCAGTTCAGTGCGGGTGCTGCCTGTTTCCCCATTTCTATCTCCTGCTGTTCAGAAACAAGCATAAATTGTCTTCTGCCAGTAGCAGGGTTGATGGCACAACCATACACGATTGAACAGCAGATGAATAAAGCTATTATACGGATTATCAAAGGCATATATAAATTATATCTCTTTTCGCTCCCTAGAAGGAAACAAAATTATTTTCCAAAAATACCCTTTATCAGGTCCTCTGGTGAAATACTTTTTTCCTGTTGAGTTCCTTCGGTCTTTTTCTTTTCACCCGGGATCAATTTATATAACTTTTCTTCTAGTTTCTCTTTAATCTTGTCAGTAGCCTTCTTTCCTAGAGCCTTGGTGTCTACCTTATATGACGGTTTTGATAATGTACCCTCGAGTCTCAGCGGTATACTGCTCCACCCTTCCTCTTCAGAGAGAAATTTTGATATTGAAGAACTGCCGAGTTTCAGGGCATGTCTTTCCGCCATTTTCAGATTAATGCCAATATCAAGTGACTCATCCAATCCTATAGTGCCTTTTTCATCAATAATCAAATCTTCATTAGAAATTACGCTTGTTAAATGAACGACCCCCTGGGAAACAGTGAAACTTCCTTCCCCCTTCTGAATATCTATCTCTCTTAGATCCTGCAGACCTAAAAACACGAGGAAAACATTTACAACTTCAGCATTCTTTATGGTCCCTTCCTTTATTGAAAAACTACCTTTCCCTCTCAGATTACGCTTTATATTTTCTTTAACAGTACCTGCTCCTGAGAACTGTGCCTTCGCAAAAAGGGTACCGTAAAGTTTGTCTTTTGCCTTGGGCGCAAAGGTGTTTACCAAGTCCTCAAGTTTTATCCCTTTGACATCGGCTTCCATGTTATAGAGTGTGCCCTTTTTATTAAGGTCCAAAGAGGATTTTAATTTGAAGTCCCCTTTCAGGGTATCACCGCTTAGGCTTGTTATCTTGAAAATGTTGTCTTTTAATTCATATTGAGATTTAAGATTATTTATTAAAATATCCCCGTACATAAACTTATCAACAATTACACTGCCTTTAGCCCTGAGTTTCATCTTTACAGGGCCGATTTCTTCTGCATCTCCAGTGCTCTTTTCTGATTCACCAGTTTTTATCTTTTTCGAACCTTGAGAATCAACAACTATCTGATCAAAATTTAGCAGACTGCTTTTAACATCTAACTTCACATCAGGATATTCAAGATAGTCCAGTATTGATCCTGTTATATCAGCTCTACTATCTCCTGCATGGAGTTTTAATCTATGGAAAGCTATTTTATCGCTGGTAATCTTTATCGATCCGTTTAAAGAGGGGCGAATACCTTTAAAGGTCAAGGAGACATTATTGATTTTAATCTCACCGTTGAAACTAATCCGGCTATCCTTCAAAGGCTTTTTGTCTAACCATAATTTCAGAGATATCTCTCCGTCAGGATTCATGCCTTCGGGCAGATACCCTGAGGAGTAGTCCACAATTTTTGAGAGTTTTACAGCCGGGGCTTTTATATCTAATGCAAGAGATGTTTCGTCTGCATATCCTACCGATCCTTGTATATTCAAGGGTATATCTATTACATCTGCATCCAGTGAATTAATTATTATATTTTTTGAAGCCAGGTCAAATCCAAAGTCATACTCTGCATTAATCTTTATATTTCTGAAAGGTTCCTTTTCATCTTTTAGTAAAGCCTCCAATATTTCGAGTTCGACTTCCCCTTCCGATGATAAATCTTTAGCTGATTTCCCGGTAATAGCCATTTCAGCATCGAGAGATATAAGTGCCTTTCTAATCTTGCCAGAAGTGTCAATATATTTAAGTCTTGCATTTCTTACAGATATGGAGTTTACATTCATGGTTACAGGCAAAGATCTGAGTTCATCTTTTTGTTCAGTAGCTTCACCTGAATCTGTTGTTCTTCCTATGTCAGAAAAATTATACGAGCCATCGATATTTTTCTTTATAGTAATTTGCGGTCCAACAATACTCAGCTCATCTATAATAAGCTTCTTTGAAAGCAATGGAAACAGCTGGTATTTAAGGACAAATTCATCTGCATTGATAAAAGAAACTTCTTTTTCCTTTTCCTTAACCTCAAAGTCCTTTACAACAATACCTTTAAACAGGCTTATTTTTATTTCGCCAAGACTTACTTTTCGATTCAGTGATTTCTGTGCAGCCTCTGTAACAAATGACTTTACACGTTCATCGGTCAAATATGACTTTATGAATATGGAAACACTGATAACTGCGATGGCCAGGACAGAAACGACAATGATCAAGATTTTTATTGTTTTATTCATGACACCTTTAAGCTGGTTCTTATTTCATTCAAAGTATTTTCACCTTATATTGCCATAAAAAGAACAAAAAATTTCTGTAATCTGCTATAGTGTAATATCAATCAGGGGGAAAAAGGGTAAGGAGGGTCTCTCCTAAAGTGGTGAAAGTGGAGATGCTAACCCCTTTTTCCCCTATATTTATTATAACTTATCAGTAATTTTTTTTACGTCTTGGAAAAATAGTAAAACCCGTAAAGCGGGGTAACCCGTCTACGGGTGAGTTTTTACCCCGTTGAAAGGATGAGTTTCTTTTCGGGGTAAAAATTCGAGCGAATGAGCCATGTGACGGGTAAAAATTTCCCTCTAGGGAGCGAAAGGAATATGTCCAACTACTTAATCCACCAAATCTATTATATTGAAACGCATTTTTGGGGTTAAGTAAGATAACGAACTACTCTTTTGTCAGCGAGAGATCTGCACAATAGACATCCTCATCTATTTTCTCACACCATATGACTATAGCTTTCCTTTTGGAATCTCCAAGGGCTTTACCGTAAACATCTATTTGAAGACCTTCCTCAAGTCTGTGAGAGAGGTAGATACGGACTCCGCTCTCTCCCACGCTAACAGTTAATCCCTCAAAATATTTATTTTTTCTACTTATTAAAGGATTAGTATATAAGATACTGCCGATTATGGGTTTCCTCTTTTCTGCTTTTTTATCAAACTCTCTGGTTTCCGTTTCAAAGTACATTTTCTCACACCACTTTTCTAACTCTTTTTCTGCTTTTTTCTTTAAAAATTTCACAATTTTCATAATTACGAGCACAATAATGTAACGCTGCCGGTACTTTCAGACTGGTCATATCTTTGACATAACACCCATCAAAAGGATTCTTTATAAAAGAACACAAACTCTTTCTTCCATTATTTTTATCCGGCTTTTTCTTTTTCATATTCTCACCGAACGAATCCAGTTTTCATTTAATTTATTACTTTTCTGATCACTTCCTAATTATCCATAAAACAAAATTCATGCCCGATAGTGAAAAAATACTTTAATATTATTTTTTTATAATAGAAACAAGGCGTTGAAGCTAGGCAACAGGAGATAATACGTTATAAATGGCTTATTCTTAAACCACAGAAAAATGAGAAGAATGACACAAGCCTCGATATTATTGCGTGATATGTCGCATTTTAATAAATAAGTCTTAGTTTAAACATTCCTTTAAGGAACGAAACCGTCTGGATCGTAACAGATACGAACCACCGGATCGTGAATCATGTAAAAAACAGTCAGAAATAATAAAAAAACGTCTGGCTTATATTCACTGGAAAGCTATATCAAGCTATAAGCTTTGTGGCTATTTCCTTTGAATGCCAGGCTATACCTTTTATTGCATTAAGCATACTAATATAAAGCGATGAAGCTGAATGATTACATACTCCTCCGATCAATCTTTCCTCGTGTAATGTGGCATAATCCAGTGCTTTTCTTACTACTTCTCTTTCGGATTCCTGAACATACCTGCCAAGTATCTCATTTCTTGCAAGGATTATGTCAGTAGTGGGTTTCATAAGATCAATCAGCCTCTGCATAAGAAACGTTACTTCCTCTGTAGCCTTATCACTAAAAAGGACACCTTCAAGTATTTTTCTGTCTATCAGCTCAGTGATTTTCTCAATGTTTTCCCTGATTCTCAGGAGATGAACAGGAATTGATACATAGGGTACCAATATTGAACTCTCCATGGTAAGTTTTGCTATCATATTTGTAACATTATGCTCTGTGTTCTTAATGTGGCAAAGCCTTTTTCTGCAGTCATTCAAATGCTCCGATGAATTATAAATGAATGAAGTCTGCAGCAAGAATAAACAATCTTCACTGTTGCTTCCTATCTCATGCAAATTCATTAAAGTATCTTTAATATCTTTTCTCGTTTCTTTCATTACAGCCAGTAGACTCATTTCTTACCTCCCTTTTTTAAAAAAGACCGAACTTCCCAGAAGTTTAATCTTCGGCAGTTCGGCCATGCCGACTTATTAGGCATCCGTCACTTTCAGCCCCCTTCTCACGAAAGGTTTAGCTTTATCGGGTGAGCTAATATCTATAATCTTTTTATCACACAAACCCTGCGCTGTCAATTTGAACTTCTAATAATTAAATGACCAAGAAATTGCTGCTTTAAACAATTTAATATTATTATATTGCAATTGCCGAAAAGCCTGACCTCTTGTCATTTACACAGATATAGAACAAGTTGAAATGCACGTGATATAATTAAAAATACATACAGTTATTAATCAGGGGGAGGAAAACAAATCCACTATTATATATAAGACGTTGACTTATCCCCAGAATATCAGGAGAATGCCTGTGAGCAGTACGATTGATTTCAACGAAGTCTATAAAGAATACCAGCCGAAAATACTACACTATTTATCTCGTCTGGCAGGACATCATGAGGCCGAAGACATTACACAGGAAGTTTTCGAAAAGGTAAGTATCGGCCTTAAGGGTTTTAAGGGTAAATCAAAGCTTTCAACCTGGTTATACCGTATTGCAACCAACACTGCTTTAGACAGATTGAGAACTTCATCATTTAAGCGTTCATCTGAAGGAACGGCACCGGAGAAGATTTCGGAAGTTGAAGACATGGATGTCTGGACCGGGCAGAGGAAGGCTTCACCCGAACTGAAGTTTATCCGCAAGGAGATGAACGACTGTATCAGGAGCTTTATCGACAAGCTCCCGCTTGATTATAAAACCGTTATGATACTCGGCGAACTTGAGAGCTTCAAAAACAATGAGATAGCCGATATCCTTCAAATCTCCATTGATACAGTAAAGATAAGACGACACCGCGCAAGAGCCAGTCTAAAAAAAGAACTCGAATCGAGCTGCAGCTTCTACCACGACGAGCGTAATGTACTGTCCTGCGACCTTAAGACAGCACTAAAAAATTATAAAAAATCGGACTAATTGTGTATCCTTTTCCTCTTTTGACTCGTCTATAGTGTCAAAAAGGAGGTGATACATAATGTTCTATGCAGATTTTTTTGATGGTTCCCTCTGGTGGATATTCCCCCTTGTGATGATAATCCTGTGTTTTTTCATGATGAGGGGACGGATGGGCTCAATGTGTGGGTTTGCATCACACGGTAAGGACAGCCACTCCATAAATACTTCAGATTCTGCTTTGGAGATACTCGATAAACGGTATACACTCGGCGAGATAAACAAGGAGGATTATGAAGAGAAAAAGAGAACCCTGACACAGAACAATTGAATTCAATATTAGTCAGGGACAAATTTTAAAAAATTAAAATTACAGGAGGTCAAAAATGACTGAAGAAAAAACAAAAGACAAAAGCTATGGAAACAAATGTGGAGACTTTGGGTGTACCCCTGAAAATATGCAGAAGATGTTTGAGATGATGGGAAAATTCTGTACAGGCAAGGGAGATACCCCTAACTGGCCGGACATGATGAAACATATGATGGAAACATGCTGCAGTCCGGAAAAAGAAGATACAAAAGAGGGCTGTACAGAGCAATAAAAGTTTACCCCGTGGAAAGCACAAGCTTTTCATTGCAGTGCGTGCACTGCGGTTACCAGTCAAACGGTCTCCCGCAGTGCAACACTATCTTTCCAATTCTACAGGAACTGTTTTAAAATACCGCTAAATTTGTTCATGGGGGAATACTGTAATAATAGTTTTTTTATTATTGTAAATTGATCTTACAGTGTTCACTTTCACACTTAATTTTAAATAGATATGAATAAATTATATTAAGTATAATTTAAACGGAGAGCTTAATGGCAAGTGAAAAACTTCTGCATGATTTAATAGTTGATAACCTCAGGGGAAGGCTTGCAAGAGATTACAAAGAAGTCAGGGTTAATCCTTCAGGCAATCCTGATCTAATCCTTGCCAATCATGGTCTTGTAATCGCACAGGTAGCGGTAGAAACAAGACAAAGTATAAACCCTCAAAAGGCAGAATCGTGGAAAGCCATGTGCCAGCCCGGCACAAAATTGATCCTTATGGTTCCCAGGGAATCGAAAGTGAAGGTGACAGAACTTCTGTGGCAGGCCGGCATTGCAGACAAGATCAGTGTCGGTACATATGAGATAAAAATCAATATGCCTTGAAAACATCCCCAAAATTTATGAAACAACGAATATTCAGTTTTGCATTGGGAAACATATGGAGATGGGAAACATCACAAAACAAGGGTATTCTGGTTGACTATGCACGGCAACTGGATATTTCTGGCGTAGAGATAACATTTGCCTCTAAAGAAGAATTATATCCTTTTGAGTTGTCTCAAGATAACATGTCATGGTTAAAAGGCCTAGATTATGTAAGCATTCATGCACCATTTAGCCTTCTCAGGGAGGCGGTGGACGAGAAAGAGCTACTCAGGCAATTGGATATCATCAGTAGACTTTACAAAGATATAAATGCTAAAAATGTGATAATTCACCCGGACGAGATACCTGCACAGGAAATACTATATAAATACAATGTGAATTTTTCTACGGAAAACCTTCCTCCACCAGGCTACGGTACTGTCTCAGATTTAAGAAATGTTTTCAAAAAATACCCTGAAATGGGATTATGTCTCGATGTCTCTCATGCATATCTTAAGTCTGAAAATGAAACCAGCGAACTAATCAATGCTTTCAAGGACAGAATAACCCAGATTCACTTCAGCGGAACATACAAAAGTATGGATCATCAGTCTCTGAGAGTTGTCACAAAAACATTCCTGTCATCAATTAATCCGGTTAAAGACTTGCATGTCCCGATAGTTATTGAAGAGGATATCGGGGAAAAAGACCTGAAATATCTGAAAGAAGAAATAGAGTATATTAAAAACATATTTTTTTAGGCTGACATTTAGAAAGTCCATTCTAACCTTTGTTATATAGTTTTTCATCCTAATAACTGACAATACATATTTTTGCATATAACTGAATTTCATTTTTTGATAAGCTGTAAATATACACTTGAGATAAAAAAACAGGAGATTTACGAAAAATGAAAGCAATTGTTACGGGTGGCACAGGGTTTATAGGGAGCCACGTTGTAGAGCAGCTCATAGATGAAGGCCATAAGGTAAGAATCCTCTCAAGAAAAGGTTCAATTCCGGAAACTCTGAGGGGCAAGGATGTAGAAATCATGCAGGGAGACCTTGAGGATTTTAATTCAGTTGTTAATGCAATGGATGGAATTGATGTCTTCTACCATATCGGTGAGATCAGGAATATAAATAAAGCTGCATCTGAAAAGAATTGCAAACTCATGGAGCTGATACTCGAAAATCTCGAAAAAAAAGGCTGTAAACGCCTTGTATTCATAAGCTCTATAACAGTTTCGGGTATTCCGTCTCATATACCGGCCAATGAGGATACAACTCCAGAGGTTCTTTTACAGGATCATTACACATCATATAAGCGTACCTGTGAGAAGCTTATAGTTGATAAGCCTACTGGTTGTGAATATGTTATTATCAGGCCTGCACCTGTTTATGGGCCGCGTTCCAGATACCTTGGAAGACTTCTGAATGCCCTTGAGAATATAGGACCTTTCGGATTCCCTTTTATCGGGAATGGTAAAAATAATGCTCCACTGATCTATGTTAAAGACTTGGCACGGGCAATTTATCTTTCAGGTCTGAAACCTTCAGCTTCAGGTCAGGTATTTATTCTTACAGACGGGCTTTACCACAGCTGGTTTGAGTTTTTCAACACCATTGCAGAACTGCTGGGGAAGAAACTCAGGATGATATCAATCCCTCCTGTCCTTTTGAAAATACCGGCAATGCCATTAGACCTTTTTTCCGGGTTTTTCGACATTGAACTCGACCCGGTTCATTACATGACCTATTTTTCGAGGGATATTTATTTTGAAAACTCAAGGGCAATAAATCTCCTTAAGTGGAAACCGGAGTATAACATGACAGACGGCATCAAGGAAATGATTAAGTATTACAGAGGTGATAGTTTAAAATAGAGTTTATGATCATTGGTACAAGAATTATTTCTCCAGAGGAAGTTGGTCGCTGGAATGCAGAGCTCCTTCAGGTCTCATCTTATTACGGTCTGAAGGACGATCTCAAACGTATAAAAAACTGCTCCCGCATGTGCAGGGAGACCGGCATCCGTTATGTAGTACACCCTGTAGGATATTTCCTTTTGAGAGAAGACATGTTCAAATCCATCAGGGAGATGGCTGAGTGGTCAGACCTCGCACTGATCCTTCACGATGAAAAGACACCTGAGGGGAATAGAATAGAGGGGAAGTATGAATCCATATTCAGAAGATCCCTCGAAGAAATCAGCTCTATTACAACTGTCTCTTTTGAGAATGCTACAGACACAGGTGACGTTAAGTGGTTCTGGAATAAATATGCTGATTCCATTACGCTTGATATAGGACATGTCGAGGCATCAGGGTTTGACTCTGTTGAATTTGTAAGGTCCCTCGATGATGAAACCATCAGAAAGCTTCAATTTGTGCATATACATAGAAACAACGGCTGGCACGGCGGTCTTACCGACCACTGGCCCCTGAGCCCTGATTGCAGGGAGCTCAGGGCACTTGAAGAGCTCATTAAAATAAAATCTGATGTCAGCATAATACTGGAAATCAACGAAACTGAGATGACAGAGGATAGTCTGAAAATCCTCAGGGCACTTAGGGATAGGCTTAAAGCCTGATACTTTAGTTTTTCAAATTATACTTAAATGCATTTTTGGGGTTAATACCAGATGCCGGTTCTGCGTCTCCGGGGTTTTGCTATTACTTCAAATATATCTTTAGATAAAGCATCCCCTTGATAGTTAAATGCAAACGAACTGAGTTCCTTATCGGTCGCCAGGGACAACAATTTTTCTATTCTTTTATCTGTATCAGGATGAGTCCTGAGAAATGAAGGCACAGGAACTTTTCTTCCTGGCATTAAAAATATATCCCAGATACTCCGTCTGTAGATCTCCAGTTTTCTGAGTGCGGAAGCAAGACCAACAGGATCACCAGTCAATTTAACAGCCCCTAAATCTGCATCAAACTCCCTGGTCCTGGACAGGGCAAGCTGCAACAATACACTTAATGTCGGGGCAATTATCAGCCATACAATAAGGGCCCATGGGATATTTATATCAACAAACAAATACAAAGACAGATAAATCAATATAAGAAGTTGACCAACTATTGCGAAAAATGATGTAATTCTGCTCAACAGGTCAGCCAGACTATGTATAAATAGATCGTTATTTTGTATATGGCAGAGTTCATGTGCCAATACACCAATGATTTCCTGCATTCTCAAATTCCTGAATAATCCATCGGTTATTGCAATTGCAGAGTCCGATCTTCTTCCGATAGCAAAAGCTGTCATGATTTTACTCGGTATATAAAAAAGTTTAGGAATAGACGGAAGATCTGCCCTTTTAGATAATATAGAGATCATATCATAAAGCTCTCTTGCCTCTTGAGGCTGAAGCAGTCTTGCACTGTACATTTTTAGAACTAAACGGGGAGAAATCTGGGTACTGAAAGTAACGAGTATTACACCGAAAAGTGCAACTATAATCAACCCTTCTTTTCCAAAAATCATCCACCCCACGACACCAAGTATAAGTATCATCAGTCCAAGTATCAGAATGGACTGCAGAAAATTACTGACTTTCCTGAAAAATAATCTATTTTTTTCCACTATTATAAAAGCAGTTGTGTCCAGGGTTTAGTAACCTATTGATTCCCTTAGATTAGGAAACAATACTGAAATAAATTCAGCAAATGGTTCAGAATGACACACTAAGCTGTTCTATGACATTTCAACAGCCTGTCAGGAAATAACATAAATTAGTTTTATTTTTCACCTAAAGACTTTATATAAGCAACTATATCTTTCATATCCTGGGAATCCTTATCTAATGGTTTACCTTTCAGGGGTTTCTCAATACACAAATTTACTACGTCTTCAAGTGTCTTTACTTTAAATCTCATAAAACTCGTATATTTTTTGTTCCCGGCATTCTCAAGCCCTTTTCCATTTTTATGACAGATATTACAGCTTCTGTCGTTTGTGCTCCCGGCAAATGCAGGGTCATTAAAAAGTTTTTTGCCTCTTTCGACATCCCCTTCGGCATATACAAAAGCAATAGTGATAAGGAGTCCAAGAATAACCAATACCGATTTTTTAAAATATTTCATCTCAATTCTCCCCCTTCCCCGGTCCCGACAACTTTTTTAATCCTTACTTTAATGTTATAAACTGAAATTAATATTGTCAAACTTAAAACTCAATCACACTAAAACGCAGCTTTGTCAACATTCTCCATCAGATATTTCTGGTCTTCCTCTGTCCGGACAAAAACACCAAGATTGCCCAGTCGTATATTCTCAAGCCCGATTGATTTTACTTTCAGATAGGCATCAACCATCTCTTCTGTTGAAGGTTTTTTAAAATCCTTCATACGGTATTCCGGGAAAAATGCAAGAATGGTAAACGGTATTTTAGTATCAACCTCTTTCAATATCCGCGCAATATTCACCAGCTCGGCAGTCTCCACAAGCCCGGGGATATAAAGAGATAATACCTCCAGTACAAATCCCCTTTTGACAATCTCTTCCGGGAGTTTAAGAATACGATCATTGCTGCATCCCGTCAGCCATTTATGTGCCTCATGCGAGAAGGCCTTTATGTCAAGCCAGAAAGCATCTACACCGGATTCAAGAAGATAATCAAGATTATCAGGTGTAAGTCCATAACCATTGGTCTCGATCAGAACCCATAAGTCGGTATTTGCCTTAATCAACCGCGCGCACTCTGCATAAAACTCAGGACAGCAGGTCAGGTCTCCTCCTGTAAATGCAACAATATTTCTTGCCGGGCCAAATCCCTGTGGACTGAAAAGAATTGATTCAGAATCAAGGATCCCCGGGCAACCGGGAGACCTCCTTCTGCGAAGCACGCAGTTTCCACAGCATTTACAGCTATCAGAGGCATGCCAAGCTGTAGCTTTTTCCCTCGGTTCTACCAGTGTAATATTCTTTGCATAATCAGCTGCCTGTTTTAATATCTCCTCTGGTGAATACCAGGTGCCCTCTTTAATTTTACTGAAATACCATGAATGACATTTCCGGCATGAAAAGTTGCAACCCGACTGATAGATAGAGAGATAGTTTTCAGGGCGTGATAAATGGATGGAAGTAATCAGACGGAATATCCGGTTTTCCTTGTGTTTCAGGGTAGCCCTGCATGCAAGCATACTTTTTCCATTCACCTTGACCAGGCATCTCCCGGGCGAAAAACCCTGTTCTTTTAACCTGCATCTGATAGTTTCCATTCAGGTAAAAATAAATTCCTAAAAAGATGTTTTGTAAAAGTTAACAATAGTTGGACATATTCCTTTCGCTCCCTAGAGGGAAATTTTTACCCGTCAAATGACTCATTCGCTCGAATGTTTTTGTCTATAGGTTACGTCTTATGGTAACGGTTACGAAGCCCGTTTCGGTTTCCGGTTACGTCTGTCGTCTTCGTTTACTTAGTCTTTATTTGCCTCTAATTTTCAATATTCAATATTCAATTTCTTCACTGCCTACTGCTTACTGCCTACTACCTACTTTGTTAGTGACTCAATGACCAATGACAAATGACCATTGACTATTGACCAATGACTCTATGACCCTATGTACGCTCAAGAAACATGCCCAACTTTACAACATGTAAAATTGCTTCATACTCATTTTTTTGGTTAATCATATTACTCTAAAAGCTTCTCAGATATCGGTATATTAGATAAATATGGAATGTCAATTCACTAACATTATGTTATCATAATTTATACAACTAAAATTATTTAAGGAAAAAACAAATGTCTCACGTCTGTCCCCCTTGGCTTTCATTCATTCTCTATAATCCTGTCAGGAAGGTCCTTACCGACAGAGAAAAGATCCTGGATGAGTCAGGCATTACAGCAGAATCCGTCGTACTTGAAATCGGGGCCGGCAACGGCTTTATTACCGAGGTCATTGCCAGGCGGGCAAAGAAGGTTATTGCAGTAGAACTTCAGAACGGAATGGCAAGAAAACTGCGAAAAAGGGTTCATAGATTTCTTGATAAAGTTGAAATCATTGCAGGAGATATTGCATCAGTCACCATCGGTAATGAGTTTGCAGATGTATGCATAATGTACTATGCATTTCATGAAGTGAGCAATAAGGTCAAAGCTGCAGAATATATAAGCAGCGCTGTCAAGAAAGGCGGCCTTCTCTCGATCTACGAGCCAACAGTCGAAGTTAACAAAGAGTTAATGCAGAAGACACTCAAGATGTTTGAGCACAATGGATTTAAAAGGGAGATTGAGCGAGACGGCAGATTCACCAGGTTTGCACTGCTCAGAAAAAAAGATGCCTGATACAGGTAAAAAACGCATGTCGGACCGGAAGATTCTTGCTACCTTTACTGCAGCACACATTTTCGATGATATATATATGAACACACTGCCCCCATTTGTACCCGTACTGGTTTCTGCTTCCGGATTTTCTTTTGCTGCAGCAGGACTTCTCGTTACATTTTTTACTATGACATCTTCGATATCACAGCCTCTCTTCGGCTATGTTACTGATAAATACCGCCTCAGGTGGTTAGGTGCACTGGGCCTTATATTGGCAGGTTTCTTTATGGGGATGCTCGGGATAGCCAGATCATATTCTCTCCTTCTCTTGGCTGCAACCATTGCAGGCCTTGGACCTGCAATGTTTCACCCCCATGCCTTATCTGTAATAGCTGAAATATCAACGAGCATGCGAGGACGGCTGACATCTATCTTCCTGATCGGTGGCAACTTAGGATTTGCAATAGGACCTTTACTTGTTGGGTTCCTCACTGCAGTCTCTGGCAGGAGTGGAATGGCATTTATTGCTATTCCCGGGCTTCTCGTGGGACTTCTTCTCTGGAGGTATTCACCGGAATTCGTATCACGACAGGTAAGGGAATCCCGCACCTTAAAATTGAAGGATATTTCGCCTGCCACGATTCTTCTTGTTGTTGCTATACTCAGGTCATGGCTTTATTTCTCTGCTCTCAGTTATATACCCAGTTATTTTGTTCAACTTGGAAATACTATTCTCCGCTCCAATTTCTATATTTCGCTTATGCTTCTTGCTGGTGTGGCTGGTCAGTTTACAGGCGGATCTCTCTCTGATAAATACGGGAGGAAGGAGGTAACCATGATATCCCTGCTTGCTTCTGTCCCGCTTCTCTATATATTCCTCCACACAGAAGGTGCTGTCTCAATGGCCTTTCTTTTTCTCTTTGGATTTGCTGTCATGTCCTCATTTTCCGTAACTCTCGTCATGATTCAGGAGATCATGTCCCGGCATGTAGGAATAGCATCCGGAATCATGATAGGCTTTGCAGTTGGCCTGGGAGGAATAGGTGTCCTGATAACCGGATTTATTGCAGATGTATTCGGCATCACCTCAGCACTACATTTCCTTATACTTTTACCATTAATCGCAGGTATCCTGACCTTTTTTATCCCATACTCTCCTAAAACGCTGAAGATTTTGTGAGTTGTGTTGCCTTACACAATTTTAGTGATAAGTGTGAAGTCAATGAGTGACTCCAAAAAAGACTTGCACCTTAATTCAGTACATCAATATTGGTGCCTGCTTTATATATAAAGGAGAAACAATCTGTTCTACTATGAAATGTGCTACATCTGCTCTGGATATGTTTCCGGCCTTTATTGCCTTTATATCAGTCAGCACGCGATACTTTCCAGTTAGCGGACCATCAGTGAGAAATGCAGGTCTTACTATTATCCAGTCAATATCGCTGTTTTTTATGAGACTTTCCTGACGGCTTTTATCTTCATAAATCGTTTTAATCGAGAGAAGATTAAATATCATATTGTACATAAGGCCCCGATATCCTTTGCTGTTACCAGCTCCCATACCAGTCACAGCAATAAGAAACCTGACCCCGGCCTCCTTCATTGCATTCAGTACATTCTCTGTCCCCTCAGAGAATATCTTCACTGGTTTTCTTGTAGGCTTAATACCCACAGTAAGCACAACTACATCCTGCCCTTTTACAGCGATTCTTACAGAAATTGGGTCAAGTATATCTCCTTTCATGACATTCAGATTTCTGTGCTGTAAATTTAATTTTGAGGGATTTCTCGCCAATACTGTTACAATATGCCCCTTTTCCAGTACCTGCTCTACAAGCTGGTATCCGATGCCCTGGGTTCCTCCTATAATCAGGATATTCATTGCTATGGAATATGAACTAGAAAAGATTAATTAATGGAGCTGTTGGAATCCATTAACTATAAATTGGACAGCTATAACAGCAAGAATCAGTCCCATAAGGCGCGTAATCACCCTGATACCTCCGATACCCATAACCCTTAGAATCCGTTCCCCGCAGTAAAAAACAAGGTAAACAACAATGCAGGCTGTAATAATTGCACCTAAAAGCAGGATCATGCTAAACGGGGAATCATGGCTCTGCTGCCAGACAAGAACAGCTGTTATGGCACCAGGCCCGGCTAATAAAGGAGTAGCAAGAGGTACCATCGCCACTTTCTCTTTTTTCACGCCTTCTTTCTCTTCTTCCTCAGTAGTCTTAATACCGCTTGGGATCAAATGGAGCAACTGTAAGGAATAGATAAAAAAGATAAAGCCTCCTGCAATCTGGAAAGCCGGAAGGCTAATACCAAAAAAGCGTAATACATAATCTCCTGTAAGGCTGAAGAAGATGAGTATTATACAGGCTACAGATGATGCAATGAATGCTATTTTACTCCGTTCTGATGGACTGTTTTCTTTTGTAAAGAGAATAAAAAAAGGGAGATTGCCCAACGGGTCCATAATGATAAGAAGCGGAATCAGGACTGTTATAAAATTTTTCAGTGTTTCCATCTCTAGTCCGTTCCTCCTATTATACCTTTCGCCTTGAGGAATTCTTTATTTTTTGAGGATTCAAGGTAAATTCTGACAAGGTCAAGGATGTTCATATAGAGAAGGAAGTTTGAAGAGAGTTCCATGAATAGCTCCCTGTTAACAAATTTTGAGGCTATCCTGTATGACCGTTGACCCTGAAGCATGTAATGTTCAGAAAGGCTGGCACCCGGCACAACAATCTTACCAAGTACAAACTCTTTACCCTTTTTCCTGCAAAGCGTGTTAGGGAATAAGCCGAGCATAAAAAGAGTGTAATCTCCGATGTGTTTGTGAACCTGAAATTCCCGCAAGAAACTCTCTGCGTTCAAAAGTATATCCCCTTCTGCAATCATATCGGCAATATCCTCGAGACTTTTGCCTGACGCATCCCTGATTTTATAAAGGTTGTCAACATGAATGAATTCACAGAGGATCTGCTCCTCGATGTAACCCGCGACCCCTGTTTTGTCGGTTGGATTATATTTAAGACCGAAATCAAGGGCCCTCCTGAAAAGCTTTCTCAAGGGGTGAGACGGATCTATGGAAATCCTTCTCAACATAAAACTCATCTTACTTATTTTCTCAGAAAAAATTTACTGAGTCAAACATGCCATATAACAAGTATCTGCAAGAGACATGTTTTAACATGATATAATTCATTATGTTCCATGCTTTCGGATTGTCAGCAAACCCCCTGTTCGCTAAAAAGGATATTATTTTTATATCCGCTGCAAGCTCCGGAAGTCCTCCGTTATTTTACGGGTCAAGCATCGGGGCTTTCTAATAGGGTAAAAGTCAGAAATGTAATATGCTATGAAAAAAGAGGCTCTTCTATACGAAAAACTTGGAGATAAAGAAGTCAGATGCAATACCTGCCAGAGAAGATGCCTTATTAAAGAAGGCAAGACCGGCTGGTGCAGGACCAGGTTAAATGACAGGGGTACATTATATTCACTTATATATGGCGAGGTATCGTCAGTATCCTTAAACCCGATAGAGAAGAAGCCGGTCTTTCATTTCTATCCCGGTTCTCTATGGCTCTCTTTAGGAAGTGTTGGCTGTAACTTCAGATGTCCCGGCTGTCAGAACTGGGATATAGCACACTGGAAAGCCGGATCGATGTATACAGAATATATATCTCCAGAAGAGCTGGTTTCAAAGACTAAGGCCACAGGAAGCATAGGAATTTCCTGGACATTCAATGAACCTACACTCTGGTTTGAATACACACTTGATGCTGCAAAACTTGCAAAAACCCATGGGATTTATACCAACTATGTGACCAACGGATTTATTACAGAGGAGGCACTTGAGATAATTGCGCCATTTCTTGACGTCTACAGGGTAGACATAAAAGGTTTCAGTGAAAGTACATACTCAAAAATAGGCCATTTGAAAGAGTTTGAGGGCATCCTTGATACAACGAAAAAAGCAAAGGAATACGGAATGCATGTAGAGGTTGTTACTAATATAATCCCAGGATTCAATGATAATGAAAGTGAATTAAGGGGAATTGCATCATGGATAAGGAATAACCTTGGCCCTGATACACCATGGCACGTAACAAGATTTTATCCTCAATACAAACTCAGCAATCTGTTACCAACATCAATAACCGGACTTGAAAATACATCGGTACTGGGAAACTCAGAAGGTCTATGGTATGTGTATATCGGCAATGTGCCCGGCCATAAACGGGAAAACACTTATTGTCACTCATGCGGAGAACTGCTGATAGAAAGAGATATCTTTGAAATCCTCAGAAACACCATTAAGAATAATAAATGTCCTAATTGCAGTACGATGATACCGGGGAGATTCAAATCAAAATAACGGCTCAATACGGGGTTTACCCCGTAAAGAAATTTGTCATTTCAACGGGGTTTACCCCGTAAAAAATGCTCCGGCTTTTAACAGGGTTTACATACTGAAATGAAATATTTATCATAGACCCTGATGGAATGCTATAAAAAAGTTTTTTCTTTCCCTATAGATAGAAGGAATTGAAATATGGCAGACTGGCTCACTTCACTTACGGAACTTACCGGAAGGATTGCAGGTCATGTTTGGGGTATCCCTTCTATCGTTCTTCTTGTAGGTACAGGTCTATACCTTACCATCCGCCTTAGGCTTATTCAAATACGCGGCTTCAAGCATTCATTCCAGCTTATATCAGGCAAGTATGACCGGTCTGGAGATCCAGGGGAGGTTACACACTTTCAGGCATTATCTGCTGCATTATCAGCCACAATCGGCACAGGTAATATCGCAGGCGTAGCCACTGCAATAGCCTTTGGAGGGCCAGGGGCAGTATTCTGGATGTGGATAACTGCTATAGTCGGCATGGCAACCAAGTATACCTCCTGTTTGCTGGCATTGAAGTTCAGGACTATCCACCCAAACGGAGAGGTCTCTGGCGGGCCCATGTATACTTTAAAATACGGCCTTAACATGCCTAAACTCGGAGCTGCCTTTGCTGCCTTCACATTGATTGCTTCCTTTGGTATCGGAAATATGGTACAGTCAAATTCTGTTGTTGACGGCCTCGGTTTTGTTATACCTGAGGCTGCTGAGTTCAAACTCATCCTTGGTATTGTCATAGCAACAATGGTCGGCCTTGTGATTATAGGCGGCATCAGGCGAATTGCTAAAGTTGCATCGCGTATCGTCCCCTTCATGGCCATTGCTTATTGCAGCTCAGCCCTGTTAATCCTTGTACTGAATATCGAAAAAATACCTTTTGCTCTAGCAACCATCTTCAACCAAGCCCTCAACCCCTGGGCAGTCGGTGGTGGAGCTATGGGTGCCGCTCTTCATTATGGTGTGGCACGCGGGGTTTTCTCGAATGAATCAGGGCTTGGATCTGCCCCAATGGCTCATGCTGCAGCACGCACCAATGAGCCGGTGCGCGAGGGACTCGTAGCAATGATCGGCCCATTTATCGATACCATTGTCATATGCACAATGACAGCTCTCGTAATAATTCTGGCTGGAGCATGGGGTGAGGCAAGACCCGAGCACTTGCAGGGCGCTGCATTATCGGCATATGCTTTTCAAGAGTTCCTTGGACAGGCAGGTGCATGGGTTGTCGGCTTCGGTCTTGTCTTTTTTGCCTACTCAACGATCATTGCATGGTCATACTATGGTGACCGTAGTGCGGAATTTCTGTTTGGTGAAGGTGCTGTAATGCCCTACCGGATTGTCTATACTGTAATCGTTGTAGTTGGCGCATATGTTCCTCTTAAACTTGTATGGAACTTTGCCGACATTGCAAACATGCTCATGGCCGCACCTAACCTGATCAGTTTAATCCTGCTCTGCGGACTTGTTAAAGGACTTACAGACGACTACTTCAGGCGCAAGGGAGCTTAGCTGCTCTTAATCACCTACAGTTATATACTTAAGGCAGAGTTCATAGCCTTTTGGATTGCCTATATCAAATACTATACCTGGCAGACGGCATCCAAGGAATTTCTCTCCCCTATCAAGCATCAGGGTGCGGACAGTCACATCAGTAAATTCCCCTTCCCTGACAGAATCCCTTGCCGTCTCAATGTACTCAAAAATATGAGAACCGGAAATTGCAATCCCGCACGTCCTGAGTTCACCTTTGAACCCTGGTATAAAGTGCCCGTCTTCCTTGGGATGTATTTTTTCGATACGATATATGTCTCCTCCCAAATGGGTAAGATTAACCCTTCCTGTATTACTTATTCCACCAGCATTTTCTTCTGTAACTTCCATAAGTCCTATTACATCCTGTCCGTGTTTTTTATAAACAGACTTTAAGAGCTTTAACGCTCCCGGTGCTGGAACATATATGTTGTCGGGGTACATAATTGCGAGGGAATCCTCTCCTACTGTATCACGTGCAAGGCTTATGGCATCAGCTTCACCCAGCAACTCTTCCTGATAGAGAAAGGTGATTGTGTTTTCCCTGTCTATCTCATCCATCCCATTGGCTGCCAATGGATACATCTTTTCCCTGAATTTTTTATCTTCAAAGTACCTTCGTATTATTTCTTTCTGTCTGTTGATAATAATAATGATATTTTTTATGCCGGAGGACATTCCTTCTTCAACGGTAGACTGTATTGCCGGTCTGTCCTTGACTATAAGCATCTCCTTGGGGATATCCGGGTTGACATGCATCATCCTCGTACCGAGTCCAGCCGCAGGGATAACAAGATAAGAGGGGTCTTTTGTCATTAGATGGTAATCTCCATCAAGTCCTCTGCCAGTAATACATCACCATCAAAAACAGCCCTGCATTCTTTTAATCTTTCTGTGTCAGGATAAGGAGATGGATATATATGGGAAAGAATTAGTCTTCTAACGTTAGCGCTTTTAGCAACTGCACCGCACTCTTTGGATGTCAGATGTCCCGGGGCCTTTAGCAAATCCGGGTAGGAGCAGTCTATAACGAGAAGGTCTGCACCCCTTGAAAGTTCTATTATTCCTTTATCAAAGTCACAGTCACCTGTGATGACAATGGATTTCCCTTCATACTCAAACCTGTATGCAATGCTGTCTTCTGAGTGAACAGTCTTTGCTGAAAATACATAAAGAGGCCCTATATCAAGTTTTTCCATAATCTCGATAACCTCTATATCAAAAGTCCTGGGCTTTCTCATTATTGAAGCAATACATCTCTCATAAAACTTTTTTACCCCCCTTGGCCCAACAATGGATAAATCCTTTCCCCTTACAAAACCAGGTGTGGCCAGTAGTGCATGTTGAAAAGGCATAAGGTCTGAGACATGGTCCGGGTGTGTATGGGTAATAAAGATTGCATCTATGTCTTTATAACTCTTTCCTGCCTTCTCAAGCTGAAGGAGTGTTCCACTGCCGCAGTCTATGAGTAACTGAAAGCCATCAGCTTCCAGATAGTATCCCGGTGCATTTCTCTTTAAAGATGGCACACATGTGCCGCTGCCAAGGACAATAAATTTCATAACCTCAATTATATCAAATATATGAAATGCCCCCCAAAAGGGGAAAAGAACTTTTTTGAAATGTAAGAATATTCTGATATTATCATTTATTATCATTATAATTATAATTATCAGATAATCTATTTAAATAGTTTATAAATTAATTAATGTTTTTAAATAGACATACAGTGTATAAATTGGTAAAAAGAAATTATAGAGTATATACTTCACCCTGCAACTCAATACCTGTTAAAGCTCTAAATATATTTATTTTTTTTATTATTAAAATATATTTACGAGGGGTGAATTTAAACTAAATTTTGGGGGGTGGATTGGCCTTAGAATGGGGGGTGTTAGCATGAAGGTAAAAAAAATAATGAATAAAAAATTAGTTACTGCCCCTTTCTCAGTAACTATTAGAGATGTTGCTCTTAAAATGAAGGAGCAAAACGTTGGTTCCGTGCTTATTGTTGATGAAGATGGCGGTCTGGAGGGAATAGTAACCGACAGGGACATTGCTCTTTCAGTGGCTACAGATAAAATTGACCCGAATACAACATGTGCCTATGATATTATGACCTCGGATCCAATATCAATAGATCCCAATATAGATATTGATTCAGCATTGAGGATAATGAATAAAATAAATGTCAGACGACTTCCTGTATGCGATAGTGGTAAATTAGTTGGCCTCGTGTCCTCAGCTGATATAGCCACTGAAATCAAGGATGAAATAAATCAATTCATTAGCCTCGAAGAGGCCTTTGTAAAACATTGATGAAGATAACATAAAGTCCAATCCACCTGCCGGTGTTTTATGAAGATCTATTATTACTGAAAAGATTAAAATTTGATATCATGAAAAAGGCTACTCTTTAAATAGGTTAACAAGAGGTTAATGAGGTTTCTTTGAAAAATGTCTGGGTATTAATGAGACAATTCTTTTAATATTTCAGGAAGCTGTGAATAGTCATCGAAGCACGCATCAGGCTCGAACTCATTATAGGATTTGCACTCAGACCTGAAAAGTATACACTTCATCCCTGACCTTTTGGCACCAATAAGGTCTTTTACAGAATTATCTCCAATATATACAGACTCTTCGGGTAAGACCTTGAGTTTTTCCAGTGCAATATTGAAGAGCCGGGAATCAGGCTTTTTGAAACCATACCGTGATGATAATATTCTGCAATTAAAGAACCGCTCAAGATCGAGCTTTGCAATCTCATTTTCTGTAAATGTCCACTGTGCATCAGAGACTATCGCGGTCTTGTATTTCTTCACCAGTTTATTAAGAAAATCATAAAGATTGGGGAATACCTCAAAATGTCTGATTGTTAATGACCTGAAGAGCAGTATCGTATCGAGGATGATACGCCTGGTATACCTTCTGCTGCCGTACGTGTTCAATATATAGCTAAAAACTTTAAAGATATCGACCTCGGGATATGTCTCTTCACTCAGCGCCATATACTTCTTGATCCCCTGAAAATAGCTCTGTTTTAATTCCTCAGGTGAAATCTTAACGGAATGATATGAAAGATAGCTTGAAAGGGTAGAATAAACAAACGGGTCATGCTCATCTGTATTTATGTCAATGAGTGTCCCGTAAAGATCAAATAAAATCGCCCTCTTCACTACAGTTTAAGACCCCACTTAAGACATTCCTTTGCCTCATAGGCTAGTCTCTTTCTGTAGTTCCAGTCAAGATAGTTATTTCTCGCTATCCTTAATTCTGTCAATGCCATATAAAAAGGATTTCTACTGGTAATATCCCTGAATACTTTCCCGGGGTTATCAAAATGACTTGAATATCCTTTCAGAAAGCGGCGTATAAAAGGTTCTGACCTGAACAGATCACCGGTAAGCCATAGAAATGCATGCTTTATCTCTCCGCAGACCATGCTAATATCAAACGCAGGGTCAGAATTTTTCATTCTCTCCAGGTCAATTGCAACAACCTCATTGTTGTCAGTAAAGATAAAGTTGGTTGGTGTTGCATCACCATGGACAATTACATTTTTTGCATCTTGGAGCAAAGGCAGCTTTAACCATTTATCCATAAGTTTAAGATAATCATCTAAGTCTTTATCCGAAAATACTGTCTGTTTATGCAGCTTCCTTACCACTTTTTGAAAGTATCTGCTTACAGAATCAAGATCAACAGTATTTCCGTCTACAGTTCTGCCATGTAATAAAAACAGAAAATATGCAAGTTCTGAAAGCCTTTTATTTAAAACATCTTCTGCACCATGATATATAGCCTTTCTGAAATAGTAATCAAGATTTCTGCCCTGGATAAATTCCTCTATGAGTGCTAGTCCAATCTTTTCATACTTGCTGATTGGTCTCACAACATAATATGGCAGTTTATCAAATCCATAACCCCTGATTTTCTGTAGATTATCGTACTCTCCCTTTATTCTTATTATCCTATCCTGTCTCCTATCATATAACTGAAAGAATTTCCCGATAACAGATGTTCTGCTCTTCTCTTCGGTATATTTGTAAACATTGCGGGACGACATCAAGTCAACATGAAAGAGTGGATCCTTGATATCAGAATACACCTGTGAAAAGAGGATTTCATATAAAGGGTCGGCATAATCTAATACTCCAAGGTATGATGTGCTCATATATAAATTTTATCAGTTTACAGGGGACTTTTTAATATGGATTTTACTCTCTTTAAACCCTTTTTCATTCTTTTTAAATATGGAGGTCAAAAAGTTGCCTATAAATCTCTCTTAAATCACCTGCAGTATTGGAAGATTTTTGTAATATAGTATATAATGAATGATATTGCTAATCTTGTGAGAGGAGGTAAGGCACATATGCTGTTATCAAAAAAATTTGATGAAAAGCGGGAATATTTCCGTATGAGGATTGACTCTGAATTCACATATCATATTCCCGACAAAAACAGAACATTAAGCGGGGTCTGCAAGAATCTTAGCCATACAGGAATACAATTCGAAACTACATATGCTCTTACGGAAGGTCAGTCAATAGAGGCCACTTTAGATTCAAAAGACAGCAGATTCAAACCATTGAATGCAAGAGTCAATGTAATTCGCATTGAAAAGACAGATAATAACCTGTATAGAGTAGCCGGCGAGATAATAGAGTATAAATAAGATTATCTTATAAGTACCGCAACAAACACTTAATATTTTCCCTTAATTTTATTCAAGCCTATAGGCGCACGATAAACCCTCTATATTTAAACCCCTTAATTCTGAACAATTGGTCAATAATATATAGACCAATAATATTTTGTATCAATTTTATCATTTATTTTCAAATTGATTTAAGATTAATAAATTATTATATTCTTAATTGATTTTCTGTTGACACCGACCTATTGGTCAATTATAATAAAATTAATGATGTTCTATATTTGCAGAAAGGAAAAGGTGTGTCTCCAAAAGTAGTAGATAAGCACCGGCGCAAGGAGGAACTGGCTCTTATAGCGCTTGATGTATTTGCTCAAAAGGGTTTTGAAGGGACTTCAATAAACGATATAGCAAAAGCTGCAGATATTGCAAAGGGAACTGTTTATGAGTATTTCGAAAGTAAAGAGGAACTGGTTTTAGAAGCCCTGATGGCATGGGTGGGTTCCATGGAAAAAGAGCTATTGAAGATCAAAGTATCTGTTGATGATCCCGAGCAATGCCTTCTTATATTGGTACGTTCATGTATGGAAATGTTTGTTAATGATCCGCGTACCGTGAAGCTTTCCTCTTCTATTTTCCATCTCGTATTGACGAACAGCGAGCTCCTTTCGAAGCATGATATTGTCCACGAGAGCTTGCAGGGTATGCGCAAGATGATTATAGATATTCTCCTGGACGGTGTATCAAGAGGTACTTTCCGACCAGAGATTGCACGGGAAACAGAGAAAATAGCAATAAATCTGCTGGCTTATCTCGACGGTATCGCCTTACACTATTTTTTAAGCAAGAATTTCTTTAATTTAATGGAACAGGTTGAGTTTTATATGGACGAGTTAAAACGTTACTTAAAACCACAGCCAGATACAGGGGTATCCAAATGAAACGCTTTTATGTTACATCAATACTTTTTTTGACGATCTTTTCACTTATTTCATCTATTGCTCTTATTGCTCTGGCCGAGGAGACCCCGGATGCTAAAGCTATAGTTAAAAAAGTAGATATGCTATACAGGAGCAAATCAAGCCAGGGGAAGGTTGAGATGACAATTGTCACCGAGCACTGGATGCGCACACTCAAGATGGATATATGGAGTGAAGGCATGGACAAAACATTCATTTACATTACTTACCCGAAGAAGGACAACGGCATAGCTACACTCCGTTTAGAGAATGAGATGTGGAATTATTTCCCCAAGATTAACAAGGTAATGAAGGTGCCGCCTTCAATGATGATGAGTTCCTGGATGGGTTCTGATTTTACCAACGACGACCTTGTTAAGGAAAGCTCCATGTTAAGAGATTATTTCTATAAGCTCATAAAACCAGATGACAGCGATCCTGGATATTACTACATCGAACTTACACCTAAGGAGGATATCCCTACAGTCTGGGGGAAGATAACAATAACTGTGAGAAAGGGAGATTATATCCCCGTGCGTGAGGTCTATTATGACGAAAAGGGCAACAAGATGAGAGTTATGCATTTCAAGGAAATAACTGTGTTCGGAAACCGCAGCATACCTGCAGTGATCGAGTTAATCCCGTTAAACAAGAAAGGGAAAAAGACCATAATCAGGTATAAGACACTGCAATTTGATATTAAGCCCGAAAAGGACATATTCACTCTCAGGAATTTACAAAAAAGAAGGTAAACCCCGTTAGAAGAACTTCGCCTTTCTAACGGGGTAAAGTGTAGATTTTTAACTTATTCAGGATTGATATATCTGATTTAAAATTTAAAGTTAGTTGAGATGATTATTCCAAAGATAGCATTCAGGAATATATTCCGTCACAAAAGGCGGTCACTACTTACAGGTCTTATGATGGCTGGAGGATGTCTCCTCTTTGCGGTATTTATCGGCATGATTGACGGGAGCTATGGAAACCTAATTGACATGTTCACACGCGACCACACAGGACATGTTCAGATTCACCGGAAGGGATACCTTGATAAATCTTCACTGCACAAGATTATAAGAAGTCCCGAGTCAATTGGCGAAAGGATTAATTCCCTTCCTTATGTCGATTCCTGGGCTCCCCGTGTTTACACTCCAGCCCTGGCCTTTGCCGGTATAAAAACGAGCGGTGTTAAGGTGATGGGTATAGATCCCCGGCAGGAGGCTAAGACTACACGTCTTAAGAACAAGGTTAAGAAGGGACGGTTCTTATCCGGAAAGCCACTTAATGAAATAATAATAAACGAAAGGTTATCAAGGGTATTAAAAGCAGGGCTAGGCGATGAAATAGCACTTATAGCACAGGGCATTGACGGATCCATTGCCAACGACCTGTTCACCGTAGTTGGTATAACAGGCCAAAAGGACTCAACATATAGTGGCTCAACTTGTTATATGCATATTGATACTACACGTATGTTCCTTTCCATGACGGGCGGTGCTCATGAAATAGCGGTTGTACTCACTGACCACATAAGGACTCTTCAAACAGTAGATCTTATACAGCAGACTCTCAATGATGATTCACTGGAAGTTGATCCATGGCAGTTTGTGGAGAGACAGTTTTACACGGCTATGCAGGCTGATATAAAGGGAAACTGGATAACAATAATTGTATTTACCATAGTTATTGCCATCGGTGTGCTAAATACCGTACTCATGGTTATTCTGGAAAGGACAACAGAGTTTGGGGTTATGAGAGCTCTGGGAACACGGTCTTCGCAGATATTCATCCTTATTGTCCTGGAAACTACTTTTCTATCACTATTGAGCATAATTCTGGGGACAGCAGGAGGGATACTTGCCAACTGGATATTATCTGTACACGGTATCACCCTATCCTCCCCTGTTGACTGGGGTGGATTTCTTTTCGATACAATCACTGCGAAGATAACACTTCGTTCGATGCTGATACCAATTGCGGTAATTGTTGGTACAGCTATTATAGTCAGCATACCCCCTGCGGTCAGGGCCGCGAGAATAAAACCCGTAAAGGCATTGAGGTCTATTTAGGCTATGAAACTGCTTATTAAACTGGCATGGAGAAACGTGCTGAGAAACAGAAGGCGTACACTTCTTTCCGGGCTTGCAGTAGGTATCGGCCTCGCCTCAATGATCTTTGTGAATGGTCTCTTTACTGGCATGCTGGACAGCATGATAAGGACCGCAACCGATACGTTTCTTGGACATGGGCAGATCCATGCCCGGGGTTTCAGGGATACTTTTGAAGTTGAAAAAACCATTAATAATTCTGAGACAGTACTTAACGGCCTCAGTTCAGAAGAGATTATATCTCATTTTTCGCCCCGCACTGTCTCTTTTGCCATGCTAAGTTCTGCTTCTGGTGTGAAATCTGTGATGCTCTACGGCATAGAACCACTTACCGAACATGAGATATCTGCAGTGGATGAAGCCATAAGAGAAGGAAGTTATCTCAGCCCGGAAATTACCGGCATGATACTAATTGGTTCAAAAACAGCTGAGACGCTAGAGGTAAAAATGGGTGACCGAGTTGTAATTACAGTTGCCAGGGCATATACTGGGGAACTCTCTCAGGAGATGTTCAGGGTAGGAGGTATTTTCCATATGGGCATAAGAGAGGCAGACGCAGGACTCGCCTTTGTCCATATAGTTAATGCTCAGAGACTACTTGGCATTGGTGATAACTTTCACGAAATAGCCATTCAGTTCAAGAACCTGAAAATTGCCGGAGATCCAGTTCTTCCCTTCTGGAACAAATATTCCCGTGGCGGAAACGAGGCAATAGGTTGGAAAGAGATGGTACCACAGCTTGAAAGTGTCGTAGAGATGTCATATGTATCAACAGGTATTACCATGCTTCTTGTATTTGGTATAGTAGGCCTCACCATCATGAACTCCCTTTTCATGTCTCTTTACGAGAGGATGTTTGAATTTGGAGTTTTGAGGGCTATCGGCACAAGGCCATTCAGGATGGGAGCCATAATAATTCTGGAGGCTGCCGCTCTTTCGTTAATCAGCATGGTGATAGGTTTAGTACTGGGTTTTGGTCTCACAAAATATTTTTCTGTCGCCGGAATTAACTACAAGGGAATCGAGTTTGCAGGGGTGACAATTACCGAGCTGATATTCCCTGTTTTTACAATAGAGCAATTTACACTCTATCCATTGTTGATAATGATCTTCTCCTTAACAGCAGCAATATACCCTGCTGTTTTTGCAGCTAAACTGACACCGGCACGGGCGATGCGAAGGAGCATTTAGGAAAGGAGGAATTCAATGACAGAAGAGATTATCAAGATAGAAAATTTAACAAAGGTCTATGGTACTAACAGTTTGCAGATACATGCGCTCAGATCTGTGAATCTCACTATCCGGACAGGCGAATTCACAGCAATCGCAGGGCCATCGGGATCCGGCAAGACAACACTCCTTAATATCATAAGCGGTCTTGATACTCCAACAGAAGGCCATGCAATGCTCGCAGGGAAACCCTTAACTGAGATGAAAGGTGCTGAACTCTCGGACTTCAGGAGGGACCATATCGGGTTCATATTCCAGTCATATAACCTTATACCTGTTCTATCGGCCAAGGAGAATATAGAGTATATAATGCTTCTTCAGGGTATCCCGGAAAATGAGAGGCTTTCACGGGTGGCATCGATATTGAAAGATGTAGGTATGGAGGGAGTAGAGGATAGGAGACCTAACCAGCTTTCAGGCGGGCAGCAGCAGCGCGTTGCTGTTGCCCGTGCTATGGTATCAAGGCCTGATATAATACTTGCCGATGAACCTACCGCAAATCTTGACTCTCAGACAGGTGCAGCACTCCTCGACATGATGCGCGAGCTGAACGAAAAGAGGGGTATGACTTTTGTGTTCTCAACACATGACACAATGATTATGGAAAGGGCAAAGAGGCTTGTAATTCTGAAAGACGGAAAGATAGCAAAGGACGAGGTACGGGAGTAAGGAGGTTTCAGAAAATTTGCCTTTATCAGGTTGCAGATTATTTATAATAGCTCTGTTTTATACTGTTTTTATTTTTTCAAGCATCGCCTCAGCAGACGAAAATAAACTCAAAATCAGGGGATACATTAAAACCCTTGCCACCATCTACGATTTTACGGGTTATGATTTTGAGCAGACCGGAAGCAATAATACCGACATACCGGATCTCGAAGGATCATTGATTAGTACACTGAGGGTCAGCCTTTTATGGCAGCCTGAAGAATCTGTTTCTGCAGAGCTCGCTTATGAAATAGTCCCCCGTATTCAGGATGATATATTAGAGTCATTTTTCAGGATTCAGGCGGCTAATCCCCTCTCTTACCGCGCTTTTGATTTCGGGGAAAAGATAGACGTTACACATGATACCAGTTCTTTCAGGCTGTTTCAAAACCTCGACAGGGCATTTATAACTTTTTCCCCTCCATTTGCTGATATACACGCCGGGCGACAGCCGATAGCTTTTGGATCTGCCCGTGTAGTAAACCCGACTGATATTTTCACATCATTCACATATACAGAGCTTAATAAAGAGGAAAGAACAGGCGTTGATGCAATCAGGATAAAGATACCTGCAGGTATGCTGGGCGAGGTAGATATAGGGACTGTATTTGGAGAGAAATTTAAATCTTATGAAAGCGCTGCCTTTGTCCGCACTAAATTCTTTTTGTTCGAAACCGATCTCTCAGCCATATCCATACTCTTCAAAGAAAACCTGCTCTTAGGATTTGACATTGCCCGTTCAATAGGTGGTGCCGGCTACTGGTTCGAAGGGGCTTATACATTTTCAGGAATTACAGATAATCGTGATACAGATCAGGATTATGTCAGGGTCTCCACTGGTATTGATTACAGTTTAACCGATAAACTGTATGCCTATGTCGAATACCATTATAACAGCGCAGGAGAAACAGACCCCGGTGACTATAAAATAATTGGTGCAAAAAGTAAGGAGACAGCATATGAAGAAGGTTCAGTATATCTGCACGGAAAACACTATATAGCACCCGGATTTACATACAATATAACACCTATTTTTACATTCAGTGCTCAATCAATATGCAATATAGGGGACAGCTCACTTTTATTTTTTCCTGATTTTCAGTACAGTCTTTCTGATAATGCTGTGCTTGAAGCAGGGGCATTTATCGGCATTGGGAGCGGACCCGATATTATGATAAATTCAGATACGGGAGGCACATACATCTCCGCACATTCCGAGTTCGGACTTTATCCGGATACCTATTTCATATCAGTACGCTTGTATTTTTAAACCTGCAACAAAAAACAGGCGGGTTGGGGGTTACCCGCCTGAGGCGGGTAAAATTTTTCTGCATGTATGCCTGATCTTTTATACTGATAATGTATTTTGAGTTTCAAAATTTCTGTAAAAGCTGTTATGTTTTAAATAGAACGCTATGTCGACAGTATCACTCATACAGGGCGATATAAGACGTGAAAATGTGAGAAAGTCCCTCGAGTTGATCGCCCACAATATTAAAAAGAGTATTGGTACACGTCAGGTAATCATCAAACCAAACTTTGTATCAACTTCGATACAGCTTGCCTCAACCCATATTGACCACATACGGGGTATACTCGATTTCCTCGGAGACTTTTACAAAGAAAAGGTAATTATTGGTGAAGCAGCTGCTGGTAATACCATGGAAGGATATAAACGATTCGGCTATAACAACCTCCTAAAAGAATACAATATCGAATTAATAGACCTTAACAGAGGTGCTTTTGAAAAAATTCCCATCCTGGATATGTCAAACAGAACAATCTACGTAAGTGTATCAAGTCTTTTACTTGACAGGGATAATTATTTAATCTCTGCAACACGATTGAAGACCCATGACACTGTTGTAGTTACACTTTCTGTTAAAAATACTGCAATGGGTTGTGTACTGTATCCTGATAAGGAAAATGTTCATCAGGGAGTAATACAAATAAATAAAAACATAGCACAGCTTGCAGGGCTTGTATGGCCTGACCTTGCATCCATTGATGGATTTGAGGGGATGGAAGGTAATGGTCCCATTTTTGGAGACCCAATTTATGTAGGTGTTGCCCTGGCAAGCAATGATCCACTGGCTGCCGACAGGGTATCATGCGAAATTATGGGTGTGGAAGCCTCAAGAGTTGGTTATCTGAGCCACTGCGCTGCAGACGGCCTTGGTGAATTTGATTTAGAGAGGATAGAGATTTTAGGCGCACCCCTGAATAATTGCAGAAAGCACTTCAGACTTCACAGTACCGTTGAAATGCAGTACTCATGGATGTAAAAAATTTGGCTGGTATGGTTTAACAGGCAAGAAAAACTGCAATAAGCATAATAGATTCTAATCATTCCTTGCCAGTGCAGTGCTCTTCAATGCAGTCAAAGGTCCATGCTTTTTAAAAATCTCCATTTGCTGTTCATTCCGTACAAGCAAGGCTCCTGCAAATCCCAGCGAGTTGATCGAAATGCCTTCATAAAATTCCTGTGACCTCGGCACAAGTAACATCCATTCATTCGTGATGAGAAGGCAGTAAGGAAGAGACTGCCTCTCGAGGCGATCCCTGGACGGAGTTCTCAATCCTGCCCTTCGAAGCATTTCAGAGTATATCGTAAATGTTTCCTCTGCAACATCCAGTAGTGATTTTAAAGAACTGACATTCAGGCGGGTAAAGATGTGAAGAAAAGGGAAACCCTCGATTGTCCCGAAACCTTCTTGAAATCTCGCAGTGTCAAGCAGCGGTTCGATTGGTATTTGCGGCCCTTCAGGTGCAAGAGGAAGAGGAACTACCTGCAGGTGTTTGTGTGGCTGGCTGGCACCGGCTACCACTCCACCGTTATAAAAACCGAGCCCGTTATATTCAGCAAGACAGGCCCAGAGAGCCTCAAAATCCCTCACGGTAAGCAGGATTTCCTGGTGTTCAAATTCCCTGGTTATAATGAGAAGATGACGTTCCACGACATTGAACTTATTAAGTACTGCCACATGGGTTTCGGTAACATCTGCAACGAAAAGTTTCTCATCATAAGGAAGAAACGGGTTCAATTGGCTTTCTGAACTTGACTCATGCTCCTGCTTCTTTCTTTCTTCATCCTTAAGTGAGAGGCTGGAAAGAATCCTGACAAAGAACCGGATACCACTGTCCTGTATAAATTCATATTCAGTCGGTATGGGCAGAAGTGAACCAATGCTCAGGGCATTATCTGTAGTCTTTACCAGGTTCTGCCAAAGTGTACCCTTTTTAAACATAATGTGTGAATTCTTGATCATCTATTAACCCCAAAATACATTTCAGTATAAAAAGAGCAGGTGTATGTGCAGAAAAAGTCTTTACTATTTTATCCCGACTTGTGGGGCACCACCTTTGTAAGTCCTCTCATTACCCGATTGCCTTTACGTTATCATATAAAAGGATTTGTATCAATAAGTAGCAGATTGTGATTTGTTCACCCCGTACAATGGTTTTATTTATACCCCTTAGCACATTCTTCGGTTTCTCAGAAATCCATCTATAGTTTTTCATAATAATAAATTATTTTACGGGGTAAAGGTTTTTCTGCATGTATACCTGCTTCAAACGCATTTTGGGGGTTAATATTTCAGATCGGAAACCTTACTGCTTCTGTTTTATTTCTATCAGATTTCCCGAAAAATCCTTAACAAAATAAACTGTCTTTCCCTGGTGACTTCCGGTAATTACCTGGATGCCCTTTCCCGATGCATTCTCAACGAATTTTTCAAGGTCATCAACAATGAAGCCGATGTGATTAAGATTCGGTGAAGGATGATAAAATTCAGGGAATATTAATACCTCGATCTTTATGTTCTCCTTCTCAAATACAAGAACCTTTATCTCTCTTGATACAGAAAATAATTGCTCGGAAAGTTCAGGCGAAACAATGAATTCCCTGGTCTTATTAAGCCCTAAAAAATCCTGATAGAAAAATAGCGCTTTATCTTCATCCCTGTTAATAATACCAACATGGTTTAATAACATTAACGCCAAGTCTCCTGTTCCGCTTCAAATCAGTAGTTTAATTCTTTAGATGTTATTTTTTAGATTTCTTTTTAGCTTTTGCATCTGTCTTTTTTACGGTCTTCTTTGCAGCCATCTTTTTGGGAGCCGCTTTCCTGGCTTCAGGTACAGGCTTTATGGTGAGCTCATCTTTACCTTCAAACGTCCCGAGTATATCATCTTCCCTGATAAGCGTTATTTCCTCGCCATTAAACTCTATATCATTTGCCATATAATCAATGAAGATAACACGCTGACCAGGCCTTAAAACAGTAGGTATGAACTTCTTTTCCTTTTTGCCCTGTTCTGTCTTATACCTGCCCGGTCCGATTGCTTCCACAATACCCTGCGAAGGTTTATCTTTGGCTGAATCAGGTATTACAATACCGCCGGCGGTCTTTTCTTCTGGTTCTATTCTCCTGATTACTGCCCAATCATGAAGTGGCTTTAATCTCATAAATAATTACCTCCTGTTTAATCATGGATTTATAATTATACTTAATGAAACAGTTTATATGAAATACCTTTTGAGCAGAAACACCTAAAAACTTGACAGTACGGCTTTGTTTCAAGCATTGGGAACTTAGCCATCTTCTGATATTTCTGTACGAACAAGCGCAAGTATAGCTGCATGGGGTACTATCAAATACTTTTTCCCCTCAAATTCGATCTCTATCGATTCTTCCTTGAGAAAGAGCGCATAGTCTCCTTCAGCTGCCTGAAGTGGAATAAATCTTAGTTCTTTCTGCCTGTTTGAAGACCAGGATTCCTCTGAAACAGCATCAGGGATTGCATAACCTGGTCCGGTCTTCACTACATATCCTCCTGAGACTTTCTCCTTTTCCTTGACAGTGGGAGGAAGGTAAAGACCTGAGGTAGTCCTGTCCATGCCTTCGTCGGGTTCCAATAGAACCCTGTCACCGACAATAATTAGATTCTTCTTTGCTTTCATATGCGATATTTTAAAATATTAAATAAAATTATTTTATAAAAAAACAAAAAAACATCTTTAATATCCATATTTATCCTTTGTCTCTGAGAAACGAGAGAAAAGTAATGGTTTTTTAAAAAAAATAGAGCCGTATTCAGGTCAAATTCATTGGACAACCCAAACGCCGGCAATCTCAATTCCTGCCACTCCGTTTAACAGATTGACCAGATACCCTTATACGGCCCCAGGATAATTTATGCGATGCTCCGAATACAGAAAACAATAAGCTTTTTTAAAGGTGGGTGCTTCGTTAGATGCTTTAGGCTTCCCCCTGATTTACGGGGGCATGCTCACCACATCTAAATTCCACTCCCTAACAAAGTTGCTTAGTCCTTATGTTTAAACTGATCCAGAGTATCGCAGTTTTTTACCTCTTAATGTATTCTAACTATTTTAGATATGCTTGGCAAGAATTATAAGTCATCTAAATAGGATCAATAAAAATATCATGAATGATGCTTATTAAACATTACCAGGGCAGGTTATTAATACTCTTCAATAAAGTAACGGCGGACTATTTAGAGAACAATAATTATCTATAAAATCTCTTCCAGTGTGATATCTAATATCAGGTTTTTTCCTGCAAGCGGGTGATTACAATCCATAATAAAAGAATTCTCTGTTTTATCGACTACCGTAACCATTACAGGCTCTCCATCAGCCCGGTGCATCTGTACCCTCTCTCCTATTGCTGGATCAAAGTCTGCGGGAGCCCTATTTCTGTTGAACTCAAAAACCATTTCTTCTTTACGAGGTCCAAATGCCTGTTCCAGATAAATAGTCTTTGTTTCGCCAGGACTCATGCCGACAACACCTTCTTCAACTCCGCTCAGAATCTCTCCCTCACCTACCTTAAACTCCAGTGACGCACCTCCTTCTGAAGTATCAAATATTGTGCCGTCTTCAAATTTTCCTGTGTATTGCACCCTGACTGTATCACCATTTTTTGCAGAAGCCATTCTGCCTCCTTTCATTCATTATTAATGTAATGTAAGGTATTTTAGCACAATAAACTGTTAATTATACTGTTTCTGATTAACAATACAATCATTCAAGCGGGGTACCATCCAAAAGCTCTTCATAGAATTGTTTGAAGTTAGGCAAATTTTTCTCTGCCATTACCTTCATTGCGCTTCTCGGGTGCTCATTCAGTACGCCGGTTATCATATAGGGGATATGGTAACCCCATTCTGTCTCTTGTTTGGCAGAGACAAACAACTCGTGTATTATCTCAAGAACAGGTCTTATATCGAACTTTGGATTTTTTAGAAAGGAAAGTAAAAGCTCTAACGGACAATTGCCAGCACCTCTCCCCATTCCATAAATCGTTGCATCTATACGGTTTGTCCCGGCGATAATTCCCTCTATTGTATTTGCAAATGCCAACTGCTGATTATTGTGTGCATGTATGCCAAGATCTTTGCCGGGCATCGCTTCAAAGTATTTCTTTGCAAGGAAATGGATCTGTTCCGAATATAATGCTCCAAAACTGTCCACGATATAAATAACCGGAACATCGCTCTTGGAAAGGTCATCCAGAGCTTCATCAAGGTCCCTCTCCAGAACCTTTGATACTGCCATCAGATTTATAGTTGCCTCGTAGCCTTTGTCAAGACATTGATGTGCCAGATCTATTGCTTTATCTACTTCTTTGACATAGCATGCTACTCTTATCATGTCAAGGATACTTTCACTTTTGGGAGATATATCTTCAGAATCAATACGGCCTATGTCAGCCATAGCAGATAATTTAATATTGGTATTATTATCCCCAACAATCCTTCTCACATCCTCCTCAGAGCAGAATTTCCAGTCACCATTCTCCTCCCGGGAAAAATACTTCTCAGATGATTTATATCCTATTTCCATATAGTCAATGCCACTGCTGGAAAGGGCATGAAACACCTTTCCTACAAAGTCATCACTGAATTGCCACTTATTAATCAAGCCGCCGTCCCGGATGGTACAATCCAGAACCTTAATTTGAGGACGAAACATTTATTTAACCTCCCAAATAATTGTTCTGTTCATTTATCAATAATGAACATAGATTTGAATTATATACAATTTATGTATAACTTATGTGAATCTTACCAGACTCTCATTGATAACTCTTCATCTATCTTCAGAACAAATCTTTCGGCATTCTCTCTTATAGACTCCCAGTCACCGGCCAATACAAGCTCATTTTTAATTATTGATGAGCCAACGAGTATTCCTGCAGCATTAGCTTTAAGATATCTGGAAACATTATCCAGATTTACGCCGCCGCATAAAAGAAATTTGATGAAAGGGAAAGGACCCCTGATGACCTTGAGAAATTCCAATCCACCTATTTCCACAAAAGGAAAGAGCTTTATAATATCCCCCCCTGCTTCATAGGCTCTGTATATTTCAGTAGGAGTACACGCACCTGGTATGGATACTGCACCCTCTTTCTTGGTAAACTT
>CAYFQB010000063.1:0-5992 GCA_964345225.1 uncultured Nitrospiraceae bacterium | reverse complement strand
TCTAAAATTCCCACCGGCGGGATGCTTCCTGAAGGTGCGGATGCAGTTGTCATGTTCGAATATATTCAGACAATAGATGACAAGATGATAGAAGTACTCAGGCCTGTTGCACCTGCAGAGAATGTGATCCAGGCAGGTGAGGATATCAGAAAAGGCGAAATTGTGATTAAGATGGGGCAGAGATTAAGATCGCAGGATATAGGTGCCTGCGCAGGGATAGGAATTACTGATATATGGGTTTATGAGAAACCCTCTGTATCTATAATATCAACAGGTGACGAAATTGTACCGGCTGAATCGTCTGTTGAGGAAGGTCAGGTAAGGGATATTAATTCTTATATACTTTCAGGTATGATTTCAAGTTCGGGTTGCGTTCCATGCAGAAAGGGTATTTTTAAGGATGAATATACAGCTTTAAGAGCAGTTATTGAGAGCTCCATGACAGACTCGGATGCAATCGTTATTTCCGGTGGTACTTCTGTTGGTGTAAAGGACATGATAGCAAAAATAATAGATGATATAGGCAATCCCGGGGTAGTTTTTCACGGTGTATCTTTAAAGCCTGGCAAACCCATGATAGGAGGTGTTATTGAAGGAATTCCTGTATTCGGTATGCCGGGCCATCCCGCTGCTGTCGGTATATGCTTTGAAATTTTTATCCAGCCTGTATTGAATATATTATCCGGCCTGAAGGAAAAATTTCCTAAATACATCGGACGGCTTGTAAAAGCAAGACTTTCAAAGAATGTATCCTCAACACAGGGAAGGGAGGAGCATATCAGGGTAATGCTTGAGGAGAGAGATGATGGCCTATTGGCTATACCAGTTCTTGGCAAATCAGGATTGATTAAAACCCTTGTAAAAGCAGACGGCACTATAGTAATACCTCTTAACAGGAATGGAATGGAAAAGGGCGAAGTTGTAGATGTGAGGCTTTTTTAGACAGATGAAGATAGTTATATTTACAAGGACCGGCTTTCATCACACGTGTTTCATAAACAGACTGCAGGAAGTTTTTGAGATTTCCTGTGTAGTGAGAGAGTCTTATCCTGAAAATCTCGAAAAGGGAAATGTATTTTTTTCAGTCATAAAAAATCTGGTTAAAAAGAATGGTATGAGCAGTATCAAAGATGATCTTTTCATGAAGAGGTTTCTGAAGATGTACTCTGCCGGGTTTATATATCATCCATCATTAGAGGAATATCTGAGAACATCCTTTAAAGTTGTAAACGAAAGGTCAGGAACTAAATATCTGAATATCAAATACGGGGATATCAACAATAATGATTTTGCATTATTTCTAAAAGATATCAAACCTGATATCATTGCAGTTCTCGGAAGCAGTATCATAAAACCACAAATAATTTCTATACCATCTGTTGCAATGCTAAACCTTCACTCTGGTCTTTCTCCATATTACAGGGGGACGTGGAGCTATGGATGGCCTGTTGTTAACAGTGAACCGGAATACATCGGCGTTACTGTGCATCACATTGATCCACGCATTGATACAGGAGACATAATCTATCAGACGAGACCTTTTCTTCAGGAGCGTGATGACCTTAATACGATTTTTCTGAAGGTTATTTCTGAAGGCATAGAGCTTATCATAAAGGCAATAGAAGGCATAATGAGAAACGGAAACGTTGTCTCTTACAAACAGCCACGGAATACCGGCAGACTTTATCTTACTAAGGATTTTACACCTGGTGCAGCACGTCTCTGCCTGTTGAATTTAGAGGATGGCATTATAGGGAAATATAATTCTAATAAAGACGAGATTGATTCCAGGGTGCAGCTATTTGGGTATATTCCACCGGTAATATTTAAATGAATAATTATATAGTCCTCTTATTCCATTCAATAGATGATCGCGGTCTGTCCTCATTTAAAAACCTTGGCAACATACATCCGGAAATATTCGAAAAGCTTCTTGTGAGGTTAAAAAAAGATTTTGATTTAATCAGCCTGGAAGAAATTGTCAAGTATATCTCTGGAAGGGTTGAAAGTAAAGGGCGGCTTCTTGCCATAACATTTGACGACGGCCCCAGGTCCTATGCAACTATTGGAGTTCCAATCATGGAGCCATTTAATATACCTTCTACCTGTTTCCTTATTACCGATTTTTTAGGGAATAACGCAATATACTGGAGGTATCTGTATAATTACTGCATTAACAGGGGATATGCAGTTGAACTGGCAGGTTTAATAAATGCTGAATATAAGGTATCCATATCAAAGAATGAAATAATAAGTTTCACACGCAATAATTACAATAAGGAAAAAAATGGAAATATTGTCCGCAACATACTGAACAGGATTGTTTCAGAAGAGGAATACATGGAGACAGAAAAGGATCTTTTTTTATCACTGGATGATATCGAGATATTGAAGAAGAATAATCTGGTCAGCTTTGGTATCCATACACGAACACATCCGGTTATGATGAAATTGAGTGATGAGGAAATATCCGAAGAAATATCAGGGAGTTTCGAGTTTTACAAGGGGAAGATTAATCAAGGTATTCCAATGTTCAGCATACCCTTTGGGAGACTATTTAAGGATTATGATGAAAGAACAGTAATAATCGCTCGTAGTCTCTCGATCGAATATATTTTTTCGGCATACGGCGGCGCCAATAAGAAGGGTCAGCCTTCGTGTAACATCCGGAGGGTTCCAGTTTATAAGGGAGTGCTTGAAAACGGACTTGATTCGTTTGTTGATTCGCTATTGAATCTGACCGTTGCCAGAGAATATATCTTGAAAGAAAGAGCACTTTATGATGCAGTATCCAGGTTAAAGAGATAATGCTTTCCAGAGGTTAGAGTTTAGTTAATTTGAATAGACGATCTTTCTAATATGCCAATTTAGAAAAAAACGAGCTTATTGAAGAATGTACATTGGAAGCCATGCATAATTTCAGTAAATAACCCACCCACATGTTTCCACCCTCCTGAAATTATAAATTTAAATTACATAACTTTAATACATCAGTCAATCACCATTTAGTTTGAAATATAGAAAATATTTAGTATTAAAACTAAAGTTATAATTGCCAGAAGAGAAGAAAAGGGAAGCTTTTATATTTACCCCGTGAAAAGGTCCTCCCCTTTCTACGGGGTTTACTTTATTCAGTACCTAAAATTTCTATAAATTCCATGTATTTTTGTGGGGGGTCTATTATTTTCATTCCCAGAGTTAATTCTTTATCGTCAGGTGTAATTCTTGTAAACCATATTATCTCGCAATTTAAATTTAAAGTTTCACCTGTAGGAACCTGAAAATTCAGACTTACTTTTTTTTCTGGAGTGAAATTTTCTGAAGGCTTGAAAAAATATGTAACAATATATTTTATACCTTCTACTGAAACATCCTCTATAAATCCTGAATAAGTTTTATCGTTCAAGATAATATTCGCTTTTAAATAAACAGGTATTCTTTTGAAACGCCTTCTTTCCATTAGTATTAATCTTATCATATCCTGTTTTTTTGTCATCAAAAAAATCATTTTTATAGCTTTAACTTGAATCGGCAGATTATTCAATAAAAATTCAGTCATACAAAAACTGTACATTTTGGCCAAATAATATTGACAGAGATATGTACAACAGTGTTATTTTATAAAAGTTTACAGGCTCGTAGCTCAGGGGGAGAGCGCTACCTTGACACGGTAGAGGTCGGCGGTTCGAAACCGCCCGGGCCTACCATTGAAATCAATAACTTACGAGATTTACTCATTACTTAAAAGCCCCCAAATTGGCAAATTGTGCTAATTTTGTGCTAATTGGTTTTTCATTGAGCATATTATCCAGCACATTTACTGCATTGACCATGTGAGAGGGTGCAAGGTGTGAATACCTCAAAGTCATGGTCAAGCTCTTATGACCTAACAATCTTGATACAGTAGTAATATCCACTCCTGACATTACAAGGTGAGATGCGAAGGTATGTCTCAGATCGTGGAAATGGAAATCTTTGATCTTAGACCTCCTAAGAGCTGTCTTGAATGACCTCTTAATATCCTGATATGGTTTTTCCGTATCTTTGTCGTAAAAGACATATGGAATGTCTAACCTTCTGGGTAAGTTCTGAAATGTGTATCTCAGAGTATCATTGATGGGTATTTCCCTCCTATCACCGTTCTTTGTCTTATCAAGCAGAATAAACCCATGTTTCAGGTCAACGTTATCCCATCTAAGAGATAGGATTTCACCTCTTCGCATGACTGTGTTTAAAGCAGTAATAACGATAGGCTTTAAATGTGATTCACAGGAATTAATTAATTCCATGCAATCTTCTTTTGCGAGGTATCTTAAACGCTTGCTGTCATCTCTTAAAGGCTTAACTTTTCTGATGCGTTTTAATGTTTCAGGTTCTACCATTTCCCATTCTACAGCTTTGCTGAACATGTGTTTTAGGATATTAAGTACTTTATTGTTGCTTGAGTTTTTATATCCTTTGTTAATGAGGTCTGTCTGTAGCTGATCTACTATTGGAGTGTTGAATCTTTTAAGCAGAGTCTTACCATATACAGATAACAACTGGCCTACAATATAGCCCTTAATCCTTGCTGAGCTTTGCCTGCCAGTTACCCATGCAAGATACTTCACTGCAAGTTCTGAGAAAGTATAATTAGGTATCCGCTTTTTCTCTGGTTCTTGCCCTTTTTCGACTTCCTTTTTTCTATGTGCAAGCAATAAATCAGCATCACTAAACTTTTTACCGCCAGGTTCTCTTTTCTGCTTTCCATCAAGGCCGGTGTATCGAATCCAGTAAATCTTACCACGCTTATAAATGCCTCTCGCCATGTTTCATTTTCCTCCTTTCTTTTTAAGTTTTTCCTCTACACAATCAAGTAGAAGTCTTAATGTTTTGCTCGGTGTCTTTTCCCCCCTTTCTAAATAGTAGATATAGTTTCTGGATACACCTAAAAGGTTGCCCAGTGTTCGCTGAGAAAGTCCATATTTTATTTTCAGTCTTTTGATGTCCTTTGGTTTCCAATCTTTCATGTTAATATTATATGCTAACTGAGTTAGCATATCAACTATTTTTGATTGAAAAGATTACTTCCTATAACTATTATCCTGTCCTATTGAAAATTTATAAATCTTTCTTCCTGTACTCTTGATTTTAAATCTTGCCTTAGAATGAAACATTTCAAATGGTAGCTATATTTTTATAGCTACCACGTCTTCATAAATTATTCATTTTCTATTCATCTTTTCTTCAAACACTTGAATTAGTATACAGTCAAGAATAAAAATTGAATGGAGATGGGATATAAAAGGAATATTTGTTATTCTCGGGAACGGTCAATAAAGAAAGGAGAATAAAATGAATAAGTCAGTTAATGTTATTAATCTTGAGGTTACAAAAACAGAGAGAACCTGTCCCATAGGCGAGAAGGTCGGGAGACATAATCTGATAGAGGGGAAAATCCCCGTTTTCTCATGTGAAGGACCCTGTATCCGGGGTGAAATTGCCCGTGTTGCTGCAAACCTTGTGGCAAAAGAAGAGCCATATCGGCGTGGTTGTCACGGCGAACTGTTTTCCGTGCCCAATTCGGCAATGGCCAACTGGGTTAAAAAATCCGATAAAGTTTTACTGATTGACGGCTGTTTTCTGCGTTGTCATGGTAGAATTCTGGAAAACATAATCGATAAAGAGAATCTTGTCCAGTTCGATGCCCTCTCCTTTTACAAGAAGTACACAGACCGCTTTGATATCGACTCTGTCCCGGAAGCTGAACGGAATGAAGTAGCCCGGTATGTAGCAGACACAGTCCTTGCTAAACTTAGAGAGAGAACGGAAAACGAGGCAAGAAAACCAAAAAAAAGGGAAGTTGCAATTAAATAAAAAAACACCACTCTCTTTTAAAGGACTTGGTTATTTCGAGCCCCTTCTGTTTATTTCAATTGTAAATCATCAGTGTGTAAACCTGTCAAAATCATTTAGTAGTAGGTGAACTTTGCAGACTTTCTTCCTTCCTATA
>CAYFQB010000062.1:0-6656 GCA_964345225.1 uncultured Nitrospiraceae bacterium | reverse complement strand
AAATGACCAATCAATTTTTCCCATTAAATAAATATTAGCTTCAGCTATTTTATCAATAGCAGTAGTATGAAAATCTAGCAAGTTTGAGAAAAAAATATCCTTTTTAGTTGCATTACGCAAACTGCGAGCATTTTGAATTCTTAAATTATTTAAATTTAATACTTTAGAAACATCATTAATGATGTCTTGTGGATAACTTTTAATTTGTTCAATACTGGCTGGTCTTATTGACGAGATAGTGATACCATTAACAGGTTTCGGTGGGTAAGTTGTTGGAACAGTAACTACCAGAACTTTTTTGTTAAATTCACCTAGAATATCCCAAACGCACTTTGTTTTAAGATGTGTAGAATTTATTAGTGGTCCTTCATCATATGTACTATGGGTATCACCTAAGAAGTTGTAAATACCATGTTTGCCAGGGTTTACTCCTGTAATAAGAGATGGCCAAGCAGGCATTGTTATTGATGGGATAGTGGAATTAAGCACACCCCATGAACCGTTTCTAATAAAACTTTCTATATTAGGCAGTTTTCCTTGGTCAATCAATGGTAAGATTATATCAAAGGTTCCGCCATCTATACCAATAATGATTACTTTACTGTTCATCTTTATCTCTATCCAATGCTATATTAAAAATTGTATTAATTCCAATAGTTATATACCTGAAAATGTGGCGATATATTATTAAATTAGCACCGTAAGGACATATTTTGATAATAAAATCATTTTTTTACTCTATATATCCCAATGATTTAAGCTCCTTCTGCAGGGCTTTCCTTTCTTCCTCTGTATAGATAAACTCTTCCCTCTCTATTCCCCCGATATCATCACTGAATTTTATTAGGTTTTGACGCAGATAGTCCTTTTCAACCAGATCTGTTAATACCTTTCCGTCGATATTAGACGGTATCGGGGTTCCCATAAGATATAATATTGTGGGAAGAAGATCGACAATTGAAGCTCCGTTAACAGATCTTTTTATACTAATATCAGGCCCGTTTGCTATAAGGATGCCATTGATACTCGAAAAATGGGTTCCACTAAGGAGTTCCTCTCCATCTGTTTCCCTGAGGACTTCACCATCGGAAAGATCTTTAGTTACTTGACATGGAAACTCCTTTTTAAACGTGAATAATATATCAGTTGCATAATCAAGATATTCCCCACTGTAAAGCTCCTCTTTTTGGAAAATATCATCAATAACTGGAACTTTATCCCTGTAATTAAGTTCAACGAGCTCTTTTTTAATAAGACCTACCAGGTTGTCGTATTCATGCCTCTCAACTTTTCCCATGGGCTCTCTACCCTTGAGGTTGATATTTACACCAAAAAGTGTGCCATATGCCTTTGTTTTATCCCAGTCAATAATATCTCTCAATGGTTTATTTCTCATTACAGGCACAGGAAAAGTAAAGCTATTAATGATATCGGGCAGAGCTCTTGAAAGCCAACCGAGTTTTACCTTACGTAAAATTTTTTTAAGATTACGCCGGGCAAACTTTAACTTTCTTGTATTTTTCTCTTTAAGGAAAAGCAGTCCCTTATCCATTAACCATTTATTTAGGTAGAACTTGTAGTATAATGGACCAAATCCATGATCAGAGAAAATAAATAAATTCAGATTACCTCCTAACCTGTCCAAAAGATCACCAATAAATGAATCAATCGTCTTGTATATATTAAAAATCTCTTCCGAATACTCTTTTCTTAGAGGATTATGGAGAGGATGATTCTTATCCATAAACTTCCAGAACCAATGCTGGATAAGGTCTGTATTATTGAAATAGAGCGTAAGAATATCCCAGTTATATTTACCGATCAGATACCTTGTAGCTTCTTCTTCCACTTCAGATTTATACTTTAGATTTTCAAGACTCCTTGAAAAAAAATTCTTTAGCTTTGTTTTTTTAAATTTTTTCTTTAAATCAGCGTTAAAAGGTATTCTTGAATAATCTATATTACCAAGATGTGCCATAAGTTCCCCCTTTACGGATTCAGGATAAGTGAAGGATTTACTCTTCATTATTTCCGGTTTTACTTTTGATACCATAACACCGTTAACCTGCTGGGGGGGATAAGACAGGGGAAAAAGGAATGATATAACCTTTTTGTCTGCTTTATTTAGTATTTCCCATAGTGTAGGAGCTCCAATAGTTGAGGAGTTAGACAGGTTTTTGATTGTTTCATAGTTATCGTGGTTTGAGATGAAAAAATCAAATATCCCATGTTTACCAGGATTCATCCCGGTAAGAAATGAAGAGATAGCTATGGGAGTATATGAAGGTATTGTTGATCTAAGATAACCTTTAGAGCCTGTGTCTATAAGGTTTTTTAAAGTTTTTAGCTCCCCCTTTTCAATAAGAGGATTGATAATATCGAATGTACCGCCATCTATACCGATAACGACCAATTTATTTTTCATGATTCCAACTTTCTAAGTAGACTCGATTTTCTATCATCCTTAATTCAATCTTCAGGACTTATTTGATCTATATAATTCTAATTATATCTTCTATCAAGGGGATTGATAACAAAGAGAAAGTATGTCAGTCCCTTAATGGTTGATTTAAACTTAATTATCATTATATTCATGACTGTCTTTGGTATAATTCTTAAACCATTTAATTTCTGACCTGAAAAAAATTAATAAACATGCTATATAAATTATTAAAGCAGTTATTATTCTATACACAAAATGTAAATTTAATGTGTTCAGTAGAAGACAAAATATTGATATGAACAACAAAATTACAAAGCCCTTTATATATCTTCTTATGCTGAAGATCCTCATATTTAATGTTTTTTTCAAGAGTCGCTGTACGGCAACTGTCCTGAACAGATTACCAATCAAAATAGAGATAGCAGCACCTTTAAAACTCATGATCGGTATGAGAATCAAACAAAAAGTAATATTTATAGCAATTGAAGCTGTTATCCAAGGTATAAATTTATATATATCCCTGGTTGCAGAAAGTGTCGAAATTACGGGTGCATTAAATGCCTGAATCGAAAAAGCAATACCAAGGATCTCAAAAGCCGACGAAGACTCACTATAAACATCACCGAAAACAAAGGTTATCAAATCATAAGAGAAAAACAGAGCACCAATAAGTAATGGTATACTTACCGTGAGTAATGAAAATTGTGTCGTTTTTTCAAGAATTGTTTGAATTAGCCTTTTCTTATCAATATTCCCGGCAATAGTGGGTAGAGAAGCAACCCTCAGACTTCTGACTATTGGTAGTAGTGATGTGGCAACTTTCTGTGCCGGTGAATAAAATCCTATTGCAATATCGGGAGTATATGGACCAGGAAGCTTGGATAGGAAAATTATACTCATGTGTTTATTTATTCTATTAAGAAAGCCGATAATGCCAAAAGGGAATGCCTGTTTTAAAAGATCAGACCAAATTTCCCTATTGAATGAGAACCTGTATTTTAAGATATAGTGTCTAACCCATATACCTGAAATAAGGGCTCCTAGTGCATTCACTGTCAGTGTGACTAATACAAGTCCTGTCAGTCCATAGCCAAGATAGAGAATCAGAATACCAGCAGAAGATGAAAGAAGCGACACTAAAACTTGTATGACAGAAGGGGTCTGCATCCTCTCCATTGAGTAATAAAGTATCCTGAAAGAACCAGAAAATGCATTTAATAAAAATGCTGCAGCCATTATATAAATAAGAATTTTAATCCTCTCTTCATAACCAAGAAGATTGACAGCAAGAATCAATATCGGATAAAGAAGTACTGCTAATGAGACACGCAAGGTCATGATGTGGTTAAAGAGATTTTTAACTTTTTCTCTATCTCTGGCGAGTTCTCTTATTGCCATTGGAGCTATACCAAAATCAATGAAGAAAGAGAGAAAAAAGATAACAGTCATTATGAGTGCATAAATACCAAATTCTGAAGGTCCAAGAATTCTAACGGCGTATACCAAGAAGACAACGCTAATTGCCTTGGCAATGATCCCTGATGAAAAGATAAATAAAGTATTTTTTGCTATTCTCTGTGCAATTGCCATTAATTATTACTATAGTTTTAGTTGATCTTTCAGGTATGTAATAATATGTTTTTAATGTTTTCCCCGTAAAAAAAGCCTTCGATAAAATCGGAGGTTAAAAAACATGCCTGCATGTCGGCAGACAGGATACAGTCGGTGGTCTAAAGCCACCGACACGCAGCACCTTTTTAACGGGATTCAATAATTCGTCTGATAATTAATACCCCATTGATTCCGCCGAAGCCGAATGAATTAGACATGGCTATATTGATTTCAGCTTTTCTTGCAGTGTTAGGCACATAATCCAGGTCACATTCAGGGTCGGGCTCGGTATAGTTAATGGTCGGAGGAATAATATTATCCCTGAGGGCAAGACAGCATGCTATAAGCTCTATTGCCCCGGAGGCACCAAGTGTATGACCTGTCAAGGGTTTTATAGAACTCGCAGGTATAGAATATGCCTTATTGCCAAAAGTCCTCTTAATAGCCTCTGTCTCAACTTTGTCGTTCAGAGCGGTTGCTGTCCCGTGGGCGTTTATATATCCAACTTCATCAGGAAGAATGCCGGCTTCATTTATTGCGGTATTCATAGCTTTTACCTGACCATTGACGTTAGGTGTTGTTATATGACTGGCATCATAAGAGGAACCATAACCTATTATTTCTGCATAGATAGGAACAGATCTTCTTAAGGCATGTTCTAATTCTTCAAGTATTACAATACCTGCGCCTTCACCTAATACCATGCCTTTTCTATTCTTGCTGAATGGTCTGCAGGCACCTTCTGGATCGTCATTTATAGAAGATAAAACCCTTAAGGCACACCATCCACTAAAAATCGCCGGACTGATAGAGGCATCGGCTCCTCCGGTAACCATCACATCCGCGTAGCCATATTTTATAAGTCTGTATGCCTCTCCTATGGCATTAGTACCGGATGTGCATGCTGTAGTTACAGTATAGCCCGGCCCCATCAAACCATATCTTGTTGATATATGACATGCAGTTGCATTATACATTATCATCGGTATTGCCATTGGCTGGACAAATCTGGGGCCTTTTGATTCATAGAGATTATGTTGGATATCATCAGTAGTAATACCGCCTATCCCTGTTCCAATAATAATTCCCGTATTTTCATTCAGTTTAATCTGTGTATCCTTAATGGCCTGTTCAGTAGCAGCAAGAGATAGATGAGTTACCCTGTCCGTGTCTCTGACTTCTTTTTTATCCATATATTCTAGGGGATCTAAGTCTCTTATTTCCCCGGCTATCTGTGTTCTGTAACGAGAGGGATCAAAAAAGCTGATCCTTTTGATACCTGATTTACCTTTGACAAGAGAATCCCAAAAAACTTCCTTTCCAATTCCTACGCAGGTAATAATACCAATACCTGTAATTACTACCCTTCTGTTCATGTATTCAGGGACTTTTTTATTATATTAACGGCAGATTTAAAAGAGTCGATATTTACAGCATCATCATCAGATATGGAAATATCAAAATGTGTCTCAAAAGCAGAGAGGAGATTGAGGGCTATAAAAGAATCAGCTCCCAGTTCTGCTATTGAGGAATCCTTTCTAACCTCTTTTTCATCGATCTGAAGTTGTTCAGCTATTAATGATCTTACCTGCTGTTCGATATTATCAAAATCCTCCATTTCTCCTCCAGAATATTAATATAGTATATTTTCTGTTCTGTCCAAATTGAAAAGCTAAAACTGTTTGAAAATTATTCAAAGATTATGAATTCAGGCAGTACCCTGTAAAGAAAGCCCGCCATCCAGCACTAGAGTTTCACCGGTTATGTATCCTGCTTCATCTGATGTAAGGAAGGCAACTGTTGAGGCGACGTCTTCAGGAATACCAAATTTTCCTAAAGGAATAATTTCTGCAGCCTTTTTTTTAATTTCATCCTTGAGTCTTTCTGCTATTCCGGTGGAGATAAATCCAGGTGCAATAGCATTTACTGTAATATCAAACATTGCTAACTCCCTGGCAAGAGATTTCGTAAAAGAAATTATCCCTCCCTTTGAGGCTGAATAATTGCACTGCCCGGGAGCACCGATCAAGCCGCTTACAGAACTAATATTAATAATTCTCCCTCTTTTCCTCTTTATCATTGAAAGGGCAACGGCTTTGGAACAGTTAAAACACCCGAATAGATTTACTTCTACTACTTTATAAAAGTCCTCAGGCTTCATATAGACAATAGGGGCATCATTCACAACACCTGCATTATTGACAAGTATATCTATATCACCAAGATGCCCCTTAATATAATGAACCATTTCTTGTACATCAGTCCACTGTTCAACCTTTGCTTTAAACTTAATAGCTTTACCACCAAGTGATGAGATTTTATTTACGGTTTCTTCTGCACTCTGGTCATCATGACTGTAGTTAACTGCAACAGATGCCCCTTCATGTGCCAATTTAAAAGCAATAGCCTTCCCTATACCTTTAGAGGCACCAGTGATTAAAGCAATCTTTCCCTGAAGATTCATTTATCTTCTTGTACGATTCTGTTCAAATATCTCCCATAGTTTATTGTTCTGTGAAGGTGTTAAGATCGTTTTTAAATCCATCCAGTATTTGACCTCTTGATTAAGCACTTGTGAATGAATACTATGGAAAGTTTTCAG
>CAYFQB010000061.1:0-2983 GCA_964345225.1 uncultured Nitrospiraceae bacterium | reverse complement strand
TTAAACTAAAGAAACCAAAGAAACTATTTTTGCTTTTCTTTTTAGTGCTTACTGCTTACTCCTTACTGCCTACTTTATAAATCCTGAGCTTGTCGAAGGATTACTCCTCACTCCTTACTTTTTGTTCTTTACACCTTACTCCTTACTCCTCACTCCTTACTTCTAACTTTTTTAGTCCTGAGCCTGTCGAAGGATTCGCCCTGCTCCCTGCCCTGAGCCAGACAGCTGAGGTATCTTTATAAATTCATTACTATGCTACCTCAACACAGTCAGATCCCCTGCACTAATCTTTTTAATAACCCCCGACGAGATTCTCAGTAAAAGCATGCCTTCTTCATCTATGTCCTCGGCAAATCCTGATATAGTCTCTTTCCCTGCTGTCACTCTAACATTCTTGCCAATAATTGAAGAAAGTTCTTTCCATGTTTCAATAAGCGGTCCCTTTCCATCCCTTTTTAAGCCCTTGTAAAAATCTTCGAATTCCTTCAATATCTGGATAATTATCCTGCTTCTTGAATGGTATTCACCTGTCTCATTTCTTATCGATGTAGCAATCGATTTTATCTCAGGTGGAAATCCCTTTTTTTCAATATTCACATTTATTCCTATGCCTGTGATTGCAATCTTTATCCTGTCAGGCTCAGACCTGACCTCTGTTAGTATACCGCCCAATTTCTTTCCTGCAACCTCGATATCATTGGGCCATTTTATAGAAACTGAAAGTCCGGTTGTTTTTCTTATTGCAAGAGCACAGGCTACAGCAGTTAAAACAGTCAGAATATTTGCTTCCTTTGGTTCAATTTCAGGTTTAAGTATAATGCTCATATAAATATTAACTCCAGGCGGGGAAATCCATCTCCTGCCAAGCCTCCCTCTGCCCTTACTCTGACTGTCTGCAATAATAACAATTCCAGTATCAAATCCTTTTTTAATTGAAAAAGACATGGCAAGTTCGTTGGTTGAATCAATAGATTCGTAAAAAAGAATCTTTTTCCAGAATTTACCTCTAACCTGTGCTGTTATCTCATCTTCTGAAAGGTCTGGAGATTCAATAAGCCTGTATCCCCTTGAAGGTACAGCCATAATGATAAATCCCTTTTTTCTTAGAGTATTAATCTTTTTCCAGACTGCAGCCCTTGTAATGCCGAGTTCTGAACTTATTTTTGTGCCTGAGACAAATTTATCTTTTTTCTTAAGCAGGCGGAGTATGCTCTCAGCCATTATTGCTCCTGAATCTTTTTTTTCTAATCACTATTTATCATACTCCGATTTTGAAGGCCATTCGCATTCCCTGAAAAGCGCACAATTCCCGCACTTTGGCTTTCTGGCAGTACATGTCTCCCTTCCATGAAGTATAAGGGCAAGGTTGAACTTTGTCCATTTATCCTTTGGTATCTGTTTGTTAAGATCCTTTTCTACCTTATCAGGATTTCCTGAACCTGAAAGGCCAAGCCTGTTACTTACCCTCAATACATGGGTATCAACAGCAATAGCCTGTTTTCCAAAGGCACTCCCTAAAATTACATTTGCAGTCTTTCTGCCGATACCTGGCAGCTTAACTAGATCTTCAGATTTTGATGGAACAGTGCCATTGAATTCATTCATCAGCACCTTGGAGCAGTTTATTATGGATTTTGCCTTGTTCTTGTAGAAACCCGTTGGCTTTATTTCCTCCTGGAAAGCTCCCGGGTCGGCCTTGGCATAATCCTTAACCGTCCTGTATTTTTTAAATAATGTCCTGGTAACCTCATTCACACGAACATCCGTGCATTGAGCAGAAAGTATCGTTGCAACAAGTAGTTCCAGCGGGTTTGAAAAATTCAGTGCAGTCCGGGGGGCAGGATAACTTTTCAGCAGTAAATCTGTAATTTTTTTTGCATTGGCCATGACGAGAAACAGGTCAGTTTTCGGTTTCGATTCTGTGCCGGAGACAGTTAATTATAAACAAAGAATCTATTCTTCCTCTAATATTACGACCTCGATCTTTCCCTTAAGCCCTTCTGAAAACTTTTTGGCATCTTTATTCGTACCTACGATAGATCCGTAGTGCATGGGAATCGCTATTTTGGGTTTTATGTCAAGGGCAGCCTTCACTGCCTCATCTGCTGTCATGACATATGTACCAGACACGGGGAGAAGCGCTATGTCAGCCTTGAAATTTTTCATCTCGGGAATGTAATCCGTATCTCCGGCAATATAAATTCTCTGGCCCCCTACTGTAAAGATATATCCTACCCATCCATTGCCCTTTGGATGAAACTGTTTGTTCGTATTGTAAGACGGGACTGCTTCAATCTCAATGCCCTCAACTTTAATCTTATCACCCGGTTTTACTTGCTTTATTTGCCCGCTGAGCTTGCCTGCACAGTCAGCAGTTGCAACTATAACAGTATTAGGACCCTGAATTTTTTTAACATCTTCTGGTGAACAATGGTCAAAATGTTCGTGCGTGATAAGTATTATATCAGCCGTATCTTCCTTATTAATCTTAAACGGATCTGTATATATAACCTTTTCACCGGTAATTTTGAAAGTATCGTGCCCCAGCCAATGAATATTCTTAACCATAGCTTTATCCCCCTTTGCTATCTGTAAGTTTAAAAAGAAAAATAAAAAAATAATAAGAAATGAACTAAAAGGTATTCTCATTTAAAAAGTATATCATATATTTTGGGGTTAACCCAAAAAATACATTTCATTACGAAAAGAGTTTGTGGATTAAGTAGCTGGACATATTCCTTTCGCTCCCTAAAGGGAAATTTTTACCCGTCACATGACTCATTCGCTCGAATTTTTACCCCGAAAAGAAACTCATCCTTTCAACGGGGTAAAAACTCCCCCGTATACGGGTTACCCCGTTTTAAGGGGTCAGACAGTAAAAATTCGTCCCGACTTCTAGGGAACGCTTATTTCGCCATGACGGGTGCCAAAAATTTCCCTATGTCCGCTCAAGAAACATGCCCAACTATACTACATGTATATT
>CAYFQB010000060.1:0-36864 GCA_964345225.1 uncultured Nitrospiraceae bacterium | reverse complement strand
TAAAGAAATTTCTGCAATCAATACCTCTATCAATACCTGCTTTGGCTGGACATCCAGTTTCTTAATGGTTTCAAGGAGAGACAGGTAGCCACGAGGTGTTGTCTTTATAATAAGAGCATTTATATCCTCATATGCCTCTATAATGACTTCTCCTTCAATTTCCCCTGCAAGCCCTTCCTGAACCATTGCAACTGTCGGCACTGGCCGTTGTGGTCTCACTGGTCGTCTTACCGGTGGACGTGGTGTAGTAGGTGATACTGTCTTAACAGCAGCACCATCCTTCTCATCTTTTTCCGGATAGATTTTTTTCAGGATCTCAGCAAGATTCTTTGCCTCGCCATTTTCTACTTCATAGACAAATGTTCTTATCGAATCTCTTTCAGTAGGGGGTATATCAATATATTCAAGAATCTTCAAGAATTTTAAAATACCTGCCGGTGGCGCTGTAACTATCAACATATTTGAAGGTTCATAAACAATTATATCAGTACCTCTTGGCATAAGATTCTTTGCTATATTAGCGACATCACCGGCTTTGACATATTCAAGGGGAACACCCTGAGTTACAAAGCCTGAATCTTTCGGAATCCTTGGAACCTTTCCAGACTCTACAGGAACAGGCTGTTGTTTGGCTGTATCAATCGGTACAATTCTGTAAAAACTTCCGTCTTTTACAGCAGTAAATCCGTTGAATTCGAGTATCGTCTGGAATATTGAGAACAATTCACTTAAAGGTACTTTATTATGAGACTGTATTGTTATATTGCCGCTTACGCCTGGAGCAAGGATATAGTTTATCTTGAGCATTTCGCCTATTGTGGATACTACAGTCTCAAGGTCAGCATTTTCGAAGTTGAGCATAACATATTGCTCTTCAGCCTTCTTCTCTTCAACAGGTTCGGCTATCTTCTCTTCTTCCTCGACTTCTATTCTGGGGGCTATTTCAGGAAGCTTCAATTCTTCAACGGGTGGTATCTCAGTAACCGGCTGTTCCTCTGGCCTGACTTCCTTTTTAGGAGCACATGAAACAACCAGAAATAAGAGCAAAACAACTGCCATTAGCTTTCGGTTCATTTCGATTTTCCCGGCCTTTTAATCGTCTTTATTTTATCTAAATTTATTTGGATCATCTCGGTTTTCCATTTTAACATAACTTTTCTTTCAGATATATCAAATAATTCAAAATTTTCTACTTTGTCTCCTTTTCTCATTGGTATCGCTTTTGAATCATCTATTACAACATAAGCAATATAGTCGCCATAAATATCAAGCACAATGCCCTCCAATCCAACCTCAGGTCTCTTTTGTGGTGGTTCAACTGGACCTTTTGTAGCATCAGGAATAGCTTTCTGATTCTTATATGTTCTGTTAGGACTGAATAAATTCTTTTCAAATATTTCTTTGCTCCAAGCTTTAGAATATTCAGACGAAAGAATTATGTCTGCTTCCCTTGGACTGTATTTTCTCACTGAAACCTCAGACAACGGATCATATTTGAGTGCTTCAGAATAAAAATTCCACACCATGTATAAAAACAATAAAATCACTAATACAAGCATAAAGTTTTTTCTGATCATGTCTTTGCCAATCCGGATACCTGTATTTTGAACTTCAAATCTTTAGGGTTCTGGACATTTGTAACATTAAGGCTCAGTTTATCTATTTTTATCATTAATTTGCTGGATTCTAGATATTTCAAGAAATCTCCAATCTGCTTTATATCTCCGTTTCCTTCAAAATATATAGGCATATTAGTGTAATTATTGACCTTTTCTGTACTTAGAGGCTTAATAAGTAAAACCTTTAAACCGGCCTTGTTTATCATGTCTGATATCTCGCTTTGCAGCTTAGCTGAAGAGAGGAATTTGGTCTTTTCCTGAATCAATCTTTTCTCAAGAGCCTTAATATCATTAAGTACAGACTCGATTTCTTCCTCTGTTATATTAGCGCCCTTAATAAAATATTCATATTTCTGTAATGTATCATATCGAGATTCTATAGATTCCCTTAATATCTCAGACTTTGGCTCTATGAAATAATAATCAAAGGTAAAAACAGCGACTACAAATAAAACTGCTGTAAGAATATATTTATTTCTTTTCAAAGACCCTCGACCTCCATTTTTAAAGCAAAGCGTTCTTCGCCATATTTTGTAATAATCGGGGATGTAAAAGAAATATTCTTAAAAACCTTGGAATTCTCTATGGCCATTACAAGATCTGATGTCTTTTTTGCAAAACCTTCTATCTCTATCTTTCCTCTGTCGTCAACTGAAATATTTATCAACCATGCATCATTCGGGATAACCTCGCTCAGTTCACCGATTACCTTTATCGTTATATTGCTTCTATTTTGAAAATCCAATAAAACTTTACTGTCATCATGAAGTAAATCAAGCTTTTTCTGATTTTCAAGTATACCAGATGCTTTATTCTTAATCGAAGAAATCTTCGACTCTATGGACTTCAGTGTTCTCAGATCCTTGTAATAGGCTACTACCCCTGTAAGAAGAAAAATTGCGACTACAGCTGCAGACAAACCTCCAAGGATGTGAGGGTAATAATCCATACCTTTTTTAATATATCCCTGTGAAAGGAAATTAAGATTCAGGCATGACTTCTTTACTTCATGATATGTCATGGCATATGAAAACGGGAAATGCAACTGCCTGCTGTTGAATTTTTTAGTTAAAGACAGATCAGGATTGCCTGTGAAGTATACCAGTCCGGGATACATTGCCAGATGTCTTTCTATCTCATCAGATAAATTAATGTTTACAGAGATATTTTTAAAAAATTCCGGCACTGAATTCTTCAAGCCAACAATCTCACATGAATCATCTGTAAAATTTGCAAACAGCCCATTAACATTTTCCCCTGAAATGTCTAAAAAATGACATAGGGCACCGATTGTGCTGCATCTTATTGAAATAATGTCAAGTTCGGCTTCCTTTACATATTTATAAAGCTGGTTGATTATTTCCTTTCTAATCGAGAAAACATGCACTTTTGCAGTGCCTTTTTGACCTGCTGGTGTAAGAAATCCCCTTAGAAAACTCTTACGGGGCATCCTTTCTAACGGAGTAAAGTCAAACACATACTCATCAACAGTCAGGGGAAGATATTTCTCGAGCTCAAATGAAAGCGCCCTTCTTAAGTCTGCCCTCTTTAAAGAAGGCATTTCAATCAACCGATAAGAAAAATTCTTTAGCGGAAGGCTGATAACAATCCTCTTAACAGAATATTCTTTCTTCCATCTTATTAATGCATCTGTTATGAACTTGTCTCTCTCGTCTTTTCTATCAGGCAAAACCACATCTTCTGTTTTTACAGGTCTTACAGTTCTGAAACCAAGATCGGTTATATACGCATTTAAGGTATTATGATTAAAATTAACCCCTAATATTCTCCGCACTTTCTCTCCAGTATAGTCTCTGTATCTTATATCCATCGAAGGTTTTCTTCCTGTTTAAAACCGCCACAATTTTTGATTCTATCTTGCTGTTTTTTGCCTTAGCTGTAACTTCAATTCTTATATTGTTCGAAGAAATAGTATTCAGACCGTACCGGGAAAACTCCCCTGGAATTAATCTCCACCCGCCGGATTCCTTGCTTCTCTGCTTTAGAACAGTTTCAATCTCAAAAGGATTAAGCCCTAATATTTCCATAACTTCCTGTGAAACTGTATTGATATTAATGGTACCTTTGCCAAAAGTTGTTATTAAAGGGATTAGAGATTTTGTTTCTTCAGAACCATACATATACTCAGCTGTCATTCCTTTAACTAGAGACAATTCCTCAGGGACATCAAAAAGTGCATTTTTTGCCTTGTATGGATCTTCAAGACTTTCGTAGTATTCGTTTTCTGCACCTGAAAGCCGGTGTGCATCATTATCACCGCTATCTTTCCAGTCCAGCATGGAGTCTATTATCACAATTATTGAATCCTGTGGAATGGCGGCATATTCAAAAAGCCTCTCTAGCTGTTCTGTAGTAGCATAATTAATATTAATTTTAGCGTCTTCATCTATTATCCTGATATCTATTTCTCCTTCTTCTGTCGACCTTTTGCCTGTTATGGGCTGGTTTTCTATATCTACCCAGAAATTTCCTTCGTTATCAAGAAAATCCACATTTATGTCTTTGTCTGAAATTATATAGTCCACTGCCTCGTGATATCCCGATACAGCCATATAATATGAAATGGTCTCTTCTTTAAGATTACGCGTGCTTGCAGAATTCCACCTGTTTGATATGGCAAAATTCAGAGCAATAATTACAAGCAGAGCTAAAATCCATAAGACCATAATAAGAGCAATGCCATCCTCAGTGAATAGTTTATTTTTTGAATATTGAATACTATCAGCCAATTCTCTTTCCGTTTTTAACTTTGAATTTTGAATTTTGAATTTTTCATTAAAGCTCTAACTGTGTAACTCTCAGCACCTCATCAATAGTAGTAATACCGTTTTTAACCTTTTCTATTCCATCCTCTCTTAGTGTTCTCATACCCAGCGAAATTGCCCTCTCTTTAATCTCTCTTACGCTAGCTCTTTGCATGATTAATTCCCTTATTTCATCTGTAATAGGCAGTACCTCAAAGATGGCGATTCTTCCCCTGTAGCCCGTGTTTGAGCAATATTCACAACCTTCTCCAAACCAGATTTCTTTTATACCATGCTCAAATTTATTTAACATATCATCAGATACTGTCTGCCTTACCCTGCAGTGCTGGCATATTCTCCTTACGAGTCTCTGTGCCATTACACATATCAGGGTTGATGAGACAAGATAATTCTCAACACCCATATCCATCAACCTTGTAATCGCACCCGGTGCATCATTTGTGTGGAGAGTACTGAAAATTAGATGCCCTGTCAGAGCAGCATGTATTGCTATGCCGGCTGTTTCCATGTCCCTTATCTCTCCTACCATTATAATATCCGGATCCTGCCTTACTATATGCCTGAGGCCACTTGCAAAAGTTAATCCTATCTTTGGTCTGACCTGAATCTGATTTATACCACTCATGAGGTATTCAACCGGTTCCTCAATAGTTACTATCTTTTTCTCAGTTAAATTAATTTTGTCCAGAGATGCATAAAGCGTTGTTGATTTTCCACTTCCTGTAGGCCCTGTAATAAGGATCATTCCATACGGGTTAGTTATTATATCTTCGTATATATCAAGCAATACCCTATCAAAACCGATTTCTTCAAGTGTTATAAATGAGGTATCTTTGTCAAGAAGCCTCATGACAATACTCTCACCATATATTGTAGGGATAGTCGAAACCCTTATATCTATTGCCTTTCCTGCAAATGACATATTGATTCTCCCATCCTGAGGAAGCCTTCTTTCAGCAATGTTCATCTGTGAAAGAAGTTTAATCCTTGATGAAACAGCAGAATACATTCTGGCAGGAAGAATTTCTTTTTCATAAAGGACACCATCTATTCGATACCTTGCTCTTACACTTATTTCACCCGGCTCAATATGTATATCACTAGCTCTGTCTTTTATTGCATTTTCAATTATCAAGTTGACAAGCTGTATTATACCCTTCTCCTGTGCCAGATCCCTCAGGTGACTTACCTCATCAGACAAATCCATTTCGTTGATATCTTCATGTGTGACATCGTCGATAAGTCTCTGCATAACGGCACTTCTGGAGCCATGAAGGAGTTTCAGGTGCTGCAGGATGTCAGATTTTTTAGCCAGAACAACTGAAATATCAAAGCCATATGAAGATTGCAGTGCATCAATCCCTTCAGTATTTGTAGGGTCACCGATTGCAACCTTCAAAACATTGTCTTTAATCTCAACGGGCAGAATGAGATTCCTTTCAAGGAAACTGAAGGATATTTTCTCAAGCGGGATCCCCTGTGGAAAATCCTCAACCTTAATCAGCGGCATATTGTACTGTATGGATAGAGCTTTAAAGACCTCGTCCTCCTGTGTTCCTCTTTCCATCAGTATTTCGCCGAACTTCCTCCTTCTTACATCTGACTTTTGAATTTCGAGAATCTTATGAAACTCATCTTCAGTAATAAGACCTTTCTCAAGAAGTATTTCGCCAATCTTTTTATGCATTTTTTATCTTGTTGATATAGTGGGAACAGTCCCTAACAGGTATTTGATGTCTTCATCTTCAAACCTTAATCCCATACCAATGTAACCTCCGAACCACCTTTCGTTTAAAATGTTATCCGCCCCTGCACTTACAAATAAATTTTTAAAAAGAAAATAGTCCAAACCTATTTTAAGATGAGGGTTTTTAGCATCCTCTTCGTCATTGGAAAAATCCCATATATCCGCGGTTATCCTTCCTTTATCGTCATTGAAAAAATAATCTCCACCTGCTCCAAATGTATTTTCTGTTAAGCCTAACCTCAATGCAGCATTGCCGAATCTCTTGGCAAATTGTGCTGTAAACTCAATTCTCCTTTCTAATTCTTCCTCCTTAACAACAGTACCAGGTGGTGTTGTAGTAGTCTCAACAGTGGTAACTTTGCCTAAAGGATCACCAACTACACCGAGTATGTAATACTTATCAGGCTTTGGTTTGAGGGTGAGATAAAAATAACCTTTCCCATCTTCTGGCTCAGAAAGGTATTCAGCCTGAAAAGTTATAAAAGTCCTGAACCTTTCTACTGCTGAAAGTGTTGTCTTTACATTCTCAGCAGCCTTGGTCAGTGAATCATAAAGACTTTCATCCTGTACCAGTTTCCCAAGGGAGCCCTCTCCTTTGTCTATCTTCTTTGTGATATTGTCTAATGATTCCAGAGTGCTTGTTATGGCCGGCCTGTTTTCTTCGATTATTGATTTAAGCTCCTCTGATGTACTTTTTAAATTTTCAACAAGTGCAGGGCCACTGGTCTTAATTGTGTCTGAAAATTCACTTATATTTGTAATGGTGTTAGTAAGAGACTCCCTGTTATCTTCTATCAGCCTGTTTAATGAAGCTGTAAGGTTATTGATATTATCAAGCACGGTTCTGATCTTCTGGTCATTTACGGTTATTGTTTCATTCAGGTTGGTTGTAATTTCCCTGAGGTTTACCACGGTATACTTTAAAGAACTTTTTGCCTCATCAGTGCCGAATACCTCATTAAGAGATTCGGTAAGCTTCGTAAAGTTCCGGGATAATTTTAATAGATTTCTCGCAAGGTCGTCGATATCCACAAATTCGACTACATTTTCTATAGTATCGCCTTCTTTTAACTCGGGATAATCAGACGAACCAACATTGATATCAAGAAATTTATCACCCAAAAGACCGCTCGACCTGATGGAAGCTACTGTATTCCTGTAAATTTTTACATCGGGGTAAATTCTGAGTTTAACTTTTGCCCTTCCATTGGAGAGAGAAATGTCTTCAATAAAGCCGGCATCTACACCTGCCACTTTAATCCTTGTCTCTTTATCAAGGCCGGCAACATTGTTAAAATAAGCATACATCGTATATCCCTTTCTTTTGACTAATCCAAGCCCGCCGGTCTTAAAAGTCATAAATGCAACTATGATTATAACCAAGAGTGCAAAGGCTCCTACTTTAAGCTCTACCGAAAATTCCCTCATAACACTCTCCTTATAATATCATTATTGGTCCTGCAGCCTTTCCCGTGATAAACTGCTCTACAACAGGATTATCTGTATTTTTTATCTCTTCAGGGCTGCCTTTATCTATTATAACTCCGTTATAAAGCATCGATATAGTGTCAGCAATTTTATATGCACTGTTCATATCGTGTGTAATTGCCACTGATGTTACATTGAGCTTTTCTCTCAACTGAATTATTAATTCATTTATTGCATCAGCCATTATAGGATCCAGACCTGTTGTCGGCTCATCATAAAGCAAAATCTCTGGTTTATGTGCTATTGCCCTTGCAAGACCTACCCTTTTTTTCATCCCGCCAGAGAGCTCGGAAGGCATAAGATTTTCGACTCCTACCAGACCAACCATCTTCAATTTTTCCATTGCTATATCTTCCATATCAGAAGGGTTTACATCTTTATTTCTCCCGAGCGCAAAGGTGACATTTTCCCATACAGTCATCGAATCAAACAAGGCTGCCATCTGAAATAACATCCCGAACTTCTTTCTCGTCTCATAGAGCTCATTCTCTTTAAGGGTATTTATATTAACTCCGTCAATAATTACATCCCCTTTATCTGGCTTTAAAATTCCGATTATATGCTTCAGTATAACGCTCTTTCCAGAACCGCTTCCGCCTATTATAACACTGCTTTCTCCTTTCTTTACCTCAAAGTTTAAGCCCTTCAAAACATGGTTATCACCGAATGATTTATACAAATCTATTAATTTTATCATCTGAATAACCAGCTCGAAAGAAAATAATCGGAAATAAGAATCGTCATCGAAGATAAGACAACGGCACCAGTTGTTGCCTTACCCACGCCTTCGGCTCCACCGCTTGTATAAAAGCCTTTGTAACAGCTTATCAGGGCAATAGCAGCACCGAAAAAACAAGCCTTTATCAGTCCATTATAAATGTCACTCACCTCGAGAAAATCCCATGTCCTTCTCCAGTAAACTACCGAACTTGCACCAAATAATCCTGTTGTTATTATAAACCCGCCAAAAATTCCAATTATATCTGCACATACTGTAAGTGCAGGTAGCATTATAACACCTGAAAGAAATCTTGGTACAATCAGATATTTAACAGGATTAGTTGCAAGCGTCTCTAAAGCATCTATCTGTTCGGTTACCCTCATAGTGCCGAGTTCTGCTGCCATAGCAGAACCAGCCCTGCCAGCCACTATCAAACCTGTTAGAACCGGACCAAGCTCCCTTGTCAGAGAGAGTGCAACAACCGTTCCTACAAATGTTTCCGCTCCGAATCTTTTAAATCCAGTATATGTCTGTAAGGCAAACACCATTCCTGTAAAAATAGCAGTAACAATTACAACAGGAAGAGACCTTATTCCTATCTCAAGCATCTGTTTAAAGATATTTTTTATCTCAAATGGAGGTAAAACGATCTGTTTCAAGGTAGTTAATAGAAGTATAAGGATAAGTCCGAGTTCCCTTGTAAAACCAATTACTATTGAACCGAGCTTTTTGATTATATTAATCATAATAGTTTTCTTTCACCACTGCATCATTATAAATAAATTCCGGCCTTCACCTCTCCTCTCTTCTTTTTGCCTTAGCTTCATCACTGACAAATCCAGCCAGGTGAAGGTATGACTAACCGATGAGAAGAAAGGATTATATAGAGGGGTTATTGTACCTGTAAATTTCAACAATTTATATATTCCTTTCTTGATCTGCTCCCGAGAGATGTAAGGATATCATAAGGAATTGTGCTTATTCTAGAAGAAAGCTCATATGCTGTTATAATCTCTCCTCCCTGCCGTCCAAGAAGAACCACTTCATCTCCTTCCAAAATACCCTTAACATCAGTAACATCTATCATTGTCAAATCCATACAAACTCTTCCAACAACAGGAACCCGTTTACCCCTGACCAGAACTTCAGCATTATTAGAAAATAAACGGCTATACCCATCAGCATATCCGACCGGAATAACAGCTATACTGCTATCTCTCTTTGTAATAAATGTCCTTCCATAGCTCACAGATGAACCTGACGGCAAACTTCTAACTATAAGTATTTTAGTTTTTATTTTCATTAAAGGCATAAGACCATAATCTTTGTCAAAAGGAGAATATCCATAGATCATAAGTCCCGGCCTCACTGCATCAAGCAGTGCATCCTCGAAAGAGAGAACCGCAGCACTGTTGGCAATATGAGAAAATAATGAACGGCCTAGTTTTTCTGAAATACTGCTCCTGATTCCATTAAACATCTCAAGCTGCTGAATTGCGAAAGACCTGTCAGCTAAATCTGCTTCAGAAAAATGGCTCAGTATACCTTCGATTTTTATGCCTTTCATCTCTGAAATTCTAATAATATCCGAAACTGCATTTTCAGGGTTAAACCCTATTCTGCCCATGCCTGTATCGACCTTTATATGAACAGTAATATCAGTTCCTCTCCTGACAGCTTCCTTTGAAAATTCGACTGCTGTGTCTATATCATATATTACAGGGGTAAGATTATAAACAAAATAATCGTCTATTTCAGAATGGTCAAAGAGTACAATTATTTTTGCATAAGTATTTAATTCCCTGAGGATTTTTGCTTCTCCTGTGTATGCAACAGCTAGGTGTGATATGCCTTCTTTAAGAAGCTTTTTTGAAATCTCGATAGAACCATGCCCATAAGCATCTGCTTTAACAACTGCTATTATAGTTCTTTTTTCTATTATCTGGCTAATAATTCTAAGGTTATGTTTAAGTGCAGAAAGGTCTATTTCGGCTACAGGCCCTCTATCCACTTTTATCTCTTTCTTCTCCTCCTTTATTTTCTTCCTTTGTTACTTTTTTATTATTGGATGTTACATCAATCTCGTCAGGCTCTGAGGTAGCTTTCTTAAAATTCTTTATAGCCTGGCCAATTCCCCTGCCAATTTCAGGCAATCTCGATGCACCAAAAAGAACAATCACAATAATCAGTATTATAATCAGTTCCTGCATCCCTAAACCAAACATTTTTAACCTCCAGCTTTAGTGCTTACTCCTTACTTTTTACTTTTTTTCTGATAACTTTCTCATATTCTTCTATTGTATTAATGTTTACAAAAGACCTCCCTTCAGGATCAACTCTGACTATTTCTTCTTCCTTAATAAAATGAGTGTTTATATTATTTAATAAAGACATCATGCTACGTTTATTAACTTTTATCCTTTGTTCCATTATACACATAATTGTTGATGAATATATTCCTAGTAATGGCTGGGGGGTTGCGTTAAAAACAGGTATAACTGCATCCTGTCCATTATAGTTATTAATGATTATATCTATTAGGTCACCGTTAATAAATGGCATATCACATGCAACGACGAAAATTTCTGAAACACCTGAACAGAAAAACACAGAAAATATACCTGTCATTGGACCCCTGTAATCAAAAACATCACCGATCATTTGATATCCCAGATAGTAAAATTGTTCTGGATTATTAGTGCTTATAATCATTTTGTTAAAGTATTTCTTTAATATTTCTGAGGTTGTTTCTATTATCCGTCTTCCATTAAACTCTAACAGACCTTTATGAAATCGTATCCGTTTGTTCTCTCCACCAGCTAAAATCAGGGCATCCATACTGTTTTCAAGATAGTTTAGTAAAAAATCCACTTTCAACACAAGATAAAAGTCTGCATATCGAAGGAATTTTTTCTTGCTCTATTAGATCATTTCTGTTATTAATATATAAGTAAATAATTTGGGCATTGCCTGCCCTGTTGGTGATATGCGAAAATGTTGATCCGGCAAATTAGATCTTTAGGGAGCCAGCGTAAGGTGTTAGTGTGCATGTTGCCTTTGTCGCAAAAGCCTAAAGACCTCTTCATGGCACCCACCTATAAAAAGGGCGGATCTAATCTTTTGCATACACGGCAGGGCGGGGGATAAATAAATTAATAAGGCCGGTACTATGGTATTTGTACTTTTGGAGAATAAGTTCAATAAAAATAGAGTAAACAACATATTTGAGTCTGTATATTCCGTTAGATCTTTATTATCTAATGTAATAATCACAGACTTATTTATAGATTTTCATCAATTTACCTCCAAAATTAATGCTTTCTCAACTCCAAAAGTCTTAATCAAACCATAGTCCTGCTAAGGGCTATACAGATTGGAACTTTTTAAAACTCAGAGAAAAACATCTCCGCTTGCTTGGCGGATGCAACCAGAAGACTTTGATGATTTCCTCGGTCAGTCTCACTTGCTTGGTATAAATAAACCCTTAAGAAGACTTATAGAGGAAGACAGGATAGTCTCTCTGATATTTTATGGTCCGCCTGGTACCGGCAAGACTGCTCTTGCACATATTATTGCAAAAAAAACCAGAGCTGACTTCATCTCCATAAATGCTGTTACATCAGGTATAAAGGATATCAGGGAAGCTGTTTTATTTAACAGAACTGAAAAAAAGATACTCTTTGTAGATGAAATACATAGATTCAACAAAACACAACAGAGTGCACTTCTTCCGTATGTCGAGACAGGAGAGATAATACTCATTGGGGCATCAACTCAAAATCCATTTTTCTCCCTCGTCCCAGCCCTTTCTTCAAGGTCATTAATTTTTCATTTTAAGCCCATATCTGAAGAAAACATCAAGAAACTGTTGAAAAGTGCCCTTACAGATAAAAGAGGGCTTGGGGATTACAATATCTCGATCGAAGATCAGGCCATTGACTTTATAGGATCAGTTAGCGAAGGTGATGCAAGACGAGCATTAAATATACTCGAACTCTCTTTTATATCTTCTTATGACAGTGTTGAAAACATGTATATTATCACCCTGAACCATGTTAAGGACATTTTACAGAACAAGACATTATATTATGACGAGGATGATCATTACGATACTATATCAGCATTTATTAAAAGCATGCGCGGCTCTGATCCTGATGCTACTGTCTACTGGCTGTCTAAAATGCTGGAGTCTGGAGAAGACCCTCTATTTATAGCTAGAAGAATCGTAATAGCGGCATCCGAAGACGTTGGCAACGCAGACCCAAATGCCCTTGTTGTTGCAGTTTCTGCCATGGAAGCACTAGAAAGAATCGGTATGCCTGAAGGCAGAATAATTCTTTCTCAGGCAGCTATCTATATAGCCACTGCATCAAAAAGCAATGCCTCATATTCTGCGATTGATAAAGCTATTGAAGCTATACGAAATGAACCTGTTCAGCAAGTTCCTGATCATCTTAAAGATTCACATTATGCAGGTGCCAAGAGGCTCGGTGCAGGCAAGGGGTATCTATACCCCCACAATTTTGATAACCACTATGTTAAACAATTCTACATGAATAAACATAAATCATTTTATACTCCTTCTTCAGAAGGATATGAAAAAATTATCAAATCAAGGCTACAAAAAAGGAGGAGAACATCAGATGAATGAACCACTCTATTTGTTAGTCTCAATCAGTACCGGGATTTTGATTGGCCTGATTTTAAGTCTTATTTACAAGAGTGCCTTAAAAAATCAAAGGAACTCTATCGAAATAGAAAAGAAAAAGATAAGAGAGGACTCCCTAAAAGAAGCTGAATCCATTAAAAAAGAGGCCTCACTGGAAGCCAAGGATATCGTATATCAGGCCAAGATGGATGTGGAAAAGGAATTAAAAGAAAGGCGTTCCGAGTTGAATCATCTTGAGAGAAGACTCAGGCAAAAGGAAGAGTCTTTTGAAAAGAAATTCGATCAAATTGAAAAACGCGAACATGATTTGAGTAAAAGAGAGAAAGAATATAACAATAAGGAGCGTTCATTAAATGAAAAAGAAAATCGTTATAACAATATCCTCAAAGAACAAATACAATTACTCGAAAAGCTGTCTGGAATAACCACTGAAGAGGCTAAGCAGGAAATTCTCAAACGTACCCATGAAGAAGCAACTTTCGAGATTGCAAAACTTGTAAAAAAGATAGAGGACGAAGCAAGTGAGACCGCTGATAAAAAAAGCAAGGAGATAATAGGGCTTGCGATTCAGCGCTATGCCAGTGATTATGTTGCTGATGCTACTATAACTGCGGTCAGCCTTCCAAATGATGAAATGAAAGGCAGGATTATAGGCAGGGAGGGAAGGAATATAAGAGCACTTGAGGCAGCCACAGGAGTCGATCTTATAGTTGATGATACACCGGAGATGGTAACGCTTTCAGCATTTGACCCGGTGAGACGTGAAATTGCAAGGCTTTCCCTCGAACGTCTTATTACAGACGGCCGTATTCACCCGACAAGAATTGAAGAAATTGTAGAAAAAGTTAAAAAAGAGATTGATTTGAATATTAAAGAAGAAGGTGAAAAGTGTATTTTTGAACTAGGACTTTCAGGCATCCACCATGAACTCATAAAGCTTCTCGGCAGACTCAAATACAGAACTTCCTACGGCCAGAATGTCCTCCAACACTCCCGTGAAGTAGCATATTTCTCTGGGATAATGGCCAGTGAGCTCAGAGTAGATACCAAGCTTGCAAAAAGATCAGGTCTTCTGCATGACGTTGGGAAGGCGATTAACCATGAAACTGAAGGCTCCCACCAGGAAATAGGTGCAAGCTTGGCACGCAAATACGGTGAAAACTCAAAAGTAATAAACGCTATTCTGGTGCATCACGGAGATGGTGATCCTAATACGGTCGAAGCTGCTCTGGTTGCAGCTGCAGATGCCCTTTCTGCTGCCAGACCCGGTGTAAGAAGAGAAAGCATCGAAAATTACCTGAAACGGCTCGAAAAGCTTGAACAGATGGCACTTTCATTCAAAGGTGTTGATAAATGCTATGCAATACAGGCAGGCAGGGAGATAAGGATTATAGTTAAACCAGAGGACATAACCGATGAAATATCATCAATGATTGCTCGCGATCTTGCTACAAAAATCGAATCTGAAATGTCATATCCGGGTCAAGTAAAAGTCACTGTTATAAGGGAATCAAGATATGTGGAATATGCCAAATAGTTCAATTGAAGACGTTGGACGTGAGACGTAAAGAGCTGGGAGCATGGCGCAGAGCGCAAAGCTAAAAAAGTGAGGTGTAAGGAGTAGGAAGTAAGCAGTAGGCACTGAAAGGCTAAGCAACAATAGTTCTTTTGTTTGTTTAGTTTCTTTGTTTTCTTTAGTTGAAAACGGATAAACTAGATAAACAAACAAGACAAACCAGATTACGATACCTGTGTCGTTAAGACTGAAGTAGCCTTTAGTTAGCAATAAATAATAAGTGAGAAATATTCACTATGAAATTACTTTTTATCGGAGATATCGTTGGAAAAGTCGGCAGGTCAGCAGTTAAGTCTCTTCTGCCGAAACTAACAGATAAGTATAAAATTGACATTGTGATTGCAAACGGTGAAAACATAGCCGGAGGTTTTGGCTTAACAGAATCCCTTGTTTCAGAGATATTAAGAATGGGGGTTCATATAATAACAACAGGCAATCATGTATGGGATAAAAAAGATATTATTAGCTACATATCAAAAGAAAACCGCATCTTAAGACCGCTAAATTATCCCCCTGGCACCCCTGGTTATGGCAGTATAGTTTTTAATTCACCAAATGGAATAAAAGTTGCTGTCTTAAATATTGCAGGCAGGGTTTTCATGCCGAATAATGACTGCCCTTTCAGAACCACAAAGGAAGCCCTGGATAATCTGGCAAAAGAGACCAATATCATCATTATAGATTTCCATGCAGAGGCAACCTCTGAAAAAATTGCCTTCGGATACTTTGTTGATGGCAAAGCAAGCGCTGTAATCGGGACTCATACACATGTGCAGACTGCTGATGAAAAAGTTTTGCCGAACGGCACCGCTTATATCACTGATGTAGGCATGACAGGGCCTGCAAATTCAGTTATAGGTATTGATATTGAACAGATAATAAAGCGTTTTTTGACAAACATGCCCGTAAGATTCGAAACTGCAAAAGGAGAGGGTATTTTATCAGCAGTTGTTATTGAGATAAACAATAATACCGGTAAAGCAACAGGAATTCAGAGGCTACAGATCAAATATCCCTGATATACAATTACCTTTGCCTATACCTTTATCTATACCTATTTTTTTTTACTGCCTACGGCTCGACTGAGCTCGCCGAAGTCTGCTTACTCCCTAGTTCCTACTTCTTATTTTTTTCGCTTTGCTCCCTGCCCCCCGCGCTATGCGTTTTACTCCTTACTTCTATCTTAATCTCGGATACATTTCCCTCAACAATCTCAAATGCCTTAATCTCCGGTTTGTCTTTCTCTGCAAGGCTTACTATGACATAGGCAGAATCAGAATAGAAGGCAAGCTCTACATCTCTTGCCGATGGGTATGCAGAGAAATACGGATGTGAATGATATACCGCAACCATATCATTGCCGTCATTCCTTATCACTTTCATAATACGAAACTGTTCCTCAGGATCCATCATATAGCTTACTGTTGAATTTTCTATATTGGTCATCTCATAGATACTCTCTATAACTCTGTTTTTCCCAACAAGTATTCCGCATGCTTCTATCGGATATACAGACTTGCAGTGTGATACAATCTTATCGAGCAGGTCATTAGATATAATAAGCTTACTCATAAGGTCTATGGATCATCTCCAAAATAGTTGATAAAAAGGGTTCAAGGACGTAAAGTCCCGAGTAAAGCGGCGAGGCCGCAACGTAGCTTCTCGCCTACGGGACAACGCCCCTTTTCGGGATTCGAGGTATTTTTTTTGAAAATTAATCATATTTGTTGGGTGATAATCACTGCGTTGTACAGTACCCTTCGTCGTAGTCAATAAGTTCAGTAATTGTCGGGTTTTTTCCACATAAGGGGCATGCAGGATTTCTTGGGACTTTCACCTTTCTGAAAGTTGCCTTCAGGGCATTGAATATCAGGAGTTCCCCTTTAAGAATGTCCCCTTTTCCAATAATCAGTTTAAGAACCTCTGTAGCCTGGAGTCCTCCGATAACTCCGGGCAGTACACCGAGCACTCCTGCTTCCTGGCATGATGGCACAAGACCAGGAGGAGGCGGCTCTTCGAAGAGACATCTATAGCATGGCCCATCACCGGGCATTATCGTGGTAACCTGTCCTTCAAATCTGAGAATTGCCCCGCTAACAAGTGTTTTTTTTGACATAACGCATGCATCATTAACAAGGTATCTTGTGGGGAAGTTATCACTGCCATCAACAACAATATCATAATCTTTTATTAAATCGATGATATTGTCCTTTGAAATCCTTTCTTTAATAGCAACAACATTGACATCGGGGTTCAATGCCTCAAAGGTTTTTTTAGCAGAATCAGCCTTTGGCAATCCTATTGTGTTAACACTATGAGCAATCTGTCTCTGCAGGTTACTTACCTCCACAATATCGCTGTCTATTACAGCTATAGTGCCAACCCCTGCTGCCGTAAGGTAATAGCCAACCGGACAGCCAAGCCCGCCTGCACCGACTATAAATACCTTTGAGTTAGCAATCTTTGCCTGACCCTTTCCCCCGACTTCAGGGAGTATTATATGTCTGCTGTAACGCAATATCTGTTCATCTGTAAAATCCACTAATCCTTATCCTTTCTTATAAGCAACAGCCAGTCTTTGTCATTTATCTTTTCAACCTTTAAAACGGCCTGCCCGTGGTCTTCCATTGATTTCGGAATACTTCTCGATGCCTCTTCATAATCAAGAATAATCTCCAGTACCTCCCCAACCTCCATTGATTCTATTGCAAGCTTAGCTTTCACAAATGTATATGGACATACAAGGCCCTTTATATTGATACTTTTATCAGGATTAATTTCTTCCATGGTCACCTCTTATTAAACATTACCTATTCAGCTTTCTATATTTTTATGTATATTTTACATTGTATTAGAAAAAATTAGTATATTCCCTAAAGCAGGGTGCTAGGAGCAGGGAGCATGGCGAAAAGAAAAATGAATAAAAAGTATGAAGTAGGGAGTAAGCAGTATGCAGTAAGAAGTAAATGACCAAATAAACTATATAAATATATCTATTCCAGCCGAAGGCTATCTTCCAATGCGAAGCATTAAATTCAAGCATGCCCCGTTAATTGTCATTATATTTTTATTTAACTGGGGGCGCAGCTCAATTCCAATTTGGAGAATTAAATTGTCCTTAAACCAAATAAACCAGAGAAACTAGAGAAAACAAACAAACTATTTACTGCAGGCTATTCTTTTTCTTTCCCTTCCACTCTTATGAATATTGTTTTACCGGCAACAACCGGTAATCTGTTTATCTTCTTAACTGCACTTATGACGTTTTTCTCTTTTGCCTTGTGACTAAGAAGAACAAGCGGTACTGCCTTCCCCACGCGCCTGCCCTTCTGAATAACCGATGCTATGCTAATGTTGTGTTTTCCGAATATGCCTGAAATCTTTGAAAGAACACCTGGCTTATCAATTGCAGAAAATCTGAAATAGTACATTGACATAACTTCATCCATCTTCATCAAATTCTTTGGCTTTTGGTACTTTGCAATAATAGGCAATCTCCCTGATATATTATTCATTATGTTTCGTGCAATATCCACTATATCGCTGACAACAGCACTTCCTGTCGGCATGTCTCCTGCACCCCTCCCATAATAGAGCGTGGAGCCCACAGAGTCACCCTTAACATAAATTGCATTATAAACCCCGTCAACTTTTGAAATAAGATATTCCTCTGGAATCATTGTTGGATGAACCCTTAGTTCAATCCTTCCGCCTGTCTCTTTGGCAATAGCAAGAAGCTTCAGCTTATATCCAAGTTCAAGGGCGAATTCTATATCCATCGGAGATATCCATGAAATACCCTCACAGTAAACGTCCTTAAGACTGAATTGCGTACCGTATGAGAGCGATGCAAGTAAAGTCAGCTTGTGAGCAGAATCAATGCCCTGAATGTCATAAGTAGGATCTGCTTCGGCATAACCCAGCATCTGTGCCTCTTTAAGAACATCGGCAAACTCTAACTTTTCATACGACATCTTTGTAAGAATGTAGTTTGTCGTGCCATTTATTATCCCGTATACAGCTTTTATTCTGTTCGCAATGAGCCCTTCCCTTATAACTCTAATAATCGGTATACCTCCTGCAACAGAAGCCTCAAATCCTACCTCGACATTTGCATGCTCAGCAGCCTTGAATATCTCAATTCCGCTGGTAGCGAGCAACGCCTTATTTGCAGTTACAACGTGCTTTCCTTTCCTGATGGATTTAAGTATATATTTCTTTGCGATATCAGTCCCACCTATCAGTTCAACAATAATATCGATTTCGGGATCATTTATAAGTTCCTCTGCATTTTTTGTAAAAATAGCCTTAGGCAACTTTATACCCTTTAACTTCCCGATATCGATATCCGCAATCTTTTTAAGATTGATGTTTATACCTGTCCTAGCCTTCAAAAGGCTCTTATTATTAAGGAGAATTTTTACTGTTCCTGTTCCTACTGTTCCAAAACCGATAATTCCAACATTAATCATCTGTTTAAAACCCTCTTGATTCCCCTTGTTGCCTGTCTTATCCTGTGTTCGTTCTCAACAAGGGCAAATCTGACGTAGTTGTCACCACCTTCTCCAAAACCTATCCCTGGGGAGACAGCTACCCCGCCCTTTTTTATAAGAAGTTTGCAGAATTCAAGCGAACCCATCTTCTTAAACGAATCTGGTATCTCTGCCCATACAAACATTGTTGCTTTAGGAGGTTCCACTTTCCATCCAGCCTGACTTAGCCCTTTAATCAGAACATTTCTTCTCCGTTCGTAAACCCTGCATATCTCCTCCACACAATCCTGAGGGCCGCGAAGAGCGATTATACTGGCAATCTGAATAGGCTGGAACATGCCATAATCAAGATAACTCTTTATTTTGATAAGTGCTCCGACTATTTCCTTGTTCCCAACACAAAAACCCACCCGCCAGCCAGGCATACAATAACTTTTAGTCATGGAAAAGAACTCAACTCCGATATCCTTGGCACCGGGAACCTGCAGAAAACTTGGTGCCTTGTATCCGTCAAACACCAGATCTGCATATGCAAGGTCATGCAGAACAATTATTTTATTCTTTTTTGCAAAATCTGCGACCTTCTTGAAAAAGTCGAGACCTTCAATAACCTGGGTGGTCGGGTTATGCGGAAAGTTTATTATCAGCATCTTAGGTCTCGGCCACGTATTCTTATAAGCCTTTTCCATCTCGTTAAAAAAGTCTATCCCGGGACCAATAGGGATCGTCATTACCTCGCCTCCGGCAATAATTACACTGTAAGGATGTATCGGGTACGCAGGGGTTGGGGTCATTACAATGTCGCCAGGCGATACCGTTGCAAGTACAAGGTGGGACAATCCCTCTTTTGAACCAATAGTTGCAACAGCCTCTGTTTCAGAGTCCAGTTTAATGTCATATCTCCTTTTATACCATTCGCATATGGCCATCCTTAAATGGGTAATTCCTTTTGATGCAGAATATCTGTGATTTTTCGGCTTTTTTGCAGCTTCTATCAATTTGTCAACAATATGCTTGGGCGTAGCGCCGTCAGGATTGCCCATACCAAGATCAATAATATCCTCGCCTCTTCTCCTTGCCTCCATTTTAAGATTATTAACAATGGCAAATACATATGGCGGAAGTCTTTTAATCCTGTTGAATTCATGCATCCTTTTCATCTCTCCTGATTTAGCTCATGGTTCATAACTCTCAGTTTATAGTCTTCTTTATAATGAACTATGATCTACAGACTAAATTATACATCTCTTCAGCATTCATTGAGCTTCTAACAAGAGGCCCTGAAGCCACAAACCCGAAGCCCATATTGTATGCTTTCACTTTCAGTTCTTCAAATATCTCTGGCCTTATGTATTCTACCACAGGCAGGTTATTTCTTGTCGGCCTGAGATACTGTCCTATAGTAATAAAATCGCATCTTGCGGTATGCAATTCATCGAGAAGCCGGATGACCTCATCATACCTTTCCCCAAGCCCTAGCATAAAACCCGATTTCGTATAAATGTCCGGTATTATTTCCTTTGCATGTCTTAAAATATACAAAGAACGCCTGTAGTCAGCATCTGGTCTGACAACAGGATAAAGTCTTTTGACCGTTTCAACGTTATGATTATAGACATCAGGCCTTGCTGCAAGCACTTTCTCAAGCGAATTTAAATTACCGTTAAAATCAGGGGTCAGGACTTCAACTTTTGCATATGGCAATCTTCTCCTTATAGCATTAATTGTCTCTGCAAAATGTCCTGCACCTCCATCGGTCAGATCATCCCTTGTAACAGACGTTACAACTATATAGTTCAGCCCCATTTCTTCTGCAGCCATGGCAACATTCTCCGGTTCATTGTCATCGATAGGATCTGGATTTGAGAATTTTACTGAACAGAATCCGCAGTTTCTTGTACAATTAGAGCCGAGTATCATAAAAGTTGCTTTAGGCTTTGAAAAACATTCGCCCCTGTTAGGGCATCTTGCCTCTTCGCAAACCGTAGATATGCTGTACTTTCTTAATAAGTACTTTGTATCATGAAGATTTGACTTAATACCTGTTTTTAGCCAGTCGGGAAGTCTCATAGTAATTAAACATATAAAAATCATGAAACTTTGTCAAATTAATGCAAGGGCAATCAGGGATCCGTTAGCACAAATAAATCAATTAGATTTATCTTAAGCCGGAAATATTAACCCAAAAATGCATTTGATGCAGCTATACTTGCAGAAAAACCTTTATCCCGTAAAATAAGTTGTTATCTGAAAACCTGTAGATGGATTCCTGAAGAACCGGAGAATGTACTAAGCTGCATCAATAAAACCATTGTACGGGGTGAACAAATCACAATCTGCTACTTATTGATACAAATCCTTTTATATGAAAACGTCAAGGCAATCAGGTAATGGGAGGATTTACAAAGGTGGTGCCCCGAAAAGTCGGGATAAAATGGTAAAGACTTTTTCTGCACATACACCTGCTCTTTTTATACTGAAATGCATTTTTTGGTTAATAAAACCATTAAACAGAAAAGTCGCAAAGGGCGCAAAGAATAGTGAGTAGTGAGTAAGCAGTAAAGAGATCGTTAATTGAAAATTGAATATTGCAGAGGTTTTCGCAGGTCTTGCATCAAAACTCTCTGACCTCCGTCGAAAAAAGCCGCTTCTATAACATAATATCCCGGTATCCGAGAAAAATTCATGAATTAACTTGGCTAGATTATTACAACATTTACTGCCCTTAGCCCCTTGTTTCCTTCTTCAATATCAAACTGAACTCTCTGACCTTCAACAAGGGTTTTAAATCCTTCCGCTACTATTGATGAATAGTGAACAAAAACATCATCACCGTTTTCTCTCTTGATAAAACCATATCCTTTTTTGTCATTGAACCATTTGATTGTTCCTTCCAAAGCCATAATCTTTATCTCCTCCTTTTCCCTCATGAGGGCAATAAAACTTCCCTGACATTCAAGGTATGATTTTATAACATGCAGATTTAAGGCTGTCAAGCTGATTTTAATCGGAAGATTACTCCGCTTTCTTCTAATATTATCGACCACATAAGTAAAAATGTTTTATAATTTAACATGGCAGTTTTAGAAATAAAAAAATATCCTGAAAAGGTCTTAATAAAGAAGGCTCAACCAGTAACTTCTATTAATGACGACCTTCAAAAATTTATAGACGACATGATAGAGACAATGTACGCTGCTCCCGGTATCGGACTTGCTGCCCCACAGGTAGGTGTATCTAAACAGCTTGCTGTGATTGATATAAGCACACAGGATTACAAATTCCCGTTATTGGTTATTATAAACCCTGTGATTTTACAAAAGGAGGGTATTATTGAATTAGAGGAAGGCTGTCTCAGCCTCCCTGAATACACTACAAAAATAAAAAGGGCTGAAAAAGTGCTTGTTAAAGCTATGGATAGGGAAGGAAAACCCTTTGAAATAGAAGGTGAAGGGCTTCTTGCGATTGCATTACAGCATGAGATTGATCATCTTGAAGGAATTTTATTGATAGACAGAATAAGCCCTATAAAAAGAGAATTTTTTAAAAAACGCTACAAAAAATCTCTAAGATCAACAAAATAATAAATTAAACAAATAATGAGAATAATCTTTTTTGGAACTCCTGACTTTGCAGTCCCTTCTCTTAACGCCCTTATCGAATCAGGTGAAGAGGTTATTACAGTCATCTCCCAGCCAGACAGGCCAAAAGGGAGGGGGCACAAAATATCGGCAACACCGGTAAAAGAATTTGCAACCTCAAAGCAAATACCTGTCATCCAGCCTACTGGCATTAAATCCCCTTTTTTTATCGAAGAGCTGTCAAAATTAAACCCTGAATTCATTATTGTCGTTGCATTTGGAATGATTATCCCTCCGTCTATATTAAAAATACCTGCCAGGGGATGTATTAACGTCCATGCATCACTCCTGCCAAAATACAGAGGTGCTGCACCGGTACAATGGGCTTTGATTAACGGTGAAACAAAAACGGGCGTTACAACAATGTTCATGGACGAAGGTCTTGATACAGGCGATATTCTTCTGCAGGAGGAAATAGAAATTACTAATGGTGACAACTCATATACCATAAGCTCAAAGCTTGCAAATATAGGTGCATCGCTTCTGGTAAAAACTGTAAATGGCCTGAAAACCGATTCGATTCAACCTAGACCCCAAACTGGTAAACCAAGCTATGCACCACTTCTTAAAAAAGATCACGGCAGAATAAACTGGTCTATGCCGGCAAAAAAAATATTTGATCTGATCAGGGGAACATACCCATGGCCAGGGGCATATTGTTATCTTAATAAGGAAAGAGTTAATATTATAAAGGCTCAACTAATCGACTATAGCGGCAATGTTACTCCAGGGAGGATAGAGAAAGTAGTTGATGACGGTCTTTATGTCGGTACCGGTGAGGGGGTACTTTCCATAATAGCAGTAAAACCAGAGGGTAAAAAATCCATGTCATCTTTAGACTTTATGCACGGAAGGCGCTTACGAGGGGGGATGTCATTTGATACCACATAAACAGCTGAGGGGTATAGTCCTGAGACTGATCCATCCTTTCCTCATGATTCTCGGTACCTTTTTCAAAAATAAAAAAGAGAGCTTTCAGAGGGCTGTTATTAATATAAACAACAGGCTTGTCAGGGCAGAAAAACCAAAGACAAAGAAGATACTATTACTTCTTCCCCATTGCCTCCAGATCGACGAATGTACAATAAGGCTTACGCATAATATTTACAACTGCGAAAGATGTGGCAAATGTGAGATAAGAGATCTCATAGAAATAGCAGAGAATAATAAACTCAACCTCTTTGTGGCAACAGGCGGGACCATTGCAAGGAAAATTGTAATGGAAGCTCAACCCGAGGCAATAGTAGCAGTAGCATGTGAAAGAGACCTTTCCAGCGGATTGGTTGATACTTATCCCATTCCTATAATCGGTATCTCAAACCAACGGCCTTATGGCCCCTGTCTGAACACACAGGTTGACCTCGATAAAGTTAAAGAGGCAATAAACTTTTTTAGTAGGGATTAGATTCAGCAACAGGATTTTTCTCATGGCAAATACACGTCTTTTTGCTGTAAAGGCACTTTTAGATATACTCAATAAAAGACACAAACCAAAACAGTCCATCGAAAACGTATCGTTAACACTTGACAGAAGAGACCGGGCTTTCATTATGGAGATTGTATACGGTGTCTTGAGATTCAGGGATACGCTTGATTGGATCCTGAAACATTTTCTTATAAAACCATCGAAATTAGGAAATTATACACTTAATAACCTCAGGATCGCCCTATATCAAATCTATTTTATGAGGGTGCCGGATTGGGCAGTTGTAAACGAATCTGTCGAGATAGAAAAAGGAAAAAAGGCGGGCAGGCCCTCTCTTGTAAATGCAGTATTAAGAAATATTCTAAGACAGAAGAATCGTTTCACCCTTCCCTTTAATTTTGATGATCCTGTTTTGGATATATCCGTAAATGCCTCTCACCCAAAATGGCTGGTCAAAAGATGGATGAAAAGGTTTGGCAAGGAAGAAGCTGCCCTGCTTGCAATGGCAAATAATGAAATCCCTCCAATGACAATCAGGGTAAACCGCTTAAGAATAAAAAGAGAACAGCTTCTCAACAGACTGCTTGAAAACGGGTTAAATTCAGAGATAACAAGTTTTTCACCTGACGGGATAGTACTCAAGGACATGCATGAATATAATAGCCTTTCTTTTATTCATGGTCTGTTTACTGTACAGGATGAAGCTTCACAGCTTATATCTTATTTGCTTGATCCGAAGCCGGGGGAACGGATACTGGATGTATGTGCGGCCCCCGGAGGTAAAACCACCCATATAGCACAAATAATGCAAGACAGTGGAGATATAATCGCTTTGGAAAAAGATCCCCGGAGAGTAAACATGCTTCATGAGAATATTAGAGATCTTGGTATCAACTCTGTAAATATAATCAATGATGATATCACCAAGTTAAAAAATCCAGGCACATTCGATAAGATACTTGTTGATGCGCCCTGTTCTGCTATCGGAGTCATAAGGAGAAATCCCGACGTTAAATATATGCATAAAGCCAAAGACCTAATTGAATTCAGATCAAAACAGTTAAGATTACTAAGGGCTGCTTCAAATTTTCTAAGAAAAGACGGGACCATTGTTTATTCTATATGTTCAACTGAACAGGAAGAGGGGGAAGAAGTAGTAAATGAATTCTTGAAGAATGAAAGAGAATTCCGTATTATATTAGAGAATAATAATATTTTTTTGAGACATTTTATAAATAACGGCTTCTTTAGAACATATCCGCATAAACATAATATGGACGGTTTTTTTGGGGTGTCATTTTGCAGACAAAAATGAATAGTCTAATCAGACTTCCGCTCATATTTGCAATTTTCATTGTGCTGGGTCTCTCCTTCGGTTATATAACTTTTAAAATTTTAAGTTTCAGCCGTACCGTTAAGGTACCCTCACTGGTTGAAATGACCCTGCTGGAGGCAAACGAGACATTAAACGAGGTCGGGCTGTATCTGAAAATAGAAGGGGAAGATTACGATCCTGTAATACCTTCGGGCAGGATACTGAGACAGGATATCCCGGCAGGTCATAAAGTGAAAGAAAAAAGGGGCATTAAGGTTGTTGTTAGCAAGGGGCCAAGGGTTTATTATGTTCCTTTTGTTGTTAACGAAACCCTGAGCAATGCAAAAGCAATACTTCTGCAAAGGGGCCTGAAGATAGGTAAAATAATACATGTACATTCTGATTCTATTAAAAAGGGCAAAATAGTAGTGCAAAAACCTGCACCTGAAGAGAGACTAACTGATAATATTACTGTACTTGTGAGTCTCGGACCACATGAATTTAGCTATTACTGCCCCGACTTTCTGAATAAGAGTCTGGAAAATGCAAAAGAAATCTCTAAAAAAATCGGTCTTGAAATTAAGACAAAAGGTACAGGAAATATGGTAGAAGCTCAAGAACCAGAACCCGGCTCACTTGTAAAAACTGGTGATATAATATATCTGCAAATGAGAAAGGTATTTATATATGACTAAAATTGCCCCTTCTATCCTGTCTGCCGACTTTATGCGTTTAGGCGATGAGATAAAATCTACTGAAAAAGCCGGCGCCCATATGCTTCATGTAGATATTATGGACGGTCACTTTGTCCCTAATATAACAATAGGATATTCTGTCGTTGAATCAATCAGAAAAATAACTGAACTTCCGCTAGATGTACACCTAATGATCGAAGAACCCGACAGATTTCTATCAGATTTTATCAATGCAGGAGCAGATTTCTTAACAGTTCACTTTGAAGCATCTGTTCATCTTCACAGAACAATACAACGGATAAAAGAAAAAGGTGTTAAGGCAGGGGTTTCAATAAATCCGTCAACCCCTATCTCCAATCTTGAAAATATACTTCATGATGTTGATCTGGTATTAATTATGTCTGTAAATCCAGGTTTCGGCGGTCAGGAGTTCATTTCACATACTATTGATAAGATAAAACACTTGAAAAAAATAATCTCGGAAGTGGGGTTATCCTCTCTGATAGAGGTTGATGGTGGGATAAAGCTGGAAAACATAAAACAGATTGCCGATGCCGGTGCTGATATACTAGTTATGGGTTCTGCTTTTTACAATTCAGATAATTATGAGCTGATAATCAAAAAGTTCAATGAAATTCTCGGAAATAGGTAAACCCTGTAGAAAGATAGACCCTTTTCAACTGGGTAAAGTCTTAGAAAAGGCTGAAAACTTAAGAGAAAAAAACCAATACAACAAATCACTTGTTTTTTTTAATAAAGCGCTGAAATCCTATGCAGACCTGAAATCTTTAAATGGAGTTTTAGAATGCCAGCTTTCTATAGGTGATATCCACAGGATGATCGGTAATTTCGACAAGGCAGAGCAGTCATATTCAGACGCAATAGTAACAAGTAAAAAAACAAATGATACAATTTCTCTTATAGATGCTAAAACAGGCATAGGGCTTTCCCGTAGAGCTAGAGGAGATTGGAACAGCGCATTAAAGATATTTTCTGACAGCGTGAAATTTTATAAAAAACATAAAGACAAGCAGGGAACTGGATTCTCGCTGTGGGCTTCAGCAGGTGCTTTGAGGATTAAAGGAGATATTCAAAAAGCAATCATAAAATATAAAGAATCTCTGGAAATATTCAGATCTTTAAGACATAAACCTGGAATAGGATACTGTCTGTGCGGCCTGGGGGGAACTTCAAGAACATCAGGCCTTTTTAAAGATTCTCTAAAATACTACGTTGCAGCAAATAAATTATTTTTAGCAATAGAGGACAGCTTTGGATTGGCATATTCTTACTGCGGCATAGGGAATGCCTACAGGATGTTTGGAGATTTTAAAAAGGCCATCAGTAGTTTTAACAAAGCTTCATCTCTTTATAACAGGATCGGAGACAGGGTCAGCTATTCATACACACTATGGAGTATAGGCACAACCTATAAAATGTTAGGGGATTATTTCAAGGCAATTAAGTATTTTAAAACATCCCAGGCACTCTTCAGGAAAACAGAAGATCCGAGGGGAATTATATACTGCAGACTCGGCCTCGGTGAAATTAACATGCTAAAAGGCAAAAAGGCACTGGCAAAAAAAAATATTACCAACTCTTTTAATGATGCTGCAAAATACGGCTTCCAAGTGGAAAAATGTCATGCTGAGATGCTACTATCTTATCTGTTTGGAGATTTAAGAACAAGCTGTTATAATAAACTCAGGCTAAGATTAGATTTTAAAAAAGCACCTTTTAATATCCCTTAAAAAACCAAATAAAGTAATGCTAAGAAGGATGTTGTTTAGGACTTTTTATATCAGGAGGCTGTGAAGTTAACCCAAAAAATGCGTATCAGTATAAAAAGAACAGGTGTATTAAGTAGTTGGACATATTCCTTTCGCTCCCTAGAAGGAAATTTTTACCCGTCTCATGGCTCATTCGCTAGAATTTTTAAACTCCCCCGTATAGGGTTACCCCGTTTTACGGGGTCAAACAGTAAAATTTCGTCCCGACTTCTCGGGAACGCTTATTTCGCCATGACGGGTATCCCAAAAATTTCCCTATGTCCGCTCAAGAAACATGCCCAACTATATAAAATGTATACCTGCTGGAAACGCATTTTTTGGGTTAAAATCTTCCGTTTTCAGGTTATCATTTTTTATCTTTAGACTTTACGATTGAGGTTTATTATCTTGACTGTTTTCAATATACCCAATACATTAACTATAACGAGGATAGTTATTATTCCTGTATTTATAACCACAATAATTTACGGCAAATACAGATATGCGCTCTCTTTTTTCCTTATAGCCGCCCTTACCGATATTCTTGACGGGCTTTTCGCAAGGCTGACAAACCAGAAAACATCGCTTGGAACTTTCCTTGATCCATTAGCAGACAAATTCCTACTCGTAACATCATTTATTATTTTCTCCATTTATGACTGGATACCAAAATGGATTGCAATAACTGTAATCAGCAGAGACCTTATTGTCGTGATTGGATGGCTTTTGCTGTACATGATCACCCATAACTCAAATGTTGAACCATTAATGACGGGTAAAATCGCAATAGCCTTGCAGATTATCACCCTTGCCTATGTATTGTTAAATATAAACATAAGCACTCTGCCACCCGTACCTAATATTCTCCTTTTTTTAACAGCTATAATTACTTCCATATCAGGACTTCAATATATTCATAAGGGTTTTAAGTTAACAAATGAGCCATAAGATCGGAATTGAGATAGATAGCATCACACCGGATAGCTTGTCTGATAAGGCAGGATTGCGTTCAGGTGATATTCTGCTTTCAACTAATTCTCATACTTTAAATGATGTCATAGATTTCATGTATTATAAAGACTTCGGTGATCCAGAAATCGAGTCACACCGGCTAAACATGGAATTGAAGCGTAACGGACACAAATATAAAGCACAAATCACATTAGAAAATGATAATGAACTTGGCATAATATTTAAGCCGTTCAAGGTAAAAACCTGCAAAAACAACTGCATCTTCTGCTTTGTGAAACAGCTTCCAAAAAGCCTCAGAAAATCTCTCTATTTAAAGGATGATGATTACAGACTATCCTTTCTTTACGGAAACTACATTACACTCTCCAACCTTAATAATTATGACAGAAAGAGAATAGTTAAACAGAGATTAAGTCCTCTTTATATATCCGTACATACCACTGATAAATCTCTGCGCAGTAAGATGTTTGGTAATACCAGGATCTCGGATATCATGAAGGAACTAAAATATTTTTCTGACAGAAAAATAAGAATGCATACGCAGATTGTGCTGTGCCCCGGTTACAACGACAAGAAAGAATTAAAAAATACAATCAAGGACATTTATAAATTCTACCCTTATACCTCTTCAATAGCAGTTGTCCCGGTAGGCCTGACAACGTACAGAAAATTTAATATTAATCCAGTAACAAAAGAAGATGCCCTGGAAGCAATAGAGATAACTGAATCATTCCAAAAAAGATTTAAAAAGAAGCATGGTGACCCTATCGTTTACTGCGCAGATGAAATGTATATAAAGGCAGAACGTTCTTTTCCCAATCTAAAAGAATATGGGGGTCTTCAACAGTTAGAAAATGGTGTCGGCATGGTACCCCTTTTTATCAATCAATCAAAAAAGATTAAAATACCAGAATCAATTTCTTGCGGAAAGAAGTTCCTTACGTTAACAGGGATCTCGTTTCATCATTTTCTAAAAAAATTTACTGACCGCCTCTCTGAAAAAGAAAATATTAATATTGATGTAATTCCTGTTGAGAATGAATTTTTTGGTACATCTATCACGGTTACTGGACTCCTTACCGGACGTGACGTAATAAAATCCTTGCATGAAAATGAGGATTCTTATGATATCCTAATTATACCGGATACCGTTTTAAAGGATGACGATGATATTTTTCTCGATGATGTATCCATTAAAGATATCGAAGAAGCGATTGGTATGAAGGTTGTCAAAACCAAAAGTACACCTCAGGGGCTCATAGATACAATATTAAATTATTCAAACTAAAGGAGGAATATTATGTCTCTACAGCCACAGCCTGATAAAGATAGCCTTATTTTAATGCCACTTGCTGAAAAAATCGAATATTCAAAGAGGATAATCAAGGAAGCATTGAGTAAGTTCGGAGATGATAGACTTGTAGTTGCATGGACAGGGGGCAAGGACAGCACCACAATGCTGTGGCTTTACAGGGAGGTTTGTACGGAACTAAAAGTCAAAAAGCCGAGCTGCATGTTTATAGACGAGGGAGACGTTTTTGAAGAAATACTCGAACACGTCAACAGGATTAAAAAAGAATGGGATGTAAGCGTAGTAACAGCAAAGAACACCGATGTCAGCAGCAGAGCAAAAAAATTGGGAGACATTGTCAGGGTTAAGGACCTTAATGATCGTAATAAACGTGAAATCGATAGAATCGGCTTTAAAGATGAAGAATTCCCGTTCGATCCAGAATCTTATATTGGAAACCACCTTATGAAGACTGTTGCCATGAATGTATTTTTAGAAGAAAATGAAATTCAGGCTCTCTCTACAGCAATAAGATGGGATGAGCAGGAATCAAGGATATCTGAAGATTATTTCAGTATCAGGAATAACCCGGAACATATGAGAATACACCCTATACTGCATTTCAAGGAACGTGATATATGGAGCCTTATACACACATATAAAATTCCCTTCTGCTCTCTCTATTATCAGGGGTACCGTTCTCTCGGTGCCAAGAACTCAACTGCCAAATTTTCTGACATTCCAGCCTGGGAGCAGGATCTTGAAAACACAACTGAACGTGGCGGCCGAGGACAGGATAAAGAAGAAATTATGGGAAAGCTCAGAGATTTGGGGTACATGTGATGCTGAAACTTTTCAAAAAAAATAAGAACAAAAAGACTGTAATACTTGGCATTGACGGTGTACCTTGCAGCCTGATAAGAGATTTTACTAAAAAAGGCATTATGCCAAATTTAGCCTCACTTTTAACGGAAGGAACCCTCAGGGAGATGGATGCGTCAATACCTGAAGTTTCATCGACATCATGGACTACATTTATGACCGGTGTTAATCCGGGTAAACATAACATATACGGTTTTATGGATTTAAAGCAAAATTCATACAGTTACCATTTCCCAAGCTCTGGTGATATAAAAAGCGATACATTATGGGATATTTTAGGGAAAAACAATAAACGGAGCATTGTCATCAACCTGCCATCAACATATCCTGCTAAACCTTTAAACGGCGTTCTCACTGCTGGTTTTGTTGCACTTGACCTAAAGAAAGCTACATATCCTGAATCGGCATATGAGTATCTTAAGGGCATAGGATATCGGATGGATGTCGATTCCCAGAAGGCAAAGACATCCCTGGGCAGCCTGGCAGAAGATATAGCCCTGACTTTAAATAAAAGAAAAGAAGCCTTACTGCATTTCTTTGATAAAGAAGAATGGGATTTGTACATTGGCGTAATAACAGCGACCGACAGGCTCCATCATTTCCTGTGGTCAGCACTTGAAGATGATACACATCACCTCCATAGTTTTTTTATAGATTTTTACAGGGGAGTTGACAAGCTTATCGGAGAATTTGCATCCAGATGCGGGAAAGATATCCCTTTTTTAATAGTCTCAGACCATGGTTTTGCTGCCATAAAACAGGAGGTCTATCTGAACTTCTGGCTTATGGAACAGGGTTATCTTAAGTTCAAGAAAGAGCCTCCTGAGTCACTTGAAGATATCCACCCTGAAAGCAGTGCCTTTGCTCTTGATCCGTCAAGAATATACATCAACGTTAGAAACAGATATCCTTCAGGAAGCGTTGATCACAAAGATTATGAGGATATACGGTCAAAGATAAAAGAGGAGTTACTTAATCTCCAGATTGACGGAGAAAAGGCAATAAAAGAGGTATTCATGAGAGAAGAACTATATAACGGACCAAATTACAATTCAGCTCCTGATCTCGTGGCACTTTCAAATAAGGGGTTTGATCTGAAAGGTGCTATAAATAAAAAGACATTATATGGGAGGAGTATCTTTACCGGAGCACATACTCGAGATAATGCAACATTTTTCATTAATAGACCTGCAAAAGAAGGCAATATTAATATAATAGATATTGCACCTACAGTTATTGATTTATTGGGAATACAGCACGATGATTTTGACGGAAGTCCGCTAGTCTAAAAATTTAATTCCAGCCGTATGTTTTTTGTTGCAAAAAATATTTTCATAAAATAGAATTTACACAGTAATTTGGAGTAGTGTAGATGATTGAAGAAAAACGACTCCATAACAGATATCCCTTTTTGGCAACCGCCAGCCTGTATTCTAAGACTTCTTTAAAAGAAAACAAAAAAATAGCAGCATTTGTTGCCAATATTTCTCAAACTGGCATAGGATTATATATTAGTGATGCCGTTGGTCCAGGTGAAAAAATAACAGTAGAAATAACTTCTACTGATGTTACAGGGGAAAAGATTGTAAATTATATTGAAGGCATGATTGCATGGGAATTCAGATGCGGAAACCATTTCTGCGCCGGGATTTTCTTATCTAATGAACTCCTTTTCGTTCAAATCTGACCTTAATAAATATTTTTTTCTGCTCCTTATAATCAAAATTATACCCGGTCAATTTTAACCTCTTTTGTTAAGGACGAACTAACTAAAGAACATCGGCAGCAATTTATTAAAAGGTATCTAATGAATTTTATAAAAAGCTGTGAAAATCAGTAGTACCTGGTATTAAAATCTAAGTCTTTCATAAATAATTAATGCCGCAGTTATAGTCTTAATACTAATACTACTAAAGTTTTAATACTAAATATTTTTTAATATTCAAACCAATGGGTGATTGACATCTTTAATACCATGAATTTAACTATTAGTATTAGTTTTTATAGTCTAAGTGTCTTAGGACTTTATGTCTAAATTCAGTTCCTTAAGAATTTAAGAGATAAAAAATCTCAAAAGTATTTTTATAGTAAATTAGTATATTTATATTTATTTTTTTATATAATATAAATATTAAGGATTCTAAATTAGTAAGTAAAATCAAATATATATAATGCAGGAAAAATTTAAACACACTGGGGAGGTAGTATTTTAAATCCTCATATTTTCAGAAGGAGTTGTAAATTATGGATGACTTAAACACATATACAGGTATTAAGAAAGCAATAATCCTGGCAGGTGGACAGAATACAAAATTAAATCCTTTAGTTAACTACTATCCTGTCTGGATGCTCCCCGTTCTTAGCAGACCTATAATTGAGTACAACATTGATATCTTAAGAAAGATCGGTATCGAGGATATAACAATATCATTATCAGAACATTATGAAATTCCGGATATATTTAAAGAAAAAAAATTTTCGGATATAAAAATAAATTTTCATGTAGAGGATAAACCCCGAGGGACGGCAGGGGCTTTAAAGGATCTTGAGGAGTTTATCGGAGAACATGTCTTCATTGTGATTAATAGCGGAATTTTTATAGAAAAAATTGACATAAATAAAGCTTTAGAGCTCTTTTATAAATCAAAATCTGCAGCATTAGTAGGGGTAACCAAAGAGATTGAAGATAATAATGTAAGAGAAGGCATTAAGATTGCTAGCGACAGTAACATTAAAAGTTTCCATATAATCCATTCATCAATGGATAAAAGGTCACCATGGAAGTCAAGCGGCATATATATCTTTGATCCTGCAATCCTTAAATTTATCACATATAGTGGCTACATGGACATAAAAGAGCAGCTTATTCCAGCATTAAAAAGAGAATCATTAAATGTATCTGCATATGAAATCGAAGGCTCATATCAATGTATAGATACCGTGAATGATTATATCAGGATTCATCGAGACATACTTCAAAACGGAAATACTAATCTCTACCTTGGTGACAAATTAGAAGTTTCTGAAAGAGTCTGGGCAGGTAAAGATGTTGAAATATCCCCCAAGGCATATCTGCTCGGTCCAATCGTTATAGGCGATAATTGCAAAATAGAAGACTCTGCACAGATAATCGGTCCCGCAGTTATTGGCAACAGATGTCAAATATCACAAGGGGTTCTTTTTCGGGAGAGCATACTGTATGATGACGTATCCCTATCAAATGGAGTTAAGATTGAATATTCATTAATTTTTAATGGAACTGATCTTCCAACTGACTTATATATTAAAAATATAATCGCAATAAATGGCATGAGAATTGGTGATGCAAATCTGATACATTCAGACTACAGCATAAAAGGTATTGCTAGCCTTTCAGGAATCGCATCATTAGCTGGCAGCAAATATAGGATATATAAAATAGTAAAAAGGTTAATGGATATAACTCTTTCTGCCGCCGGATTAGTCTTATTATTACCTTTACTTTTGTTAATTGCCTTGGCTATAAAGTTAGATTCTCCAGGGCCTTCCTGTTATGTTCAGAAAAGATGCGGTTTACGCGGTAAATTATTCGGCATGATAAAGTTCAGGACAATGCGTACCGATGCCGAAAAACTTCATAAAGAATTACTTTCTGAAAAAGATACTGACGGTCCTATGTTCAAAATGTTCAATGATCCCAGGGTAACCAAGGTTGGTAAATTTCTAAGAAAAACCAGCTTAGATGAAATACTACAATTATTTAATATTCTTAAAGGAGACATGAGCCTTGTTGGTCCAAGGCCCCTAATAATGGAAGAGATGAAATTCAGTCCAAGCTGGCGTGATATAAGACTAAAAGTAAAACCCGGCATAACTGGACTGTGGCAAGTATTAGGCAGGCGTGAAAATTCCTTCCACGACTGGATCCAATATGATGTGTACTATGTTAGAAAACAATCTCTCTGGCTGGATATTAAGATATTATTTAAGACTGTAAAAGTTGTTATTAATAAAGTTGGATCATATTAATTAATTTAAATATAAATACTTAAAAAACTTGAATATCTGTAAGTTTATAATTGACAGCTTTAAAGCTTTTTTTTTTGAACTTTAACCTCGTACTTGAGGTAAAGGGATTTTTAATAAGCTTTATTTAATGTATACAACTATATTTTTCGATTTTAAAGAAGTTGTATCTTACAACTAACGGCGGTAGCCTGTTTCGTCTCATCGATAAACTTTCTTAATTGTTATGAAGTATATTTGTATAATATCTATAAGTTTCTTTCTTAATTCCTAACAGCCCATTTATTCTGATTGCTCAAGAAACTAAAATGCTATATAATTTTATTTATATAAAGTTGAAATTTATGGAATTTAAAAAACATATACCTGTAATTTTAATATTATTCCTTTTTGGATGTGCTACAACTTCGCCGGAAGTAAAGGTACAAACCGCTGAGGATATTAAGCCAATTTCTGTTTCAGAATTTACACTCGGCCCGGGTGATAAAATTGATATAAGCGTATGGCGGCATAACGACTTGAGTAAAAATGTGCAGATCGACCCTTATGGAAAGATTCATTACCCTTTTGTAGGCGAGATTAATGCTTCCGGTATAAGTATTCACAAACTAAGAGATATATTAGAAAAAGGGCTCTCCGAATACTATGTTGACCCGGTGGTAAATGTAAACGTTACTTCTGTACAGAGCCAAAAAATCTTTGTTCTTGGTGAAGTATCCCGGCCAGGAATATTCTCATTGTATAAACCAACCAGTGTACTTGAGGTTATAGCACAATCAAACGGATTTACTCATGATGCGAAAGAAGAAAATGTCCTGGTAATAAGGGGGAATAAGGACGCTCCGGAACTCATAAAACTTAATCTGAAATTGGCAATGAAAAAAGGGGACCTCCGTCAGAATATCTCACTTCAAAGTGGTGATATAGTTTATGTTCCTGCTACCCATATAGCCAATATGAGCAGGTATTTCGAACACCTCTACAAGATTCTGCGCCCTGTAGTACTCCTGGAGACAGGTATTATTCTTGAACCGCAAGTAGAAGATGTATTTGAGGGGACGGCAGGAAAAGACGAAAGAAAAATTATCATAATAAATCAGGATTAAAAGAAACCTTTTTTCCTATTGTATGTTTTATAAAGATAAGAAATAAAAATCACTTAGAATTTCCTTTGCCGGGGATTGAGTTTATTAGCTTATTAAACTCTGAAATGTTTACTAAAAAAGAAAGGAGGTTTAAAAAGGAGTACAAACTTTTTATCAATAAATATAATATAGAAGTTTAAAATAAATAAGGGGGTATCAAGAAATGAGAAAGATTTTTAGTTTTATATTTATAATTCTTATTGCAATTGGTTTTATTGTAACATTCGACACATTTGCTATGGGGGGAAAGGCAGATGAGGGAAAAATGAAAAAGGGGATACTTCGTAATATCCTTGTTACCTTCATACCACCAACACCAGCAGAGCAAAAGAATATTGCCCAAAAGCTTGAACTCACCGAGGAACAAAGGTCAAAGATGAAAGAGCTCAATGACAAGTACAAGAGACAGTCTGCTGATTTGAGAAAAAAATACCAGCAAGCATACAACGATATTGTTTTGCTAATGAAACAGGAGAAACCCAACAAGGAAAGGGTTAATCGTGAACTGAAAACTTTCCATAGTATTCATTCACAAGTGCTTAATCAAGAGGTCAAATACTGGATGGATTTAAAAACGATCTTAACACCTTCACAGAACAATAAACTATGGGAGATATTTGAACA
>CAYFQB010000059.1:0-3584 GCA_964345225.1 uncultured Nitrospiraceae bacterium | reverse complement strand
ATTTCTGAGAGTGTTCCATATTCTCCGCCAACCGCAATAAGCGCATCAGCTGTGCGAGCTATGATAACATTTCTCCCGATACCCAGTCCAGTTGCTACCGGTATATTGATGTATTCATTAGCACCATTTTTATGATCTTGCGGTAAAATTCCGACAGTAAGCCCGTCCTCAGATTGAGCGCCTTTTGAGGCGGCTTCCATAACACCGCCAAGACCGCCGCACATAAGTATAGATTTGCTTTTTGCGATAAGCCTGCCAACCTCCTCGGCCTCTTTTAAAAGGGCCTTGGTGGTATTTCTTCCACCAATAACAGCTATGATAGGTTTTTTAGTCATTGATTTCTAATACCAATAATGTGCTTGATTTTAGCGATTTCCTTTTTCTATAGTTTCTATAGCCCGGGATTTTTTACAAATTCTATTTTACCAGAGAGACGGTTTTTTGGACATACTGGACACCATAAAGACAAGAAGAAGCATAAGAAAGTTCAAGGATAAACCCATACCTGATGAATTGATCGAAACTATACTCGAGGCAGGCAGATGGGCGCCCTCCGGGCTTAATAACCAGCCATGGAGGTTTGCCGTAGTAACTGATACTTTAATTATAAAGGAATTTTCGAAGCTTACTCATTATTCAGGGATTGTAAAAAGTGCAAAGGTTCTGATACCGGTTTTCCTGGATAATGCAGAAGGTTATAACAGGACAAAAGACGTTCAGGCAGTCGGTGCATGTCTTCAGAATATGCTTTTGGAAATACATTCCCTTGGTCTGGGTGCTGTGTGGCTGGGTGAAATTATTAAAAGTAACGATCAGATAAAAAAGATTCTCGGTGTTAAAGACAGCCTTGAGCTCATGGCTGTTGTTGCTCTTGGATATTCTGATGAAAAACCCAAAAAAGTAGATAGAAAAGCACTAAAAGATCTCATTGTTTTTAGGAAGTAGAAACTGAACTGCCCGCTCCTTTTAAAGTCATTGGTCAATTATCAATAGTCATTAGTCAATGGTCATTGGTCATCGAAAATTTAATTTCCGATTTCCGATTTTTTAATTAACAATTTCAAATCTTAAAGGTAACGTCTTACGGTTACGGTAACGAGGCCCGTTTCGTCTGTCGTCTTTCGGTTACGTGTTTATTTAGTTTCTCTGGTTTCTCTAGTTTTTCTGGTTCGCCCTGCACCCTGCTCCATGCGCTCTGCACTTTTCCTTTTACTGCCTACTGCCTACTGCTTACTCCCTACTTTCCTTTTGTCTTTGCGGTTACATTAATAAAAGGTGAAATTACCCATGCACTGGCTGGGGCTTATATTTCTTTCCCTGATAGGTATCTCTTAATTCAAGTCTTTTCTTGATATCACTTAGAATCTGTTGTCTGTTCCTGCACCACTGTGGAGCTATCAGGATGCTGTCAGGAGAAGTGGCAAATAGTCTCTGAAATACTATGTCCGGAGAAATCCTTTCGATAAAATCTACTATGAAATCGAGATATTCATCATAATCAAAGATGTGGAATGGATTCTCTTTATATATATTCTCAAGCGGGGTATCTTTTATTACCTGAAGCTGGTGTACTTTAAGAAAGTCTATCTTATGTAGCGAAATCTCGTCAGCCATAACAAGCATTTCCTCCCGCGTTTCGGTAGGGAGTCCCACAATGATATGTGCACCTATATAGATGCCTTTGTTTTTTGTTAAATTAATCGCCTCTAAAAATGTCTTGTAATCATGACCTCTTTTTATATAGTCGAGACTTTTTTCGTAAATGGATTGAAGGCCATATTCTATTAGAATAAAATATTTAGAGGCGAGGTGCTCCAGCATTTCAATCTTTGACCGGTCTATTGTATCAGGCCTTGTTCCAATGGCAAGACCAATTACTGAAGATTCACCAAGAGCTTCTTTGTATATTGCTTCAAGCTGTTCCACAGGGGCGTATGTATTTGTAAAAGGCTGAAAATATACAAGAAATTTTTCTGCCTTATATCTTTTTTTAATAAATACAATACCATTTTTGATTTGTTCGCTAATGGAAAGCATTGGTTTGCATGAACTTGGCCTGAAGCTGTTGTTATTACAGTATATACATCCGGTGACTCCGAGCGTACCGTCTCTGTTGGGACACGTGAAACCTGCATCGACGTTGACCTTGTAAATTTTAGTGCCGAATTTATTTCTTATATATGTGCCAAATGATTTATATCTTTGCATACTGAATTATCAATTTTTAATGGCAATTATGTCAAATAGAGTATAGAATGTACTTGACAGTTTTGTTTATCTCGGTTATGTTTTTAAGTAAATGAAAAACATTTAATAAGGAGAGCCAGTATGCTAGAGAAAAAAGTAATACTGTATACAATAATTATATTATTAATACTGCCTGCTTTAGCCTTTTCGCAGTTGCAGGAAGTAAAAGAGTATACAGTTATACAAGGGGATACTTTATGGGACATTTCTTCAGGGGAGTTGAATGACCCTTTTTTATGGCCTAAAGTATGGAAGGAAAACCCTGAAATAATTAATCCTGACTTAATATACCCTGACCAGATAATAAGAATTCCACTGTATCTGATTCAAGAAGTAGAGCATGAGGAGCCAGTTGCAATGCCAGAACCTGTTCCCATACCAGAGCCCGTTGAAGAAATAGAAGAGGTAGCAGAACCTGTCAAACCTGAATATCTTATAGATAGGAATTTGCTCCTGGCAAGCAGTTATATTGATGATTCTGTTGAAGGTGTAGGAAAGATTATTGGCGCTCCATCCGGAAGGTCTTTATTTGGTAATAATGACCTTGTATATGTTGAAACTGACAACCCTGTAGATGTTGGGGATAAGTTTTATATAATTAGAGGCGGTGAGAAGGTGGAACATCCTGAAACAGGCAAAATTGTAGGTTATGTTATAGAAATGCTCGGTATAGCAGAGATTGACAAATTTGAATATGGGCAGACGATTGCCAAGATAATTCAATCTTTCAAAGATATAACTATTGATGACCTTCTTGATACGTATTATGAAATTGAGCCACCGCTTGCAGCAGAAGATTACAGGAGGCCCTATATTGATGGCTATGTTTTAGCTACCCAGGACCTGAGGATACTAATTGGGTCTTTTGATATCGTCTTTATTGATAAAGGCAGGAATGATGGAATAGAAATAGGAGATTTACTAAAGACAGTTGATATAGGAAAACACAAGATACCTAACGGTATAATACAGATTATTAATTACAGAGATGCTACAGCAACTGCAATTGTGCGTAAAAGCAAAGATGCCATTACGACAGGAAATGTCTTCACGCATCTTGAATAGAATTAGACGGTAGTTAACACCTTCAACGCCCTGAGCCTGCTCGGATGTTTGAGTTTTCTCAGGGCTTTTGCTTCAATCTGACGCACCCGTTCTCTTGTGATCGAAAGATGCCTTCCTACTTCTTCGAGTGTATGGTCACGCTCTGCACCTATCCCGAACCTCATTCTTATGACTTTTTCCTCTTTGGGTGTAAGCGTCTTAAGAATCATAAGTATCTGATCAGAGATCTCATTCCTTTCTGCATCCGAGTATGGGGAAGGGCTGTTCTTGTC
>CAYFQB010000058.1:0-32056 GCA_964345225.1 uncultured Nitrospiraceae bacterium | reverse complement strand
AGGTTAGAACTAAAGTCTAAGGGTATTCTTAAATAATCTGAAGGTCGGTCGAATCGACTCAGCTCCACCAGCCTTCGCTTCGAAAATCGAAGCTTCGGCTCGGCAAGCCATTTGAATTCGCTTCGAAACCTGTTGAGAATAGAAGGCTGCCGCGACGCAGCCTATATGGCGAAGTCGGGCAAATTAGCATAAATGACTTTCATCAGTGTCCTTTGAGAATTAAAATCTCTCCCTTGTACAAAACTATTTTGTCAGAGCGATACGTAATCCGATATACCTCCACCTGAAATCCCGCGATATGCTTGCACGACTAGTGCACCGTGCGTTATCAGGGCTGTGACGGAAGCCCCCGCCCCGCACAACGCGGTAACTTTCCTCGGGACGTTCATATACCGGACTTTTTCGGCTGTGCTCCCCGTACGCCTTCTTGTAGTAAGTGTCCTGTACCCATTCCCAGAGGTTTCCGCTCATGTCATAGACTCCTATTGCATTTGGCGAAAAGCTCTTCACAGGGACAGTCTTTTTCCGGTAAACGCCAGCCCTCGAATATGTTTCCACATAATTTTCAGCATCAAAATTAGCCTCGTCAGACCCTATGGTATCCTTGCCCGTACCAAACCTTACCTTCTTCCCCCGCTCCCGGCAGACATACTCCCACTCGGCCTCCGTGGGCAGACGAAAGTTCATTCCCGTCCTTTCGTTCAGTTTAAGGAAAAAATCCTGGGCATCATCCCAGCTTACCTTTTCTACAGGGCAACCATCACAGTCCTTGTATGTTGAAGGATTATTCCCCATGATTTCTTCCCACTGCTTCTGGGTAACTTCAGTTTCACCGATATAAAAGTCGTCTATGCATACCTCGTGAACAGGCTGCTCATCATGACTACCTTCTTTAAAGGTATCCCCCATTTCATAGCAACCTCCTTTAACAAACAACAACTTTCCTGTAAGTACCGTAATTTCTTCCGGCAGGTGCTGACTTTTTTCCTGCTCCCCACTCTCGTTACTGCTCTGGTTGTATTTGTCACCCGGCTGTCTTTCTGGTAGAACAGCACAAGCATAGATGAAAAAGGTAATCAGGAAAAATAAAAAATACCGGAAGGCATACTTGTAAATTTTCATAGTCGACTCCTTTTCTTGCTTTTCATATCCGAATTTATTATGTGAGTTTAAATATCTAGACATTATACAGCTATTGACATACATGATTTCAATAAAAAAGTATCTATCCTTGCAAGCGGTATATATTAGAAAGACCGAGAGGGGGGTAAAAACAAATTTAAAAAAAAATTAATGCATACTTAAACCTCAAAGGCATCCTTAATATGTTTAATCTGCTTCTTTTCATTTTCAAAATTTATACTAAGAACATCAAACCGTGCAGGAACCTCTCTCTTAAGCTTCTTTATATAAGCCAATGCCACTTTCTTAATTTTCTCTCTTTTTCTCCTGTTCACTGCCTCAAATGGATATCCAAATGTTTCATCGGTTCTTGTTTTAACCTCTGTAAATACAATCGTATCTTTATCCTTTGCAATAATATCAATTTCTCCAAACACTGTTCTATAGTTTCTTCTCAAAATCCTGTATCCCTTCTTTCTGAGGTATGTGATTGCAATTTCTTCACCTTCTTTGCCGAGAGTATTCATTTCCCTATAGTTTTCATCCCCTCCAATCTTAAAATCAGCTTTGGGATTCCTTCTATATCTTTGATGTCCTTCTGGCAGAGGATTTTTATAATATCCCTGAATTTCGAAAATTCCTCCCAGTGCCCCTTAAGTTCCGCGGATAACAATTTGAACAGGCTTTCTCCTTTGGCATCCCAGTCCAGCAGTATGATAACCCTTGCAAACCTTTCGGTAATATCCTCGCAAAACTCATGAAGGCTCTTCCCCCTGTGGAGAGTCATTATCTCTCCTACAAGACCGAGTTTTTTAAGTGCAATTACATCCTTTTTGCCTTCTACTATTACCGGGTATCTCTTGTTTGCTTCATAAAGTGCCTCTAAAATCTCCTTTAGCCTCTCGGCTCTTTCAAGATCGTCAATTGATGGCATATTTTTTTTCGTATTAATCATAATTTTAAATTTTAAGATAATATTATGTGTTTGATGTTATTCATTAATAATACAAGAATTAAGGGATATTTGGTATGTTTTGTGAATTTTATCAGTATTTTATTAAGTATAACATAACATTTAATGATTACACATATCTTATTGTGTTTTGTTGACATTACATATAATTTCATATATGTTAATAATGATATGGCTGCAAAATTAGGACAGCTTTTGATTCAATCGAGTATTATTTCTGAAGAACAGCTAAAACAGGCTCTAAATATTCAAAGGAAAGAAGGCGGAAGGCTTGGAACAAATCTCGTTAAATTGGGCTTTATTACTGAAGAAAAACTTGTTGCATTTCTCAGCAAACAATATGGTGTCCCTGCAGTAAATCTCGCAGAATACAAAATAGACGTATCCGTTATAAAATTAATCCCCTCAGATATGGCAAAAAAATATCTAATTATGCCGGTTGCCAGGGTCGGAGCTACACTTACGATTGCAATGGCCGACCCTTCAAATGTCTTTGCAATAGATGATGTTAAATTTATGACCGGCTACAATGTCGAGGTTGTTGTCTCAAGTGAATCAGCAATTATAACTGCTATTACTGAATTTTATCTGGGAAAAGGCGAAAGTCTGCTTGCTACTACATCAAAATCTAATTCAAGTGCAATACAGGCAAAGGACTATACCTTAAGCGATGATGATTTAGTTAAAGATGACGTATTTGATAGCAGTAGCTTTGATGATGGCCCTAACATTGATGTTAATGACTTTGACTCGATAGTGGGCAGCGCTCTCGATAATGTTGATGTGCTTGAAGAAAAAGAAGATACCGAGATCATAAGAGAAGTCGAGGCGCCAATAGTAAAACTTGTCAACGGCATATTTGTAAATGCAATCAAAATAGGTGCAAGTGATATTCATATAGAACCCTACGAAAATTCTTTAAGGGTTAGATACAGGGTTGACGGTGTAATGTACACGGTCATGAACCTGCCTATTAAAATCAAAGCTGCTCTGACTTCAAGGGTCAAGATCATGTCAAGGCTCGATATTGCCGAGAGAAGACTGCCACAGGACGGCAGAATCAAGCTGAAACTCGGCAAGAAGCGTGAGATAGATTTCCGTGTTTCAACTCTCCCCTGCCTCTTTGGAGAAAAGACAGTTTTAAGACTTCTTGACAAATCAAATCTACAGATCGACCTCACAAAGTTAGGATTTGAAGAAGCTGCGCTTCAGGATTTTATGGAAGCCCTTAACAAGCCCTATGGTATGATGCTGGTTACCGGTCCCACTGGAAGCGGTAAAACTACAACACTTTATTCTGCGCTTAATTATCTGAATAAGCCGGACACTAACATCATGACGGCTGAGGATCCCGTTGAATATAATTTCATGGGGATTAATCAGGTACAGGTCAGGGAAGAGATAGGCCTTAGTTTTGCTTCAGCATTAAGATCTTTTTTAAGGCAGGATCCTGATATTATAATGGTTGGCGAGATGCGTGATTTTGAAACAGCTGAAATCGGTGTTAAGGCTGCACTTACAGGCCACCTTGTCCTTAGCACTTTACATACAAATGATGCTCCGGGCACTATAAGCAGACTATTGAATATGGGTATAGAGCCCTTTCTTGTTTCTTCTTCAGTAATCCTCATACTTGCACAAAGGCTCTCAAGAAAAATATGCCAACAGTGTAAAGAAGAAGAAAAGATCCCGGTTCCAGCCCTTGTTAAAATTGGATTCCCGGAAGAAGATGCAGAGAAAATTAAGTGCTATAAAGGCAAGGGATGCCCTACATGCAACAACTCTGGATATAAAGGAAGAATAGCTCTTTACGAAGTAATGCCTATTAAAGACGAACTTAAAGAGCTTATACTCGAAGGTGCATCTGCAGCCGAGATTAAAAAAGCTTCGATCCGACTGGGCATGAAAACATTAAGAATGAGTGGATTAACAAAAATAGCTGAAGGCATAACTTCCATTGAAGAGATTATGCGTGTAACTTTCGGTGATTAAAAGGAGAAACTGATGGCAAGTATCTATGATCTGTTAAAAGTTATGATTGAAAAAGGTGCATCAGACTTGCATATTACTACAGGTAGTCCACCAAGGCTTAGAGTCGACGGAAAGATTGTCCCACTGGATCATCCAATCCTTACACCTGTCGAGACAAAATCAATATGTTATAGCATATTAACAGATGCGCAGAAACATAAATTTGAAGAAAACTTTGAACTCGACCTATCATTTGGAGTAAAAGGTCTTAGCAGGTTTAGGGGAAATATCTTTATGCAGAGGGGGGCTGTTGCCGGGGCATTCAGAACTATACCCTTTGAAATCAGAACATTCACTGACCTCGGTCTTCCAGAGATTATAAATGAACTTGTCAAAAAACCAAGGGGACTTATACTTGTTACAGGCCCTACAGGCAGCGGTAAATCTACAACCCTTGCCGCAATGGTGGACAGGATCAATTCAGAGAGATACGATCATATAATAACTGTAGAAGACCCTATAGAATATCTCCATGGGCACAAGAAATGCCTTATTAATCAACGAGAAATCAACGCAGATACAGCTTCGTTTAAATCTGCACTCAGATATGTACTTAGGCAGGACCCCGATGTAGTGCTTATTGGTGAGATGAGAGACCTTGAAACAATAGAATCAGCCCTTACAGTTTCAGAAACAGGCCATTTAACACTCGCAACACTTCATACAAATTCCTCTGTCCAGACAATAAACCGTATAATTGACGTATTTCCTCCACATCAACAGGAACAGATAAGAGTCCAGCTTTCATTTGTTCTTGAAGGGATCATTTCACAACAGCTTATACCTCATAAATCTGGTAAAGGCAGGGTACTGGCAGTAGAACTACTTGTGCCTAATCCAGCCATTAGAAACCTTATAAGAGAAGATAAAATACATCAAGTATATTCAATGATGCAGACGGGACAGATGAAGTTTGGGATGCAGACAATGAATCAATCATTAGTTGAATTATATTCAAAAGGATTTTTGACATACGATGACGCTGTTGGCAGGTCATCTGTGCCTGAAGAAATAATAACAATGCTCCAGAGGATAACAAGTGTATCCTCCGGTCGCGGGAGGTCTTAATAATGGCAGAAGTCTTCCAATGGTCCGGAAAAACCAGTAAAGGTTTTATTGAATCTGGTGAAATGAGTGCAGCCTCAAAAGAAGAGGTTATTTTTGCACTCAAACAGAAAAACATAGTACCTACTTTGGTCAAGCCCAAAGAGAAGAAAGCTCTCTTTGCCGGTGGGCTTGCAGCAAAAGTTAAAGACAAGGATATTGTTGTTTTCACCAGACAGTTTGCTACCATGATAGATGCCGGTCTTCCACTTGTTCAGGCACTTTCGATACTTTCAACACAAGTTGAAAACAAAACACTTGCAAAAAATCTTGCAATTGTAAAAAATGACGTCGAAGCAGGCTCAACATACGCTGATGCCCTCAGGAAACATCCTAAAATCTTTTCCGAACTATATATAAATATGGTTGCAGCAGGTGAAGCCGGCGGCATACTCGACACTATCTTGAACAGATTAGCCACTTATATAGAAAAGACCATGAAACTCAAGAAGAAGGTCAAAGGAGCAATGATATATCCTCTTGTTGTAACATCAATTGCAGTTTTAGTTATAGCAGTAATCATGATTTTCGTGGTTCCAACCTTTTCAAAAATGTTCAGCCAGCTTGGAGGAACACTCCCTGTACCTACAAAAATTGTTTTGCTCACAAGTAACTTTCTCGCTGGTTTAGGAGGGCTCATACTGCTTATTTTGATAGTTGCATTAATTGTAGCCTTTATTCAGCTCAGAAGGACCGAAAACGGTAAAAAAGTAACCGATTCTATATTTTTAAAATTACCTATTGTCGGTATTCTTCTCAGAAAAGTTGCCATTGCCAAATTCACACGAACCCTGGGAACACTAATAAGCAGCGGTGTCCCGATACTTGATGGTCTTGAAATAACCGCAAAGACTGCGGGCAACAAGGTCATTGAGTATGCTATTATGGAAGTAAGGCAGGCTGTATCAGAAGGCAAGACACTTGCAGAGCCATTAATGAAGGCAAAAACATTCCCGCCCATGGTCACTCATATGATATCAGTCGGGGAATCTACAGGTGCACTTGACACCATGCTTGGCAAGATCGCTGATTTTTACGATGATGAGGTTGACAATTCCGTTTCAAACCTGACTGCAATGCTGGAACCCATGCTGATGGTCTTTTTAGGCGGGTCGGTCGGATTCATTGTCGTAGCTATGTATCTCCCTATATTTAAGCTTATTACCCTTATTGAATAAGGATGACGGCAGAAAATGCCTTGATATCGAGATTAAAGGCCCTTATAGGTTTCAGGGTTGTTTTTGTTACTCTGCTTCTTGGTTCATTTTTTATATTCAAGATTCAGCATGTTAAACTGATCTCTCCAAATGCTATAATCTATTTTATTGTTTCCCTCTATATTCTGTCTATTATCTACGCTTTGCTGCTAAGCAGAATAAAAAACCTCTTTTTATTTGCGTATGTCCAATTAGTAATTGACGTCCTTTCTGAAATTGTACTGATTTACATAACAAGCGGAATCGAAAGCTGGTTCTCTTTTACCTTAATACTTTCAGTTATGTCTTCGAGTATTGTACTGAATAAGAAAGCCGGGTACGTTATAGCAAGTGTGAGCAGTATTCTTTACGGAGTTCTTATTAACCTCCAGTTTTATAATATTCTACCCATAACCTATGAAGGAAATATTCTTGTAAAGGCATTCCTTTATAATATCTTTATTAATATACTGGCCCTTTATCTCACAGCATATCTCAGCGGATATCTTTCACATAGTCTGGAAAAAACATCCCTGAAGCTTGAAGAAAAAGACACACATCTTAAAGACCTCGAATTTTTCAACATTAAGGTGATAGAAAGTCTTCCAAGCGGATTGTTCACAACTGACAGAAACGGCAAAGTACTGATCTTCAATAAAGCAGCAGAGAAAATTACGGGCACCAAAAAGGAACAGGTTATTGGCCGTAGCATAGAAACTGCCCTTCCATTCCTTAAATTCCCGTATAAAGACGGGCGTCGCGAAAATACTATAAAAACAGGCACAAACGAAGAACAGATAATCGGCATTAATATTTCTGTACTTAAAGATATCAGCGGAACTGAGACGGGCTTCATCGGTGTCTTCCAGGATTTAACTCAGCTAACTAAACTTGAAAACGAAATGAAACAGAAGGAAAAATGGGCAGCAATAGGAGAATTATCAGCCAATATCGCACATGAAATCAGAAACCCGCTTGCTTCTTTGAAAGGCTCTATTGAAATGCTCAAAGAAGACAATATCCCGGAGAGACATAAGGCCAACTTAATGAATATAGCGTTACAGGAGATGGAACGACTGAATACAATAATTATAGATTTTTTAACATATTCTAGTCCTAAACCTCTTGAATTGCAAAGAATTGACCTTCATTCGGTTCTGGATGAAACTATTGAACTTCTCAATAATATAAAACAGGATAAAACCGATATATTTATAAAGAAAGATTTTGAAGATTCCTTTTTTATTAATGCAGATGCTCAAAAAATCAGGCAGGTCTTCTGGAATCTCGGAGTAAATGCAATTGAGGCCATGAATAACGGAGGGGAGCTTGTAATAACAACTCAAAACTCCATCGATACTGTAAAAATAGTTTTTTCAGATACGGGTGTTGGAATTGAACCATCTAATCTGGAAAAGGTCCTTTACCCTTTCTTTACCACAAAGGAAAAAGGTACCGGACTGGGACTTTCGATTGCATACAGGATTGTTGAAGAACATTACGGCAGGCTAATTATTCACAGCATCCCTGGAACTAAAACTATCTTTGAGATTATACTACCAAAGTAATATGGAAAATATTAAAGGTAAAATACTCGTCATTGAAGATGAAAAAAGCATGAGGGAAGTACTGAGAATACTTCTTGAGGAAGAGGAGTATAATGTTACGTCTGCCTCAGATGGGAAAGAAGGGATTGAGCTTATTAAGAAAGATATCTTTGACCTTGTAATAACGGATATTAAGATGCCAAAGGCAGACGGATTTGAAGTCCTGAGAAAGGTTAAAGAGATTTCACCTGATACTATTGTAATAATGATTACAGCATTTGGTACTACTGAATCAGCAATCGAGGCAATGAAACAGGGGGCATACGACTACATCAATAAACCATTTAAGATCGATGAAATAAGGCTGGTAGTCAAGAAGGCGCTGGATAATAAGAAATTAAGTGAAGAGCTTTTGCTCCTGCGAGAAAAGGTTCAGGTTACATTCAGATTAGAAAATATTATTGGCAAGAGTGCAAAGATGCAAGAGCTTTTCAAGGTAATCCCAAGGGTTGCACAGAGCAGTTCAACAGTACTGATTACAGGTGAAAGCGGGTCAGGCAAGGAACTTGTATCAGCTGCACTTCATAACCTTAGCCCCCAAAAAAATAAAAACTTCATAACGGTCAATTGTGCTGCTTTTCCAGAAGGGCTGCTCGAGTCAGAACTTTTCGGCCATATGAAGGGATCCTTTACAGGTGCACTTTACAACAAAGCGGGTCTTTTTGAAATAGCGGATGGGGGAACAATTTTTCTTGATGAGATCTGCGAAATGCCTTTATCACTACAGTCTAAACTGCTCCGTGTACTTGAAAATGGGACTTTCAGAAGGGTTGGGGGAACATCCGATATCAAGGTTGATGTACGTGTGATCTCAGCAACAAACAGGGATATCCTTGAGGCAGTCTCATCAGGAACCTTTAGGGAGGATCTTTATTACAGGCTAAATGTTGTGCCATTAAATCTGCCACCTTTAAGGGAAAGAAAAGAGGACATCCCGTTATTGATTGAGCACTTTTTGAGTAAATTCTCAGCAGATAATAAGATGATATCTCCAGATGCAATGCGAATATTTATGAACAATTCATGGAAGGGTAATGTAAGGGAACTCGAAAACGTATTGGAAAGGATAGTCCTGCTGTCTGACAAGGAAATAATTACACCTCAGGATATTCCCGATGAGATCAAAATGGCTAAATATGACATAAAAAGTCTCCCTGATCTTACGGATGAAGGTCTGGATATGGAGAAGATTATCGAAAATATAGAAAAAGACTATCTTATAAAGGCCCTTGAGAAAACAAATGGGGTAAAAATAGAGGCAGCCAAACTCCTAAAGCTCTCTTTTCGTTCCTTCAGGCACAGACTTTCAAAATACGGGATTAAATAATGAATTTGAAGCTTGGTGAAGCAATGGTTAAAGAGAGCCTGATTACGAAAGAACAGCTCAGGCTGGCACTTGAAAGGCAGGTTGTCTTCGGCGGCAGAATCGGGACAAACCTTGTTGAACTAGGTATAATCAGAGAAACTGAACTATCTTCTTTTTTAAGTAAATATTTCAAAATCCCCAAAGTTAAACCTTCAGAGCTTGCTTCAGCAGATAACGAAACAATCTCTTGTATCAGCAAGCAAATCGCCGAAAAATACAAGCTGGTACCGTTTAAAAAAGACCGTAAAAGACTGCATGTAGCCATGCTCGATCCAAATTCTATCCCGATAATTGATGAGCTGAGGTTTATTACAGGGTATGACATTATACCTTATGCCATTTCTGAACTCAGACTGCTTTATAGTCTCGAAAAATACTATGGGATGAGAAGGGATATTCGTTATATAAGCATATTTGGCAAAGAAGAGGAAGAGGAAACACCAAATGACAAAAATGAGGAATATTTGAAAAAAGTAAAAGAGGAATTTGCAAATGCAAAGGAGAAAGAGGAGATTATTGGCATTCTTATGAATGAAGCAAAAAGGATTGCATCAAGGGTCGCTATTTTTATAAATAAAGACGAAAAGTTAGTTGGCTGGAAAGCAAGGGGCCTGGATGTTGAAGATCTTGAAATCACAACAGATAACAATTCAATTTTCACTGACGTTATTAACAGAAAAAATTACTACAGAGGTCCTCTATTGAACATACCAGGGAATAAACCTTTGATCTCAAAACTTTCAGGCACACCACAGGACTGTCTTTTGACACCTATACTTATAAGAGACAAAATTATCGCGTTACTATATGTAGACAATGGTAATGCATCGGTTCTGGATGCCAGCCTGAGCTATGTAAATAAACTCGTTACAATGGCCTCGATCAGCTTTGAAATAACTATACTAAGGAACAAGATATTAACGTTATAATACTATCCTGTGCTTTACGGTATAGACATTCATCCTCTTCCCTCGCATAAAACCAACAAGTGTAATCCCTGCCGATTCAGCAATTTCAACAGCATTACTGGTAGGCGCAGACCTGCTGACCAACAGTGGGATTCCGCATTTATAACATTTCATCACTATGTCGGATGACAGTCTTCCGCTTGTAAGCATCATCTTGCCCTGAAAGGGAATCTTCTCAAGGATTAAATATCCTATTACCTTATCTGCAGCATTATGTCTTCCTATGTCCTCAGAGAAGACAATCATCTTATTCCCGTCAGCAAGAGCAGCGCTGTGTACCCCTCCGGTAAGCCTGAAGACCTCAGACTTCTTCTGGAATTCACTGTACATTGCTCTAACAGTTTCGATATTAAATACGGTATTATCCAAGATTTTCCTTTCTGGAAGCTGTCTCGAAAAACTTAAGCCGCCGGCACATCCCGACGTTACGGTTGACTCACCTTTATAAACAGTACCGGATGAAGGGATATCAGCATGTATTTCTTCTCCATACTCAATGTTTATTCTTTCTTCACACCAATCACCTGATAAAAGCCCTTCATTATGGATTATACCTACCACGAGTTCACGAATCATTAAAGGCGTACAGTATATGTTAATCAAATTTTCTCCATTAAAAGAAATTTTCAGCCTTTTTTCGACTGCAACAAGATCATCCGTCTCCTCTGGTGAACTTTCTTTAATCTTAGATATCCGTATATTTTTATATGCTTCCATAATAAAAGTGTAACAGAGATAATTTGTTGTTGTCGACTTGACTTTGGATGCTTATGATTCTTATTATTGCATATTCGGGGCGCACGGTTCGATACTATTAAGCCGTCCCGATACAAAATACCGACGGGATGTAGCGCAGTCTGGTAGCGCGCACGGTTCGGGACCGTGAAGCCGGCGGTTCAAATCCGCCCATCCCGACCATTTATTTTTTATATCGGGATCGCCCCGAAAAAAAATAAGAGACACTGTGTCTCTTATTTTTTTTAATTTTTTTCATTATCAGGGACACTTCCCATTTTTTTAAATCTTTTTAGGCCGTCTGGGTTATTCATTGAAAACCACCGTCCCAACTTCTTGTATATTTTATTTACCCAAAAATTTCATTTCAGTATAAAAATAGCAGGCAGATTAATTAGTTGGACATATTCCTTTCGCTCCCTGGAGGGAAATTTTTACCCGTCTCATGACTCATTCGCTCGAATTTTTAAACTCCCCCGTATACGGTTTACCCCGTTCTACGGGGTCAAACAGTAAAAATTCGTCCCGACTCATCGGGAACGCTTATTTCGCCTCCCGAAAAGTCGGGGTAAAATGACGGGTGCCAAAAATTTCCCTATGTCTGCTCAAGAAACATGCCCAACTATATAACATGTATACTTGCATCAAACGCATCTTTGGGGTCAATTTAAGAAGAAATACGGGAAGTGTACCTGATTTGTTTGACCTGTGCATAGTTAAAAACAGGGCCGTGAGTACATGCATATATGCCGTCTATATAACATTGCCCGCATTTCCCAACAGCACATTTCATGCGTGCCTCAAGCGTAGCCCAAATCTGTGTATCAGGCATCCCCCCTGAAGAGAGCAGTTCAGCTACTTTATTTATCATGATCTCCGGACCGCATATATAAGAATATGCCTTTTTAAAATCCGTCCTTATCTTATCAAGATGCTCTGTAACAAGCCCCTCGTAGTCCTTCCAGCCTCTATCTTTCACATCAACGGTAAGAATAACATCTATCCCCTTCTTCCTCCATCCCTTTATATCCTGTTCAAAGAGTATCTCTGAAGGATTTTTTGCTCCGTATAGCAAAAAGATTTTTTTAAACCTGTCCCTGTGCATAAGAACAAAATTTATTAAAGAACGTAAAGGTACTATGCCAATACCTCCAGCAATAAAAATAACGTCCTTTTTCTTTGCCGATCCGGTAAGGAATCCGTTTCCATAGGGACCTCTCAGCCAAATACTGTCTCCCTTTTTAAGACTGTGCAGGGCAGTGGTAACCGTACCTACCTTTTTTATTCCGAACTCAATATGTTTTTGCAGTCCTTTTGTGGATGTTACTGATATTGGCGCCTCTCCTGCACCCCATAGAGATACCATAAAGAACTGCCCTGGGGAATAATCTACTTTTCGACCCTGGATTACATGAAATATTTTAACATCACATCCTGTATCAAAAATTTCTTTAACTGTTGCCCGAAAAGGCATAAAGATATTCTTGCTGTTCTTAGCTGCTTGACCTCTGCCCATTAATTCTCCACTTCTTTATCTTCTGGGATATTGTTGCTATATCAATTCTTCCGGGACACACAATAGTGCATCTGCCACAGCCAACGCATCCGAATTTCTTAAACTGCTCAGGGTAATAAATCACTTTATGGTACCACCACCTCTTTGTCCTTAACACTTTTTTTTCAGCCGGGATACTCCCTCCCGCCATTCTGGTAAACCCTTTAAAAAAGCAAGTATCCCAGATTCTTATTCTCTTTCCCCTCACTTTAGTCTCGAACCTATCCACAACATTAAAACATGTGCATACAGGACATTCATAAACACAGCCACCGCATTCAAAACACCTTGCCGCTACCCACTCCCATAGGGAATCCGGTACTTTGCCAGCAAGGATCTTTTCTCTTGTTTCTTCAAGATTAATCCTCTTTTCAAACTTTGTCTGAACACTGAGTAAAATTTCGTACCGGTCATCATAATCCTGCTTCTTGGCGGATTCAAACAGGTGTTTGTAAGGTTCAGTAATGCTTCTTCCTGCATGAGAACCTATACTGACAAAAAATCTGTCACCTAAATCAGTAAGCTGAACATCAAAACCGGATTCAAGAAAAGGGCCGGTACCCAGGCTGTTACAAAAACATGTGGGTTCCGGATTGTTGCACCCAAGGGAAATGAATATCATATTCTTTCTTCTTGAGAAGTAATAACTGTCTTGAAATTTTCTGTTTGGATTCTTAATGTCATATGACGATTCGGTTTCAGCGCTATAGAATCTGTCAATCAGATTTATTGCTGATATGTCGCATGGCCTTGCACCGAAAATAATTCTCTTTCGAGTGTTAATGAGATCATGAATCCTTCCTTCGGAATATTCAAACATCTCTTCTAACTGCGGAAATACAAATTCCTTGGGCAGGCACAAGGTCGTCGGATATTCAAGGCTGATCTCATGAATCTGATCGATATTTTTAAAAACAAACTCCTGATTAATATCCTTTATAGGACCTGTCAGTTCTCTTTCCTTCCTTAACTGCCGGAGCCAGTATGATAAATAATTTTTATCCAGTACAAGATCTTTTTTCACGTATTTTCTCCACTTTTGCCGCACATACCTTGTATTCAGGAATTTTTGCTTCCGGATCCAGTGCAGGGTTTGTCAGTAAATTTGCAGATGCCTCAAAAAAATGAAAAGGAATAAATATTGTGCCCCTGATTATCTTATCCGTAATATTCGCAATGGCCTCTATGCTTCCTCTTCTGGTTGACACCTTTATCTTTTCACGGTTTTTAATGCCAAGCGCTTTTGAGTCCTCAGAATTTATCTCCACCAAGCACTCAGGCTGTTCCCTCTCGAGAGTTGCAGTTCTTCTTGTCATTGTCCCTGTGTGATATTGGAAATAATTTCTTCCTGTCGTGAGGACTAGAGGATATTTTTTATCAGGCTGTTCATCGGGCGGGATATAATGAACAGGAATAAATGAGCCAAGCCCCCTTGCAAATTTTTTCCTGTGTAAAAATTGAGTTCCTGGATGATTGACATCGGTGCATGGCCATTGAATCCCAAAACTCTCATCAAGCCTGTGATGAAGTATGCCCCTGTATGAAGGCGTTAGAAGGGCTATTTCTTCCATTATCTCATGGGGGGCATTGTAATCCATATCATAGCCCATCTTCTTTGAGATCTCACAGATTATTCTCCAGTCCGGTTTTGAATCCCCAACAGGCTTGACGGCCTTTCTTATCTTCTGAACCCTTCTCTCTGTATTAGTAAAAGTGCCGTCCTTTTCGGCAAAACTCGCTGCAGGAAGGACAACGTCCGCAAGCCGGGTGGTCTCTGTTATAAATATGTCCTGTACTACTAGAAATTTCAGTTTTTTTAGCGCCTCTACTGTATGTCTGGAATCAGGATCTGAAATAACTGGATTTTCACCCATAATATACATGGCCTTTAATTTATTCTCATGAGAAGCCCTGAGCATCTCCATAAGGGTAAGACCCGGATTTAGAGGAAGCTTTGTTCCCCATGTGTTTTCAAATTTTTTCCTTTTTGTGATATCTCTGACACTTTGGTAGCCTGAATAAACCTCCGGAAGAGCTCCCATATCGCATGAGCCCTGAACATTATTCTGCCCCCTCAAAGGGTTTAGACCAGATATTGCATGCCCGACATGGGCTGTCAACATTGTAAGATTTGCACAAGCACGGACATTATCAACACCTGTTACATGCTGTGTAATGCCCATTGCAAAGAACAGCATGGACCTGTTTTCCATTGCATATAACCTTGCAACTTTTCGTATATCATCCGCAGGAACACCAGTAATAGATTCACCTATTTGAGGTGTATAGTATTTTATGACTTTTTCAAATTCATCAAAATTTTCTGTCCTTCTTTTAATAAAGTCAATATCGACCAGCCCTTCATTAATAATTACATTCGTTATACTGTTAAGAAGCGCTACGTCAGTCCCGCTCTTGTGCTTCAAATGAACATGTGCAAGTTCAGCAATCATGTTCCTTCTTGGATCAGCAACAATCAGGAGTGCTCCTCTATTAACAGCATCCAGCATGTGCATTGCTATCATGGGGTGCTGCTCTGTGGTATTGGATCCTATTACAAACAGGATCTTTGCATCTTTAATTTCACTTATTGAGTTGGTCATTGCCCCTGAGCCAAAAGCACCTGCCAGTCCACCCACAGTCGATGAATGGCAAAGTCGAGCACAGTGGTCAACATTATTTGTCCCGATTATGGCTCTTGCAAATTTCATCATCAGATAATTTTCCTCATTTGTGCATTTAGCAGAGCTGAGAATTCCAATGGAGTCAGGACCTGAAGTATCTCTTATCTTTATTAGCCTTTTTGCGATATAATCAAGTGCCTCATCCCATGAAGCTTTTCTAAATGAACCGTTCTTTCTGATAAGCGGATACTTTAGTCTGTCAGGATGCTGGACAAATTCAAAACAGTTCCATCCTTTGACACAAAGGCTGCCCGTATTTACTGGATGATTTCTGCTCGGGGATACCCCTTTTAAGACACCTTTTTCAACATGAAGATAAAGACCGCATCCGCATCCACAATAGGGGCATATTGTAGAAATTTTTTCCACTAGATTAATTTAACACAAAATACAGCTATTACAAAACTAAACTGTTAACTATTGCAGATGTTCTGTTAAAATAACATATAATTTATATGAACAGACCATTTATTATCGGAATTGGAGGCACATACAGCGGGACAGGGAAAACAACATTAGCAACCGCCATTCTTAAATATTTCAAAAACCTTAACTCCAAGCGCTCTGCTCCCTGCTCTTTAAACAGATGGGGCTTTATAAAATTTACAAAAACTCCTTCTCCGCCTCTAATAATCACCGACAAGAAAATTCTAATGGAAAAAAACAAGGACACATGGAGGACTATAAAAGCAGGTGCTTCCGGGGTTTTATGGGTTAAATCACCCCGTTCAAGCATTTATAAGGTGCTTCCTGAATCTGTCAAAAGGCTTTCGCATCTCGATGGCATAATCGTCGAAGGCAACAGTGCAATTGAGTTTTTAAATCCTGATATTGTAATATTTATATTTGGAGCTTATAAAAAGCAATGGAAAACAGGTATTTATAAACTCGTATCTATTTCAGATATCATATTTTATAATAATGAGGCTGAACTTCCCGAGATCAGCAAAAAAACAAAGGTTTTCTGCAAGACCTTTTCTGATAAAAAAGAATATAAGGGTTTTTTCAAGTTTTTTATTAAACTGTTAATGAAAAAAAAGCTGGAAAAAGAGTTAGATAAAAACTCTATCAAAAGAAGAATTTCATGTGCTGATGCGCGGAAAATTGCGGAAGGACTTAAAATCCCTTACAGAGAAGTAGGTGCTGCTGCAGATGAAGTCGGCATAAAGATAAAAAACTGTCAGCTCGGTTGCTTTTGATGGAAATAATCCTTTTTGAACTGGCTCTCACTTTTTATTTTGCAGCTGCAATTGTTAGCCTGCTTGAGCTTTTCAAGGGCACTAAAACAACCTCAATTATAATGCTCAGCCTTTGTACAATCGGCTTTGCCATTCATACTTCCAACATTGTTGCCAGGTATATCATCTCTGGACATATCCCTATAGCAAATCTGCATGAGGCATCATCATTTTTTGCATGGTGTATTATATTGATATTTTTCTTTCTGGAATATAGATACAAACTCGGGTTACTCGGATCATTTATCATTCCATTGGTATTCATAATCATGCTTTCTTCATCCATTCTTCCCCGCGAGATTGAGCCATTAAGTCCCCTGCTCCAGAGTTACTGGTTAGGTATCCATACCGTATTAGCCTTTATAGGTTATGCAGCATTTGCTTTGGCATTCTGCATAGGCATAATGTATCTCATACAGGAGCACTATGTAAAATCCAAAAGGCTTGGCAAGCTTTTTCAGAGGCTGCCGAGTCTACAGATACTTGATGAGATAAATTACAAATTAATTACAATTGGATTCCCATTGTTCACTCTTGCCATTATAACAGGAGCTTTATGGGCAGAAGACGCATGGGGAAGTTACTGGAGATGGGATCCCAAAGAGGTCTGGTCATTAATTACCTGGTTTATGTATGCCTCGATTCTCCATCTCAGGCTTACTGTAGGCTGGAGGGGTAAACGGGCTGCGATACTTTCCATAGTGGGATTCACCGCAGTTATCTTCACCTTCTTTGGAGTTAATCTACTTTTAAAAGGTCTGCATTCTTTCAAATGAATATCGTAATTATAGGACTCAACCATAAAACAGCCGATGTCAATGTAAGGGAAAAACTGGCGTTTAACGGGTCAAAACTCGAGGAAGGTCTATTTAAAATAAAAGAGCTTCCTGAAGTCAACGAGACCGTTGTGATTTCAACATGTAACAGGGTAGAAATTTATCTAAATGCCAGTGATGTTTCCGAAGCATACGAATCAATAAAAACTTTCCTGGTCAATTTTTTTGATATTAAAAAAGAATCCCTTGATAATGCTCTCTATCTATATGACGGTCTGAAGGCTGTCAGACATGTCTTCAGGGTTGCATCAAGTCTTGATTCAATGGTGGTGGGAGAACCCCAGATACTGGGACAACTTAAAGAAGCTTTTGAATTTGCCCTTGAGAAAAAAACAACAGGTATTTACCTCAATAGGCTAATGAAAAAATCCATTTCTGTTGCAAAGAGGGTTAGAACCGAGACCAAAATTGCTGAAAATGCCGTGTCTATAAGTTTTGCAGCTGTTGAGCTTGCGAAAAAAATTTTTACGGATCTCTCGGAAAAATCGTTTATGCTCCTGGGTGCAGGTGAAATGGCAGAACTTGCTGCAAAACATATAATTAACAACGGGGTCAAGGATATAGTTGTTGCTAACAGAACCTATGAAAGAGGTTGTGAACTTGCTAAAGAATTTAATGGACGGGCAATTATTTTTGAAGATTTTCTTAAAGAAATGGTCTATTCTGACATTTTGATATGCTCAACAGGATCACCCAATTATGTGCTCTTTAAAAGCCAGATGCAGAAGGTACTTAAAGAAAGGAAAAACAAGCCTGTATTTATCATAGATATATCGGTTCCGAGGAATATTGATCCTGAGATTAATGATTTGGGCAATGTTTACCTTTACGACATTGATAACCTGCAGGGTGTAGTTGACACAAACATCCTCGAAAGAAAGAAAGAGGCTGAGAAAGCTGAGGAGATTATAAAAGAGGAGGTTGAGACATTCAGTAAATGGCTGTCCTCGCTAGATTCAGTGCCTACAGTTATCGCCCTTCGAGAGTGGGCAGAGTCGATAAAAAATGAAGAGTTTAAGAAACTGCTTAACCGACTGCCTGATATTGAGGAAAAAGAAAGGAAGGCAATCGATATTATGGCCAACTCAATTATAAACAAACTTATTCATGCACCAACAACAGCTCTTAAAGAGGACTCCGAGGACCGAGATATATTGATAGCCACAATCAAAAGACTCTTCGGGCTCAACAGAGAAGATAATGGCAAAAAGTAAAGTTATAATTGGCACCCGCGGCAGCAAACTCGCTATGTGGCAGGCTGCCTGGGTCAAATCAGAACTTGAGAGGATAAACCCTGGACTAAGCATCAAACTCAACAAGATAAAGACAACAGGAGACAAGATACTTGATGTGCCTCTTGCAAAGGTTGGCGGCAAAGGACTTTTTGTTAAAGAGATTGAAGATGCGATCCTGAGTGGCAAGGCTGATCTGGCAGTTCACAGCTTGAAGGATGTCCCGACAGAATTACCTGCTGGTCTTCACCTCGGAACTGTATGCAAAAGAGATGACCCCAGGGATGCCTTCCTAACCAGAAAGCAAAATTCCAAATTCCAAATTCCAAATTTCAAAATGCTGCCTGAGGGGGCTACGGTTGGCACAAGCAGCCTCAGAAGGTCATGCCAACTCCTTCGCCTGAGACCTGACCTGAAGATTTTACAACTACGGGGAAATCTCGACACAAGAATACGGAAACTCGATGAAGGACAGTTTGACGCAATAATTCTGGCGGTAGCGGGGGTAAAAAGACTCGGATGGGCTGAGAGAATTACCGAAATTCTTGATCCTGAAATTATTTTCCCTGCAATAGGACAGGGGACAATCGTAATCGAATGCAGAATTGACGATGAGTTCATAAATAAAATTATTGCACCTTTGAATCATCCTGAAACTTCCATATGTATTAAGGCTGAAAGGTCATTTCTTAAAAAACTTGAAGGCGGCTGCCAGGTTCCCATAGCTGCCTATGCAAGACTTAAGAATGGGGCAAAGAGCGAAGGGCAAAGAGCAAAGACATATCAATCCAAAATTCTTTTTATTAAAGGGCTTGTCGGCAGCGTCTCGGGTGACAGGATAATCAGCGGGCATATTGAGGGAACTCCTGATGATGCCGAAATTCTCGGAACTAAACTTGCTGAGAACCTTCTCTCGAAAGGTGCGGATAAAATTCTGGCAGAGGTTTACGGGAAATAATTTTTAATATACTTTCCCCCCGTAAATCCTGAAAGATCGGGACACGGGGTCTGTCACTTTTCTATTGCTTGAAGCCTTTCCTTGTCTTCCTGACAGTCTATGCATAAGGTCGCAGTAGGCAATATACTCAATCTCTTCTCACTTATCTCTTCCTCGCATTCTTCACATATACCATACGAACCTTCATCTATCTTTCTTATTGCCTCATCGATCCCATAGAGTGCTTCCCTGTTAGTAGCAAGCATCCTCAGGCTCACATCTTCAGAAATATCCACAACTGCCAGATCACCTTCATCAAATGCAGTATCAACAAGCTGGCGTTTCTCGCCACTCATAAATCTGGATATCTCCTGTTCAACCTCCTTAACAATTATCTCCCTTCTTTTCAGCAAGATCTTTCTCAGAGAGGCCAGTCTACCTTTTTTAGCTTCCTGATCGTCCATAATTTTCTTTTTGGTAACAGGCCTCTTTTTAACAGCTGTTTTAGCAGTGCTCGACCTTACTTTCGCTTTAGTCTTTTTCTTTAATTTTGAGGTCTTCTTTGCTTTTACAGAAAGTTTTCCGGTAACCGCCACCTTCTTTTTTCTGGGTGACTTCTTTTGGGAGATAGTTGTCTTTTTCTTTTTAAGAGATGTTTTTACTTTCTTCTTTGCAACCATTATTTCGATTCTTCTTTGGCCTCCTCTTTGGCCTCCTCTTTAGCCTCCTCTTTGGATTCCCCTTTGGCTCCTTCCTTATATACTTCGATAATACTTCTTACCTTTATTCCTGCCTGCTTAAGAGCCTTTTGGACATCAGGTAGTTTTGCATCTTCAACTTTTAACATAAAATTACTGTTCATCTTCATACCTCCATTATTTCTTTTTCCTTCTGTTCAAGGATCTCATCTATCTTTTCCACGAATGAATCTGTAATTTTTTGTATTATCTCATGACTTTTTTTAACATCATCTTCGCTAAGATGCCTTTCCTTCTCAAGTTTCTTAAGTTCTTCATTGGAATCTCTTCTTATATTTCTTACCCCCACTTTTGCTTCTTCTGCTCTTTTCCTGACCAGCTTAACAAGCTGCTTTCTTCTCTCTTCAGTCAGAACAGGTATGTTTATTCTTATTGTCCTGCCGTCATTAATTGGAGTAAGTCCAAGATCAGATTTTAATATAGCTTTCTCGATATCAGGTATTAAACGCTGTTCCCATGGCTGGATCGCAATCTGCCTGCTTTCAGGTATGCTCAGGCTTGCCAGTTGCTGAATAGGTGTTAATGTACCATAGTAATCCAAAGAAATTCCGTCAAGAAGAGCCAGTGAAGCCCTGCCCGTTCTTAAAGAAGAGAATTCTTTTCTCAGCGAATCAATCGTTTTTTTCATCCTCTCATCTGTTTTTCTTTTCAGTTGCTGGTCCATCTATCAACTCTTAACAATCGTCCCTATCCTATTCCCTTCTATAATCTTTCTTATATTCCCCTTGCCCCTCAGATTAAATACCACAATCGGCATGTCATTGTCCATACACAAAGTTATAGCCGTCGAGTCCATAATACCCAAGCCTCTTTTCAGCACATCTAAATAAGTAAGTTTGAGGTATTTTTTAGCTTTTGGATCCTTTACTGGATCAGAAGAGTATACGCCGTCAACCTTTGTTCCCTTGAGGATAACATCAGCTCCTATCTCCATTGCCCTCAAGGCTGCGGCTGTATCTGTAGTAAAGTACGGATTCCCTGTCCCGGCAGCAAAAATAACCACCCTTCCCTTTTCGAGATGCCTAACTGCCTTGCGCCTGATGTAAGGTTCAGCAAGCTCCCTCATTTCAATTGCTGACTGAACCCTTGTAGGTATATGATATTTTTCAAGAGCGTTCTGCAGGGCAAGGGCATTAATCACAGTTGCAAGCATACCCATATAATCTGCTGACGCCCTCTCTATCCCTTCAAAACTTCCCTGTACACCCCTGAATATGTTTCCGCCTCCAATTACAATAGAAATCTGAATCCCTCTGGTTACAACGTCTTTTATTTCCCTTGCCAAATAATCTACTGTTTCTGAGGCAATGCCGTATCCTTTGTCCCACATCAGGGCTTCACCGCTGAGTTTCAGCAGTATCCTTTTATACTTATATTTGATATTTTTGCGCGACATTTTTAATTTAACCATTTTTACCCTCGGACTGAATCTCTCCAAGCTGATATCTGACAAATCTTCTGACCATAATATTCTCACCCAGCTTTCCGATCTTTTCTGCAATAATATCCTTTACCTTCATTTTCTGCTCCGGGTCTTTTACAAATATCTGTTCCAGCAAGCAGTTCTCCGAATAAAATTTATCCAGTTTCCCCTCAACTATTTTTTCAATTACTTGAGGCGGCTTATTGGTTACCTGTGCCCTGTATATTTCCTTTTCTTTTTCTATGACACTCTGAGGCACTTCCTCTCTTGAAACATAAGCAGGATTTGCTGCTGCTATATGCATTGATATGTCTTTTACAAGCATCCTGAAATCATCTGTTCTTGCAACAAAATCAGTCTCACAGTTAAGTTCAACCATTACTCCTATCTTGTCCATGTGTATGTAAGAGCTGATTAGACCGCTGGATGTTGCACGACCAGCCTTCCTTGCTGCAGTTGCCAGGCCTTTCAGCCTCAGTAAATCTATGGCTTTTTCGAGATCACCTCCACTGTCTAACAGTGCTTTTTTACATTCCATCATGCCAACTCCAGTTTTATCCCTGAGGTTCTTTACTGCACTTGCTGAAATAGTTGTCATTCTGTTACCCCCTCTGCTTCCTCTGTTTGAATCTTCTCTTCAATAAGTTCTTTTTCAGCTTCCTGCTGGGTAGATTTAGAGAACTGATCCTTTCCTTCTAAAGCTGCATCTGCAATCTTTGATGTCAATAGCTTTATTGCTCTTATTGCGTCATCATTTCCAGGGATTACATAATCTATTTCATCAGGATCACAGTTTGTGTCGACAACAGCAACTATTGGTATAGATAATTTTCTGGCTTCTGCCACTGCAATCCTTTCCTTTCTGGAGTCAACAATAAATATTATGCCGGGAAGCTCTTTCATATCCTTAATTCCTGAAAGATTTTTTTCAAGTTTTGCCCTTTCCTTTTCAAGGGAGGTAGCCTCCTTTTTAGGCAAAAGACCCATTGTTCCGTCTTCCTTCATAGCATCGATTTTCTTGAGTCTCTCTATGCTGTTCTTTACGGTGGAGAAATTTGTCAGCATTCCGCCGAGCCATCTCTGGTTGACATAAAAAGCAGATGCCCTCTGCGCTTCTTCCATAATGGCATCCTGAGCCTGCTTTTTAGTGCCAACAAAAAGCACGCCTACATTTGAGAATGCAACATCCCTTACAGCAATGTAAGCATCCTCCAGCCCTTTTAAAGTCTTCTGAAGATCGATTATATAGATTCCGTTTCTTTCTCCGAAGATGTATCTCTTCATCTTCGGATTCCAGCGTTTTACCTGATGGCCAAAATGTACCCCTGCCTCAAGCAATTCTTTCATTGAAGCTACCATTATTTTCCTCCTATGGTTTTTCCTCCGCCTGTTCTGCTGAACCCATCTAGGACCATAAAGCAGAACTGTAGCTGGCGTGTGAATTTTCTACAGAAAAATACACTTTTAAGTATGAAAGATTAACATATTAAAGCCTTTTTTTTCAATACAGGCATAAAAGAATGGATCAATTCCAAAAGAGTTTGCAAAATCATAATGAGCTAAGGTGCCAGAGATTTAAGGACGTAAATTCCCAATGGGACAACGTCCCTTTTGAATTTTATTCTCACTTGAACCCTCGAACCCTAGAATCCCGAAAAGGGACGTTGTCCCAACGGGACTTTAAGTCTTCGAATCCTTTTTACCAATGGGGCTTTAAATCTGTCGTTCATATATTATAAAATTACTGATCCTTACTGAAAAGGTGTGCCATTTGAATCCTGGTAAAGATAAATTCATAGGCCTGATATCCTCTGTCCCGTCAGAAGGGGAACTTCTTGTCAAAAAGCTTAGGAATATCAGGAAAAATTTTAAGAATAACCTGATATTTTACAGAGGTAAATTGCTTGATAAAAATGTCGTCTACACGGTGTCCGGTATTGGAAAGACAAATTCTTCATATGCCTTAACTATTCTTATCCAGCAATATAATCCTGCTTTAATTATAAATTTTGGAGTTGGTGGCACTTATCCTGCTTCAGGGCTGAAGGTCGGAGATATAGCAGTAGCTGAAAGGGAGGTCTACGGAGATGAAGGCGTTATCGATAGAAATGGCTTCCACGGGACTGAGTTTATCGGTATCCCCATTCTAAAAAAAGACAGAAAGAGATATTTCAATGAATTTAAACTTGACAGGCGGCTTACCAGGATGGCCACAAAGTCTTCAAAATTCCTATTTCATCAGAAATTACCTAACCCTGAGGTGAAATCAGGCACCTTTGTTACTGTCTCTTCCTGCACAGGCACATACAAGAGGGCCTCTGAACTCAGAAAAAGATTTAATGCAATTTGTGAAAACATGGAAGGTGCAGCAGTTGCACATATATGCTGCCTTTATGGAATACCATGTGTTGAAATCAGGGGCATCAGCAATATTGTTGAAGACAGGGATACTAAAAAATGGAATATAAAGCTTGCATCTGAAAACTGTCAGAAGGCAGTATCAGAATTTATAAATATACTTTGAATTGAGGATAAATAAAGTAATTCATGAAACCTCTTACCCTTGGCTATTCGCCCTGTCCAAATGATACCTTTATCTTTTATGCCCTTGTGCATCAGAAGATCGATACAGGCAACCTGAGGTTCAATGAGGTTCTCCTAGATGTCGAGACGCTCAACCAGATGGCTCTGAATAATGAACTCGATTTTACAAAGGTTTCCTATCATGCGTTCGGACATCTTAGAGAAAATTACTGCCTGCTCCGTTCAGGAGGGGCTCTTGGAAAGGGGTGTGGGCCACTTCTCGTCTCCAGGGAAGATTTTGGCGTAAAAGATCTGAGGGGCAGAATCATAGCAATCCCCGGAAGGCTAACTACAGCATTTTTACTTCTTCAAATTTTCGATCCCTCTTTAAAAGAGAATGTTAAAATCATGCCTTTCAATAAGATAATTGAATCTGTCAAGAATAAAGAGGTGGATGCCGGCCTCATTATTCATGAAAGCCGCTTCACCTATAAACAATCTGGATTAAAACAGATACTCGACCTCGGTAATTGGTGGGAAGACAAAACCGGTCATCCTATCCCCTTAGGAGGCATACTTGCAAAAAGAGAACTCGGGGTAGATATAATTCAGAGTGCAGACAGGCTTCTCAGGGAAAGCATTGAATACGCATTCTCAAACAGGCACGAGACGGGTTTTTATATCAAAAAGCATTCACAGGAGCTGGAAGACAAAGTTATTGAACAGCATATCAACCTTTATGTAAATAATTATTCACTTGATATCGGCGACGACGGTATACACGCAGTTGAGGAACTATTCCGGATGGCCGAAGAGATGGGGATAATAAAGAAGTCCCCGATGAAGTTGTTCATCTAAGTATTCATCCCAACTCTGGACTTCACCAGATAACTTGTTTTTAGAGACCGACTAAAGTTTTTTAATCTGTGTTCTAAAATAGGCTCTCAGCTTTAACCCAAAAAATGCATTTCAGTATAAAAAGAGCAGGTGGATTAAGTAGTTGGACATATTCCTTTCGCTCCCTAGAGGTAAATTTTTACCCGTCTAATGGCTCATTCGCTCGAATTTTTAAACTCCCCCGTATACGGGTTACCCCGTTCTACGGGGTCAGACATAAAAATTCGGTCGATTCGACACGCTTATTTCGCCATGACGGGTATCCCAAAAATTTCCCTATGTGCGCTCAAGAAACATGCCCAACTATATAACATGTATACCTGTTTCAAACGCATTTTTTGGGTTAAGCTATTGATTAAGGCCTCTGATATTTAAAGAGTTTATTGTTTTACTTTCCACCTCTTAAGCTTCGGAAACAATCCATTAGCAATTAATCTTGCCTTGGTCTCTGGCATATTCATCTTTGTCACCATGATGCCTACGACTTTCTCTATCATCTGTTCCATCGTAAGGTCCGGGTCTGTAAATCCACCTTTGTTGAAACAGAAATGACAATAGTCGATTATCCTGCTACCATCTTTGTCTGTTCCGAAATCTACAGGCGTCTCCATAAGCATTCCGCAGCTCTGGCAAAACGGCACATTTGGCTGTTTTGGCATAATATTTTCTCCTGAATTCTAAAAGGACATCCGTAAAGTATTCTATCCTCAGCTTCAGGGTATTAAAATATAAACATATTGAAATCCTTACTGTCGATGTAAGTGTAATTAAATATAAATGAATTGTAAACCCCGTTAGAAGAAAATAACTACAATTTCTAAACGGGGTAAAGGGCGTGTTCTTTACGTAACTAAGATAATTCTGTTATATAGAATATATACTAAGCTTGGCTTGACTTTAATTTAAATAAACAATTATAATTTTTATTCAGGCAAAAAGATGGGTACTTATACTACATATCGTCCACATAAAAAAAAGAGGAAAAGAACTCACGGTTTTCTAGAAAGAATGAGTACACCCGGGGGACGAAAAATAATCAACAGGAGAAGAAGAAAAAGACGGAAAAGACTTGCCGTTTAAACAGCAAAAGGCTTTTTCACCCTCTCAATAAAAAGGGTGATTTTAAAAAAGTTTTTGAGCAGGGTTATAAATTTACCTCTAAATATCTTGTTATATACGCAAAACCTAATGGATTGACTCAAAGCAGACTCGGACTTTCAGTCAACAAAAAAATCGGAAGTGCTGTAGTAAGAAATAAGCTAAAAAGGAGAGTACGAGAAGCTTTAAGAAAAAATTTGAAGGATAACCCGTTGCAGTACGATTTTCTGATTGTTGCAAAAAATAACTCTGTTGAAGCTGACTTTACTGATCTGAATAACAATATTTCCGATTTCTTCAGGATTTATAAATGAAAACAATTTTAGTAACGATAATAAGAGCTTATAGATACATGATATCCCCCTTCCTGCCCATGAGTTGCAGATTTACACCTACATGTTCCGAATATTCGATTGAGGCATTGAAAAAATATGGTGCGTTAAAGGGGTCTTATCTTACTTTTCGCAGAATATTAAGATGCCATCCATTTCATCCGGGTGGTTTTGATCCGGTTAAATAAACATGGATAACAGGACTCTTATAGCCATATTACTTTCAATTGCCGTTATCATAGGCTACCAGTATTTCTTTGCTTTCAACCGTACTCCTGTTAAGGAAAGGGAGCTCCCCGTTGAAAAAAAGAAAGAACAAGTTAAACCTGTCGTAAAACCGATTGTTATCGAGACACCCTCAGCAGAAATGAAAGAAATCAGGGTTGAAAACGAACTCTACTCAGTTGTACTTACATCTAAAGGCGGCTTGATCAAATACTGGGAGATTAAATCATATAAGGATAAAAATAGTGAAAATGTCACTCTTTTGAAACAGCCTGGCGTTATTCCTGCTATCGGTATTGGTTCCAGTGATACTTTTAATCTTGGGGAAGTTAATTTCAATGTATCTGGAAGAGATATTAAACTCGGCAATGGAAACCGTTCTGAATCAATAATATTCGAATTTTCCGGTGATGGCTATTCTGTGCGAAGAACATATACTTTTTATTCTGATACCTACAAGATTGACCTGACAGATGAAGTCTCAGGACTTCCTGAATACTGGATAACACTCGGGGCTGACTTCGGTATCTTTGATAAAGAAGCCAGTTACACTCATGTAGGCCCGGCACTCTTACAAGGCACTGACCTGGTTGAGTTAAAAGCAAAAAAGCTGAAAGAGACAAAAATATTCAAGGAAAATTTAAAATGGATTGCACAGGAAGATAAGTATTTCTTTTCTTCCCTTGTCCCGATAACTGCTGTCGAGGATGCCAGGGCATGGATTCACGAGGGCTCACCTGTTATTGCATTTAAAGGCAACACGGATATAAACAAATTCCATATTTATGCAGGTCCGAAAGAGCATGATAGATTGAAAAAATTGGGTGTCGGGCTTGAGCACATAATCAACTACGGTTTCTTCTCACCAATTTCGAGACCCCTGTTCTGGCTTCTGAAAGTGTTTTACAGTTTTCTCGGCAACTATGGATGGGCTATAGTACTACTTACAATTGTTACCAGAATACCCTTTATCCCTTTAGTTAACAAAAGCCAGAAGTCAATGAAAAAGCTTCAGGTACTCCAGCCAAAAATGACTGAAATAAGGCAGAAATACAAGAAAGACCCCCAGAAGATGCAGACGGAGATGACAGCACTATACAAGAAATACAAAGTAAATCCGGTTAGCGGTTGCCTCCCTATTCTCATTCAGATACCTGTATTTTTCGCCCTATACAAGTTACTGCTTGTTGCTATAGAGCTAAGAGGGGCACCTTTTATATTCTGGATAACGGATCTCTCTTCCAAGGATCCTTATTACATACTCCCTATTGTCATGGGATTAACCATGGTACTACAACAGAAGATGACACCTTCTGGCATGGACCCTAAACAGGCTAAATTAATGATGCTAATGCCGGTAATATTTACATTCCTTTTCTTGAATTTTGCTTCAGGGCTTGTGCTCTATTGGCTTGTTAACAATATCCTCGGTATTATACAGCAGTTCTTCACAAATAAAAAACTGGCAAAAGAGCCGGCATAGCTAGCTAACAGTTCACAGCTCTCAGTTCATGGTTCAAGGACTTTTATTTATAAAATTATCTAACTTAAACTAATAACAGATAACTGTAAACTATGAAATATTTTGATGACACCATAGCAGCAATATCAACTCCTGTTGGGCAGGGTGGAATCGGGATTGTGCGCATCAGTGGTTCCGATTCAATTATGATTGCAGATAAGATTTTCCGCTCCAAAAGAACAGATAAGCTGCTTAAGGCCAAATCCTTTTCAATGTTATACGGTCATATCATTGACCCTGCCGAAGGTGGCGTAATTGATGAGGTTCTTGTCTCGGTAATGCGCTCGCCAAATTCTTACACAAGAGAAGATGTGGTTGAGATTAACTGTCATGGGGGTATGATCCCTCTAAGGAAAACACTCGAAAAAATACTTCAACAGGGCGCAAGACTTGCGGAACCAGGCGAATTCACAAAGAGGGCATTCCTGAACGGCCGAATAAGCCTGACCCAGGCAGAGGCTGTCCTCGACCTTATAAGGGCAAAAACCGGCGAGAGCATGAGGATTGCAATCGAACAGCTTAAAGGAGGGCTGTCAGAAAAACTCGCTGAAATCAGAAATACCCTGTTAGAAATATGTGCACTTTCAGAGGCGTATATAGATTTTCCTGAAGACGAGATTGAGACAAAAACCAGTGAGCATATTATAGGAGAGATAACTGCAATAAAAAAAGAGATAGCGCAAATATCCAGAACATTTCAGGAGGCACGGTTCTTCAGGGAAGGTCTGTCCGTGGCAATTGTCGGAAGAACTAATGTTGGCAAATCCTCCCTGCTGAACGCATTACTAAAAAAAGACAGGGCAATTGTAACGGAATTCCCGGGAACAACAAGGGATCTGATCGATGACTATATTAATATAAACGGGCTTCCTATCAGGATCATGGATACTGCCGGCATAAGAAAGCCTGATGAAGTGGCCGAGAAAGAAGGTATAAGACGAAGCCTCAGTGCAATGGAGAATGCAGATTTCATAATAGCCATTTTTGACGGCAGTGAGCCTTTAAATGAATACGATATTGAACTACTTGAGAAAATCAAAGACAAAAGTGCGGTTATTACAATCAACAAATCAGACCTGCCTGTTAGAATTTCACCTGATGATTTCCAGAAATCAATGAAGCAGTATCTGCATATCTCTGCGGTCACGGGCGAGGGACTTGAAGACCTGAAATCTATTATATTTAATTCCAATATAAAAAACTGGAAAGAAGACAGGGAAGGTATAGTAGTGACTAATCTAAGGCACAAGCTTGCACTTGATAACACAGCTTCGGCTCTGGAAAGATCCATTGATGTTTTATCCGGTGACCAGCCTCTCGAGCTCTTCTCAATTGAAATAAGGGATGCACTCGACAGTATAGGTGAAATAACAGGCACTGTCACGACTGAAGATATTCTGGATAAAATATTCAATGATTTCTGTATAGGAAAATAATAAGAAGGAGGAAGATTATGGAGGAATGTATTTTTGAAGAGAATAAGAAATTCTGTAACTGTACTTATGAACCTTGTCCAAGAAAATTTAAATGCTGTGAATGCCTTCACTATCACAGGAGGAACAGGGAACTGCCAGCATGCTTTTTCGATAATAAAACCGAAAGCTCCTATGACCGTTCAATACGTAATTTCATCAGGATAAATAAATAGCAAATCTGGCGGTAAACCCCGTTAGAAGAAAATAACAACAATTTCTAAACGGAGTAAAGAAAGCGCTAAGGAGAAAAGTTTTGAATAATGCGAAAACAAAGATTGTTTATGTTATAGGGCACAAGAATCCTGACACTGATTCTGTATGTTCTGCCATAGCCTATGCCTATTTCAAGAATCTTACAGACAAGCAGTACCTCTTTACACCTGCAAGGGCAGGGAAACTTAAAGAAGAGACCCGTTTTGTTTTAGAGAAGTTCGGGGTTTCTATCCCGAACGAGATAGAAAGTCTTGCTGCAACTGTAAGCGATCTTAAGTTGAAGAGACCAATCTCTATCCATTCGCGTGATTCCATACAGGCGCTTGCTCTTCTCATGCGGGAAAACGGTGTCCGTGCCGTACCTGTTGTAGATGACAGGGGACGGGTAACTGGGATAGTGGGAATCAAGGATATTGCACGGCACTATATGGACAGCGTAGGCTTCACTGACCTGTCCAGCCCCCCTATAGACCTTGATATATTCATGAAGACACTGGACGGCAGTGTTATAAGCAATACCAAACAGGTCAAATATCTAAAGGGAAGAATATTTATTGCCACTATGCAGAAGGGCACTATTCTTAACCGTGTCCAGACTGGAGACATAATAATTATCGGCGATCAGCATGACATACAGATGGATCTCATCCGTTCAGGCTGCTCTGCGCTCATCATTACTGACGGCATGCCCGTCAGCAGTGACATCGTTTCATCTGCTGAAGAGCACGGAACTCTGCTTATCTCATCACCTCATACCTCTTTTGCAACGGTCCAGATTATGACCATGTCAGAACCGGTTGAGGCGATCATGTATAGTGAAAGCCCGACAGTCGGGCTCTTTACACCGATATCCGAGATAAGAAAGAGAATCGTGGAATCCGAATATCGTTCTGTAATTGTAATCGACAGTGACAATCGACTTATCGGTTTTATTACAAGAACCGACCTTCTGCATCCTGTACGTAAAAGGGCTATACTTGTGGACCACAATGAAATATCACAGGCAGTGGATAACATAGAAGACGCTGAAATACTTGAGATTATTGACCACCATCGCGTAGGTGACATTTCTACTGTAGCACCTATTTATGTGTATAACGATCCTGTCGGAAGTACATGTACTGTGGTGGCAGGTATCATGTTCCTTTATCAAATAGATATACCATCGGATATAGCAGGTCTGCTCCTGTCCGGTATTTTGTCCGATACACTTATGCTTTCCCTGTCAACAACAACTGAACGTGACCGCCAGGCTGCTGAACGCCTTGCAGGAATTGCAGGTATATCGATTAGTGAATTCGGCAAGGAACTTCTGCAGGCCAGTATAAATATAAAGGACAAGACCGCAGAAGAGCTTATTGCTGCAGACTTCAAGGAATTTATAATAGGCAACAGGAAGTTTGGAGTAAGCCAGATGATGGTGCTTGACTGCGAGGAAATTGACCTAAGGGAAGAGGAGCTTCTGCAGGCACTTGAACGATTAAGAATATCTAATAACTATGACCTGACAGCATTGCTGGTGACAAACCCTATCAGCTCATCGCATGAGCGCATCCTGATGAAGGGCGAAAAATGGATTGTTGAGAAGGCATTCAATGTTAAGGTTGAAGGAGACACGTGCACACTCCCGAATGTACTTTCAAGAAAAAAAGATTTTATACCGGCAATTGGCCATGCACTCAGCATAAAGCAGAGTGAAGGCGGTTAAATAAACTAAAAAATCTCTTATGCTATAATGTTTACAATTATCGTGCCGGTGTGGTCTATGACTTGTCTATGACCCTTAGGGTTGAGTCAACGACTCAGAGAGCAGGCCTGCCTGCCGGAGGCAGGCGCGCCGGACTAAAAACTATATCGTGCCGGTGTGGTGGAATTGGCAGACGCGCCGGACTCAAAATCCGGTGGGGGCAACCCCATGAGAGTTCGAGTCTCTCCACCGGCACCATTAAAATCAATGGGCTCATCTTGTTTTTCCCCTTCAGAATATACTTTTATTTTCGATTATG
>CAYFQB010000057.1:0-2783 GCA_964345225.1 uncultured Nitrospiraceae bacterium | reverse complement strand
GGCTTTTGTCTTGACACTCATAGATATCTCCTTGCTTGGTTTTATTATACGTAAACTATAGCTTAGAAAATATCATGCCGTGTCCAAATCTTGCTGACGTCAAATACATATGAAGATCCCTTTCAATCATACCTCCAGGATATCTAAACGGTCAGATACATAGCTTGCAATATAGCAAGGATATTGATAAGGTATTGCTGCATTTTAAGCATATTTTTAAAGGGATTCATCACAAGAAGTCGGTATTGTGGCTATATTTTATCAAAATATAGCATGCAGTACAGTAATTGTTAGGGCTGTCGAAAATGAAATCAATACAACAATTTTGAATGGAGATCTAATATGCAATTAGAAGTTATTACTCAAGAACCTGAATCTTATATAAGTCCCATACCAATTCTGTTCGTGCACGGCATGTGGCATGCTGCTTGGTGTTGGTCTGAATATTTTCTGCCATATTTTGCACAGCATGGATACCAGTCTCATGCTTTAAGCTTACGTGGTCACGGTGCCAGTGAGGGGAGAGAGAGGCTTCGATGGACAAGCTTGTCTGATTATGTAGACGATGTAGCCCAGGTGGTGAGTCAATTACAAAGACCACCAATACTTGTGGGACACTCAATGGGTGGTATGATAGTTCAAAAATATTTGGAATCTCATCATGCACCAGCAGCAGTATTGTTGGCTTCTGCTCCACCTAAGGGGATTCTCGCTGCTACATTGCGTGTTGCTCGTCGTCATCCGCTTATATTTCTTAAAGCTAATTTAATATTAAGCCTTTATCCTGTTATTGGTACACAAAGCCGCTGCAAAGAATTTCTATTCTCAGATGATATATCCGATGAGAAATTGAAATCATATTTTGCACTTATGCAAGATGAATCGTTTCGTGCTTACATGGATATGATGATTTTTAACTTGCCTAAACCAGAACGAATCAAAACACGACTACTTGTTTTGGGTGCCACTCAAGACAAAGCAATATCTTCCGTAGAAGTTAAGGCAACTGCTTGTGCTTACAGTGCTAAGGAATATATATTTCCTGATATGGCACATGACATGATGTTGGAATCTGATTGGCGGGCTGTTGCTGATCGGATATTATATTGGCTCAATGAAAATATTATTTAAGCTTATTATCAGACATCATATGTCACGAAATTAATTATTTCACGCCATTTTTATGAAGATAAAGATTGATATGATTTAAAATCTGATGTTCATATAGCGTCCATTGCATTCCTTCTTTAGTCTCAATAGCCTTGCCTTGTTACGCCACATTTGAACTGTCACCCCTTTGCCACATTTAAATTGTCACATTATGTTATTATCTTTCCCTTGTGATAGGAGCCAAGATTGCAGATGTCATAAGAAGTGATCAAACTGCGTTACATTGTAAAAAACACAATCCATGCACTAAAGAGAGGTGACAGTTTAAAAGTGGCAAAAGGTGACAACTGAAAAGTGGCATAACAATGCCTTGATTTGTTGACAATTTATTCAATTCTTTATATCTTTGCTATAACTAATCCCATAGAAGCGAGAAGGATAATAAATTATGTCCTATCCCCAGTGTCAGGCCGTTAATCCCACCACTTTAAAGGTCTGCGGTGAGTGTGTCCCCCAACTTTCTTCACCCAAGGATTTTGAAGTCACAGAAACTATGGACGCTCCCAATGAAGAACTAGCCCGAGATACTACCTTTGCTGAAAGGTATAAAATCTTGTTGGTTTTATTGATCTTCTTGTTGGGCTTTACTAATTCTGCTTTTACAAAAGATGATACAGAAATTTATCTCATTCATGAGTTCGCTTCCCGGTATATTCTCTATGGAGTTGATTTTTTGCCAGATAATCATTCAATTAACATTTTCGGCCTGGGTATAGCCAAAGAAAAACTTTTTGCTTTTCCTTATATGGCAGTTGGTAAAGATTATTTGGAATGGGGTTGTAGCATAGACTATACCTTAACTATTGAGAATCTGAATTTTAAAACAATCCTATTTCCGCTTGTTTGGAAATTTACGGGAGAGGAGGGAACGGATTGGGGAGTATTAGTCGGTGAAGAAATGAGTATTCAAACTCTACTGAATCCAAGAATTGGCTACCTCTATGTTTGGTTTCCAGATTTTCCTGAATGGACTGGTCATTATTTTTTTCTGGGATTCAGCAAGAACGTTTTAAGTGTTGATTTTAAAGCTGATTTTGCATACAACAACGGATTCATTACTGAAGCAGAAGGTTTCTGTGGTTTAATAGAAGTCTCGAGAGTAATAGCATTAACTGACCGGCTATTCGTAACTCCATTTTTCCGTTACTATTGGAATGATCCAGATATTAATGAGAATGAGGAGGTCTTTGGAATCTCAACTAGTATTAAGATTTTTTAAGTTATCGAACCAAAAAGCGAGCTGGGGATGTTGTCCTATACCCGCAATTTTCATCGAAATTCCTCACCCTCTGGAAGGACGCTGATCCTGGTACCCCTGAGGTAGAAGATGCGAAGAAGAGGCTGGCGGGTTTGAAGAGCCAATAATTCATTATAAATTACCCAAATATAGTCAGCTCATCAATTAAGGCTGGTATGCAAATAGATCCTTACAAAAGAATTGCGAAATTGTATGACACCCTGTTCGAACCTCTCAACAAAGGTTTAAGAGCAATTGGCATGAAGATGTATCCCCCCAGAGAAGGAATGGCTGTTCTTGATGTAGGATGCGGGACAGGGATTCATCTCGAACATTATCAAAGGGCTGGATGCACTGTGTTTGGAATTGATCAATC
>CAYFQB010000056.1:0-1879 GCA_964345225.1 uncultured Nitrospiraceae bacterium | reverse complement strand
CCCATCTTTTTCATTATTTTCGATATGCTTGGGCCCCCTCCATGAACTATAACTGTGCGAATACCTATAAAATTAAACATTACCACGTCTTTAGCAAAGGATTCTTTAAGCTCTTTCTTTATCTGGGCTGACCCGCCGTATTTTATTACAAAAGTCTTGCCGAAAAAATTTCTGATATACGGCAACGCATCTATAAGTATCTCTGCTTTCTTTATAATATCCTTCATTATTCCTTCCTTTTTTATATTGGCCTCTTATTTCTTATGGTAAATCTGATTATTTCTGTTCAGAACATGGTATACATACTATTTCACCATTCTTAATCCTGGCCCTCGGCTCCATAACCTTCTCTTTGCATAAGGCACATTTTATGCTTGTATAAATTTCCGCTTCAGGAGGAAGCCTTTCCCTGCCCCTTTTAACAGTCAACAACTCTTTTTCATCTGCTTCAAGTATATAACGAACTTTTGTAGACTTTCTGTCATGGACAAATTTAATAACCTTTTCAGAACGGTCACCCTTAATATATCTGTTCCACATTATCTTATCTTCTTTCTTTTCATCAGGTTTTTTCCAGTCAATCGAAATTCTAATACTCTTTCCGGAAGGTCTACTTATGAAAGTATATACCTGTTTGCCATAATCCTTAAATATTAGATTGCCTTTGCCGAAAGTGCATCCGGTCATGACCTGAACTGCATCTACAGCACAGGAATTATTCTCGACTACAGCAACTATTTCCTCATCTTCAGAACGTCTTTTAAACTCTTTAAGAGCCTTCAGAGAGACCCTGTAGCCTAATGCAAGGCCAGGGCATGAGTGCCCATGGAAATTGACTGCATCATCATAAGATTTCATATATAAGAGATTTTACACAAAAAGAGTCTTTTTGGGTAGGGTTAATAATTGTCTGATAAAATACCTTTCAAGAATTAATATTATTACTTTTCAGTATTTTTCATTACAGATTAAAACCTCAAAGTTGCTTTCAGCCTCTGTGGTTGATGTAACAAATCAAGGGCATCTTTCGTAGATGTTACGAAAATATCTGCTGATTTAGTTGCATCAAATGAACATCCTTCCTGCAGGCATACTGCAATGCCGATCCTCGCTGCACTGAGCATTCTTCTATCATTATTACCATTTCCAAGGGCAACAACACTCCCGGGACCAAGTCTTTTAATATATTCTTCTTTCTGAATATCATGGTTCTCACCTTCAAGTATATGCATTTCGCAGCTGACCCCCTTTAGTTCCTGCTTTGCCATTCCAAATGTGTCGGCAGTTAATATATGTACTTTAAGAAATCCTGATATTCTATTTAACCGTTCTTCTACACCGTCGAGTAGTTTACCGTCAACTGATAATGTACCAGTAAAATCCGATACAAGATGTTCCAAACTGACTAATCCGAAACCGGGAATATCAATCTCAATCATAACTGTCCCCCATCAATATGCTTTTTAGACAGACTTTACTTTAACCCAAAAAATGCATTTGAAGCAGGTATGCATGTTATATAGTTGGGCATATTTCTTGAGCGGACATAGGAGAATTTTGGGGTAAAAATTTCCCTCTAGGGAGCGAAAGGAATATGTCCAACTACTTAATCCAACAAATATGCATTTTTTTTGTGTTAATCACCTTCGCCTGTATCGCATTATTTTACTATTCACAAATATCCAAAATATTTTCTAAACAAAGAGGTCTGAAAATAGCAAGTGGTTCCTTTAAAGTCTCACTTCAGCCTTTATAATAAGTGTTTGATATCCCTCCTGGCCCAACTGTTCTGCAAGGGAGATTGCATTATTGAAATTTTCGAAATCGCCAATTATTACTCTGTGATATTTTGTGCCTCTTATATTTGCCTCCTGAATAT
>CAYFQB010000055.1:0-6876 GCA_964345225.1 uncultured Nitrospiraceae bacterium | reverse complement strand
AGGTCGCATATGAATAAGCTGGCTTCTAAGGAATACTGGAACCAATTCAAGCAATCTCCTGAATTTGTTGTTCTCTTCATTCCAGGTGAATCCTTTCTGAGTGCAGCTCTTGAGACAGACACTACACTCATTGAGGATGGTATACAAAAGAAGATTATCATTTCCACACCAACTACCTTTATTGCCCTGCTCAGGGCTATTGCCTATGGATGGAGACAGGAGCAGATGACAAAGAATGCACAGGTAATAAGCGAGCTTGCCAGACAGTTGTATGACAGGATGAGTACACTTGCCCAGCATTTGGAAAATATAGGCTCTAATCTCGAAAAGGCAATAGGAGCATATAATAAGGCAGTGGGCTCAATGGAATCCAGGGTACTTCCTTCAGTCAGAAGATTTAAGGAGCTTGGAGTTACAGGTGCCGAAGAGATACCGGTTATTGAACAGATAGACCAGAAACCAAGAAATATGAGTCTTTTGCAGTCTGATATAGACAAAGATTAAGTTTTAAAAGATTTTGAGAAATGGAGAATCTCTTCGAATAGAATTATTTATTACATGCTTAAAAATATTTTCCTATTCCCCCCCTTCCACCCATTTAATATTAATAAGATATGCCGTTTGCATTAAGTTGTTCATCAACAAAATCGATTGTTGCAGTTATTTCGTCAGAATAATCACCTTCACAGATCTCTACAGCTATATGGATATACTCAACAATAAGCTGAACAAGCTCTTCCCTTGGAGGAACCGGAACCCCGTAAGATCCCAAAAAACTTTCAGCAAGATCTGCCATCTGTTCAGAAACCAGAAGGATGGCTAATTCCTCGTCCTGAAGGAGTGCTTCACCGTAAAGTATTGTCATTTTTCTGAACTCAAATTCTGCTGAAGTGATAACCTGGACCGCTTGATCATATCCACCGAAATATTCAGAAAAATCTTCGGCGTAGGCCCTAACCAAGAGTTTGGGAAAATTCGGACTACGTAGCATTGCAGAAAATATTATTTTCTGTCCTATCATAGGATCTGTTCTTTTCATCAGTATATCTACTCCTGATTCTATGAAATGATGATACAGTTCAGAAGCAGCTTCATCCGGTATCCCTAAATCAGGCGGTATAGGTGCTATAACAGATAAATATTCTGCTTTATCAACAACATAGCCTTTATTTGTGCTGCATGTCAGACATGCTATATGAGCCGTTGAATCTGCTCCCCAGATATCATTATGGCTGACAAAACCATATGATACAGCCTCTTCCATCCCGTGTCTTGCCGAATTCCAGACATTCATAAAATTGTAGTGGGTTTGTATATACATATCGCTCAGATAATCTGAATCAAACAAGTAGTTGAAGATATCCGGTGACATCCCACCATATATCTCATTCGAATTCTTTGCACCCAATCTTCTGTTTAGCTGATCATCAATAAGGGCATGAGTGCCGGAACCCCATGGAAATGCTTCTGGTGAAAAGCACACCAGTGTGAGAAAAATTATACCTAGTATTATAATTGTATTCATCTTATTTGGTTTCATTTTTTCTCCCTCCTAATGATAAAAATAGTGGATCAACACTATTACTTCTTTTTTTTCTCATTACATCATTTACATCACCTCCTCATAAATTTCGTTTTTGCCTGGTCCATAAATGCTTCGAGCTGTATTATTACTGTAGATGACTCCGTCCCGTCATAAGGAATGCTTATTGACGGTACATCATAGTTCTTGCTGACGCCTCTCATTAGTGCGGTGACTATATTCCCAGGCATACAACCAAAAGGCATAGTATTAACAATGCCTGATGCCCCCTTTTCTGCAAAGTCAATGGATTTCCCGATGCTGAGAACTGTCTCACCCTCAAATGAATCCGGAACATAACAGGATGCCTTATTTGTTATCTCCTTTAATGAAGGTTCTCTCAGGTTTCTTAGAAAACCTTTAAAGAAGCTGGAATACTTATGTTCTATCTTTTTCTGAAAGAACTTCTTTATGTAAATGTTGATAATCTCTGAAAGATTTTTTTTAATGAAAGCTTTTCTCTTGTTGACATAGTTAAGATAGTTAATCCATTCCTCAAAAGGAGCAAGCAATGCCTCACCACCCAGAGCCTCTATTTTTTTAATAAGATCTTCATTTGAAAACCTGTTTGTCCTTACGAATATTTCTCCAACAATCCCTATCAGTGGTTTTATCTCATCATATCTTGGTACCGTCTTGAAGGCTTCTCTTGCTTCCGAAAGTACATTCTCAACTATTCCGTGCTGGCCTTTTAATGAGAGGAGTAATTTCGAAAGGTATTTGTTGTAAAGTCTGTCAGATACCCCTTTTTTTTTCTCATAGGGTCTTGTCTCATGCAGGCATTTATAAAGCAGATCTATTGCGATTATGCCTTTCCATGAATTCAGAGCAAAGTCCTTGTTTATAACTCTGATATCCTTATATAACCGAAAGTCCTGATTGGGAGCAAATATAGGGACATTAGAAAGCCCGATACTTTCAAGCACATGCCTGTGGAATACATTATACTGTCCAAACCTGCACGGCCCTGTACCTGAGGGCATGAAAAAGGCGGATTCAGCAGGATTAAAGTCTTTCGAAAATACCTTCTTAAGCATATCTCCTGTAGTGACAACGCAAGGATAGCATTCCTTTCCTGAGACATACTGCATGCCGATGTCAACAGTCTCTTTATCCGGCTCTGGGAGCACTTCAGCATGTATGCCTGAACGTTCAAAAGCAGCCTGGACAGAAAAGGCGTGATCGGACATGTGAGGTATATAGATTATTCGTTTTGAATAATCGTTACCAAATGATGCAGACCGATTCTTTATTACTGTTTTATTCTCACTTTGAGCCAGCAATTTTGAGCTTTGAACTTTATTTTGTATGCTGTCTAAAAAGGCCTCGCATCTTGTTATTGCGCCGGCATCTGCACTATGCTCATCTATCTCTATATGAAGGAAAGATTTTGAGGCAAGTTCTTTCCTGACATATTTAAGAATGAAGGAATCAGGGCCGCACAAGAAATTCCCTATATATACAGGGTAAAGTTTTGGGTGTTCCTTGATGAATCTTACTGCTCTCAGTATCTTTTGACCTGACCTCCAATACATATTTGGCCAGTCTTGCATTATATTTACATCCTCAATCGGCAGAAAGTCCATGGGAATGCACGTCATACCCAGATTTGCAAGTTTATCGGGTATTTCCAGATTAATGCCCTTTTCAAATGCATTGTATGACCTGCCCAATATAACAATTGCCTTCTCATCCCGGCGGTTATGCAGGTTTGATAAAATCTTTCCACCTTTTTCTTTTACAGATGTCTCAAAATTTTCCTGTGCCTTTTCAGCTATCCTTATTGCTTCTTTAATTACCTTTCTCTGTATCCCGAATTCCATGAAAACCTTTGAAAGTTCCTTCTCGATATATTCCTTCCCAAGGCCTGTATTAATAACAGGCGTTATGAGCTTAAGTCCCTTGAAGGCAGTTTTTGAGACATAAGGTATAGTCTGAATATAAGGACATGCAATGCCTCTTGAGAACTCGTCATGTGGTTTATTTATATTTATAAAACTCGGAAGAAATAACACATCTACATTTTTATTAATTAAATACTTGATATGGCCATGGGCCACTTTTACTGGGAAACAGGGCTCTGCGAGCACACTCTCAAGACCCATTTTTATAATTTCTCTGGTTGTCTTGGGTGATACCTCTACTTCAAACCCTAATTCCCATAAAAATGTTGTCCAGAATGGAAGGAAATCATGAAAGAAGAAGATATAAGGGATACCAATTTTACCGAGTGACGAGTGATTGGTGATAAGTGAAAAATTTTTATCTTTTATCTCATCACTTGTTACTTTTAACTTGTTACTGTATTTAAGGTGTGCCTTCCACAGCATCTCGTCCCTGAATAAAAAGAGGTCAGGCATTTTATTTTCATTCTTCTTTTTTCTTGTATCATATTTTTCGCACCTTCCTCCGTAAAAAAGATTTCCTTCTTCACCCTCTATCTTTATTCTGTTTATTTCGCATACATTTGGACATCCATTACACTCAAAGGTAGAGATTCTGTATTTTTTTTCATAGAGTTCAAAACCTTTAAATTTAGATGGGAAATTTACCTTTTTCATGTGTCTCATGGAAATAAGTGCCATGCCAATAGCACCTGTTACATCGTGATGAGGAGGCACGGTTATTTTTTTGTTTAAATATTTTTCAAAGGCTGCTACAACAGATTTATTTAATGCCACACCTCCCTGAAAGAAGATATTATTCCCGATATGCTTGCCTGACACTACTCTGTTTATGTAGTTCTGGACGATGGAATAGGCCAATCCTGCCAGGAGGTCTTCTTTCTTTGAGCCTTTCTGGAGGTTTGCCATTAGGGAATTTTCCATAAAGACCGTACATCTTTCACCAAGCTTCAGTGGATTGATTGAAGAAAAGGCAAGTCTGGCAAATTCATTCTTTATAGATATGTTGAGTTTTTCTGCCTGTTCCTCTAAGAAAGATCCTGTTCCGGCAGCACATGCCTTGTTCATCTCAAAATCGACTATTACACCATTACTTAAGGATATATATTTAGAATCCTGTCCACCTATTTCAAATATTGTGTCAACTGTTTTATCTATAAAAGAAGCAGCGGTTGCTTGAGCTGTAATCTCATTCTTAACGATGTCTGCACCTACATAATCAGCAATCATGTATCTGCCAGAGCCTGTCGTGCCTACGCCCATTATGATTGCTTTATCTCTGACCTCAGCATCAATCTCTCTTAAGCCTTGCATTACAGCCTCAATAGGCCTTCCTGCTGTCATAAGATATCTCTCTGAAATTAGCCTTCCGTACTCATCAATAAGAGCAAGGTTTGTACTGATAGAACCAACATCTATACCCATATATGCATTTATTTTTGAAACTTTATTTTCATCTAAATCTTGTTGCAAACTATGTTCAGTCTGTTTTCTAAAAAAGTCTTCTCTTTTTTCAATCAGGGGCTTATGACCTTTCACATCTTTCAGATCTTTTTTAAGGAAATCCTCAATTGCATTAATGTCAAAGTTCTGGATAATGCCATCATCTTTTGCTTTGAGTGCTGCACCCCATGCACCCATAAGTGAAAAATCAGGCGGTACAAATAGTTCATCAAGTTCAAAGACCTCTTTAAAAGCCCTGACCATACCTTTATTAGCTGCAACTCCGCCCTGAAAAGAGACAGGAGGTACCAACTCTATAGCCTTTGATATTGTGCCTTTGAAGTTCCTTGTTACCGCAAAACACAGACCGGCTACAATATCATTAACAGGAGTGGCTATCTGTTGAAGGTGTATCATGTCTGACTTTGCAAAAACACTGCACCTGCCTGCTATTCGGGGAGGTTTTTTAGATTTAAGAGCAAGATCGCTGAACTCGTCTATTGTAAGCCGTAGCCTATCTGCCTGCTGGTCAAGAAATGAACCTGTACCTGCAGCGCATACAGAGTTCATATTAAAATATTTTATTCCATCCTCAAGTATTATAAGCTTTGAATCTTCGCCCCCCATCTCAATAACACTCTTGATATGCGGGTGAAGCTTTCTTATGGAATATGCCTGAGCAACTATCTCGTTTATTGGCTTAATTCCTAGTATAGATGCTAAGAGCCTGCCTGTTGAGCCTGTGACTGATAAAGAGAAATTACCTCTACCGACAGATGCCTCTTTGAGAGATTCAAACGCTACTTTTAAAGGGTTGCCCAGATGCTTCTTATAGCTTTCAGAAAGCTTTTTTCCGTTTTCATCTAATACGACGACTTTAACGCTAACAGAACCTGCATCTAGACCTATAAATTGCATTTTTAAACCCCATAAAATAATTGTTAGATATAAAAAGCCCGTTTCTTTCTATATACTTTTTATTACAATTACAAACACCATGCCAGGTGAAGCAACCAAAAAAGATTTTTAATAAGTCTGTGTAATTATTAGGTTTTTAGAAAAGATTCATATAAAATCATTCAGTCAGGTGTGAATTGAGCTGTATATGTTTGACTGTTGTGTGCGAACAGGATTGCACAGTTATAAACTTATAAACCGTATTCTTTTATTTTGTTCTAGAGGGTCCTGAAGTACACTTAACAACTTGGCCTGAAATAGTTGTTAATTTTGCAATACAGGTAAAAGTATAGAAAACTGTGTGCCTTTAGGCAATATATTATTTGCTTCTATTCTGCCATTATGTGTCTGGATAATTTTTTGGCATATAGCCAAACCCATTCCTATTCCTGATGGTTTTGTAGTAAAAAACGGCTCAAAGATCTGGTTAATTAATTCGCCTGGAATACCAGGTCCGTTATCCGAGAAACTAATCTTCACCCAGGGAGAGATGTATTCGGTTTTAATCACTAGCTCACCATCTGGATCACAGGCTTCCGCAGAGTTTTTTATCAGGTTTAAGAAGACCTGTTTCATATGAGAAGCATCAGCCTGAACCATTTGCAAATCTCTGTATAAGTCCTGTCTTATCCTTATATTCAATGTGTCAATTTCAGCAAATTTAACCGTTTTCTGAATTAACTCATTTATAGATACTAACTCCTTCTCTATCTTTAATGGTCTGGTAAAGTTTTGAAAGTTGACAAGGATATTGTTAAGGCGTTCAATTTCTTCATTTACAATATTAAGATATTCATGGTCTTCTGGATTATCATTATTTTTTAATTTATCTGCCAGAAGTTTTGAAGCCCCTTTAATAGAAGTCAGTGGATTACGGATTTCGTGGGCTATGCCTGCGGACATCTCGTTCAATATTTCTAATTTCATACGTGTCTGGGCAAGGATATCATATGCTTTATAGTGCTTGAATACGCCTATGGCCAGAATAGA
>CAYFQB010000054.1:0-11567 GCA_964345225.1 uncultured Nitrospiraceae bacterium | reverse complement strand
TGTTTGATATCCCTCCTGGCCCAACTGTTCTGCAAGGGAGATTGCATTATTGAAATTTTCGAAATCGCCAATTATTACTCTGTGATATTTTGTGCCTCTTATATTTGCCTCCTGAATATATACGTTACTGTATCTTAGCTTAAGAACTGCTTTCAGTCTTATCGCGTTAATACCATCCTTAAAGGATGCAACCTGTATGGCAAAAGGGCCTGTTTTTTTGAATGTCTGAACCTTTACTCTCTTTATATAGGAGTTATTCCTTCCCTGCACCTCTAGTAAAACCCTGCCAGTTCCCGGACCTATTAAACCGATCCTTTTTGCGGAAGCATATGAAAGGTCAATATCCCTTCCTTTAACAAAAGGACCCCTGTCATTTACCACACATTCGACCGTCTTTTCGTTTTTTAAATAGGTGACTTTAACCATTGTGCCAAACGGATATACCTTGTGAGCACATGTGTATTCATACATATTGAAAATCTCACCTGATGCCGTTGGCCTGCCATGGAATTTTGGACCATACCATGATGCAATCGCATAAGTCCTTTTATAGGATGTCTCTGGATATGCTTCATAATGGACAGTTGAGCATGATGATAATAAAAGTAAAAAGGCCAAAAAAAATAAGAATATTCTGATGCGAATCTCCCTCTAACCGAAGTCTATAATATGTACCTGCTTAAATCCTCGTCTTTGACAATTTCGCTTAACTTATCTCTCACATATTCTCTGTCTATTTTTAATATGCCGTTTTTCCTATCAGGGGCCTCGAAAGATATGTCTTCGAGTAGCTTCTCAAGTACTGTGTGAAGTCTCCTTGCACCTATATTTTCTGTTTTATCATTTACATGAGAGGCAATCTCTGAGATCTCATTAATCGATTCTTCTGTAAATTCAATACTAACATTCTCTGTTTCCAGAAGGGCTGTATACTGTTTTATAAGTGCATTATATGGCTCTGTGAGTATTCTCACAAATTCGTCCTTACCAAGTGCATCCAGTTCAACCCTGATTGGAAATCTTCCCTGAAGCTCGGGTATCATGTCAGAAGGTTTGGTTGTATGAAAAGCTCCTGAAGCTATAAAAAGTATATGCTCTGTTTTAACAGGTCCGTATTTTGTAATAACTGTCGAGCCCTCAACTATAGGCAGCAGGTCGCGCTGTACACCTTCTCTGGAAACATCAGGTCCATGACTATACCCCTTTGCTACGATTTTATCAATTTCATCAATAAAAACTATCCCGCTCTGTTCAACTCTTTCCAAAGCTTCTTTTTTGATCTTATCCATATCAATCAGTTTGTCAGATTCTTCCTGTTCAAGCAATATCAATGCTTCCGGAACCTTTACCTTTTTTCTTTTTGCTTTTTCAGGAAGAAGATTACCGAGCATAGATTTAAGATTTATTTCAATCTCTTCAAGTCCTACATTGGAGATTACGCCAAAGGGCATTATCTTCTCTCTAACATCTATCTCTACGTATCTTGAATCAAGCTTTCCGCTTTTCAATTGTTCTCTCAGCCTTTCTCTTGTCTCCCTGTTCTTTTCCCTCTCTGCTTCATCTATTTCGGTTGACCTTAATAACCTTGGTTGAGGTAAAAGAAGATCGAGCAGTTTCTCTTCAGCGAGTACCGTTGCCTTTTCCTTTATCTTCTCGAGGTGCTCATCTTTGACCATATTAATTGATATCTCGGTTAGATCTCTTACCATTGACTCTACATCACGGCCAACATATCCAACCTCTGTAAACTTTGAGGCCTCTACCTTTAAAAACGGTGCATTAGCCAATTTTGACAGTCTTCTTGATATCTCTGTCTTGCCAACTCCTGTAGGCCCTATCATTAATATATTTTTCGGCAGGACCTCATCTTTCAATTCAGGAGAAAGTTTTTGTCTCCTCCATCTGTTCCTTAAAGCTATCGCTACTGCCTTTTTGGCTTTATTCTGTCCAATTATATATTTATCAAGTTCTGAAACAATCGTTCGCGGTGTAAGGCTGTCCATTTTATATTAACTCCTCAATATTAATCTGTGCATTAGTGTATACACAGATATCCGATGCTATTTTCATTGACTTTTCTATTATCTCCCTTGAAGTAAGTTCAGTGTTTTCATAGAGTGCCCTAGCAGCAGCCTGTGCAAAGGCGCCCCCTGAACCTATCGCAGCAATTCCTTCCTCAGGTTCAATTACGTCTCCATTGCCTGAAATAATGAAGGTATGATCTTTATCTGCAACTATAAGAAGTGCCTCGAGTCTACGAAGAATCTTATCTGTTCTCCAGTCTTTTGCGAGTTCTACAGCTGCCCTTGTTATATTTCCTCTATACGATTCCAGCTTACTTTCAAATTTTTCGAATAAAGTAAAGGCATCCGCAGTGGCTCCCGAAAAACCTGCAACGACTCTGTCTTCATACATCTTTCTTATCTTCCTGGCATTCTGCTTAAGTATAGTGTTTGCCATTGTAACCTGACCATCACCACCTATCGCTACGTTTCCATCCTTTCTGACACACAATATTGTAGTTGCTTGAAACATGATTTTACCTTCTGTTTTTTTATATTTATTTTACAAAAAATTGATATGCTCTGTCATTACATAATATAAAAGGGTTCGAGTGTGAAACAGCACGATAAAAGATATAATTCGTACCGACCTTTTCATAGACCCTCTTAGAGATTCACGATAAGATTTATATTCTGCATTCTGCATTTTGCATTCTGTATTCTGTATTCTGCATTTTACTATAACCCTTATTTGTCTTCCCTATCTTTATAAGAAAGAGGATGCGCCTTATCATAAATATCCATAAGGTGAGTCACATCAATATGTGTATACTTCTGTGTTGTTGATAAAGATGAATGTCCAAGAAGTTCCTGGATTATCCTTAAATCAGCACCTGCCTGCAATAAATGCGATGCAAATGTATGTCTCAGTGTATGCGGGCCTATCATGCCATTTATGCCTATCATTTTTGCATATTTTACAACTATTCTTCTTATACTCCTTTCTGACAATCTAGTATGCATCCTGTTAAGAAAAATCGCCCTGTCCCTCTTCTTAAGAATTATCTTCTCAACCATATATGATCTCAATGCCTCGATAGCTTTGGAGCCAATCGGCAATATGCGCTCCTTCTTACCCTTCCCTCTGACTTTTACCAATCCTTCCTTTATATTAATATCATCAACATTAAGTCCTGCAATCTCGCTTACCCTTAATCCACTTGAGTACAGTAGCTCAAGAATAGCCCTGTCTCTCACTTGAATATATCCAATACCTTCAGGTTTTTCTATAAGAGAAAATACGTCATCTACTGAAAGGAATTTAGGTAGAAGTTTTGATGTTTTCGGGCTCGGAACAAGTTTTGCGGGATTGGATTTTATGTATCCTTCCCTGTATAAAAATTTAATAAATGACCTGACAGTTGCGAGCTTTCTGCTCACAGTTGTTTTATCTAACCTGCTTTTAATCTGTTGTGCAACAAAACCCCTTATATCTATTAAATCGATATCTTCCGGTTTCTTTTTAATGAATTCACTGAAATCTTCAAGATCTTTACTGTAAGCCCTTAGTGTATGTCTTGAAGCGTCCTTCTCAACCTCAAGATACTTTATGAATTTGTCTATAAGTTTTTTCACGATCAGGTTATCCGCTCTATTATATCAATATAACTATTCCAGTCCTTAATGGCCTTTTCCACAATAACTTTCCTTTTGATTCTCTTATCCTTTATTCCAGTAGATTCTTCCGGTAAAGGGAATAACCCGAAGTTTATATTGCTTGGCTGAAAATTAGTGCTTTCTGATTCAGTAATATGATTTATCAAAGCACCGTGAGCGGTTGAACGTGGCACTTCAATTACATTTTTGCATTTCATCTTTAAAGATGCATTAATACCAGCAATTAGTCCCATTGCCGTTGATTCGATATATCCTTCAACCCCTGAAAGCTGTCCAGCAATAAGAAGAGAATCCCTTTTTTTAAAAGTCAGATCTTTATTAAGGAAGAGCGGTGAATTTATAAACGTGTTACGGTGAATGCTCCCGAACCTCAAGAATTCTGCATTTTCAAGTCCCCTGATCATTCTGAAAACCTTTTTCTGCTCAGGCCATTTCAGTCTTGTCTGGAAGCCGACCATATTATATGCAGTCATCTCCTTGTTTTCTGCTCTCAATTGAACAACTGCGTAAGGTTCAGACCGTGTATATGGATCAGGCAGGCCGACAGGCTTCATTGGTCCAAATCTTATTGTATCCAGACCTCTTGCTGCCATTATTTCAATTGGCATGCATCCCTCAAAAACCTTTTCTTCTTCAAAGACTCTTGGCGTTAATCTGTCAGCCTCTATAAGAGCATTATAAAAATTTTTGTACTCGTCATTTGTCATGGGACAGTTAAGATAATCCTCTCCCCCTTTACCATATCTGGAGGCTCTGTATACCTTTTTATATTCAATAGATTCAGCTTCGATTATCGGGGATATTGCATCGTAAAAATAGAGGTAGTCACCACCAAACAGTGCAGACAGAGATTTTGTCATGGATTCTGATGTAAGTGGTCCCGTTGCAATTATGGCCAAAGTGTCAGGCACCCTGATTGCTTCCTCTCTAAATACTTTAATTTTCGAATTATTTGAAAGTTTCTTTGTAATATATTCTGCAAAAAGAATCCTATCAACAGCCAGAGCTGAACCTGCAGGTACAGTTGATGCATATGCTGCCTCCATGATCAGGGAACCAGCCATGGATAGTTCTTTTTTTAAAAGTCCTGGCGCACTATAAAGGTCATTAGACCTGAGGGAATTAGAACATACAAGCTCTCCTAGCATTCCCGTTCCATGAGCCCCGGACATTTTTTGGGGCCTCATTTCGTACAATAAAACCTCTACACCTCTTCTGGCTGCCTGCCATGCAGCCTCTGAGCCTGCAAGACCTCCGCCTATGATAACCAATCTGTCAGACATATTGTTTTAATTATACCCTATCCCCTGCCCCGTGACTAATTATATAAATATCTACAAAATCAAAAACTTTTATTAGGTCTCTGCTATCATAATGGTTGATAATGAATATGGCAACTTTTAGGACAGTCTTCATACATCAGTTATAAATACTCGATTTTAAACAGTATAATTAAACCCTAAAATACATTTTTTGGGTTAATTGTAAAACTGCCTTTTTAAATATAATAAGTAATAATATATTAATTCAATATTAAATATTATTAATATATACTAATAATTGAAATAATTATAAATATTAATTAATATAATTTATGCCTGACAATTTTGAAAATCAGCCTGATAAAAAAGAAACTGATACTTCAGAACAGACAGTTAAAAGGGAAGAATACCGATGTCCTCATTGTAATGATATCATCAATGCAGCATATATAAAGCAAAATCCACTTTCTGAAATACCATGTCCCTCCTGCAGTTCGTTAATCGATATGTCATCGATTGTGAAAAAAGAATTTTATTATAGTGACGAGCGAACAGATAAAAGATGTAATATAATCCTTAAGGTTACATATCAAGACTACGATAAATTTATTACCGAATATACAAAAAATGTCAGCAATGGTGGAATGTTTTTAAATACCAACAAACGTTACGAAAAAGGTTCTAAAGTGAGTTTATTTCTTCATGTGCCGGGCCTTGAAGAACCATTAAAAATACTTGGAGAAATCGTACATGTAAACTTCTCGGATTATAATGACGAAAATAACGGTGTAGGCATTAAATTTATAGACATTAACGAATTGAGCAGACAGGCTCTAATAAAGTACATACGATCACATAAACATTGTTTTTAAAATATCTTCTATTGTCTTTTAAACTGCATTTTTATTATCCATTATCCATAAAATATAATATACTTTTATGTATCCTTGACTAACATCAAGATATTTTGTTAGGCTAATTAAATTTCAAACAGGAGTTGTGATGGTTAAGATTAAAATTACTAAAACTACAAAAAAGCAAAGTTCTAAATCTGCAAAATATTCCACTGTAAAAAGTGCAAAAATTAAATCTTCATCTAAAAAGACAGGTGTAAAGACAAGAAAACCTGCTACTCTGTCAAAACAAAAGGGTACTGCTTCAAAACCTAAAGAAACCTCTGCGTCCATATCTGCTTCAAAGACAAAAAAGAAGAAAACGAGCTATGGTTCTATTAGAGATAAAATGATCCATAAGATTAAAATGGAGCTTCTCGGCCAGAAGACATCTCTTCTGAATGAAGCTGAGATGGCTTTAAATGAACTTCCTGGACAGACAGTCTTTCCTGACCTCGGCGACCAGGCAACTGCAGAAACTGACAGAAACTTCATGCTCAGGCTTCGGGAAAGAGAACAGCGTCTTTTGCAAAAGATTGATGAGGCGCTTGACCGAATAGAGAAAAAAACTTTCGGTATTTGTGAAGATTGTGGAGAGGAGATCGATATAAAAAGGCTCGCAGCAAGGCCTGTTACTACAATGTGTATTGATTGCAAGACCTTACAGGAAGAGGAGGAAAAACTCCGAGCATCATAAATTGTTCAGGAATTTTACACCGTAAAATAAATCCTTTATTTTCTAAGGGTTTTCCCTTCAGGTCAGAGATATTTCAAATCTTTTAGATCTGAGATCCTTCTCTGTTATATATTTAATATGTTCATTGATTAAAGTTGAAAGCTCCAGAATAAGTACCTCTGTTGGTTTTATACGCCTTATGTTCGCCGGACTCCAGTTTAGCAAATTTAAATAAAGATTTATAGTTCCGGTGGAAATCCTGAAAGATGAACCGGATCCTTTTGAACAATTCTCACACAGTACTGTTCCATGGGAAATATAAAAAGCATCTCCTTCCTTACCGCATCTGCCACAGTCTTTGAGTTTCGGCAAGTATCCTACGGCCTCAAGAAGCTTTAGTTTATAATAGATTATTAGCAGTCCCGTATTACAGTCATCCTCAATTGCATGTAATGTATTTAATACAAGTGAATAGACTTTTTTGCATACTTCCCTTTCAGGTATAAAATTCAGAGTCAATTCTATGATCTCTGAGACCTTCAAAAAACATTCCAGTGCACTTCTTATGGAATGGAAAGAATTAATGATATCTGACTGGGTCAGACGCGGCAGCGATGCATCCTCCTTGCCCCAGAAAGAAATCTTTGAATATGTAAGAGGTTCAAGACTGCTGCCGAATCTGCTTTTAATTTTGCGCGGACTTTTTGCGAATGTCTTTAAAATACCGTAGTCTCTGGTCAGGAATGTAACGATAAGATCAGCTTCACCAAAAGGGCTGGTCTTTAAGACGATTCCTTCGGTTCTCTGAAGCATTACATAATATTTCCGAAATCTTCAGGTTTCAGATTTTTCAGCCATTCATCAAGCTCATCTGCTGTTCTTGTGCCTATTATATTTTCCTCAACAAATATCGGGGCATTTGCCCTCAGGGCAACAGCAATAGCATCACTGGGTCTTGAATCAATTAAAGTTTCCTTTCTACCGTCGTTAAGATAGATAAGTGCATAATATGTGTTATCAATAATCTCGGTAACTACAATCTTTGTTATTTTAACTCTGAGCCTGTCAGTAATATTTTTAACAAGGTCATGTGTAAGTGGACGCGGCGTAGCTACTTTCCCGAGAGCAAGTGCAATTGAATCTGCTTCCGGTTTACCTATCCATATCGGAAGCGTATTACTGCCATCAAGGCCCTTCAGCAAAAGTATATACATATTACTTCTCGGATCAAAGAGGAGCCCTTCAACCTTCATTTCTATCAACATTTTATATGTACCCTAATTCTCTCAGAAGCTCTCTATTATCCCGCCATCCCTTTTTGACTTTTACCCATAACTCAAGAAAGACATTTGTTCCAAGCAGCTTTTCTATATCCAGTCGCGCCAAGGTGCCTATCAGTTTAAGCATCTTACCTTTGTTCCCTATTATTATACCTTTTTGTCCTTCTCTTTCAACATAAATATTAGCATTTATAAATATCACCCCGTCATTACGCTCGGTCCATTTATAAATATCTACTGCAACTGAATATGGTATTTCATGTGATGTTTTTTCCATAATCTTTTCTCTTATTATCTCAGCAACCATAAATCTCTCGATCTGGTCGGTATAAACTTCATCCGGGTAATATTTAGGTCCTGATGGAATATATTGCAATATATTCTTCAGGAGTATATCAATTCCATTCTGCTTAATTGCAGATACCGGAATAATTTCCTTAAAATCAAAGAGATTTTTGTATCTGTTAATCATTGGCAGTAATTCTGTCTTCTTTACCTTATCGATCTTATTGATTACAAGTATTACGTGCTTGTCAACTTTCTTAAGAGATTCGATAATAATTTCATCAGGCTTAGTTGAATAACCAGCTTCGGTAACTAATATAACAAGATCTATTTCTCTCAGCAGTTTCTTAGCAGATCTGACCATTGTTTCACCGAGCATATGCCTCGGCTTGTGTATTCCTGGGGTATCTATAAATATAATCTGTGCATCAGCATATGTCTTTATACCCAGAATCCTGTTTCTTGTAGTCTGTGGTTTTTCAGTTACAATAGCTACCTTCTGCCCGAGTAAAACATTCAGAAGCGTTGATTTGCCGACATTCGGCCTTCCAATTAATGACACGTAACCTGAGTGGAATAAAGCTGACACCATACCCCTGATACTTTTTCCTTATTATTCAATTATAATTGTTAAAAGTGCTTCCAAAAAATTTATAAAATGACTCAAGCATGAATATTCTATACCTGGAGTTTGTTTAGCGCCTCATTTATTCTTTCAACTGCCCTTCTAATGTCCTCTAGTGATGTAGCATATGAAAGTCTTATATAATTATCATCCCCAAAAGCCTCTCCGTGAACCAGCGCAACATTTGCCTCTTCAAGAAGATAAAGTGAAAGGTCAGCAGAAGATTTTATCTCTCTGTCTTTAAATTTCCTGCCGTAGATCTTTGAAGTATTTGGAAATACATAAAACGCCCCGGTAGGCATGATACAGCTTATACCTTTCATTAAATTCAGGTCGGCTACAAGATAGCGCCTTCTCCTGTCAAATTCTTCAAGCATCCTTTTTAGAAAGTCCTGAGGTCCTTTTAAGGCTTCTATAGCGGCTTTTTGAGTAATTGAGTTAGGGTTTGACGTTGACTGGCTCTGAATATTAGTCATAGTCTTTATTATCTCAACTGGTCCTGCGGTATAACCTATTCTCCATCCCGTCATTGCGTGAGACTTGGAAAGACCGTTAACTACCATGGTTCTGGACTTTATATCTTTATCCAAAGATGCAATGCTTATATGCTGTATACCGTCATAAGTCAGCTTCTCATAAATTTCATCTGAAACGATATAAAAATTATGTCTGAGAGCCACCTCTGCTATTTTTTCTAAAGCCTTTTTATCATATGTCAGTCCAGTAGGATTTGACGGAGAATTCAGTATAAGCGCCTTTGTCCTAGCTGTTATGCAATCCTCAAGAACCTCAGGCCTAACCATAAAAAAATCGGATTCGTAAGTCTTTACAAAAACAGGCACAGCATCATTCAGTAAGACCTGGTCTGGATATGACACCCAGTAAGGAGAAGGGATTATCACCTCATCACCGGGTCCGTATAGAGCCTGTGCAATATTATAAAGGCTGTGTTTAGCACCACATGAAACTATTATCTCTTCCCTTTTATAAGATAATCCGTTGTCTTTCAGCAGCTTGTCAGCTATTGCTTCCTTTAATTCGTCTATCCCTCCTACAGGAGTATATTTCGTAAACCCATCCTTAATGGCCTTAAAAGCAGCCTCTTTTACATTTTCCGGAGTATCAAAATCAGGCTCACCTACACCAAAATTTATAATATCAATTCCGGAGGCCTTCATGGATTTTGCCTTTGAATCAATCGCAAGCGTGGGTGATGGTTTGATCTTCTTTGCCCTTTCAGAAAGCATAATTAAACCTCTCTTTATTTCTTGATATTTTAAAATATGAGAACATACGAATGAAAGACTCTTAGGTACACTTCCCCTTTTTTTTGAAAATAGGAGAAGTATACCGGGTTTATTTAATTAACTTTATCTTTTCAAGCGTGTCCCTGTATATAGTTTCTTTCGAAGGATTAAGTTCAATCGCTTTCATGACCATGGCTTCGGCTTCATCGAGATTCTCTTTCTTTATGTAATAAAGCCATGAAAGATTGTTTAATGCATCGGCATTTTCAGGATCTTTTCTTATCGCTTTTTTATAGCATTTCTCTGCATTATCAAGCTGCCCTTTCTGAAAATATATGTTACCGATATATAAATAAGCAATGGGCAGCTCTTCTGATGCCTTTTTGTATTCATTCAGAGCATTCTCAAACTCACCCTTCCTCTCATATGTAACTCCAAGATTTAAATGTTCTTCAGGAGTGAGGGGATCATCGAGCACAATGATTCTGGGTATTGAGCAAGAAAAATTGCAAAGTGCAAATAGCATGGAGCATAGAGTTATTTTCAGTAAATAGGAAAATATGGGAAGTGTCCCTATTTTATTAGCAGTGTCCAGAAATCTGTCCTTTTCCATGATTTTATGAAATCTTCCTCAGGAATAAACTTCTCTCTCTCCCTGCCTGAATTTACAAATACGCCTTTTTTATTAAAACCAACTACAACCATAAAATGATTTGCCTGATAGACATAAAAACCATAATCAACAAGTACAACAACCGGCAGCCCCGACTTTATATTTTCCCTCAGGTCACCTATGTCACCACTGTACTGTAGTGCATTCAATCCATTTTTTTGTGCGTATAAGAGTATATCTATATCCAATGTCCCCCTTGCTGATTTGCTGTAAATCTCCTCTGCGATCTCTTCAGGAGATACCTTTACTCCCCAATAGTTAAGAACAGCAGCAAGAGAAGCCGGACCACACTGGTATTCATCCTGTGAGAAAAACGGGATATTCTCTATCATTACAGCATCAGCAAAATCTATAGGCTTATATTTTGTTGTGCATGACATCAGAATAAAAAAGCATGTTGCCAGGACTGTTATTGCGAGTCCCGAAGTTTCGGTGCGAAGCAATCTCAAAAATACCTCCTCAAAAATATAGGGACACTTCCCTAATTTTCACTATTTTTATAACTTTAATAAGAAACTTTGAAAATAGGGGAAGTGTCCCTTATTTATCTTATTTATTATTTTGTTACTATGACCCTGTGTCCGGTCAATTGTAAAAGAAAAACTACTAATATCGCTATAATAAGGAGGGCTATAATTACGCCAAGTGCGTCGTTGCCTCCTACCTTTAAATCATCTATCTTCAAGGCAAGTTGATGAAGCTGACGGTCGCTGAGATTAGCCAATCTCTTATTTATCTCCTCCTGGCTGAATCCTAATGCTTTAAGCCTTTTACTGACTGCCTTGGTCTCAATTACCTTCTGTATCTTCTCTAAATCAGCCTCCCTGTCTGTTTTTTCGGTAAGAGCCGACTGCATATCTATTATCTCTGACGGAGAAAACCCTGCTTCAACCCTTGGCACAATGGCAATTATAAACATTGCAGCAACAAGATACCATGAAATTAG
>CAYFQB010000053.1:0-271143 GCA_964345225.1 uncultured Nitrospiraceae bacterium | reverse complement strand
CTCCAACCAATTTTCATTTATAAATAGGGAAACTGTCACAGAGTTCCTTGACCCTCCTTGCATTGGCATTAATGGTTTCGGGTTCTGTACTGTTGTTTATAACCGATGAAATCAGATCGGCTATTTCAACCATTTCAGCCGGGCCCATGCCGCGTGTTGTCACACAAGGAGTGCCGAGGCGTATTCCACTTGTTATTGCTGGAGGTCTTTTATCATAAGGTATTGTATTTTTATTCACGGTTATTCCTGCTTTGTCAAGCGCAGATTCAGCATCTTTCCCTGTAATGTCTTTATTTGTAAGATCAACAAGCATAAGGTGAGTGTCTGTCCCGCCTGAAATTATTTTGAAACCTTTTTTAATAAGTTCTTCAGAAAGCCTTTTCGCATTATCAACAACTCTTCTCTGGTAGAGGCGAAAATCTTCGCTCATGGCCTCTCTCAGAACAACAGCCTTTGCTGCTATAACATGAACTAAAGGGCCTCCCTGTATCCCAGGAAATATCATTTTGTCTATTGCTTTTGCATATTCTGCCCCGCACATTATCATTCCACCACGGGGGCCTCTCATTGTCTTGTGAGTTGTTGTTGTTGTAAAGTCGGCATACGGGATTGGTGACGGATGTAAACCGGCAGCAATCAATCCAGCGATATGTGCAATATCAGCCATAAGATATGCTTCGATTTCTTTAGATATTTCAGAGAAGATACTGAAATCAATGGTTCTTGAATAAGCACTGGCACCTACAACGATCATGCGTGGTTTGTGTTCAAGTGCAAGCCTCCTGACTTCGTCATAATCAATATATCCTTTCTTGTCAACACCATAAGGAATATTCCTGTAGAAAATACCAGAGAAGTTCACAGGTGCTCCATGTGATAGATGGCCTCCATGGTTCAGGTCCATACCGAGAATCGTGTCTCCGGGCTTAAGCATTAAAAAGTATACTGCCATATTAGCCTGTGTGCCGGAATGAGGCTGAACATTTGCGTGTTCTGCACCGAAGAGCTTTTTTGCCCTTTCAATGGCGAGGTTTTCTACAATATCAGCATATTCACAGCCACCGTAATATCTCTTTCCTGGATAACCTTCAGCATATTTATTTGTAAAAATAGAACCTTGAGTTTCAAGGATAGCCTTGCTTACGTAATTCTCAGATGCAATAAGCACTATTTTCTCATGCTCCCTGCTTATTTCCTTTTGAATTGCATCGTAAACTTGTGAGTCACTTATTTTGAGATTATCAATTTCCACTTATATTAATATCTTCCTCTATCTCTTTGATCTTATTGATTCTTCTCAGGTGCCTTTCTCCTTCGAAAGGCGTGTTTAGCCATAGTTTAACTATTTCGGTAGCAAGGTCTTTTCCTACTATTCTCCCCCCGATAACAAGGATATTGGCATCGTTGTGAAGACGGCTCATTTTCGCTGTAAAGAGGTCATTGCATAAGGATGCCCTTACGTTTGGAAATTTATTTGCGACCATTGACATTCCGATTCCGGTGCCACAAATCAATATGCCTTTTTCAACGCTGCCGGATGAAACGAGTTCAGAAACTTTTCTGCCAAAATCAGGGTAATCAACAGATTCTTTATTGTTTGTGCCGCAGTCTATAAAATCAATATTTAGACTTTTAAGTAAAAACAGTATATGCTCTTTCAGCCCGAAACCGGCATGATCACAACCAATTGCTATCTTCATAAAGTCATCCTGAATAAATATCTTATCCGAGTAAATAATTGTAAGTCAAGAAAGGTTAATAACCTTTAAACTTATACATAATTTAATTAAAATGAGGGTTTAAGATAGTCGAATCATTTGACACTTATTTGCTGTATGAGATAATATTTAAACATAATCAAATGGCTGATAAAACTTCCATAATGAAAGAAGCCCAGAAGTATCTTGCCAAAGGGCAGATTGATAAGGCTATTACTGAATGGGGTAAGCTTCTCAAGGAATCTCCTGATGGAAATACCTATAATGTTATAGGAGACCTTTATTTAAAAAAAGGCGATAAGAAGATCGCTATAGAATACCTTCACAAGGCTGCAAACTTTTTCAGGCATGAAGGCTTTTCCCTTAAGGCATTAGCACTCTATAAAAAGGTGCTGAATATCAACTCAAACGATATCGATTCCTTATATACCCTGGGAGAATTAAACGAGGAAAAGGGTCTTATAAATGATGCAATAAAATATTATCTTGCTACTGCTGACAGCATGGTTAAGATTGGGAAAAAAGACCAGATTCTCGATATCTATGAAAAGATACTTTCACTTTCTCCCTCAAATATTCCTCTCCGTAACAAGGTTGCAGAGATTTTTTTAAAGGAAGGGCTTAAGTCTGATGCTGCAAAAGAGTATATCCAAATAGCCAGACTTTATGATGAAAAGGGTGATATCCAGAATTCAAAAGGATATTATCAGAAAGTCCTTGATTTTCAGCCTTCAAATAAAGACGCCATTTTTGGTATAAACTATCTCTACGAGAAGACAGGAAACATAGATAAAGCGATTGATAATATGAGAGAGGTAAGTACGCTTTTCCCTGAGGATGCAGATGTAATTCTTAGATGCGCTGAACTCTCATTGATTAAGGGTAATACTGATGATGCAAAAGATTACCTCAAAAAGATAACAGCGAAAGAACCTACAAATATAAAGTGCAGAAGACTTCTCGGCGAGATATATTTTAAAGACGGTTTGAAAGAAAAGGCATGGGCTGAATATCTTCCGGTTCTGGATGATATGATCCTGGATGAGAAATACGAAGATGCCATAAAGCTTCTTAAATCCTTCAAGGGAATCGATCCTATTGAAACAGGTAAAAGGCTCATATCACTTTACAGGCAGCTTGATGAAACTGAGCAGGTTGTAGCTGAACTTAAATCTTTAGGCGACGTATTTAGTGAAAGAGGCATGGATAACGAAGCACAGGCTTTTTACAGTGAGGCTATCGAAATAACACCAGATGATGAGTACCTCAGAGGGAAGCTCGCTGAAATTGCTACCGAGCCAGAGATTGAGAAAGAAGTTGTTACCGGGCCAGAGATTGAGAAAAAGTTTATCCAAGAACCAGAAGTTGAAAGGGATGCTGTTACTGAAGACGTTTCAATCATAGGAGATAAAACCGTAGGAGAGATTTTTACTGAAGCTGATATTTTTTCCAGATATGGGCTGTTAAATGAGGCAATAAAACTTCTTGAAGGAATGAAAGTTAAAGAGCCTGACAATATTGAGCTTCATATCAGATTAAAATCTATTTACTTGGAAAGTTCTGATAAAGAGCTAGCTATAACAGAATGCCTTATATTGAACGAATTATATAAGCGTATTGGAGACAATGATAATGCTGAAAAAAGTCTGAAGGATGCTTGTGAAATAAATCCTGAAGACCCCAGACTGACAGAAGTTGCGAAAGCTTCGTTATTGGAGCCAAAGTCATATGATTTCCCAACAAGAGAAGAATTTGCGGATACCACCACAAAGATACCGGATATAGAAGATTATCAAGAGGAAATTACAGAGGCTGACTTCTACGTACGCCAGGGGTTAATTCAGGAGGCAGTAAAGATTCTTGAGAAGCTCCACACGATTTTCCCTGACGAAAAAATGATAAATGAAAGGCTGAGCAATCTGGGCCAAATTACAGAGGTGCCCGAAACATCTGAAATACCTGAAACTGTCGAGATACCAGAAGAAACATATGAAATGCCTGAAATGGCATTAGAAGATAATGCTACTTTTGATGCTGTTCATGAAAAAGAAATAAAGGAAGAGATTACGCAGCCTTCTGAAACAGTAGAGATTGAAGATTTTGTTTTTACCGAGCAGGATCTGGTTGAAGCTGAGGAAATTCCTGAACCTGAGCTTGATAACGATGTGCTGGAGATTTTTCAGGAATTCAAAAAGGGCCTCGAAAAAGAGCTTGGAGAAGAAGACTCAGAAACACATTATAATCTTGGAATAGCATATAAGGAGATGGGATTGATCGATGATGCAATAAAGGAGTTTCAGACTGCGAGGAATGACCCCAAAAGGTTAAACCAGTCTTTGACCATGCTAGGAGTCTGTTATATGGAGAAGGGGCTATATTCTCTTGCTATTGACGTATTCAGCAGTGCTATTAAAGATATTGACAATAAGGACGAATCTTGCTGGGCCCTTAAGTATGACCTTGCAGAGGCCTATGAAAAAAATAATAATCTTAAGGAAGCATTGGATTTGTATACCGAAGTATATGGCTGGAATGCTAAGTTCAGAAACGTTTCTGAAAGGATAAATCAGGTCAATACGCAAATTGACAAAGGTGGAGAGGTGCAGAGGCCGAAAGGAAGAAAGGATAGGGTTTCGTATCTTTAATATATGGATTATTTAGGCTACTACAAACTAAAAGAACACCCCTTTTCGAATGTTGTTGATAGCCGTTTTTATCATAATACCCCTGAGCTGTCAGAAGCCTTTACAAAACTAAAATATGCAGTTGACACACGTAAAGGTCTTGCTGTGGTTATCGGTAATATCGGTACAGGTAAGACCACACTAGCTAGGAGAATGCTGGAAGAACTTGACGAAGAAAAGTACGAGGCTGCCCTGCTTGTTATAATTCATTCATCCGTCAGTTCTGAGTGGTTATTAAAGAAATTTGCAATACAACTCGGTGTTAAAGAAGTACGTGATAATAAGGTAGAACTGCTAAGCGAGATATACAATAGGCTCTATGAGATTTACGAAGAGGGCAGGAAGGCCGTTGTTCTCATGGATGAAGTTCAGATGTTGAACTCAAAAGAGATTATGGAGGAGTTCAGGGGATTACTCAATATGGAAATCCCCGAAGGCAAGATGGTCAATTTTGTCTTTTTTGGTCTTCCTGAACTCGAGGAAGTTCTTTCGCTTGACGAACCTCTTAAGCAGAGAATTGCGGTCAGAATATTATTGTCTGCATACTCTGAAGAGAGCACAAGAGATTATGTAAAACACAGGTTAATGATTGCAGGATGCAACCATGATATATTTACCGGTCAGGCGATATCCGATATATATAAATATTCAAGAGGCATTCCAAGGATTATAAACACTATCTGTGATAATGCACTGCTGGAAGGGTATCTATTTAAAAATACAGTTATCGAGGAATCAATAATAAAGACGGTTGCAGTTGATTTAGGGCTGGAGACTTAACAATAACTTCTGCATGAATACCTGTTTTAAATGCTTTTTTTGGGTTAATGAGATTATTTTCAAAACGACACTAGCCAAGATAATTCACGAAATTTTCTAGGATACAGGGATGACATGGTATGAGAGCGGCTTTTTTCGCCGGAAGTCAGGGATTTTGATGATATACCGGTGAAAACCTTGGAGTCCCGAAACCTCGGGACGAGAATGAGCGAACATATCGTGTCATTCCGGTGTACATTAAATGTTGGTTGAATTTATAAATTAAGTGGGCTAGCCAAGAATAACTTCCAGAAATTCCTCAACATCTTTTACCCCTGTTATTTTGAGGCCATAATCATTTTTTATCTTATCAGAATTACCAGCAGAGATAACCGCCTTTTTAAGCCCAATTTTTGATGCCTCTTTAATCCTCAATTCTGCCTGTGTAACTGCCCGAATCTCTCCTGAAAGACCTACTTCTCCGAAAACAAAGGTTCCCGGGTCTATCGGGACTTCTTTAACGGAAGAAGCTATTGTGGCAATGATACCAAGGTCTACAGCGGGCTCTATAATTTTCAGCCCACCGACTACATTTATAAAAACATCCATTCCTCCGAGATGCATGCCAGCCCTTTTTTCGAGTATCGCTATCAGCAGGTTTACCTTATTAAAGTCAACGCCTATTGAAGTTCTTCTCGGCATCCCGAAATTTGTATCTGAAACGAGTGCCTGAATTTCGACCATAAAAGGCCTTGTACCTTCAAGGCTTGCAACAACTGTTGAACCTGAAACACTCTGTGGCCTTTCAGAAAGAAATAGTTCCGATGGGTTATCTACCTCTATAAGACCTGAATCAGACATCTCAAAAATTCCAATTTCGTTTGTGGAACCAAAACGGTTTTTTATTGTTCTCAGGATTCGATAAGAGTGTCCCCTGTCCCCTTCGAAGTACAGGACGGTATCGACAATATGTTCCAGAACACGAGGGCCTGCAATTGTTCCCTCTTTTGTTACATGCCCTACTATAAATACTGGGATGTTTGAACGCTTTGCAAACAGCATCAGTTTTGCAGAACATTCCCTGACTTGGCCGATCGAACCCGGTGCTGAAAGAAGATCCTGAGTATATACAGTCTGAATAGAATCTATAACCATAGCATCTGGAGAGATTTTTATTGCTATATCCAATATGCCTTCGAGAGAAGTTTCCGGGAGCAGGATTATATTGTCGGATTTTACTGAAAGCCTGTCAGCTCTTATCTTTATCTGTTGTGGTGATTCCTCCCCTGAGACATAAAGCATTTTCCCAGGACTTTGTGAGAGTCCTGAAAATGCCTGAAGCAGCAATGTAGATTTACCTATCCCTGGGTCTCCACCGACGAGGATTACAGATCCTGGAACAACACCTCCCCCCAATACCCTGTCTAATTCACTTATTCCTGTGGGTGTTCTTTTTTCAGAAATACCCTCAATAGAGCATAAAGCTACCGGCTCGGTTTTACCGATAGTTTGCAAGGATGAAGTCTGCCGTGATCCTTCAACAGATTTTTCTTCAGCAAAGCTGTTCCAGCTGCTGCAGTCAGGACATCTGCCCAGCCATTTTGGGCTTGAATAGCCGCATGACTGACAGCGATAAAAAGTTTTTATTTTTGGCATATATTAATTGCCCCCCGCCTTGAACTCTATGAATATATAATATTATTTCTGAGTCGAAGTCGATTATCGATATTTTAAACTCTTAAGCTTCAGGTTTCCAATTAAAAAATGTGTTTCATCTCCAAATTTACCCACGTAAAGAAATTTATCATTTCTACGGGGTTCACCTTAGTTTGGATATTCCCGAAGGGATAAGTGTTTTCAATGTGCCACGTAAAGATATTTTATCGAACGTGGCATATGGGAATATCTTCTTTTCGCTTCTTTACCTTTGCGCCCTTTGTGGCTTTGCGGTTATATATTTCCTATAATATCAATTCGTTAAATCGCTTTTCTGACAATCAAAATGGTCATATATTAAATAATCTCATCTTCCCGCCTGCACGGATGTATTTGCTGAAAGCCCCTTTCATATATTTTTTCGTTAGTTTGGTTGCTTCCATTGCATTGTATCCTTGTGCAAGGAATGCCGTAATTGCAGCTGAAAACATACAGCCGGTACCGTGAAACTTGCCGCTCACTTTCTTGCTTTTCAGGTAATGGAATTCCCCGCTGTAAAATGTATCAGTAGCAAATTCTTCGAGATCGCCGCCGGTTATTATTATATTCTCAGCTCCAGAATCCTTAAGAAGAACTGCTGCCTTTTTTACATCGATTGCAGTTTTAATATTAATTCCGCTCAGAATAGAAGCCTCGTAAATATTCGGAGTTACAACTGTACAAAAAGGGAACAATTTTTTTCTGATAGCTGAGGGTGTATTTTTTTCAGCGAGTCTCTTGCCTGATGAAGAAAGTATAACAGGATCAACAACGATATTCTTAAGAGAGTATTTTTTGATTATTTTTACAACAGTATCAACATTTGATTCACTATAAAGCATGCTTATTTTTGTAGCATCTGGCTTAAGGTCTGATAGAAGAACGGTCAGTTGTTTTTTTAAAAACTGGTTATTTACTGGAATAATACTGTAAACCCCTTTTGTATTCTGTGCTGTAAGAGATGAAACGACAGAAAGTCCATATACTTTGAGAGAATGAAAAACTTTCAAATCCGCCTGTACCCCGGCACCGCCTGAAGGGTCAAATCCTGCAATAGTAAGGGTTTTTCTCATCAGTTAGAATTATAACTCCTATAAAGAGATAGTGACAAGTTATATATAATGTCTTCGTTTTTAGATTTTTACTGTTAATTTGTACTATTTATTATTATAAGTGCATAAGAAATTATAATCAGATTTAGGAAGATAAGCTGAATTTTATGTTGACAGAAGTCAAACAGAAATTATAATATCTTTTGTTATCTGGAGATATAACAGCCAATCTAATCTATTTGATTTCTAGATGAAAGGAGGTGTTATTTAAATGAAAAGATTTTGGACTTTATTGCTAACATTAATTATGATGCTTTCCCTGAGCCTGGCAATAGGCTGCGAGCAGCAAAAAGAGGGTACGGAGGTACCAAAGGCTCCGGAGAAAAAAGAGGCTCCTGGCTACTAAAGAAGTTGCAGGACAGGGAATTATTGAATTTTAAAAATAAAAGGGCTCGTTTGAGCCCTTTTATTGGTTTAAAGATATTTTCGTTAAAGTGTAATTTTGAATTCTTTCTCAACTGCTCCGAATAAAAATCTCTGTCTTGAGACTTTGACCGTTATATCATCACCTTTCTTTTTAAAGACAAGGAATATCTTTATGTCATCTATGCCCTCTATCTTTGTATCATCGATAGATAAAATGATATCGTTCTTTTTAAGGCCGGCCTTTTTTGAAATGCTGCCTGGTATGAAGCTGGTTATTTTCACTTTCCCTTCTTCTTCCCTGAGTATAACTCCGAGTTTCGGAGACCTGGGCGGCTTAATAGGGACGGGGTAAAGGACAAAATCTGCAATGTCCTGTTCTATGTCCTCACTGCTCAGAATGATGGAATAATCTTTATTATTAAGCCGGTAGCAACGTTTAGGTATTCCCGATCTGAAAGCCAAATGACCCACACCAGCGATGACAACAACCTGATATTCAGGATTCTTCTGAATAAACTCATTAAGGTTGTGTGCCATTGATTCGTCCCATAGGACCTGTGCCTCATAAAAAAGGTCAAAGTTTTTCTTCCATGAGTTTTTGTGATGTTCAAAGATTTCTTTTAGTCTTTCTTTGTATTCCATGTCGGTAAGATCAATGTCTTCAGGGACTTCCTTCAGTTCTTCTTCTGTAAGTGCATGAAGGCCTTCTTTGGAGACTTTGGATACTATATCTCTGCTAATATTAAGTGCTATAACGGGTATTTTGTATTCTCTCGCATATAATAAAATTTCTCTGTACAGGTTGTAGTTGAATCCCCAGCGCTTAAAATACTCTGATTTCTTTAAAAACTCCTTTTCTTCAATTCTCCCTTCAATATAATCATCAAGTACTTTCTGGAATGGCTTCTGAAACATCTCCATGCCGATAGCTATATTTTTATTTTTTTCATGCAATTCCCTTATTACTTCAAGCTGGACACGGTGATGTTCAAATTTGTCGTGTGATTCACCGACATATACTATGGTCTTGTTTTTTACCTTTTCGATTATGTCAGCAGTATTAATAGTACGCGGGACTTCGACCCCGATATAATCTATGCTGATATCTGCAAGTATGCCTTTATCGCTGCTGTTTACAGTTTTCAAGGTGTTTTTCCCGTCTTTAAAAGAAATGTTGCTGTATTTTCCGTAATGAGTAATCTTATTAATATATCCTGAGAGTTCCTCTGTTGAGGCACCGTCAATAATCGCTATTACCCCATTGCTGTTGAGCGGATTTTCTTTAACAATTAGAAAAAAATCCTGAGGCTGTTTTGTTAGTTTGCTGAAGAGTCTTTTTACGATTCCAGTTTCTATACCAGGAATAATGAGTGAAGATGAATTCAAGTCGAGATATTTTATATCTTCCTCTTTTTTCTCTGTGAATCCGTGATTTTTAAGAGACTCTGATAAGGCTGTATATTCTTCGCTTTTACCCTGGGGTACAACAAATATTTTATTCTTGTCGCCAAGGAGCCTGGAAATTACGGGTGGTAACTCTTTCTCTGCAAGTATTCTGAATATATCGTAGTTGTTATCGATAACCAAATTAACTGGAATGCCCTCTGTCTCTATCTCAATGACAGTTGATTCTTCTTCAATCTCAAATGTTCTTTTGACCTCGCCGTCCCTTAGATTTAATAATACATTAAGTGGAAATTTGAAATTTTTCCCCTTCTGGTGGATTTCAAAGGATACTATAGTTTTTGAGCCCCTGTATTTTACCTCAATATTCTGTATATTGATTTCTGGAGCACCTTTTTCTTCTGTCCATTGTTTGAAAAACCAATCCAGATCTTTACCAGAAGATTTTTCAAATGCGTTCCTGATATCATTCCATGATGCAGGTCTGAATTTATTCTTTTCGATAAATAGTACGAGCGAATTATAAAATATCTCCTCGCCAACAAGATTTTTCAGCATATGAAATACCATTAAGGACTTTCCATATCCAATTGCCTCTGACGTCCTGTCAGTTCTATTTGTGAAAGATTTCAATGGGAAATCGTTTTCAGGTATCACATAACTTTCAAATGATATAAGAGCCTGTTTTCTGTAATCCCATGCTGCACCTTTAATTTCCTTGTACATGTGGTCTGAGAGGAAGGTTGTCAGCCCCTCACTCCAGTTCCCGCTTGCATAATCGACATAGACTGAATTGCCTAACCATTGATGGAGTATCTCGTGTCCTAAAGAGGTCTCCAGTATAAACGGCAGTCTGACAATATCCTGCCCGAGAAGTGTAAAAGTAGGCATGGCATAACCTGTTGGTAAAATGTTCTCAACGATTGAGAATCTTTTAAACGGATACTTGCCGATAAGGCCTTCATACATATCGATATATTTTTTTGTATATTTTATATAGGTTTTTGCAAGATCTCTATCCTTGGGAAGAAAATACGCAAATATGTCTGTGTTATTATGCCTGTCTTTTTTTATTATGTATCTTCCAGCGACCAGCGTTACCTTTTCTATCGGATTAGGGAATGTAAAAGAGAATTCTCTGCTTACATCTGTTTTTTCTATTATTTTTATTTCTTCAGCTTCCGATATTCCTTCGAAATCGTTTGGCAGGATTGCAGTTAGATTATAGTTAGAGATTCCCTCTATAGAAGGGTACCACCCGTCAATGAGAGCTATTCCATCGGGACTGATGAGGTTCCCCTTTACAACACCAGGATTCTTACTTCTGTCAGTCTCGGGCAAAAAATCAAATACTGCTTTGTAAATAATTTCCAGAACATCATTGGCTTCTTCTGGCTGAAAATTGATTGCTGTAATACCTGGTTCTGTTATGATTGCTTTATTATTGACTGATGCGGAAAGAACCTTCAGACCGGAAATATTTACAACTGCAGCATGTCCTTCAGGCAGGGAAATTCTTGAGATGCCACTTATTGTATGGTTCTCAAGGTCAAATCTTACAACAAGATTATTTAATGGAGTATTGTCCTCAGCAGTAGTAACTAAAGGTAAAAATAAAAACAGATACAGTGATAAAAATATAATTGCTTTATACATTTTAAAACCTTTCCCTCCAAAATATATTATTTATTTTACGATACAGATGCAATAAACTCAAACAACTACAACGACTAATTTTGTCTGCACGGTCTGGATGGAATGAATTGTTATGTGATATATTGTATTATTTCCGTTAGAATGTAACAGGAACAGTATGGAAATGAAAGCAGTAGTTTTTGACAAAGAACTTAGATTTGTTGAAGATCATCCACTGCCTGAACCTTTGGAAAACGAGGCGCTTATCAGGATAAGTATGGCCGGTATCTGTAACACTGACCTTGAGATCATAAAGGGATATAAGGGATTTAAAGGGGTGATCGGACACGAGTTTGTTGGTGTGGTAGAGAGGATAAATGGAAAAGACAGGGGCTTGACAGGCAGGAGGGTTGTAGGTGAAATCAACTGTGCATGTGGCATATGCGAATACTGTTTAAAAGGATTAAAGAATCATTGCCAGAGAAGAAAAGTCCTTGGGATTCTTGATAAAGACGGTACCATGGCTGAATATATTACACTGCCATTAAACAATTTATTCGAGGTTCCTGAGATCATCTCTGATGAAGAGGCGGTTTTCATTGAACCTTTGGCATCAGCCTTTGAGATTACCAGACAGGTTAGCATCAAACCTGATGACAGGATACTCGTTATGGGTGACGGGAAGCTAGGGCTGCTTGTTTCGTTTGTCTTCGGTCTTTATAACTATAATGTAAGTCTGACCGGAAAGCATAAAAATAAACTCAAAATTGCCACAGAAAAGAATATAAAGACCTTTATTCTAGAAGATTTAAAAATTGGAAAAAATTACGATATAGTGGTTGATGCCACAGGCTCTGCTGACGGTTTTGAAATGGCTTTAAAATTGATAAAGCCAATGGGAATAATCATATTGAAAAGCACTGTTACAGAGGGCAGGGAGATGAACCTTGCACATCTTGTTACAGATGAACTTGCCGTGGTCGGTTCAAGATGCGGTCCTTTTAAACCTGCTTTAAATGCGCTTTCAAGAAAGCTACTTGATGTCAGACCGCTCATAACAGGAATATACACGTTTAATGAAGCCAGGGAGGCATTTGAGAAGGCTGCAGAGAAAAGCTCTCTCAAAGTGATCATTGATTTCAGATAAAAGATAAGATTCTTATTCAATTCCTAACTGTGTGTAATGTGAAGACCAAGTATCGCAAAATGCTATAACTCGTTTTCCGAGTTTGTTTAGCCAAGTCAAAAGACAGTCAATAAATCATTTTCTTCTGAAGGATTAATTTTATTTATAAGTACATACACTTTAATACATAAAATTAAAAATAAAAGTAAACCTCCGTTAGAAGAAAATAACAACACTTTCTAAACGGGGTAAAGTGCCTTTATTTTTAATTAATCTAAAGTTTTAATTATAAGGTAATATAATAATTTAATTAGACAAGTCATGATTAATATGATAAAAAAAATATAGGGGATTCTTCTTTAAATATACTTAAAGGATAAAGAAATGCAATATGCCCACCTATCTAATGAAATATATTGAATGAAAGGTTAGAGCATGTTAGGTACTGTAAAAAATACAACTATATCAAAAACTATAATGATAGTAGATGACGAGGACTACATTAGAGAACTTGTAGCAATTATATTAGAGAGAGCAGGCTATAATGCTATCAAGGCAGTTAATGGGAAAGATGCACTTGATAAATTAAAAACTACAAAGATTGAGATGGTGATAACCGACCTCAAAATGCCGGAGATGGATGGAATTGAATTCATAAGAACACTCTGCAGCATAGATGAATACAAGTCCATACCTATAATAATACTTACATCTGAATCTCGAGAAATTAAAAAGCGGGAATGCATACAGGCAGGAGCTGATGAATGGATTATGAAACCTTTTATACCTAGGCATTTATTAGAAGTTGTAAGAAGTCTAATCATAAAAAGATTTTTACACAATAATTAAATATTTTAAATTCTTTCCTGATAATAAAATTAATAAAGTAATTAATTGTGCGGAAGTCTATAATAAAAACAGACAAGAGTATAGACCTCCTTTTAATAAGACTTTCTCTGGGAATTGTCATGTTTCCCCATGGGGCCCAGAAGGTTCTCGGGTGGTTCGGTGGTCCCGGCTTTGAAAAAACAATAGATATATTCACAACAAAAATGTATATCCCGGTTTCTCTAGTTATTGTCCTTATGATTACAGAGCTGTTTGGAGGGATATGTCTTGTTTTAGGTCTGCTGACGAGGGTCTTTGCAACAGCTATAGGGATATCCATTGCCATATGTGCATACATGAATCACATACAAAACGGATTTTTCATGAACTGGTTTGGAAATCAGAAAGGTGAAGGGATTGAATTCCATATCCTGGTTATAGGGATTGCCATTGCACTTGCGATCAAAGGAGGAGGCCTCTTTTCAATAGATAGTGTATTGTCAGAAAGGAAAAGGTAAACCAGCAAAGAGCAGGGGGCAAGGAGCGGGGAGTAAGCAGTAGGCAGTAAGCAGTAAGCACTAAATAAAAAGAATAAACAGTGAGGAGTAAGGAGTGAGGAGTGAGGAGTAATCCTTCGACAGGCTCAGGACTAACAGGGCAGGGGGTAAGGAGCAGGGCGAAATAGATAAACCAGATAAACCAGAGAAACCAGAGAAACCAGAGAAACTAAATAAACACGTAACCGATAGACGATAACCGAAACGGGCATCGTTACCGTAACCGTATGACGTAACCTTTTAGTTCTCAAAGAGTAAAAAGTAGGAAGTAAGCAGTAGGAAGTAAAAAGAACGCCATGCACAATCAGAAATTGAAAATTGTACAAATGGTGCTAGGAGTAAAGGGTTATAATATTCCGACAATTGCACCGGTCATGCATGTAGCTATTGTCCCGGCCACAATGGATTTTATACCCAGTGCAACTATTTCATTTCTCCTCTCAGGGGCCATACCACCTAAACCGCCTATCATTATCCCCAGGCTTCCGAAATTTGCAAAGCCGCACATGGCATAGGTCATTATTAACTTGCTCTTGGCACTCAATGCACCTTTAGGGAGATTTGAAAGGTCAATGTATGCTATGAATTCATTAAGGACTGTCTTTGTGCCCATCAGTGCACCTGCAGTCTGGGCTTCAGACCAGGGTATACCTATAAGCCATACTACTGGAGACATAACATAGCCGAGTATACGTTGAAGTGTAACAGGGGCTCCGCCTATATCAGGGAGCAGGCCGAGTGCCTGATTTGCGAGGTGAACAAGCGCGACAAGCACTATTAGCATTGCGACAATATTCAGGAGAAGCTTCAGACCTTCAAATGTACCCTTTGTGATAGCATCCATAGAGCTTGTTGCTGCCTGCGGTGGTAACAGCTTGCCGGTAGTCTGCACCATAGTCTCTGGAATCATTATCCTGGAGACCGTTATTGCAGCGGGTGCGCTGATTAGTGAAGCAATAAGGATGTGTCCTATTGTATCAGGAATAACATTCTTCAGAATGCTGGCATATAGAACCATTACAGTTCCTGCTATTGTTGCCATTCCGCATGTCATTATTGAGAAAAGTTCACTCCTTGTCATCTCTATAAGATAAGGCCTGATAAGGAGGGGTGCCTCAACCATTCCGACAAAGATATTGGCAGCAGTTCCAAGCCCGAGTGCACCACCTATTTTCAGGGTTTTTTCAAGGACAAAGGAAAAGGCCTTGACTATAACAGGCAGGATGCGCCAGTAAAAGAGGAGAGATGACAGGGCACTTACTACAAGAATAAGTGGCAGTGCCTGCAAGGCGAGTATGAAACTTGATCCGGGGAATTTCTCATCAAAAGGGAGGGTACCACCACCGAGATAGCCGAAGACAAATGAAGTTCCTTCCCTTGTAGCTTCCTCAAGTGAAGTGACGAGTTTATTCAATAATAGGAAGATGTTATTGAAGAGGGGTACTTTAAGCATTATTACTGCAAGTAATAACTGTAAAAAGATCCCGATAAAGGCGGCTTTCCAATTGACCCTCCTCCGGTTTTCGCTGATGGACCATGCAATCATAATCAGGACGAACAACCCTATGATGCTCTGGATTCTCATCTGCAACGGATATCCTTTTTTACCACTCTTACAGTTCTGCCTTTTCTTTTTTAGCTGACCCTGAGATTAACATTTTCGGGCTATCATATTATAACAGAACATGCTTTGGTTAGCCGCAGCAAAGGGATTTTAAAAATTTATATTTACAACTGATTCTTGAGTTTATAGGAACCATCCGCTTATACTTAGTCAGGGATGAATGTCATTGAGTTATTTCTGACATTTGTATTTTTGAATTTAAACCCATTTCAGGATGTAAAAGTGGAAGAGATCAAGCCGAGAATTATTGAAACGGTCAGATATCTATCCAAGGATATCGGACAGAGAAGTTATCTTGATGTAACAAAGCTTAATATAACTGCTGACTATATTGAGGAGAGATTTCGCTCATACGGTTGTATTGTAATGAGACAGAGCTTTACTTATAAGAAAAACAACTATTACAACATAATCGCAGAGGTAAAAGGTGCCCTTGATGCAGAGTACGGCGTCTTAATTATCGGTGCACATTATGATACAGTGGTCGGCACACCTGGTGCAGATGACAATGCAAGCGGTGTGGCTGCTTTACTTGAGCTGGCAAGGCTTACTGCAGTAAATCCTCACCCTAGAACTGTTCGTTTTGTTGCTTTCAGTCTTGAGGAACCTCCTGTATTCAGGACAAGAAATATGGGAAGCTATTTTTATGCAAAAAGCCTTAAGTCAAGAGGCGAAAATGTCTATGGTATGGTTTCCCTTGAGATGCTCGGGTATTACTGCGACCAAAAAGGTTGTCAGGATTACCCCTTTCCCGGATTTGGTTTTTTTTATCCTGACAGGGGTAATTTCATAGCATTTGTTGGGAATATATCCTCAAGGACATTTACAAATGAATTGAAGAGTTCTTTCAAGACCGTATCCTCCCTGCCCGTAGAATCTCTCAACGCTGTCTCATGCATTATAGGTGTGAGTTTTTCTGACCACCGCAGTTTCTGGAAATTCGGCTACCCGGCATTCATGATAACTGACACGGCATTTTACAGGAATTTCAACTACCACACCGCCCGAGATACAGCCGATACCCTTGACTATGACAGAATGGATGAACTTGTTGTCGGGCTGTATAAGGCATTTGGTATGATCAAGTGAACAGAAAAACAGTGAATTTTTTAAAAATTTTATAAAAATTGCAAAATGATATAATAAATTAACAGGGGAACCGCAGGCTGTGAAGGATTTATTCTGGACCGTTATTAAGGATATATTATAAATACAAGCCGTTCATAATGAGTGAATTAAGATTCATAAAACTACCGAATGTAGAAGGGAAAAACTTTATAAAGTCAGGAAACCCCTGTCGCCCTACCGTTACATTTGTAGAATCTGGTACAACTAAGATTGTAAGCGAAAAAGAGGGCCATCCTGATGAAGGGCTTAGCAACTGGCCTGAATGGGTCTGTGGCACCTTGAGAACACCTGTAGGAAATGTTTTCAGGGTAACTACTGAATGGACATGGGCGGATCACCTTGGGCAGATTAAATGCAGGATCAGCCAGTTCCGGATGAAATATAGTGTTCAACCCGGCCTTTATGCGGTTGGTAAGCCGGATCAGAAATCCGATGTATTAGTAAGTGCCAATTACAAGCTCAGCTTTGATATGCTCAGGCGCTCATTAAGGGGACTGAGTGCATGGATACTCGTGCTGGATACCGAGGGCATTAATGTATGGTGTGCTGCAGGGAAGGGCACTTTTGGAACAAATGAACTGATAAGACGGATTTTTGAGGTACAGCTTGAAAGACTAGTTAATCACAAGAGGATTGTTGTCCCTCAGCTTGGAGCTACTGGAGTTAACGCCATGGCAGTAAAGCAGAATACAGGCTTCAAGGTCTATTTCGGACCTGTATACGCAAGGAATATACCGGCTTATCTTGAAGCCGGATACAAAGCAGCAAGGGAAATGAGGCTCATCAAGTTTGGTATTCTGGACAGGCTTGTGCTAACTCCAATGGAGATTAATCCTGTCATGAAGAAGTTTTTAATATACGCTTTAATCGTATTAATATTATTCGGTATTCAGCCATTGGGTATTTTATTCAGTGATGCCTGGTCAGGAGGGCTGCCATTTCTTATTTTAGGGCTAATAACCGTTTTTGCAGGAGCTTTTGTAACGCCGGTGCTGCTTCCATTTATACCATCCCGGTCCTTTGCAGTAAAGGGCTGGATAACAGGATTATTTGTTGTATTTCTCTTGCAGCACTTTGCCGGAATTCTTGATCAAACGAGTATGATTCTACTCGTTTTTACCTATATATTCTTTCCACTGGCATGTTCTTATATTGCTTTGCAGTTTACAGGATCAACAACATTTACAAGCATGTCAGGTGTAAAAAAAGAACTAAAATTTGCAATGCCGGTTTATATATCATCCGCTGTATTATCTGTACTCTTAATGATCGCATACAAACTCGGTCAATGGGGGATTGTATGAAATACCTGTTAGATGTTGCAAGCATTGAATTTTCTCCGGAAGAATGTACGGGTTGTTGGAGATGCATTGAGGTTTGCCCGCGTGGAGTCTTTGAGATGAATGATAAAAAGGCAGTCATTACAGACAGAAATTTATGTATGGAATGCGGTGCATGTGCCAATAACTGTGAATCCGGTGCAATAAAGGTTGACTCAGGCGTAGGCTGTGCCTATGCACTTATTACAAGCAAGATAACCGGCGGCGAACCATCTTGCGACGACTGCTGTACCGATAAGAACAGCAACAACTGCTGTTAACCCAAAAATGCTTTTCAGTATAAAAAGAATTGGTAAATTATGTAGTTGGACATAACCCTTTCGCTCCCTATGTCCGTTCAAGAAACATGCCCAACTACACAACATGTATACCTGCTTTAAACGCATTTTGGGGGTTAGCCTAATAAACAGTTTTAAGCCTGTTCTTTAAATTTGTAAATCTCTTCTCAGGCTTATTATTCTTTACTGCGATTGCCAGTGCTTTATTTGTACCTATAATTACAACCAACCTTTTCCCTCTGGTGATAGCGGTGTAAAGCAGGTTCCTCTGCAGTAACATATAGTGCTGTGTCAATAATGGCATTATAACAACAGGATATTCGCTGCCCTGTGATTTATGAACAGAGACCGCATAGGCCAGCACTATTTCGTCGAGATCTGTAAAATCATAAACAACAGGTCTCCCCTCGTAGTCAACAGTCACCTCATTGTTTGCTCTATTGATTACAGAAATCCTCCCGATATCGCCGTTATAGACATCTTTATCATAGTTGTTTCTTATCTGCATTACCTTATCACCGGTCTTCAGTACCTTCCCCTCTCTGATCAGTTCATCAGTTGAATGGTTCAGTTGTCTCTGTAATTCGTGATTAAGATTAGATGCACCTGCAATCCCCCTGTACATCGGGGTTAATACCTGAATATCGTTAACAGGGTGGTAGCCGAATTTCCTGGGGATACTTTCATTGCACATCTTTATTATCATCTCAAATACCTTTTCAGGTTCCTCAATCTGAATGAAATAGAAGTCCTGATGCAAGTTTTTGTCTGATGTAATGATCGGAAATTCACCTTTATTTATTCTATGAGCATTGACGATAATCAGACTTTCTCTGGACTGCCTGAATATTTTATTAAGCCTGACAGTAGGTATAACACCAGAATCTATAATATCCTTAAGCACATTTCCGGCTCCTACAGAAGGCAGTTGATCAACATCACCAACAAGGATCAGTGTTGCTGCAGAAGGTACCGCCTTCAGGAGATGATGCATAAGTATTGTATCTACCATTGATGCCTCATCTATTACTATTAAATCTGCTTCAAGTTTGTCTCCCTCGTTCTTCTTAAAACCACCCTGTTTTGGGCTGTACTCCAGCAAGCGGTGGATTGTCTTTGCCTCATGACCTGTAGCCTCAGACATTCTTTTAGATGCCCTTCCGGTCGGTGCAGCAAGCATTACTTTCTGTCCCAGTCTTTTGTAGATTTTGATTATTGCATTGATGATAGTGGTTTTGCCCGTACCAGGGCCACCTGTTATTACCATCACTTTCTTAACTATGGATTCATTTATTGCTTTAATCTGGTCATTGGCGAGTGCAATGTTCAGTTCATGCTGTGCCCATTCAACAGCTTTGTATTTATCAAAATGCCTGAGGTTTTTCAGAGTATTGAAAATCGTCATAAGATTACCGGCGATGCCGACTTCTGAGATATAGAGTTCAGCAAGAAAGACCGAACGATCTTCGATTACAACCCTTTTTTCTGAGGAAATTTTTTTTAATGCACTGGCGATAATATGCTCTTCGATATCAAGAATCTTTCTGCATTCTGAAATAAGAGATTCGTATGGATAAAATACATGTCCATCATCAGCAAGCTGTCGTAGAACATACAGTATGCCTGCCTCAGCTCTTATCTGCGAGTCCCTGGGGATACCGAGCTTTTCGGATATTTTATCAGCGGTATGGAATCCGATTCCGAATATATCGGTGGCAAGTTTGTAAGGATTTTCTTTAACAATTCTTATTGAATCTTTACCATAGTGTTTGAAAATTTTCGCTGCATAACTAGAACTGACCTCGTGGCTTTGAAGAAAGATCATTACATCACGAATTTCTTTCTGTTCTGCCCATGCGGTCTTGATCATCTGGATCCTTTTATGGCCGAAACCCTCGACTTCTTTCAGTCTCTCAATGTCTGTCTCTATTATATTTAGTGTTTCACCCTTGAATTTATCTACAAGACGCTTTGCCATGACAGGCCCGATACCTTTAATCAGGCCTGAACCTAAATACCTTTCAATTCCTTTTTCAGTAACGGGCGGGATTGGTTCATAAGAGAGTACCTTGAACTGTTCACCATATTTAGGATGGATTTCCCATAATCCTTTCAGCTTTAGTACCTCTCCGGGGGATACAGAAAAAAGATTACCGATTACGGTAACCAGCTCTTTTTTGCCCTCTACTTTTATTTTGGCGATTGTATAATGATTTTCCGCGTTAAAATATGTAATGTGCTCTAACTGTCCCTGAAGTTCTATGAGCATTGTTTATTGTATACTCCAGAGTGCATAAATTCCACTTGTCATGCAACATGTTGATTTTTGCCAGTTATTTTTTAAAAGGTTATATTTAACAAAATAACTTTTTTGGAAATATTCGGTTTCCAGTAATTTGACAAAACCCGGTACATTATTATTTTTGACATTATTATGAATAAAGTTAAAAAATAATAAATAATATAAGACCATAATATGGTGATTTGACACTATGGAAGTCCGGAAAAGATAATGGCTCAGTGCACATTATGCCATGATACATCAATGCAAATTTCAAAAGAACTAGGGGTGTGCCTCAAATGCATAAGGGAGAGACCGTATGATGCACTGCCCTTTGCTATGAAGGCCCATTCCAAGATCAGAGCCAGCTTCGGCCTGCCAGAAAGGCCTCCAAAGGATCCCGAAGGAGTTCCATGTAAGGTATGTGTAAATGAGTGCAGGATTCCTGAAAATGGATTAGGATATTGTGGATCAAGGCTCAATGAAAAAGGGAGGCTCAAAGGAGTAACACCCAGAGAAGGAAAACTCTCATGGTATCATGATCCACTTCCAACAAACTGTGTCGGAGACTGGGTATGCCCTGGAGGGACAGGAGCAGGCTTTCCAGAATATGCATGCCGTTCAGGACCTGAGTATGGATACAAGAATCTTGCTGTGTTCTTCCATGCATGTTCATTTAATTGCCTTTATTGTCAGAACTGGCATTTCAGGCAACATACCCTCGGTTCTCAAACAGCTTCCATGAATGAGCTCGTTTCATACGTTGATAAAAAGACATCTTGTATCTGCTATTTCGGAGGTGACCCCACACCTCAGCTTCCTTTTTCACTTAATGCCTCAAGGACTGCAATTGAAGCAAACAAGGGGAGAATACTTAGAATATGCTGGGAGACGAATGGATCCATGCATAAGGGCTTACTTGATAAGATGATAGAAATTGCAGCAGGGTCCGGTGGTTGTATAAAATTTGATCTGAAGGCATGGGATGAAAATCTGCATATTATACTCACGGGGACTACGAATAGGAGAACTATTGAGAATTTCTCAAGGGTAGGTGATACTGTCAAATCAAGGCCTGTCCCGCCCCTTCTTATTGCAAGCACCCTGATCGTCCCTGGTTATATTGATGAAGATGAGATAAGTAGTATCGCAAAGTTTATTGCTTCAATAAATCCTGATATACCATACACCCTGCTTGCATTTTATCCCCATTTTCTCATGTCTGATATGCCACTGACTTCAAAGGCTCTTGCCCAGAGATGTCTTGATGCTGCCTTGAAAGAAGGTCTGAAAAAAGTAAAGATAGGTAATTTACACCTTCTTGTATAGACTTTTTATGGTACTAAGGCACATTATCTAAGAGTCGTAGACTGCTTGTATACATGCTTCAAACGCATTTTTTGGGTTAGAAATATAGATATATCTGTTCTTTATGGTCTAATTAAAGTTTTCTCAAGTTATATTAAGAACAAATTCCTGTTTAAATAGGAAATTCCTCCAATTGTTAAAGATTCTTATTTTGTATAATCTATAATCAGGAAAGAGGAAACGAGGGGACGAGAAAGGAGGGAAAGACAATGTTAAGGTATAAAGGAGGACATAAAGTAAATAAAGGCACATACTGGAATTTCACCACAGGTGAGAGGGTGGACATTTCCAATGAAGGAGTACTTCCGGGAGATAGAAAAACTGTATATTTCAGGCTTCCAGCAACAGGAATTCTAATTTTAGGGCCGATTCTCGGTTTACTGTATGCTGCTTTTCTTCCATTTATAGGTATCGCAATGTTACTAAAGATGACAGTTCAGAAGATTGGCGGTGGAGTTTTCAGTTTAACCAAAAGCAGTGCATCCTTTGGGTGGAGGCCAAGCGAGTCTTATCTTGTAGGCAAGAAAAAGAATAACAAGGAATCAAACCAAAAGAAAGCTGAAAGACCCGAAGACGACGTCAAGCAACAATAATATAATTCACAACCCATACCTGCTTAAAGAGTCCCTTATACACAGGGACTTTTTATTTTTTCTTAATTGATTGCCTATTTTTTAGGCATGTATGCTTGGGAATTAGGCAGTTTATACCTTCAAGTAAACAAAATACCTTTGATTTTAAAAGGAATTTAGCTGGCAAGGTTCTTGTAATAAAAGTACATAGATATAGGTACAGGTTAACCCGCCTGAGGCGGGTAAAGGCAAGAAGTAAGAAGTAAAAAGTGAGGAGTTAGGAGTAAAAAATAACGCTATGCGCCAAGCGCTTTGCGCTATGCGATTTGTAAGGAGTAAGGTGTATATAGTTTGCAAAAACTGGAGGTTATATGAAAAAGATTGAGGCGATCATAAAGCCTTTTAAGCTGGACGATGTTAAGGACTCCCTTAATGAGATAGGCGTACAGGGAATGACAGTTACAGAAGTGAAGGGATTTGGCCGGCAGAAGGGCCATACTGAACTCTATCGCGGCGCTGAATATATCGTAGATTTTATTCCAAAGATAAAGATAGAAATTGTTATATCTGACAATATTGCTGCTAAGGCAATAAGGATAATTGAAGACAAGGCGAAAACCGGAAAGATTGGAGATGGAAAAATTTTTGTCTTTCCGGTTGAAGATGCTGTTAGGATAAGAACCGGTGAACGAGGAGAAAGTGCTGTATAAAACCAGTATAAAGTGAGAATTAAAAAGTAGGAAGTAAGGAGTAAGCAGAATGAAGAATGAAGATTTAATATCTAATTTTCAATATTCAATTTTCAATCTTCAATTTTCTTTGCGCCGAGCGCCATGCGCCATGCGATGAGTAAACGGGCGTCGTTACCGTAACCGTTAGACGTAACCTTATAAAATTACTTAGAGGAGGATGAGATGACACCTAAAGATGTAATCAAGTTTGCACAGGAAAACAAGGCAATAATCGTTGATTTTAAGTTCCTTGACCTGCCTGGCATCTGGCAGCACTTCTCGGTGCCAGTGGATGAACTTAGAGAGGAGGTTTTTGAGGAAGGACTTGGCTTTGACGGTTCGTCTATAAGAGGTTGGAAGGCAATACATACATCGGACATGCTGATAATCCCTGATCCTTTAACAGCGTTTATGGATCCTTTCAGGGAATATTCAACCCTGAGCCTTACATGTAATATTGTTGATCCCATTACTAAAGAATTTTACTCGAAGGACCCAAGATATATTGCACAGAAGGCTGAAAATTATATGAAATCCATAAAAATTGCAGATACAGCCTTTTTTGGCCCTGAGCCTGAATTTTTTGTTTTTGACGATATTCGTTTCGACCAGACTGCCAATAGTGGTTATTATTTTGTTGATTCAAAAGAGGGGATTTGGAATTCAGGCAGGGAAGAGAATCCAAACCTCGGATACAGGCCGAGGCATAAGGAAGGTTATTTCCCTGTACCACCAACTGACAGTTTGGAAGACATGAGAAATGAAGTAGTCATTGAGATGCAGAAGTGCGGCATATATGTTGAGAAGCAGCACCATGAGGTTGCAACTGCCGGTCAGGGTGAAATAGATATGAGGTATGCCCCTCTTCTGCAGATGGCAGACCAGATCATGGTATTCAAATACATTCTGAAAAATGTGGCGAGAAAACACGGAAAGACGGTTACATTTATGCCAAAACCCATATTTGGTGACAACGGTTCAGGAATGCATACCCATCAGAGCCTCTGGGAAGATGGCAAGCCACTTTTTGCAGGTAACGGTTACGCAGGCCTGAGCGAGCTTGCACTTTACTACGTTGGCGGAATACTGAAACATGCACCTGCACTTGCTGCTATTACAAGTCCGACTACCAATTCCTACAAGCGTCTAACACCAGGGTTTGAGGCACCGGTAAACCTTGCCTATTCAGGCCGCAACCGTTCTGCCGGGATCCGGATTCCAATGTACTCAGCAAATCCAAAGACAAAGAGGATAGAGGTGAGATTCCCTGACCCTTCCTGTAACCCGTACCTTGCATTTGCTGCTATGTTAATGGCAGGGCTTGATGGGATAGAAAACAAGATTCATCCAGGTGAACCTCTTGATAAGGACATTTATGAACTTGGACCTGAGGAGCTTGCCTCGGTACCTGCTTTACCTGCAAGCCTTGAGGAAGCACTTGACAGCCTTGAAACTGACAATGAATTCCTGTTAAAGGGTGATGTCTTCACAGTTGATGTGATCGAGACCTGGATAAATTATAAGAGGTTAAGGGATGTGGATGCCCTGAGAGTTAGACCGCATCCATACGAGTTTTTCCTCTATTATGACATTTAGTACTAAAAAAGCTCCCCGGGAATTGACCGGGGAGCTTTTTTTATATTCAAACTTTCTATATATAAATCTTCAATAAGCAGACCTGAGCCTCCCAGTTTTTCTGTCAAAAATCACTTTATCTACCTGTTTGTCATGTTTATATATATCGGCCTCTATAAACCTCCCTACGTGATGTGCTTTTCTGACACTGTAACCTTTCTCTTCATAATATCCATTCAGCAAATTTAATGCTTTTTTGGGAGACAGGACATTCCTGCATGTACCATATGAACTGCAGCCTTTACAGTAATCTCCGTATGGCGTAACATTTTTTTCATCAGAATATGCACTTAAGGCAATCGCCAGCAAAAAGAATAAAGTCAATATTATCGTTGCCTTGTACATTCAAACCTCTTTAAGTAATCCTAAGTAATCCTTTGTTAACATATTAATAAACATTAGTGAAGAAAATATGAAGAAAAAATAATATGTTAAATCTTGTCAACCCCCTTGATCTCAATTATTTTTCTTTTTGAGGTTAGCCCTTTAATAATCCTAATACTGGATTTTTTTATACCGGTTTCTTTAGAAATAAGTTCAATCAACTGCTCGTTTGCTGCATTTCCGACAGGAGGTGCAGTCAGCTTTACTTTCAGTATATTATCCATAACACCTGAAATCCTTTTTTTAGAGGATCTGGGTTCTACCTTTATTTCTATTTGTACACCGTCCCCGGTTTTTTTAAAAGGTATCTGCATATTTAATTCTTATTTTATTCTGCTTTGACCCTGAATTAGTTTGTATTGATGAATAACTCACGATTCTACGGGTTTACCCCGTTAGAAAATGTTGTTATTTCCTTCTAACGGGGCATGCTATTCACCGGCAACTTTAATTTTTTTAATTAAAGGCAGCCATATCCTGAATACTGAACCTTCTCCAAGTCTGCTTTTAAGGTCAATGCGGCCGCCCATAACATTTACTAACTCTTTAACTATCGCAAGCCCCAGTCCTATACCTTTTAAATCGTCACCACTGTAAAATCTTTCAAACACGAGATGTAATTTATCCTCCGGTATGCCTATTCCGGAGTCACTGATCTCAACAAAAAACATCTGATTTTCAGTGCCAAAATCTATCCAGACCCCGCCTGTTTCTGTATTCTTAATTGCATTGGACAGGGTGTTTTGAATTATAGTTTCAAGTTTATCAGGATCAGTTAGAACATTGATATTTCTATCGCTTACTAGTCTCATCACAAGGCCTTTTTCGGTAGCCAGAGGTGTCATCTTTACCACAATCCCGTTAAGAAATTCTGCAAGATTTATCTCTATATGCTCTCTCCTTGAGAAAAAGCTGGCCTCTGCCTTTGTTATATTTTCAATACCCTCAACAAGTCTGATCAGTTTTTCGATTTCCATTCTTATATTTTGAAGACCTGTCAGATTGTTATTGATGACTCCGTCAATTATAGCTTCGACATTTGCCTTTAAAACAGCAAGTGGTGTTCTGAGTTCATGTGCAATATTAGAGGTAAGATGTTTCCTCAAGGCCTCTTCTCTCTGCAGTGCTTCTGCCATAAAATTAAAACTTTCAGCGAGTCTTCCAATCTCATCCTTTGATCCGGTGGGAACACGAATGCTGAAGTCACCTTTTGCCATGGATTCGACTGCCTTTTTCATTTTTTTCAAAGGACTTGACAGGAAAATGCTGAAAATCAACGAGAGAAATAAAGCCCCACCACCCGCTATAACGAATGATATAAGAAGAAAATCTCTTCCCCTCTGCTTGAATATGGACTCCTTTTCTTCGATGCTCCCAAACCTGCTAAGATGTCGAACAAGCATTGTTCCTATCCTTTTACCTCCCACATAAAGGGGGTAAGATTCAAACTCACCTGTAGCAGAGTCAATATCAATAATCGCTTCCATCCGGCGTTTCATCAAGGGAGAGAGATTTCTCATAACTATTTTGGAATCTAATATTTCTTCATCAGAGATGTTCAATATTTTAATATCGAAACCGAGCATCATAGCCCAGTGTGAAACATCCTGGAGTGACTTTTTGTCCCATTTGCCGTCTGAATAGTTGACCTCAACAGCAGCAAGGATCCAGTAGAGCTTATCTTCTTTTGTGCCGCTTACGTAATCTTCAAAATCCTTTACAATAAAGTTTTCGTATATAAGGTTTGATATCAGTGCAATTATTATTACAGCAAAGAATGCAAGAAACAGTTTAGTTCTCATCAGGGATACCTATGAATTTATATCCTACACCATAGACTGTTTTAATGAATTCGGGCTCTCTTGATTTTTTTTCAATCTTGTGTCTCAAATTTTTTACATGTGCGTCTATTGTTCTGTCATACCCTTCGAAATCATATCCCGTCACTATATTTATTATCTGATCTCTTGAGAAGACTCTCCCGGGATTTTCAGCAAAAGAGAGCAGTATCTTGAACTCTGTTTGTGTTAGAAATACCTGTTTATTTTCTCTGAAGACCTCGTAATTAATAACATTAATCCTCAGAGCACCTCTGTTAAAACTCAATATTGTTTTCTTTGATTTCCCAGCCCTTCTAAGATGTGCTTTTACCCTTGCCACAAGCTCTCTGGGACTGAATGGTTTAACAACATAGTCATCCGCCCCGATACCGAGACCCTTAATCCTGTCTTCTTCATCTATTTTAGCGGTTAGCATTATTATCGGCACATCTGAAGTTTTACGTATCATCCTGCAAATCTCTTCACCATCCATATCCGGAAGCATAAGATCCAGTACAATAAGGTCGAAAGGATCTTTGAGATAGTTGAGGGCCTGCTGCCCGGTCTCGGCAAGCTTTACCCTGTATTTTTCCTTTTCGAGATATGCCCTGATTATCTCGGAAATCTTTTTTTCGTCTTCAACTATTAATATTGACTCACTTTTTCCTGAATTCATAGTACATCTCTCCAAGTGATATTGTAATTAAGGCAAGTAAAACCCCTCCTAATACATCTACCACATAATGGTATCTGCAGTAAACTGCTGAGAAAATAAGCACGACCACAAATGGCAAGAATATCCAAAAGTATCTCTTTTTGAATAGAAAGGACAGATACAGTACAGTAAGGGCTACACCTGTATGGCCGCTTGGGAAGGCATCTCTCTTGATACCTTCAAGTCTGTTCAAAAACTCCTGTAGTGGAAGGGTAATAAATAGACCCTCGAGTTCTATATTCTGCAGGTGATTAATGGTGTATCTCGGGCCCAGAGCAGGCATTAGCATATATCCAATATAGGAAATATAAAAGCAGAACATTATAAGGAACAGGGAACGGTCAAATGCAGAATCTTCTTTTTCAATCTTAAGTGCAATAGCCAGTATTACTGGAAGAAAATAATAACTTGTATAAGCAAGCTGCATTATGTCAGTTAATAAAGGAGTCGTAATCTTTTCAAGCATGACAGTTGGATGGTAGTTAAATAACAGGTAATCAAGTTTTATAAGAAGCGGATCTATGTCTCTGGGATTTATATTATGGACAAGTATTTCGAGACTGTCAAAGATGGCAATTATTGATATTATCGGGAATATCAGATCGTATACTAAACGGAGAAAACTTCCTTTATCTTTAAGGTTTATAAGTACAACCTGAATGAAAATCAGTCCTGAATACAAAAATAATAAAGATGGCTCGTTGATTTTTTGATGAAATAAGAAAGTAATAATTATTAAAAAAAGCAGGAAGGTAAGATTCAGTGCATCAGCAGCCCTGAGATTTAAAATAACTTTTCTGATCACAATTTTCTGAGCACCCTTATTAAAGCTTTTTCTTTTTTGGAGGGATGTCTGGGATTACCCTTTTTATGTTTAACATGGTCATCCCCCTCTAAGAGTTCATACTTACCAGAGAGAGATTTTCCTGCATTTTCAATAATTGACAGGAATTTATTCGACGAAACCGGGACAGAACCACATGACCAGGAATATGCCATAATGTCTCTGTCAGAGCTTATCACAATAAATTCTCTTTTTTCTCTACTTATAATCCTTTTTATAATGGTATCAGCTTTTTCTCCGAGCCTCGAATATATAACATTAATACCGCCAATGGCGAAATATTCTTCCTTATGGCTGCCTGTTTTCCATCCGTCAAATACAATTGTAATATCATGACCTTTAATTTTCTTGTATTTTATAAGAAAATTAATAATATTCTCCCTCTGTCTGCTGAGATTGTCATGATAAATACCTATAAGATTATAGCCGTCTATAAGTATAGAGGAAATGCCAATCACCTCCAAAAAGCGGCAAATACTGTTAGCAAAGTTAAAATCATGTCATGTGGCCACTATGTAAAAAATTTTCTCCTGAACTACTTAATATCAAGAAGAGGTTTAACATCTTTCTGAAAATCAAGTGCTGAAAAATAACTGCCTATAGCTGTCCTGTATTCTCCGATCGCTTTCATCGCCTGCTTAGTAAGGTTGAACCTCAATTCAAGACTGATTTTACCGTCATTGTTTTTAAGAGACTGTACAAATTCTGTATACTGGGAAGATGAGGTCAGGACAGCAATACTATGCCAGTTTTTTGCAGATGCCATTGTCATTGCAGGCCCGCCTATATCAATATTGATTCTTGCAGTTTCAGGCGTTGCATCTCCCTTTGAAATGACTGAAGTGAATGGATATAAATTCCCAACAAAAACGTCGAAATAGACTCCGGGACTTCCGCCCATCTGTGCAAGTGTTTTATACAGGTATTCCTCATGGGCAGGATTACCTCTTTCTGCAAGCAGTCCGGCATGTATCTTTGGATGGAGTGTTTTTACAAGGCCACCTTCCATTTCAGGTGCTCCAGTAAAATCCTCCACAGATATGTAATTTTTAGAGGCATTTATACCCAATATCTCAATAATCTTTTTTCCAGTTCCGCCCGTAGAGTAAAATTTCGCTTCGTCATTAGACTCTAATATCCCTTTCACCAGTTCCTCAAGACCGCTCTTGTCAAAAACACTCACAAGTATGTTTGATGGTGTAAGCAAATCTATGACCTGATATATATTTTCTCTAATGCTCATGGTATCCCCCTCTTATCAGTTTTTATAAATGATTATAATAATATACCTAAAATATTTTTATCTATTTTATATTAATTTAAAATGTTAATTCTTTTCTAGATTAGTTATCAGAAAACAATTTATCTAAGCCGTTTTTGTCTGGAGGTTACATCATACGGTTATGGTTACGATGCCCGTTTACTCATCGCATGGCGCATGGCGCTCGGCGCAAAGAAAATTGAAGATTGAAAATTGAAGATTGAAAATTAGATATTAAATCTTCATTCTTCATTCTGCTTACTGCTTACTGCCTACTTCTTACTTTTTGTTATTTACTCCTTACTCCTAACTGCCTACTTTTTTATTGACCAATGACTAATGACTGATGACTCAAAAAAGGAGCGGGTCGAGATGAAACCAATTTATGTAGAATTTGTGATGCTGTCAGCTAGATCTATTATCATCCCGGCAACAGTCTTCCTGTAGCGGCCTTTAAAATCCAAGACCCTTCTGACTTCAATCTCAATTGCTGCCATCTTCGAGTAGAAAATGGTACGGTCAAAGTCTAAATATGGCAGGTTTTTAGGCATAATATCCTCGTTAAACTTATGACAACCTGGACCACTTTGCTCCGGTTGACCCGGTCTTTTTATAACGTGAGGAATCCCGTGGAGTCGGCATATCATTGGTCTGTATTCATAGAGTATGCAGAGGCCGTTTAAATTCAACGGACACATTACCCTTCTTACAATAGCCTTTAGATCATGCAGACCATATATATGAATGACTTCTTCAGACGTTACCACTAAATCTTTTCTGGTTTCTACATCAAGTGTTTTAAACCCTTCAATGAGATAAATATTCTCTATAAGAGTGTAATGGTAAAACCTCTCTTCACAACAGTTCTCATTGCATCCCGAACATTCAAATCCATAGTAAGAAACAGCTTCATTGTATGCTTTGTCCATTTCAGAGTACAGTCTTCTGATTTTTTCAATGTGCGGGATAAGAAGTTTAGTGTTTATACTGTATATGGGTAGGTTCATATTTATGCCCTATCACAGGAACGGTTGGATATCAGTTGCCAAATCTTTTCATCGATCTCGTCAATATATTCATACAGCTGGAATCTTTTGCTGCAGTCCAGGCAGCATAGATTGACTGTCCGTCAACCAAGCAGCAGATTTAACTCTCCTCCGCAGATCTTACACTTCATAGAGATTTTCCCTTATATTATGATGGAACTATTAATATTTTAGATTATTTACCCCGTAAAAAAAAGCCTTCGATGAAATCGGAATTTAAAAAAATGCCTGCCGGCAGGCAGGTTGCAGTCTGTGTCTAAAGCCACCGACACGCAACTACTTTTTAACGGGGTTTACTGTTTTTTTAAAACGTACTCTGAACTGTAATATTAATATTTTACCTTTTATGCTTCTTTTATTTCATGGATAAAAGAAAAGGGTTTGGTTGTTGAGAAAGGGGGAATAATGATCTTAAGTAAACCCTGTTAGAAGACCTTAGCCTTTTTAACAGGGTAAAATTTGTTTTTTGAAAACTAATAATGTTTTTTCAGTTCGGTTAAGACCTGCTTTGCAACACTTTTTAATGTTTCAAAAACTCCAGAACCTGAAGGAGCAACAGCCTCGAACCAGGGCACACTCCGGTGGTTTAATAATTTATTCATATTATCAATCGGTGCTATATTCGGCAGGTCTCTTTTGTTGTATTGTATCGTAAAAGGCAGTTTCTCCAGTTCGTAGCCCTGTTCGGCGAGGTTGATTCTAAGGTCATCAAGGCTTTCCACGTTTGCTTCCATTCTCTCTATCTGGCTGTCGGCAACAAATACAACACCATCGACACCTTTCAGGATAAGTTTTCTGCTGGCGGCATAGAAGACTTGCCCCGGGACTGTATAGAGATGAAAACGTATCTTGAAGCCTTTGATATCACCTAGGGCAAGTGGAAGGAAATCGAAAAAAAGTGTTCTCTCAGTTTCGGTTGCAAGAGAAATTAGCTTTCCTTTCTGTACCGGATTTGTTCTTTTATATATGTATTGAAGGTTTGTTGTTTTCCCACAGAGCCCTGGCCCATAGTAAACAATTTTGCAGTTAATTTCACGTGAGGAATAGTTTATAAAAGACACTTAATAGGGTACCTACCTGAATAGATTGTCTATATCATCATCACTGATTTCTGCAAATGGTGATTCATCAAATTTGCCCTCAACCTTTTCTTGTTCTGCCTTGGCGATTATTTCATTAAACATACTGACAAAAGATTCTGAAGCCTTCTTAACCCTTAAGCGGACAAGTCCAAGTGAAGATTTGTTGTCGAAAATAACTACAAGAATAACTCTCTTTCCAATAAGTGAGATATGTATGTTGTCTTTTTCACCCTCATGAAAGAGAATTGAAAACTCTTTTTCACCGAGCAGTCGTGCTATTCCACCTGTAGCTGCTATATTGCCTGCAGTCAGAGATGCAAGCGAGGTTGTATCCAGGTCACGTGTTTCACCGGCTGATGCAATCAGCTGGCCATTCTTGTCCACAAGGAAGACTACTTTAGCATTTGTCTGTTGATAAAGTCTCTGGAGTTCCTCGTTAATTTTTTGGAACTCCTCTTCATACATAACTAGATCAGAACCACTCATTGCAATTTGAAAATATCACATTTTATTATCTTTATCAACCGCATTTTGCTTCTTTCTGCAGTTTTTCCCATTCCTTGTCAATTTCTTCCTGGACCTGTTTTAATAACCATTCGTTTTCCGGTGAAAAAAGATGTTTGAATCTGCCCTGCAGTTTCAGAAAATCAACTATCGGTTTCTTTTCTTTAGGAGTAAATGTAATATTTGTTACACCATTTTCTATTTCATAGAGAGGCCAGTAACATGTGTTTACAGCAAGCCTGCTTATAGTAATAGCGTCATTGGTCTTTGAACGCCATCCACGATTACATGCTGAGATTATATTTATGAACTTCGGACCTTCTATCTCATGGGCTTTTTTAACCTTTTTCATTAAGTCCATCCAGTGAGAAGGGGATGCCTGAGCCGCGTAAGGGATATTGTGGGCAGCCATTATTTTCGTAAGGTTTTTCCTCGGCCTCAGTTTTCCGGGAATCACTGAGCCCGCTGGACAGGTAGTGGTATCTGCACCAAGAGGTGTTGCACTTGAGCGCTGGATGCCTGTGTTCATATATGCACCGTTGTCATAACAGATATATATCATATCATGCCAGCGTTCCATTGCACCGGAAAGGCTCTGGATTCCAATATCATAGGTTCCGCCGTCGCCTCCAAAAGCAATAAATTTTATTTTCTTGTCTATCTTCCCCTGTTTCTTTAGTGACCGGTACATGGTTTCAACGCCTGATATGGTAGCGGCTGCATTTTCAAAGGCGGTATGTATCCACGGGATTTTCCATGCAGTATACTCAGATATGCAGCTTGATACTTCCAGACATCCAGTGGCGTTTGATGCGATCACCGGGTAGTCTGTAGCAAGAAGTACCATTTTTACAATGATGGGGGCACCACACCCGGCACAGAGCCTGTGCCCATGTGTAAACAGGTCTTCTTTTTTGGACAGCTCTTTTAATGTAATTCCTTTAGCTTTAGCCATTTTATTCCCTCACTCCTATATATTCTTTTATAATTCTGGCTTTTCCACCCTTTGCAATTTCAATAAGTTCATTAAGGACTGTCTCAGCATGCTGTGGCAAATAGTCTCTACCACCCAGTCCGTAAATTTTGTTAATCAGAACGGGTTTTTCCTTGAGAGGGTATAGTGCAGAGGTGATCTCCATAAAAAGAGGACCATACCCCCCAAAAGAGTCTGCTCTATCCATAATGCACACTGCTTTTGTATTTTTCAGTGCCTCAGCTATCTCCACGTACGGGAAGGGTCTAAAGAGCCGGGGTTTAATAAGCCCTGCCTTGATGCCTTTGTCCCTGTAATTATCTATAACATCTTTTGATGTTCCTGCTGCAGAGCTGAGAATTACAAGTGCAATGTCAGCATCATCCAGTCTGTAAGATTCGAATAGACCATACTTTCTACCGCTAAGTTTTTCGAAATCTTTTGCTACATCAAGAACAACATCCTTTACCTTTGTCATGACCTCATGCTGAGCTCTTTTATATTCATGATAGAGATCCGGGAGGATTAACGGTCCGTAACTTTTGGGTTTGCTTAGGTCAAGGAGTGGGAGGAAGTTTTTGAATTCACCAACAAAATTTTTAACCTCTTTATCTTCAAGATATTCTATCCGTTCGATTGAATGGCTTATTATGAACCCGTCGAGACAGATCATGACAGGAAGCCTGATATCCATATGTTCCCCGATTTTGAATGCCTGTATAGTGTTGTCATATGCCTCCTGAGAATTTTCAGACCAGAGCTGAATCCAGCCCGTGTCTCTAGCACCCATGGCATCTGAATGGTCACCGTGGATGTTCAGTGGTGCTGAAAGTGCACGGTTGACAACAGGCATGATGATCGGAAGCCTGTCGCCGGATGCAATGTGGAGCATTTCCCACATGAGAGCAAGACCCTGGGATGATGTGGCAGTAACGACTCTGCCGCCTGCAGCAGAAGCTCCGATACAGGCGCTCATTGAGCTATGCTCACTTTCAACAAGAATAACTTCTGTATCAACTTTACCGTCAGACACAAATGATGCAAACTTCTGCATCATATCTGTCTGTGGTGTAATGGGATAAACACCGCATACATCCGGATTTATCTGGCGGAGTGCATTTGCAACCGCTTCATTTCCTGTAACAGCTACAACCTGTGCCATCTATTTGCCCTCCTCTACCATTTCGATTGCCTTTTTGCCTTTTTTGCCAGGACACTCAAGTGCGCAGATTCCGCATCCTTTACAGAAATCGTAGTCAAATTCTGCCCTTTTGCCATCCTTGACCTTTACAGCCATATCAGGGCAGTAGAGCCAGCAGAAAAGACAATGGATACAGTTTTCTTCTTTCCATACCGGTTTGAACGCTCTCCAGGAACCTGTTTTGAAGTTGACAGCATTCCCACCCTCTAGGATAACAGAGCCTGGCGCTAAATCTTTCCATCCTTTTGGTTTCATCCTTCTTTAACCTCCTCGTAGCCTCTTTTTGTAGCCTCAAGGTTACCGTCTATGATCTTCTGAGAAAATTTTTTCCCAAAGCTTTTCCTTACACCCTCTAAAAGATGTTCGAGGGTGACAAGGCCGGTTATCCTGCATACTGCCCCGAGCATAGGCGAATTTGGCAGTGCCCTCCCGAAACAATCGAGTGCTATTTTGGTTGCATCAACCATATATACTTTTTGTCCGGGTAAAACACTTAATTTTTTTCTTATTTCTTCAGGGCTTTTAGAGGTATTTATTATGAAAATTGTGTCTTCCTTTGCTCCTTCAGCAATATTTATGCTGTCAAGAAGCGTCGCATCTACAACAGATACAACATCGGGAAGAAGAACAGGACAGTGCATTCTGAGTTCTTTTGTGCTAACCCTGTTGTATGCCCTTAAAGGGGCACCAGCCCTTTCAGGCCCGTATTCAGGAAATGCTTGTACATGTCTTCCACCACTCAGACAGGTATCTGCGAGTACTTTTGCAGCAGTTACTGTGCCCTGGCCCCCCCTTCCATGCCATCTTATCTCAATAATTTCAGACATTTTTTCCTCCAGAAATGAATTGGATTTTAAGTTTAGTAAATTTTAGGTCTATTTTTCAAGGAGATTTCTTATTTATTATATATAATTTTAAGCTAATTTGACTAAATTTAGTGACTGTTTTATAGTTTATCTAATCATGATACAGAGTATGACTGGTTTTGGGAGTGCTGAGCAAAATGGTTGCAGGGTCGAGATTCGTTCGTTAAACCATAGATTTCTGGATATCTATATAAAGGCACCTGCCTTTTTAAATAAGTTTGAAATTGGTTTTAGAAATGCATTGAAAGAGCGGTTTTCAAGGGGAAAATTTGATGTAAACATCTTAATCACGGAGTATGGTAGTGTAGATTTAGATATTAATGCCGATTTTGTCAGAAGAATTTATGAGGCTTTGAAAAAGCTGCAGGAAGAGTTTTCAATTCCCGGTGAACTTGATATAAATGTTATGACTTATTTTCGCGAAATGTTTATGCAAACGAGCCAGAAGTTTGATATCGATGTAATTAACGGTATTTTCAAGCAAGCAATGGAAGATTTATATCAGATGAGAATTAGTGAGGGTGAGTCACTTACCGCAGAGCTTCTTCAGATGGCAGATTCACTGGGCATGATGAATGAGAAGATTAAAAATCTATCCAGTAAGGTCAGCGCAGAGATAAAGGAAAGATTCAATGACAGGTTGAAGATTATCCTTGAAGGAAAAGATATTGACGATAACCATATACTTCAGGAGGCTGCAATAATTGTTGCAAGACTTGATATATCAGAGGAAATTGCAAGGATAGAAAGCCATGTTAAACAGTTTAAAGAAATAATAATTGCTAATGGTAATACTTTAGGGAGAAAGCTCGATTTTATCTTACAAGAACTTAACAGAGAGGTGAATACAATAACATCAAAGTCCTCTGATTATAATATCTCTAGTTTGGTAATAGAGATGAAAACCGAGATAGAAAAGATGAGAGAACAGGTGCAGAATATACAGTAAAAAAACTAAGTTAAGGTTAATGTAATGCCAAACCTTAGCCTCAGATTATTACCTTTAGGGAGGTGAATATGAAGAAGAGTGATGTTAGCCCTGTTCTTGTAAACATAGGCTTCGGGAATGTTGTGGCATCATCAAAAGTAGTTGCTATTGTAACACCTGGTTCTGCTCCGATTAAGAGGATGAGAGAGGAGGCCAAAAAAGGAGGGAAGTTAGTTGATGCAACACAGGGAAGACGTACGCGTTCAATAATAATAACTGACAGTAATCATATTATACTTTCTGCCCTTCAGGCAGAAACAATTACTCAGAGATTTACAGAAGGGAAGGGGTCGCTTGAAGAAGAGTAAACCCCGTGTAAAGCCCGGGCCTTTTTTACGGGGTAAAGGTAATATATTTATAGTTTCTGCTCCTTCGGGAGCAGGTAAAACAACGCTATGTAAGAAAATAATCAGTACCGTTGATGGACTTGTACAATCAGTTTCCTATACCACCCGAAAGCCAAGAAAAGGAGAAGTTAATGACGTTGATTATTCTTTTATAAGTAGTGGAAAATTCAAAAAGATGATCGCAGGAGGAGATTTTATTGAGTGGGCTGAGGTTCATGGTAATCTTTACGGCACCTCTAAAAAGAGGCTTAAGAATCTTTTGCATTCTGGCTTTGATATAATACTTGATATAGATACCCAGGGTGCAAAACAGTTTAGAAAGTCATTCGATGATGGTGTATTTATATTTATTCTTCCGCCATCCATGGAGATACTAAGGGAGAGGCTTGAAAAAAGGATGAGCAATTCAAAAAAAGATATTCAAATGAGGCTGAAACTCGCTGTTAATGAAATCAAAGAATATGAAATGTATGATTATGTTATAGTAAATAATATACTGAGAGATTCAATAAGGCAGCTAGAAGCTATAATAATTGCTGAAAGACTCAGGAATAAAAAAATAGATCCAGATTGGATAATAAAATATCTTAATTAGGAGGGGAAAATGGATATTATTTCTCTGCCTGTGGTATATGACAAAAATAATATTGACAGTAAATACAGGCTGGTAGCAATTGCTTCTCAGAGGGCAAAGGAACTTTCATTAGACGCAAAGCCGAAGATACAGACCAAGTCAAAAAGAATTACCTCGATAGCAATTGAAGAAGCTATCGATAATAAACTTGATTTTATTACGGGAGAAGAAGCGAGAAAGGCAAAGGAAGAAGCCAGTAAGTTTGACTACAGAAAGCTCCTTGAGGAAAGTAGAAAAATGGCAACGAGTGAAGAACTCAGCGAAATTGAAAAAGATTTGAAAGTTTACCTACATGAGAAGGAAACAACGGATAAAATTGCTTTCGATGAGCTCTTCGGCGACAGAAAGGAAAAAAATTCTGAAGAATAAGTCTGTACTTTATGGGGTTACCGGAGGGGTCGCCGCATATAAGTCAGTTGAACTGGTCAGAAGACTGAGTGAAGAAGGAGCTTCGGTCTTTGTTATAATGACCAAGGCTTCCAAAAAGTTTGTAACGCCTCTTTCTCTTGAAATTGCTTCGCAAAACAGGGTATATTCCTCCTTGTTTGATGAGCCAATGGCTCATATAAAACTGCCTGCCACTGCCGACTTAATGCTTATAGCTCCTGCTACTGCTAATATAATAGCAAAATTTGCCAATGGGATTGCGGATGATCTTCTTAGTACATGCCTGCTTTCATATAGCGGTAAAATAATTATTGCGCCTTCTATGAACTGGAGAATGTACGAGAATAAGATTTTTCAGCAGAACCTGAAAAAAATTAATTCATTAGGTGTAGTACAGATTGGTCCTGAAAAGGGCAGTCTCGCATGTGGAGAAGAAGGCATGGGAAGGATGTCAGATATATCTGATATAGTGGAAGCAGTAAAGGGTGTACTGTCAAAGAAAGACCTTGTTGATGAAAATATCGTTGTTACCGCTGGCCCTACAAGGGAGTACATCGATCCGGTTAGATTTATTTCGAACAGGTCTTCAGGAAAGATGGGCTTTTCTTTAGCTAAGACAGCAAGAAACAGAGGTGCCAATGTTACTCTTATAAGTGGTCCATCGTCATTGAATAAACCACATGGTATAAAATTCATTCAGGTAGAGACATCTAAAGAAATGCTAAATGCAGTAAAAAAACAGATGAATCATGCAACTGTTCTGATTATGTCTGCTGCTGTTTCTGATTTTACCCCTCTTCATAAATCGGGAACGAAGATTGAAAAGTGCGGAAACTTCTCTTTAAAGCTGAGACAGTCCAAGGATATAATCTCTGAGTGTATAAAGGCTGACAGAAGACCATTTGTTATAGGGTTTGCTGCAGAGACTGGCAAGAAAATCAGCAGGGCTATCGGAAAGATGAAAGATAAAGATATGGATATGATAGTATTTAATGACGTTACGGATCCGGACTCTGGTTTTGAAGTGGATACCAATAAAGTAGTGATTATTGATAGGAAAGGAAAAACAAGCCTTGACCTAATGAGCAAGGATCATGTAGCAGAGGCAATTTTGGACAGATTATTTAAAATCAGAACTTGACTTTATCAATACAATTTGATAAAAATGTGAGCAAGGCATGTCTTTAAAAGATATAGAAAAACTTAAAGAAAAGGTAGAGAAAGACCCTAATTCCAAACTCTTCGTTCCTCTTGCTGAAGAATATAGAAAGGAAGGCATACTCGATGAAGCGATAAAGGTTCTTTTAAACGGACTCGAGTCACAACCTGGTTATATGAGTGCAAGAGTATTGTTAGGCAAGATCTATATTGAAAAGGAGATGCTTAACGAGGCACGGACTGAGTTCGAGAGTGTTATAGAATCAATACCTGATAATCTTTATGCACACAAGAAGCTATCCGGAATTTACAGAGACATCGGTGAAATAGATCTGGCAATAAAATCCTATAAAATAATTTTGAAGCTGAACCCTATGGATGAAGATGCATTAGATAGATTAAGAGAGCTCGAAGGTGAAGAGCCTGCACAAGTACCATCTGAAGAATCACCTGCATTTGAGCCACCTCTATCAGAAGAGATTACCATGCCAGAAGAAGAACTTGAGGAGATAGATGTTTCAGATACCGCGGAAGAGGCTGCTTCAGCGGATGAAATAAAGTTAGATTCAGCTTTTGATGAAGAAAAATTAACTGAATTTGAAAATTCTCTTTTTGGTGGTGATGTTAAAGAAGAGGTAAGTGAGGGCATAACCGAGGAAATTCTCGATCAAGAGGATGAAGATATTAAGATGTTGGATGAGCAGGTTGAAGGTACTGAAGAAGAGATATCATTTGCTGATATAGCTGAAGCTAGTGAAACTGAGGAATCTGAAATTTTCGATGAGCTTGAAAGCAAAGACATATCAGAAGAGTCAAATACAGAGGAAATAAAAGAAGAAACATTAGCTGATGAGGAGAAGCCCCTAGTAGATTTGATGGAGCCTCCAGAGCAAAGTGCAACTATTGATGACGCTGAAAGGCAGATATCCAAAGGGAATTATTTTGAAGCTATGAAAATATATCAGGGTATTCTTTCGTCCAACCCTGATGACAGAAAGGTTTTACAGCGAGTTGAAGACTTCAGGGCTCTATTAAAACTGATGGGTAAGGATAAAGAAGTTATAATATCAAAATTAACTCTATTTTTAGAAGCCATAAGAAAAAAACACAATGGATTTCTTGGAAGTTCTTAAAGAGACTGTTAATCAGGTAAATGGTGCTGTTTCCTCAATGATAATAGGCTCAGATGGTATCCCTGTGCAGGAATACGCATCTGAAAGACTTATTGACCTTACAGGTCTTGGAGCTGAAGCTTCTGCCATGATAAGAGATATTAGTGTCGCAGCAGAAAACCTCGGACTTGGAGAACCAAAGGAGTTTTCTATAATATCAGACAAGTGTGGCATAATAATGAGAAAGATTAAGGATGGATATTATATGGCTCTTGTGATTAAGCCCGAAGGAAATTATGGTAAAGGGCGCTTTATCCTTAAGTCTGCCGTTCCCAAAATAGAAAGCGAATTTTAAACTTCTTCTTTTTAAATAATAATTTAATGATTGTTAAGAACAATATGAAAGTACTTGTAATACACGGGCCCAATTTAAACCTTCTCGGCAGCAGAGAAATGAATATATATGGTTCTACTTCTCTGGATGACCTGGACAGACATATACATGCACTGTCTGCAGAGCTTGGTATTGATGTCAAGATTGTTCAGTCAAATAGCGAAAGCGAAATTATTGATGCTATACAGATAACAGATTATGATGTGCTTATTATAAATCCTGCAGCATTTACTCATACCAGTGTAGCTATAAGAGATGCAATATCGGCTGTAGGGAAGCCTTCAATAGAGGTTCATATCTCTAATATATATAAACGTGAGGAATTCAGGAAAAAATCCTTCATTTCCGAAGTCGTAACAGGACAGATAAGCGGACTCGGGATAGAAGGCTATCTTCTTGCCATTAGGGCTGCACAGAAATTACTATCGAAATGAAACGTATACAGGTTATTGCTGATGCCCTTGAGCTTAAGGGTATAGATGGAATTCTTGTTTGCGAGATAAAGAATGTAAGATATCTGTCTGGATTTAGTGGTTCTTCAGGTTGTCTGATTATAACCAAAAATGAGAGGATTTTTTGTACTGATTTCAGATATGAGGAACAGGCTAAGAGAGAGCTTAAAGGGTTTGATATTCTTATCGATAAAGTAGAAAGGCACAGGACAATAATAGAGAAGGCCAAGTCAATCGGAATTAAGATACTAGGATTTGAGTCAACTATATCATATGGATTTTACAGGAAACTTCTCAGAAAAGGCCTGAGAATAAAAGCAGTTAGTCGTTTTGTGGAAGATATTCGCAAGATAAAGGACCAGTTTGAATTGAACTCGATAAATATAGCTATTGACAGGGCACAGAGAGCTTTTAATACAGTCAAACCTTATATAAGAAAAGGCTTTTCCGAAAAAAAGATAGCAGTCATGCTTGAGGATAATCTTAAAAAAAGAGGGTGTTCCGAATTACCTTTTGATATAATAGTACTTTCCGGACAGAACACGTCTTTGCCTCATGGAAAGCCTTCTGATAATAAAATAAAGGCTGGAGATTTTGTCATAGTTGACTGGGGTGGCGAAGCTGATGGATATTTCTCAGATATGACGAGGACTTTGTTAATAGATGGAAAAGATATATCTAAAAAGAAGAAAATATACGAAATAGTATTGGAGGCTAACAGAAAGGCTATCGATTCTGTCAAAGAAGGAAAAAACACCAGAATGGTTGACAAGACTGCAAGGGATGTTATAAAAAAAGCTGGTTATGGTGACTTTTTTGGTCATGGAACAGGCCATGGGATAGGGCTTGATGTTCATGAGCTGCCACGCATTTCAAGGTTTGGTAGTGAGTCCGTTAAATCCGGAATGGTTTTTACCATAGAACCTGGAATTTATGTACCGGAACTTTATGGAGTTAGGATTGAAGATATGGTCGTTGCTGAAAAAAACGGTTGCAGGGTACTTACAACGCTTCCGAGGGAACTTGAGATAATCAATTAAATAATAAGGCAAGTAATAAATAATGATATAGTAGTCAATAAACAGTAGATAATGTATATTAATATAGCAGAAGATGATTAGAGACACATTAAGATTGTATTTCAGGAGGCAAGTTTTTTGATTTCCACAAGTGATTTCAGGAAAGGCCTAAAGGTGGAGTTTAAAGGTGACCCTTATGAGATAGTGGATTTTCAGCATGTAAAAATGGGTAGAGGTGGTGCTATTGTAAGGACAAAATTGAAAAACCTGAGAACAGGAGGAATTGTTGAGGGTACCCTCAGGTCAGGAGAAAAACTGCCGTCACCAGAACTTCAGGAAAAAAAGATGCAGTATATTTATATGCAGGATGAATTATATTACTTTATGGATTCAGAAACATTTGAACAGACACCTCTGACTTCGGAACAGCTGGGTGGTATAAAGCTGTTTTTGAAGGAGGGCATGGATGTTAAAATTCTATATTATAAGGGCAGTCCATTAAATGTTGAGCTTCCGACTTTTATAGAACTCGTTGTTGCAAAGACAGAACCTGGATTCAAAGGTGACACTGCAACAGGTGGTGGGAAGCCTGCTACCCTTGAGACCGGAGCGGTAGTCAGGGTTCCTTTTCATATAAATGAGGGTGACACCATAAAGGTGGATACAAGAACCTCAGAATATATAGAAAGGGTAAAATAAATGGAACTTGAGGATTTAAAAGATCTTATTGAACTTCTCAAGGATACTGATATCACAGAATTGCAGGTAGAGAAAGACGGCGTTAAGGTCAAGATTAAAAGGGAAAAGTTTTTTTCTTCATTGCAGATACCTGTACAGAAAGCAGCAGTTATTCAGGACAACATAACCACAGAGACAGAGCATGAGACACAGAGGCTTATTACCGTTACATCTCCAATAGTTGGTACGTTCTATAGATCTCCTTCCCCTGATGCTCCGCCTTTTGTGGAAGTAGGTCTGGGAGTAAAGAAGGGACAGGTGCTTTGTATTATAGAAGCAATGAAACTTATGAATGAAATCGAGTGTGAGGTTGAAGGGATTATTGTCAAATCACTTGTTGAGAATGGACAGCCTGTTGAATACGGTGAGCCGCTTTTTCTTGTTGAACCTTTATGAAATTGTTTAAAAAGGTATTAGTCGCAAATCGTGGAGAGATTGCTGTCAGGATAATAAGGGCATGCAGAGAACTTGGTATTAAAACTGTTGCTATATATTCTGTCATTGATAAAGATTCTTTACATACAAAGCTGGCGGATGAATCTGTATGTGTAGGGCCTGCCAGTTCTGCCCAAAGCTATAATAATATACCCAGCATCCTTACCTCCGCAGAAATAACTGATTCTGAGGCCATACATCCAGGATACGGTTTTTTGGCCGAAAACCCTCATTTCGCAGAGGTATGCCTTACTTCAGGGATCACATTTATCGGCCCGACACCCGATAGCATTAGACTTGGAGGAGATAAAGCAAAGGCAAGACAGATCATGAAAAGGAGAGGTGTGCCTATTGTTCCCGGGAGTGACGGTCCTGTTATTTCAGAAGAAATAGCCTTAAAGACTGCTAGGAGGATAGGGTTCCCTGTGATTCTCAAGGCATCTGCAGGTGGAGGTGGCAGGGGAATGAGGATAGCAAAAGATGAAGATGAACTGAACAATCTTTTTTTTATGGCTCAAAGAGAAGCGCTTGCAGCTTTCGGCAATGGAGAACTTTATACAGAGAAATACATCCCTGAAATGAGACATATTGAGGTTCAGATAATTGCTGATACAAAGGGGAATATTATACATCTGGGTGAAAGGGATTGTTCAATTCAGAGAAGGCATCAGAAACTGGTTGAGGAGTCTCCATCACCTATAGCTACCGAGAAATTCAGAAAGAAAATCGGGGAGTATGCTGTTAAGGTTGCAAGGGTTCTTAAATACAGAAATGCAGGCACAGTCGAATTTATTGTCAGTCCGGATGGTTCTATTTACTTTATGGAGATGAATACACGCCTCCAGGTCGAACACCCTGTTACAGAATATGTTAGCGGCGTAGATATAGTTAAGGAACAGATCAAAGTAGCTGCGGGCTTCCCTTTAGAACTAAAGCAAACAAAGATAGAACTTTCAGGCCACTCAATAGAATGCAGAATTAATGCGGAAGACCCTGAGAGATTTATCCCTTCCCCAGGCAGAATAACTTTCCTGTCATTACCGGGAGGTCCCGGAGTAAGAGTTGACACTGCAGCCTACAACGGCTGTGTTATACCATCTTATTATGACTCATTGATAGCAAAACTGATTGTACACGGAAGAGATAGAAATGAAGCCATTGCAAGATTAAGGAGGGCGCTTGATGAGTTTATAATCGAGGGTATAAAAACCACTATCCCGTTTCACAAAAAGGTAATTAACGATCCTGATTTTATAAAAGGAGAGTATAATACAGGACTCACCGAGAGGCTGAATGGCTCAATTGAGCCTTTAAGTTAACCCCAAGAATGCTTTTCAGAATAAATAGAGTTAGTGGATTAAGTAGTTGGACATATTCCTTTCGCTCCCTAGAGGGAAATTTTCACCCGTCACATGACTCATTCGCTCGAATTTTTACCCCGAAAAGAAACTCATCCTTTCCACGGGGTAAAAACTCCCCCGTATACGGGTTACCCCGTTCTACGGGGTCAGACAGTAAAAATTCGGTCGATTCGACACGCTTATTTCGCCATGACGGGTATCCCAAAAATTTCCCTATGGCCGCTCAAGAAACATGCCCAACTATATAACATGTATACCTGTTTCAAATGCATTTTTTGGATTAATAAAAATAATCAACATGCATACTATCTTCGGGGTAAATAGAGAGATTTCCTGGATTTCGAAAGGCATGGAATTTCTAAATGTATCTTAGTGGAATCTGTTTTATTACTGAAAAAAAATACAGCAGTTTTTCGCTATATGATGTAACTTTTAATGTGCTGGAAGCGGGCATAAAGTTTGTTCAGTACAGGGAGAAGGAAAAGACAAGACGGCAGATATATGATGAAGCAAAAATGCTCAGAAAATTAACCCATATGTTCGATGCAACATTGATAATTAATGATCATGCCGATATAGCACTTGCCGTGGATGCAGATGGCGTACATCTCGGTCAGGATGATCTCCCTTTAAAAGAGGCCAGAAAGATCATGACTAAAAAAATTATCGGCATCTCGACGCATAATCTTGAGCAGGCAAAAGAGGCAGAAGAAAACGGTGCAGATTATATCGGTTTCGGGCCAGTTTTCCATACAACAACAAAGGATGCAGGAATGCCGGTGGGTATTGAAAATCTAAGCCTGATAAAGCAAAATGTGAAAATTCCTGTTGTAGCAATCGGGGGTATAAATCTTGGTAACATTGAACCAGTAATGCATGCCGGGGCTGATGCAGTTGCAGTTGCAACGGCAATCCTCAAAGGGGATGTGGTCAGAAACACGATGAGATTTATTGAGTATTTTAAAAAAAAAGGATGATTGATTGTTCGTTATAAGCAGAGAGATGCTATTTTTTTTCGCCTCGGCTCGGTGTTTTATGTTCCTCAGTCTTCCAGGGTCTTGAAGCTATCCAGAAGGCGGCGATAAGCGTAAGCAGTACCCAGTCCCTGCCTATTATAATCAGAGATGTCCAGCTGTAACCACTATAGGGTTCGGTGAGTTCTCTGAAAAGGTTGACTATTAATATTATGCTGAGCGTTAGGGGTACGAAATACTTAATGAGAATATCCCACCATGTCCCAAGATGAATGGAGGATATCTTGTTAATATGTTTCCTGATAATTTTAAGTTTGAAGAACCACCCAACTAGTACGCATTCAGCAGCACCAACAACAACCAATCCGTAATTTGTAAGGAAGTGGTCAACGATATCAAGCCAGTGAAGGCCTGCATGAGTGGTGAATATAATTGACCCTGCAAATCCTACAAGACATACTGTTGTAGCTACCGGTTTTCTACTAAAGCCAAATTTGTCAACAATTGCTGATGTAAATGCTTCAATAATTGAGATTGAAGATGACAAACCGGCCACGACCAGACATAGGAAGAATATCGCTCCAAATAGATTGCCTCCGGGCATAAGGCTAACTGCTTTGGGATAAGCGACGAAGGCAAGTCCTATGCTCTGGGAGACCACATCGGATATAGGCTTGCCCTGCAATGTGGCCATAAAACCAAGTACTGAGAAAACGGCAAATCCTGCAAATAGGGAGTATCCGCTGTTAATAAATCCTGTAAGCATTGCATTTCTAGTGATGTTGGTCTTTGCAGGGAGATAGCTTGCATAGGCTATCATTATGCCGAACCCCAGACTTAGGGTAAAGAAAATCTGGCTGTAGGCGTCTATCCAGACTTTCGGGTCAGAGAGCTTAGAGAAGTCAGGTGTAAGGTAGGCCTTAATGCCTGTCATTGCTCCATCAAGCGTGATTGCCCAGAAAACAAGCACTGCAGTAAGTATAAAAAGCAATGGCATGAATATTTTATTTGCAAGTTCAACACCTCTCTGTACACCCCTGTAAATTATCAGCCAGTTCAGGAACCATACGACAATTAGGCCGATAAGTATTGGTGTTCTTATGTTGCCTATATCTGAAGGCTTTTCGCTTAAAGACAGAAATTCTTTGAAGAAGAACGAGTTGGGGTCATTGCCCCAGCCTAAATTGAAAGACAGGGTAAAGAAATTAAGGCACCAGGAGATTATCACTGTGTAGTAAAGCTCTATGCCAAACATCACGAATATAACAGCCCACCAGCCAAGCCATTCCCATTTCCTGCTTATCTTATGATAGGCAAGTGGTGCTGATCCTATTCGTTCATGCCCGATGCCGAACTCAAGTATCAGAAGAGGGATGCCCGCAGTTATCAGTGCAGTTATATAAGGTATGAGAAAGGCTCCGCCCCCATAGGTATAAGCCATGTAACTGAATCGCCATATATTTCCGAGCCCTATTGCAGATCCTACCGCTGCAAGGATAAAACCGATCTGACTTTGCCATTGTTCCCTTTTCATAAATTCATTTCCATTTATAACAGGTATTCCTTAAAAACTGGTTAATAATATAACAGTCAGATTATCATTATCAATAAAAACATGGATTATAGACAATCGTATTGTCAAGAAAGGTATATAAGTTTTTATATAAGGCTATTATCTTGGTCTTTAATTTTCTGTCAAAATAAGAGAAATTGCTAAATAGCCTCCATCGTTGATGGAGGTTTTGGAGTTATGTTATAAGTAACACTTACTACCTCAGGAACCTCTGTTACTATCCTGTCAGCCAATTTGCGTTGAGTTTCATATGACAATTTTGTAGGGGTAGCTGTCCTGGCATCAATGCTGTCCCAACATCTAATTTCAATTTGCAAACCATAAACTCTCTTTCCATCCCGCATGCCCGTAACTCTATCACGATGTAGAATTGCCATATACTGAAAAGCTCCTGTATCTGCCAACTCATCTTCTGTTATGGCAGTTGCTTTTCTTATCAATTCTATTCTCTTGGGAGTGATTACTCCAATTACTCTTGCAACCAGAGCGGGCCCCGGGAAAGGCATTCTGTCATGCCGCAAACCAAGTGCTTTTGCGACTTTTCTTACACCATCCTTGCGAAGCTGTATCAGGGGTTCAATGATTCTATAACCAAATGCCTTTTGAGGGTCAATACCTAGTTGCTCAAAAACATTATGTTGTCTTTTAATTCCCGCGACTGTTTCATCTATATCAGTTAGGATGGTTCCCTGCAGAAGGTATTTTGCACCACTGTCTATAACAAGTTTGCTAAAAACCTTTTTGTAGAAAGTCTGAGTGATAGCTTCTCTCTTTTTTTCCGGATCGGTAATTCCTTTTAATGAATTAAAAAATTCTTTTTTGGCGTCAATTATCAAAACACGTACGCCAAACCTCGCAAACTCTAATTCGACCCCTTGAGGCTCTCCTGTCCTCATTAAGCCGTTATCTATGAAATAAGTTGTAAGTTTCTTGCCCAGTGCTTTATGCCCCAGCATTGTAACCACTGAAGAATCAACACCACCAGATAGAGCATTTATAGCAATGCCTTCGCCAACTGTTTCTGATATTTTTCTTATTTGCTCCTCGATAAACTTTTCAGTATTTAATTCCTCTGCAGTTATTTCCTCTACTCCCATTACTTATTTCCTCCTTATCTGTAAAATTAATGTCCGATCTGCCTTAATTCCTGCAGCCAGTCAGGGCAAAAGTCAATAAGAATTTGTTTCCTCAATCAATCCTGCTATAGTAATTATTCCTTTATTCTCAAGAAGATTTACCACTCAGAAAAAGCCCCGAAGTCAATGTTTATTTTGGGTCTAATTTTTTAGCCTTTACCCCCCAGAAGATAAGAGTATCAGAATATAAATTTTGATTCAAGGGAATTGGTGTTGATTGTTTTTTTTAAGTTACAAGCAGGATATACTTACAGAAAGGAAAATTAAGAATAGAAATAGTTAATAAAAAGGTGGTGCTTGTTTCCTTCTTTACCCATTATCTCTTCGAGACTATTCATCTCACGACTTTACATCTTGAGACTCTGGATAATGAGGATCAAGACCACCACCTATTAAAAACCTTACCCCTTATTTAAATGCTACTCCTCTTTTAAAAGGCTGTCAAGGTAAAATGGATGGTATAAAAATTAATAATATCATTGCTTTTTGAAACAAATAATTGATATCTTTTAATAATCTTTCTATATTATAATTGTTGTTAAATAAAGATCCTCTTTTATTCATTATTGTTATCTTTAAAGAAGGTAGAACCGCTATCTTGCTTCTACCTCCAAAAGAAACATAATTTGAAAAAGAGAGTTAAAAAAGGAGGCTGGAATGAAAGGTAGCAAACTTTATGTAGGAAATCTTGACTATTCTGTAAATAATGAGCAGTTGAAAGAGCTGTTTTCCAAATATGGAGAAGTTATACAGGTTAATATAATAGAAGGAAAAGGTTTTGGATTTGTTGAATTGTCTGACTCAAAGGAGGCTGAAAAAGCAAAGGAAGCATTGAACGGTACCGAATTTGAAGGCCGCACCTTGAAAGTTGACGAAGCTCGTCCTCAGAGACCCAGGGGTGGACAAGGTAGAGGTTTTAGAGGTGGGCAAAAAGGAGGTTATCGAAAATTTTGAAATAAATTTTTGTAATCCCACTGGAATTTAATGCTTTGCATTGGAAGATAGCCTTCGGCTGGAATATATATATATAGATAGTTTATTTAGTCATTTACTGTTTACTGCTTACTTCCTACTTCTTACTTTTTGTTATTTACTCCTTACCCCTCACTCCTCACTTTTTACTCTTTATCCTTTGCCTTTTTCGCCCTGCTCCCTGCTCCTTGCACCCTGCTTTTTACTCCTCACTCCTTGAAAAAGTTGAATAATTTCTTAAACGTGATATCATTTAATAAGGGTATTCTTGATAGATTATTTGAGGTAACTATGGGGGAAGTTAAATCAAAAAATCTAGTAGAAGAAGTATTATCTCCTACAGGCATCACCGTAAATGGGAATAATCCATGGGATATCCACGTCAAGAACGATAGTTTTTATTCGAAAATAATAAATCATGGAAGTTTAGGGCTTGGAGAATCTTATATGGAAGGATGGTGGGAATGCGAGAAACTGGATGATTTTTTCTGCAGGATTATTCCCTCTCAGCCGGAGGATAAGGCCAGAAAGAACTTGAAATTACTCCTTCATGTCTTAAAAGGGATAATTCTTAATATGGGCCGAAAAGCAAGGGCATTTGAGATTGGAGAAAAGCATTATGATTTAGGGAATGAACTTTATAAAAAAATGCTCGATAAAAGAATGGTTTACAGTTGTGCCTATTGGAAAGATGCCAAAAACCTTGATGACGCGCAGGAAGACAAACTGGACCTTATTTGCAGGAAAATAGGCCTTCAACCTGGTGACAGAATCCTCGATATCGGCTGTGGATGGGGAAGTTTTGCAAAGTATGCCGCTGAAAAATATAAGGCTGAAGTAGTCGGAATAACAGTCTCGAAAGAACAGGTTCTTCTGGGCAAAGAAATATGTCGGGGACTGCCGGTTGAAATCAGACTGCAGGATTACCGTGATGTTAATGAAAAATTTGATCACATCGTCTCTGTAGGAATGTTTGAACATGTGGGTCTCAAGAATTACGGAACCTATATGAAAAAAGTACATAACTGTCTGAAAGATGACGGCCTGTTCTTGTTGCATACTATCGGGGTAGACCATTCCAAGTCTTCAAATGATCCATGGACAAATAAATATATTTTCCCGAACTATCATCTCCCATCAATGAAACAGATTAGCGCCTCTATAGAAAGGCTTTTTATCGTAGAAGACTGGCATCATTTTGACATTTATTATGATACAACCCTGGGTTGCTGGTTTCAGAATTTTGATAGTAATTGGCATAAATTAAAAGGACTTTATGACGACAGATTTTACCGCATGTGGAAATACTACCTTTTAAGCTGTGCAGGTGCTTTCCGTTCCAGGTATTTGCATGTATGGCAGATCGTTCTTTCCAAAAAAGGTGTTAAAGGTGGATATTACTCTATTCGTTAACACTAAAAATATATCCAAAACAGTTGAAAACCGTTGTTAGCCGTAACCTCCGACAGACCTTCTCGACTCCTTTATCACGCAACGCTTCTAAAACACCGGGCTTTAGCCCGGGGATGAAGCGGGGCTCGGGGATTCCGCTTAGAAACCACGGACTTTAGTCCGGCTGACCTTCATTTCATATTAATTTATGTTATATTTATGTAAGAGGTGTTAATAACTTGTATGCTTTGCACAATTATTGAAGAAGTTATATTGGGAGGATAGGTATGAATATAGGGATCATTGGTTCAGGAAATATGGGAAGCGGACTGGGCAAGCTCTGGGCTGAAAAAGGTCACAAAGTGATCTTCAGTTACTCAAGAGACCCTAAGAAACTTGAAGCTTTGGCAAGGTCAGTTCCAAATGCCAGTGCAGGAACACCCGCAGATGCTGTAAGGAATAGCGAAGCTATCTTGCTTGCCGTCAGATGGGAATCAGTGGAGGATGCGATTAAAGCTGCCGGACAGATGGACGGGAAGATCCTCATAGACTGTACTAATCCATTGAAGCCGGATTTAAGCGACCTGGAGCTTGGGCTCACAACTTCTGCAGCTGAGGAGATTGCCAGACTGGCTACCGGTGCAAAGGTGGTAAAGGCTTTCAATACAGTATTCGCGGAAACCTACCATTCGGATTCCAGGCTTTTCGGTTCCCGAAGACCAACTATGTTCTTCTGTGGTGATGATAGTGGGGCAAAGGCAACCCTGTCCAGATTAATATATGAAATAGGATTTGCACCTGTTGATGCCGGGCCTCTCAGGAGCGCACGCTATCTTGAACCGCTTGCTGTGCTTATGATCAAGCTCGGTTATGTCCAGGGTATGGGAACTAATATAGCATTAAATTTTATTAGACGCTGAGCCTGTTTATGTTGTTAAAATAGATAAAATAATTGTGTCATGAAGGTTAAATCATCAGTTGAAAGTTTAAACTGCCTTTATCTTGAGAGAAGGATTGTAAAGAGGATAAGCAGAGGGATTCCGACGGATAAGAGACCCGACCTGATCCTCTGGATATGCCATTTTCCATCTTTCTCTTCCATGAATATCCAGTGTCCTGTTGCAGCTCACAGACTTTACTGTCATTACAACGGGCCTTATAGTAATAATTAAAACGGTTACGTCATACGGTTACGATGTCCGTATCGGTTAACGGTTACGTCATTCGTCTCTAACAAAAATCTTTTTATGTTTTAAGTTAAGAGTATCTTTAGATGTAAAATTTAATTATGAAAATATAAACACGTAGCCGTAAGACATAATATTTTAGTTCTCAAGGGGTAGGCAGTGCATATCTTGTTATTTAATCCACTTCGTGCTATTTATATAGCAAGGGGGGGTGTATTAGAATTGAAGATTGAAAATTGGAAATAGAATTTAAAATTTTGAATTAGAACGGAGTTTGTTATGGATATTTTTAGTGCAGTGAAAGAGAGAAGAAGTATCCGCAGATTTATCAAAAAAGATATTCCTGAGGATTTACTTAACAAACTTATTGATGCACTGATATGGGCTCCTAGCGCTGGCAATCTGCAGTCAAGAAAATTTTATTTCGTAAAGGATCAAAAATTAAAAAGACAGATTGCTGCTGCTGCACTGAATCAGGACTTTATTTCAGAGGCACCTGTTTCAATAGTCTGTTGCACCGATTCAAGAATAGGAATTCATTATGGGCGTCGTGGAGTCGAACTTTATTCAATACAGGATGTTTCAGCCAGTATAATGGCCATGATGCTGGTTGCCCTTGAGAATGGACTTGGAACATGCTGGGTCGGCGCTTTTCACGAGCGTGATGTTTCAAAGATTATGGATCTTCCGGGTAACCTGAGACCTGTCTCGATAGTGCCTGTAGGTTATCCCGCAAGGATTCCGGAACCAACCTCAAGGGTATCAAAACATGAGGCAGTAGAATTCAGATAGGATGCATCCCGGATTATAAATGTTAACAAGAATATGCAGACATTGCTCAAAAATTTATTTAACTCGATTATTATCTTGAAATTATCCTTATTCCTCATGTTTATAAAAATATGTCTCCTCAAATATGGCCAAGGTGCGTTAAGGTATCGAAAAATTAATTTTTTCGCAACATCTGCATCTTTGCAAATTAATTATGCAGCACAATAGGGTTTCAACAAAATAGACAAGGGGGAAAGGATGAAAGAAGAGAGACAAATACAGGACAAAATAAACCTGCTTGAAAAAGAGCTGATAACAATAACTGAAAAGATAGAAGATGTCAGTAATGCGCTCAAAGATATCGAGGAACTGAAGTTAGAACTAAAGGGTTTGAAAATATTTCTCGCAAGGCTAAATCCGGACTTCAAAAGTCAGTTTCCCGAGATAATGAAAAAGATTACATGATGGGAAAGACCTGTTTATTGTATCTTTCAGGTTAAAGAGAGCTCTATGAATGTTGAACTTTCTGTCAGAGCCGGCTTTTTCCTAGGAGTTCTTGCGTTGTTAGCTGTGATTGAACTTTTAGCACCGCGCAGGACACTGACAACTTCCAAAACTGTGCGCTGGTTCAGTAACTTGGGCATTATTCTCCTTAATTCCGTATTGGTACGTTTGTTTTTCCCTGTAGTGCCGGTTGTTATGGCCACGATTGCTATTCAAAAAAGTTGGGGTCTTTTAAACAATGTCAGTCTGCCTTTCTGGGTTGAGGTTTTTGTTGGAGTGATAGTGCTGGATTTTGTTATTTATCTCCAGCATGTAATGTTTCATGCGGTTCCGGTTTTTTGGCGTCTGCATATGATGCACCATGCAGACCTTGATTTTGATGTTACAACCGGTTTGCGGTTTCATCCAATAGAGATCATCCTGTCCATGCTTATAAAACTATCTGTTGTGATTTTGCTCGGACCGCCTGCCGTTGCTGTGCTTATATTCGAGGTCCTTCTTAATGCTACTTCTATGTTTAACCATGGTAATTTTCGTATTCCTTTAGGTTTTGACAGGATACTAAGGCTTATCGTGGTTACTCCTGACATGCATCGCGTGCATCATTCTGTAGTTATACGCGAAACTAACAGTAATTTCGGCTTCAATCTGCCATGGTGGGACCGTCTGCTCGGGACATATCGAAGCCAGCCTGCCGCAGGACATGAAGGTATGACTATCGGCCTTTCACAGTTCCGCGATTCCAAACGCCTGACCTTACCGTGGATGCTGGTCCTGCCGTTTATAGGTAGCCCGGGCAGTTATGCAATAGGACGATGGGGTAAAGAGCCTTTCGATAAAAAGTGATTGCGCTATCAACCTGTAAAATATCATTTACAAGGGGTTAAAACACGAAGTTTAACTTTCAAAGCGTTTAAAAATAGAATGCCTTTAACATGAGAAAAGACTTTTTTTCCCCTCTTTCCCCTTTTACCTTTTTTTGCTGCAATTTTTAGTTTCATTGTTTCTACTATAGTGAAAAAGATTCTTGCAGATGAGGTATGGTAACCTTATTTGCTATTTTCCTTTCCAACAATTCTTTATGAAATTTAAGTAAGATATCATTTTCACCGTGAACTAGAAAGACATGTTTTATTCTTTTGTTATGCTGCAGCCAGTCTATAAGGGTATCCTTGTCTGCATGAGATGAAAACCCTCCTATCGTATATATTCTGGCATTTACTTTGTATGTCTCTCCAAAGATTTTCACCGTCTTTTTACCATCGATAATTTTTCTTCCAAGGGTCCCCCTGGCCTGATATCCTACAAAGACAATTGAAGATTCCTTCCGCCATATATTGTGCTTGAGATGATGCTTTATCCTCCCGCCTGTGCACATGCCTGAACCTGCAATAATGATAGCGTTATTTTTGAAGAAATTAATCTGTCTTGATTCTTCAGAAGTTCTTGTCAGTTTAAGTCCTGGAAAAGAAAAAGGATCTTTTTTTTCCTGGAAAAGTTTTGATGTCTCCTGATCAAAATAAACAGGATTCTTTTGCATGATATCTGCAACATTGATAGCCATAGGAGAGTCAAGAAAAATGTGGCATGAGGGAAAGTCTCTCTGCTCATTGAATTCTCTTAAATAATATAGTAAGTCCTGTGCTCTTTCAATGGCGAAAGCCGGGATGAGCAAATTCCCACCTCTATCGCATGTATCAATAATAGCCTGTCTGAGCTCCTGGACAGAACCGTCAATATCTTTGTGATTCCTGTTTGAATAAGTGCTCTCAACCACTATGATATCAGCATTATTTGGAAAAGAAGGGTCTTTAATGATGGGTTTATTTAGATTACCCAAGTCACCTGAAAAAACGATCCTTCCGTAACCTTTAATATTAATCTCTATAAAGGCAGACCCGAAAATATGACCTGCGTCTCTGAAAGTCGCTGTTACTTTCCCATTTAAATTAATCGGTTGGTCATATCCATCAACAGGATTAAAATATCGTAAAGAGTCAAGGGCATCAAAAGTAACATATAGGGGCTCTCGCTGAATCTGTCCTTTGCGGCGTTTTATACGTTTCCAATGCTCGAAATCTTCTTCCTGTATCTTTGCAGAGTCAAGCAGAATGATTTTTGCGATATCATATGTAGCCGAAGTACAGATTATTTTTCCTCTAAAACCTTTCTTTACGAGTATAGGGATCCTGCCACAATGGTCGAGGTGACCGTGTGTAAGAAGAAGATAATCTAAAGTGGAGGGATTAAAGCCAAAGTCATCATAATTTTTATCTTCAATATGAGGTTCGCCCTGAAACAGGCCACAGTCAACTAGAATATTCAATCCCCTGGCATTGAGAAGATAACACGAACCGGTAACAGTATCAACTCCACCATGAAAAGAAAGTTTAATAGACATTTAAAATTATACCATATAAATTTACCCCGTTTAGAAAGTGTTGATATTTTCTTCTAACGGGGTTTACCGTCAAAAAGTTTCATTGCAATGTGTTTGCAGAAAAGAGATTCTCAATTATCTCTCAGCTCATTAATATTCTCTTTCATATCTTGAGGCAGGGCACTTTTGAATTCCATATACTTTCCAGTCATTGGATGATGAAAGCCCAGTAATTCGGCATGTAGCATATGTCTGGGGAAAATGATTTTTTTCTTTTTTATATCAAGGAAGGTTTTCCTGCCATAGGTTTTATCTCCAAGCACAGGGTGGCCGGCAGATGCAAAATGAACCCTGATCTGGTGTGTTCTTCCGGTCTCAAGCCTTACTTCTAAGCATGTGGCATCCTTGAATCTTTCGGTTACTTTCCATGTTGTTAAAGCCTCTTTACCTTTTCTGACCTTTGTTGACATTTTCTTTCTGTCTGACACTGAGCGGCCGATTCTTTTTGATATTTCTCCCTTGTCAGCCTTTAAATTACCGGAAACGATTACTTTATATATCTTCTTTATCGTCCTTTTTTTGAATTGTTCGATTAGGTTGTAGTATGCCCCGTCATCGAGTGCTACCACCAATACACCGGATGTATCCTTATCAAGCCTGTGCACGATTCCTGCTCGTAACGGTGCTCCAACAGATGAAAGCTTTCTGCTGTGATAGGCAATGGCATTCAAAAGTGTCCCGCTGCTGTGACCAGCGGCTGGATAAACAACCATACCTGATGGCTTGTTCACAACTGCAATGAAATCATCCATATAAAGTATATCAACCGGTATATTCTCAGGTGTTAGATTCCGTAGCTCATCAGGGATTTCTACATAAATGAGGTCACCGGTTTTTGTTTTGTAATTTGGTTTGGTTTTAAAATTGTTAACTCTCAGAAAACCTTTCTCTATCAGACGCTGAATCTGCGAGCGGGTAAGACCAGACAATTCCGATATTTTAATATCGATTCTTTTGCCAGCGTCAGCTGCATTAATATGGAATTCGAATTTTTTCATCTTCAGATAATTTTACAGTAAATTCATCTTTTATGTTTATATTTTGATATAGAAAAGTTAATTGTTATTAATGAGAGTTGGGAAAGAAATTTGAAATAGAATGTCTCCATTTTGAACTCATTATTTACATTTTAATATCATTATGCTATATTTATTTTACAAACTTTTAAAGTTATGGGAACCTCAGAGACTTTGAAAGCTCTGGGGTTTTTTATTTTTCTAGTTTTCCGTTTCCGAGGCAAAGCTGCCGCAGCCGAGAGAAAGGCGAGCTTTTGGTAGCTGAAGAGACGTTTTTGAAGGTAATAGAGTACGGGGAGAGGATGGAGATAAACTATTTTGGATATAAAAGTTTATGGAAATGATGTAGAAAAAGCGCTGAAATCCCTTAAACGCCAGCTTCAGAAGGAAGGGCTATTCAGAGAGTTCAAACAGAGAAGTTTTTATGAAAAACCCTCTGTAAAAGAGAAAAGAAAACGCAGAGAAGCGATGAAGAAAAGGCTGAAGACCCAGAGGTTCAGGAAAAATGCCTGAGATTTAGATTGAACTGTATGAGCTGAAAATGGTGATAAGGAATGGCTGTCAAGTCTTTTTGTTGAACTCTATGGTGACCTCGTAGTTGACGTTTGCATGGTCTGAAGCAGTATCGGCGTTTTTCCCACTGCAGACAAGGTTTCCTCTCTTCATTTTCTGATGTTTTTTGACCATACCCTTAATAATCGGGGTCAGGTCAAAGCCCCCGTTATTGCAGCCTTTTGTCATACAGTCCATATTGAAATACGCATGGGAGGTAGGGAAGATGTATACAGTTCGAAGCATAAGGACTGTATTCAATCCTTTTGTGAGGTATGTCATTTGTATCACTATGCTGTTGACTTCTGGAAAGCGCTCGGAAACCAAACCCACGGCATCCATCTGTTGCTTTTTAAAATCAATCTTTGCGGTATGATTATCCTTATATGCCATGATCTCCTCTAAAAAATAAAATCTCCCCTATATGCAAGGGCAATTTTCTCAGTGAGTCAATTATAATTTTGTCACATTAATTACTTTGGGCCCCTTTGGACCTTTTTCGATAACAAAGCTAGCTGCATAATCCTCGTCAAGGGGGCTTAACCCCTTTGCTTCTGGATGGCAGAATATTGTTTATCTGCTGTGATTAAACTGAAGTCTCAGTGAACTGACAATTTTAAAAGGCCCCCAAAGCTAAAAGTTTTTTGCGGCATTATGATCAAAAAACTTCTGGCAACTAGTAAAATTATAACATATTTCGGGATTATAGTGCATATCACTTGACACTACACTACCTTGAAGGCGGGACTGTATGGTATATTCTTGTATTTATGTTATTATTTATACCTATATGGAGCAGCGTCTTCAGAAGATAATTGCAGAGATGGGGATCGCTTCGCGCAGAAAGGCAGAAGAGATTATCTTGGAAGGACGTGTAACCGTAAATGGCAGAATCGCAACTATTGGAATGAAGGCAGACCCTACAAAAGATTATATTAAAGTTGACGGCAAACTGATCGTCGGAAACGAAAAAAAGGTCTACCTTATTTTCAACAAGCCAAGAGGTGTAATAACATCGCTGGATGATCCCCGGGGAAGACCTACTGTAAAAGATTTTTTGAAAGGAATAAAGCAGAGGGTTTTCCCTGTAGGGAGACTGGATTATGATTCGGAGGGAATGCTTTTGCTTACTAATGATGGTGATCTGGCACATGCAGTTTTACATCCCTCAAAAAAGATATCCAAGACGTATCTTGTAAAGGTAAAGGGGTTCATCGAAGAGGAAGAGTTGAATAAGCTGAGGACAGGCATAAGGATTGACAGGGGTGTAACAGCACCTGCAAAGGTGAGATGGTTGCGGAATACCAGAAATAATTCATGGATCGAGATGATGATATATGAAGGAAAAAAGCGGCAGATAAGGAGGATGTTCGAAAGGTTAGGGCATCCGGTAATCAGATTGGTCAGGACAAGGATTAATGGTATAGAGATGAGAGGGATAAGTCCCGGGACATACAGACATCTTACCGCTGATGAGAGGAAAAGGATGATCAAGGAGCTGAGAATTGAGGATGCAGCGTGATTCGTGATAAAAATTGTGGCGGGATAAAAGAGACCGACTTAGGTTCTGTAATAACGATCACAGGCTGGGTTTTTAGAAGAAGAGATCATGGAGGACTTATATTTATAGACCTAAGGGACAGGAGCGGTATATGCCAGATCGTATTTAGCCCTGATGTGGCGGGTGATTTACACAAAGAGGCACATAATCTAAGGGCTGAATATGTTATATCTGCTACAGGCGAGATTAGGAAAAGGCCAGAAGGCACAGAAAATCCGAACATCCCTACTGGTATGTTCGAAATGTATGTACATAAGTTAGAGATTCTAAACGAGGCTTTACCCCTGCCTTTCAGTATGGAAGAGGCAGCTGATGCTGGTGATGTACTGAGGCTGAAGCACAGGTATCTTGACCTGAGACGGCCTGAAATGCAGAAGAATCTTATCACGCGCCACCGAATTATAAAGCTGATAAGGGACTACCTGGATGCGAAAGGCTTCCTTGAAATAGAAACCCCGATACTTACGAAGTCGACACCTGAAGGTGCAAGGGATTACATTGTGCCAAGCCGTCTAAATCCAGGACACTTTTACGCATTACCGCAGTCACCCCAACTCTTCAAACAGATATTGATGGTTGCAGGTTTTGAAAAGTATTTCCAGATAGTGAAGTGCTTTCGTGATGAAGACCTGAGGGCTGACCGTCAACCCGAGTTCACACAGATTGATCTCGAGATGTCTTTTGCTGACAGAGAGGAAATTATTGAAGTTATAGAAAACATGTTGAAAGAACTTTTCAAGGGGATTCTTGAAACAGATATTAAAACACCTTTTCAGAGATTCAGTTTCCATGAGTCGATGGAGAGGTTTGGTAGTGACAAGCCTGATTTAAGATTCGGCCTTGAACTTAGAGATATGGCAGACCTCGCAGAAAATGGAAAATTTCAGGTATTTCTTGATGAAATTCAGTCAGGAGGCATGGTAAAGGCGATAAATGGTAAAGGCATGGCAAAGCTCTCAAGAAGGGAGATAGATTTGCTTGTGTCAGAGGCACAGTCTTTTGGTGCGAAAGGGATTGCATGGATAAAGGTAAAAAATGGTTTTGAATCTCCAATAAAAAAATTCTTTCCTGAAGAGATCTTGAGTAACATGGCTGAAAGACTTATGGCTGAAGATGGTGATCTGATGCTTTTTGTTGCTGATAAGCCTCAGGTAGTCTATGATGTATTGGGACGCATGAGGCTTGAGTTTGGAAATAGGCTCAATCTGATTCAGCCAGGATATAAATTTGCCTGGATAACCGATTTCCCTCTACTTGAATGGGATGACGAGGAAAAGAGATTCCAGACGATGCATCATCCGTTTACCTCCCCTGTAGATGATGACTTAGAGAAAATATTCTCTGTAGATGTCAAAAATATCAGTTCTCTCTCATCTCTTTCAGGTCACGAAATGAAGTCGGGGTCCTCCGAATATAATGACTTTAAAATTCTAAGTTCTGTAAGGGCAAAGTCATATGATATTGTATTGAACGGATGCGAGATCGGTGGTGGCAGTATACGTATACACAATAATGCTGTTCAAAAGAGAATGTTTGAGATACTTAATATCTCTGATGAAGAGGCAAGGGTTAAATTTGGATTTCTGCTTGATGCACTTCAGTATGGAGCACCACCTCATGGTGGAATTGCACTAGGTCTCGACAGGCTTGTGATGCTAATGGTCGGTGCAACGTCAATAAGGGATGTAATTGCCTTTCCAAAGACTCAAAAGGCATTCTGCTTGATGTCCGGTGCTCCTTCAAAAGTTGAACCAAAACAGCTCAAGGAGCTTTATATCAAGACGGATGTAGTAGCTGAAGAGTAAAACTTTAAGCTTTTGTTATATTAATATATGCACAAAGTAATTGTTGGAATGAGCGGGGGGGTTGACTCGAGTGTATCTGCATATATCCTGAAACAGCGAGGATTTGAAGTTGAAGGAATTAGCTTTATTCTTTGGGAGGCAAGAAACAGAAGCAATTTTACAACATGTTGCTCCCTCGAAGCAACGTATGTTGCATCAAAGACCGCTGAAAGTTTAGGAATTAGACATACTGCAATAGATGTAAGAGAAGAGTTCATAGAAGAAGTGATCGAGCCTTTTGTTGATTTATATTCAGAAGGCATAACCCCAAACCCTTGTATCCTCTGCAACAAGTATATAAAGTTTCCTTTTCTTCTTAACGAAGCTGAAAAGACGGGTGCCGAATACTTCGCAACAGGCCATTATGCCAGGATTAAAGAAAATACCGGCTCTCAAGTAACAAGTAACAAGTTAAATCAGGAATCATTTGCCCGCCAACCTTTACTGTTGAAAGGTATTGATTCCAAAAAAGACCAGTCTTATGTTCTATATGTTTTGAAACATGATGAACTCAAGAGATTGATTCTGCCTCTAGGTGATTACAGAAAAGAAGACGTCAGGAGAATTGCACGCTCCTTGAAGCTCCCTGCTGCATACAGGCAGGAGAGTCAGGAGATATGTTTTATAGAGGACAGAAATTACTTTAAGTTTATTGAGAAACTTTCTCCTGTTTCAGGCAGGCCAGGCCCGATAATTGACAGGCATGGCAGGGTGCTCGGGACCCATAAAGGCATTTACTGCTATACAATTGGACAGAGAAAGGGTATTGGTATATCTTCTCCTGAACCTTACTATGTTACTAAAATTGATACCATTAAGAATGCAATATACATAGGATCTAAAGAAGATGCAATGATAAAGGAGTTTTTTGTAGATAAACTAAACTGGCTGTTAAAGCCGGGCTCCAATCTGTTCAGAGCAACTGTCAGGGTACGATCCATGATGGAAGATAAACCGGCATCTGTAGAGATTTTTGATGAACGGGTTAAAGTAACATTCGATAAACCTCAGTGGGCACCTGCACCTGGTCAGAGCGCTGTGTTTTATGATGGTGACATGGTAATAGGCGGCGGTATAATTGTGGGTTAAATTAATAAACAAGCCTAACCAGATCTTTTTCGACAGATATTTTTGCAGGAGTAACACCAAGATAATCACCGTCTATCTGTATATGTGCGTTACCGAGTATTTCTATATTTGAGGATTTCAGATATACAATGTCATCATTTTTCAGGTGAGTGCCTCTTAATATCCCAAAGACATATCTTAACAGGTCAGTACGTTTCCTCCCTTTAAAGATAACAGTATAAAGATCTGGTTCAGTGAGATTAGCATCGGGGGTAACCATGAAATTGCCTCCATATTTGCTTGCCTTGCCTATGATTGTACAATAGCCAGAGTATTCCCTGCCGTCTATATTAAGAAAGAGTTCATTCGGGGAATAATTTAAGAAATTTCTTAACCCGCTAAATATATATGCGGTCTTGCCTGAGATTTTTTTAAATGATGTATTTACATCGTGTACTGTTTTACCGTCAAAACCTATGCCTGCCATTAAACAGAAGTAACGAATGACAGGTGCTGGAGCATCGATAAGCTCAATTCTTCCTAGAGAAACTTTTTGAGGTGTCTTTGAGATAGCAGCCTCTAATGCGCCGTTGATATTTTCAGGTATTGAGAGTTCCTTTGCAAGAACATTTGTTGTTCCAAGAGGGAGTAAAGCTACAGGAGTATCAGACCCGGCAAGGCCGTTTATAACCTCATTGACAGTCCCGTCGCCCCCGGCAGAAATTATTAAGAAAGGTTCTTTACTGATGGATTCACGTGCAAGAAGCTTTGCATCTCCCATTTTTTCAGTAGATAGTATCTCTGTATCAAAGCCTTTTCCCCGGAGAAAATCAGACGCAAGCTTAATCTTTTTTACAGTTGACTTTCTTGAAGCAGGGTTACTTATTATAACGATTAAAGAATTCATCTAAAGAAAATATCCCACTGCATTCAGAGACTTTACCAATTATTACAGGTGTTTTTTCAAGGAATTTGACTGCAGAGTTGATATTCGTTGTCTCTTCCATGAAAAATACCCTTCCGCCTTTCTTATCTCTCTTCCTCTTTATATTTGGAATTCTAACATATCCGAATTGCTTTGAAGATATATATCCAGTTAAGTAATAAGGATCATCCGAGATGCAGAGTTCAGCTTCTACCTGTTTATATGAAGCAACCTTCGATGCAAGAATAACGGCCTCTCTTACTGTTATATTGTTAATACCATATTTCTCAAGTTTAAGTGAGAGAGTTCTTCCAGTTGACCTGTTGATACCAAGCCTTGAGACACGAATGCCCCTTTCTATATCTGGTTCAACCCTCTTTCCGGATTCTGCAAGCACAATTGAAGCTCCACTCATTGTTATACTACCGCTTAAGATATTAAAAGCTGTATTAACTGCTGTTTCTGATATGTCTAATTTATTAAGGATTTTCCTGATAAGCCTTTTTGCCTCAGACGGTGAACTGCATTTCAGGGTAGTAACTGGAAGTGATGGGATAACCTTAGGCTTCTGAGTTATCTTTTCGATTGTAAGTACTATTTTTTCAGGTCTGCCTCTGGGATGTAGTAATGCCCTCTTTGTATATGCCTTAAGAACCGCGGTTACTTCTGAATCTTGATAGATTCCTTCAGCGCCTGAAATGTGAATTTCAGAAATTTGCGATTTGCTTCTCTTTGAAGCACGCATCCTTATGCTCCACATAATTGAGATTATACTACAGTACTGCTGAAAAATAATCGTGATTATATTGATAAATAGAGAGATTTTTATAGTAAAGGTCAAATTTTGTTTTAATTACTTATTGGTATCAGAGTTCGATTTGAAAAATCGTTAAATTTAAAGTATATTTAGAGATTATTGGGCCTGGGGGAAGTTTTTATGGATAATATTGAGCGGTTTAAGGGATGTATGTTAGGGCTTGCCCTTGGCGATGCAGTAGGGGCTCCGTTTGAAGGAAGTTACTCCGGCGTAAAGCCTGTTTTCCACAGAGACCTGCCTGAAGTTTTACTTTATACGGATGACACAGAGATGGCTATTGGAGTTGCTGAATCCTTGATAGCCACTAAAGGTTTGAACCCCGATGATATGGCTCTGAGGTTTGTAAAAAATTACCGTCCATTCAGAGGCTATGGTCCGGGCACTGCAGCAATTCTTGATATGATTCGTAACAAAGTTCACTGGAAGGAAGCCACCAGGATGGTTTTTAAGCAGGGTTCTTTTGGTAACGGAGCGGCCATGAGGGTAGCACCATTAGGTCTCTTTTACTCGAATGACATTGAGCGCCTGAGAGAAGCTGTTGAAGTTGCAAGCTCAATCACTCACAGCCATCCCCATGGCATGGAAGGTGCGGTGATTCTTTCATATGCTATTGCTTTAATACTCGAATCAAGCAGTAATATAGAAGTTGGCCTGATTCTTGATAAATTACTCTCTTTTGCAAGATCTAAGGAGTATTCAGAAAAGCTTCATTCAATAAAATGGCTTCTTCAAAAAGGTGGTAGTCTGGATGATGTAATAAATACACTCGGCAACAGCATCTTGGCACTGGAATCTGTACCTACGGCTATTTATGCCTTCTTATGTTATGGGGGTAACTTTAAGAAGACTATAGAGTTCTGCATTTCTCTTGGTGGTGATACTGATACAATCAGTGCCATGGCTGGAGCTTTAAGTGGAAGCTATATCGGCTCACAGTCTTTGCCTCCTCAGTGGCTAACAGAATTGGAAGACGGTGAAAAAGGCAGGACGTATATATCTAAAATTGCAGAGGAGCTCTACAGGGTTCACCTTACCCATTAATAAACAGATTATTTTTTTAGTTTTTTAATTAAAAAATTTACATGCCTGAAAGTTTATATATTGATAGACAATAGCAGGAAAGTGACAGGTTAACAGGCTTTTTGGAGGGAGAAATGAAGAAAAAGATTTTTTTACTAATTTTTACTTTTTTTGTTCTAGTGATTTCAGAAACTGGTGCGGAACCTGAAGATGACGGTTTTATCGAAGGTTATGTATCTGCTGTTCTCGAGCGGGAGTTTAAACTGGTCGGTGCTCTTATGGGTGTAGATGATGGTGTTATTACCTTGAACTCAAGGGTTCTTGAAGGTGTCGACCGTGAGAAGGTAATTCCGGAACTTTCAAAAATTAAGGGTGTCATTCAAGTAAATATAAAGGAGCCTGTGCTGCACGTGCCCCCTACTGATCCCGCGTACACTGCATATGAGCAGTCAACAGACCGGATGAAAGAACAGATTAACGAGGGGAATTTACAATCAAAACCGGCAGTATTTCCCAAAGAAAAACTCTTTGAACCATTAATTGCAGATCCGCGATGGCCTCACTTTTCTGCGTCTTTTCATAATTATATTGATGATGACGAGCTGCAATCTGTTGGTGCAACGAGTTTCGGTGAAACTATTCCACTTTACAGAGATGATGCCTTTTTCGGTGGAAAATGGCAAATAGGTTTGCAGGCAGGTGTTTTTGCGATATTTGACCTGGATGCTGAATCCCTGGATCTTGTAAACGCGGATTACTGGGTGGGTATCCCTGTGAGCTACCGTTACGAGGATATATCAGCACTTTTGCGCGTTTTTCACCAGAGTTCGCATCTGGGTGACGAGTTTCTCCTGAGGAGCCGCATAGATCGTGTAAATCTCAGCTACGAGAGTGTGGATGCTAAGCTGTCTTATGATTTTAACAGGTGGCTCCGTATTTACAGCGGCGGGGGATTTATATTCAATAAAGAACCATCAGATCTTGATCCCTGGTCAACACAGTTTGGCCTTGAGATTGAGGGTCCCTCAGCATATTTAGGCAATATGGTCAGGCCTGTTGCAGGTCTGGACATCAAGAGCTGGGATGAAAATGACTGGGATGCGGATATATCTCTACGTCTTGGCATACAGATAGAAAAGGCAGAAATGTTAGGTACTACCGCGAAAAAGATTCAATTCATGCTGGAGTACTTTCAGGGTCATTCTCCGAATGGACAATTCTACGAACGCTTGGTTGAGTATATTGGATTGGGTACGCATTTTTATTTCTGATGCTAGGTGTGGGTTTAACCTCTACCTGTCCTTTTCAAACATCAAGGTCACGTTAGTAGGTAACGACGCCCGTTTACTAATCGCATGGCGCATGGTGCTCGGTGCATGGCGCTCTTTTTACTGCTTACGCCTTGAGAACTAAAAGGTTACGTCTTGCGGTTAAGGTAACGACGCCCGTTTACTAATCGCATGGCGCATGGTGCTCGGTGCATGGCGTTCTTTTTATTCCTTACTCTTTATCCTTTGCCTTTTTCGCCCTGCTCCCTGCCCCTTGCCCCCTGCGTTTAACTGCCTACTTCATACTTTTTTTCTCTCTGCTCTTTGCTCTTTAGTTTATGCCTTTAATCCATACTGGCTTATGAGCCTGAGGTCGTCTTCTAACTTTCTTCCGGGGGTGGTGAGATAATTTCCGATAAGCAGGCCATCGGCACCTGCAAAAAAGATGAATGAATTAAACTCACCGAGTGTTTGCATACGCCCTCCGCATATTCTTATCTCCTTATCCGGCAGTATGAATCTGTAGATGCTTGTTATCTTTAATGCTTCGAGAGGTTCCAGGAAATCTCGTAAACCGAGTCTTGTACCCTTTATTGGTATCAAAAAGTTTAAGGGGATAGAATCAGGGCTGATTTCCCTGAGGGCAAATGCCATGTCTATCCTGTCTTCCCATTCTTCACCAAGGCCGAAGATTCCACCTGAGCATAAAGAGAGGCCGGCTGACTTAACCTCCTTTAATGTCTTTATCTTGTCCTGATAAGTATGGGTAGTACAGATTTCAGGGAAAAATCTTTCCGATGTTTCAAGGTTGTGGTGGTATCGTTCAAGACCCGCATCTTTAAGAAATATGAGTTCCTCCTCAGACAGAAGCCCGAGCGTGGCGCATGGAAGAAGCCCGAGTAACCTGACTTCAGTGATCATATCGGCAATCTTTGAGAGTTCTTTTTTTGATGACTTTCTGCCGCTTGTTACGATACAGAATCTTTTTGCTCCTCCACGTTTTGCTTCTTTTGCCTTATGGATAACTATATTTTTTTCGACAAGGGAAAAACTCTTAATATCAGCGGTACTCTTATGTGACTGGGCGCAATATGAACAGTCCTCCTGGCAGGTGCCGGATTTTGCATTTATTATTGAACAGAGGTCTACATTATCTCCTCTAAAATAGTTTCTGATCCTGTTTGCGGAAGAGAACAGATTAAAAACTTCAGGATTAGAAATTGAAGAAATAAATAAGGCATCAAGTCTGGAAATGCCCTTGCCGTCTAAAACCTTTTTTTCCAGATTGCTAATCATTCAGGTTATTTTTACAGAATGAAATGTTAATGTCAACCTGATTGTAAGAGGTGGTTTACGATTGATTTCTGGATTTTATATGATTTATTAATTCTTCTTTTGTGAAAATACCTTTTTTAATCAACAAGTCGATAATGCCTTCGATAACATCTCTCTGCAATATTTTTTTGGGGGATACTTTATCTTTTGTCCATGCTCTGTCATCAGCTGAGTTTAATATGCTGTGCTCTATGTCCATTTCCATTGGCATTGTTCTGCTTATTTTTTTTGCAAGTTCTTCTTTATCTATCGTGAATGTTCTTCCATAACTCGTTTTACCTTCATAATGAAGTCCAATCGCGTTTATTATGTCGGATTCCAAGGCCAGAAGGGGCTTTATTCTGAATCCAACCTTGAAACTGATTTCATCCAGTGTTTTAAGATCAGTTGGGTCAGATATGGCTATCACAATAGTTCTGCCTTCTAACCTGAGAGGGAATATACAGTATTTTTTTGCAGTATCAACTTTGATCAGATCTAAAACTTCATCTGAAGGTTTTTCTATTCCTTCAAGGGAAAAACAGGGGTATCCAAGCTGTTTCTCTAAAATGGTTATAATGTCTTTTTCTGAGACAAATCCTTTTTTTATAATAATTGAACCAATTCTGCCTCCCCATTCTTTCTGTTCGGCCAGAGCAGACTTTAACTGAAGATCATCAATAAGCCCTTGTTCTAAAAGAATTTCACCAAGTTTCTTTTTTGTTTTACGCATTAGAATCCTGAGTCATGACTTTAATAGTCTTAAATATATGAAGAATATTTGATTTCAAATCCCTTGTATTCCCCGGAGTACTCTTCCCATGTAAAATCGATATTTGATACTAATGAGCCGGGAGGGCCTTTCTTGCATGCCTTAATTGCCTGTTCAATTTGTTCTTTATTGCCTTCGAATAAGGTCTCTACCCTGCCGTCAAACAGGTTTCTTACCCAACCATTAAGCCCCAGCCTGGCTGCTACCTCCCTTGTAAAAGCCCTGTAGAAAACTCCCTGAACTCTTCCCTCGATGAACAGATGAGCCCTTGCCTTTTCCACAGAAGTATTATATCAGAATCAAAAGTGATTTTTTATTGAATTCAAAGATTCGTGATGTGTGATTTATTTTTGGTCTTAAAATTTATAAGGTTTTTATTCAGAATTTATGTGCGTAATTTATGAAAAAATCACAATTCCTGCAATACTTTATTTTTTCATAAATAGTCTTTTTCTCTATAATGCCTTTTTCACATTTTGTGCCTGTTACCTTCCAGCAGTCCATACCCCTATCCGGATATGCAGGACATTTTTCATATGTATCCTTGGGACAGTTTTTAAAATTCCAGCAGTTTAATATATTTCCCATAGTAATTTATATTTTCAATTCTAGTTTATTTAATATCAAAATACAACCAATATTTCATGTTCTTCTCACATATGCGTATAAGAGAAACAATTTAATTTACAATCTACAATTTCCGATTTCCGATTTTTTAATTATCAATTACAAATTGGCATTCGCAAATTGCAAATCTTAAAAGTCAATATTCAATTTTCAATTAACGATCTCCTAACTCCTCACTCCTAATTCCTCACTTCTTACTTTTTCAGAACTTAAAGGTTATGTCTTGCGGTTACGGTAACGAAGCCCGTTTACTCATCGCATGGCGCATGGCGCTCGGTGCATGGCGTTTTTTCCCCTTACTCTTTATCCTTTTCCTTTTTCGCCCTGCCCCCTGCGTTTAACTGCCTACTTCCTACTTTTCTTTACCTATGCCTTTACCTGTACCTGTTTTTAATTTGTGCTTACTGCTTACGACTCGACTGAGCTCGCCGAAGTCTTCCTACTCTCAATCCCTCAATCGCTAAATCCATAAATATTCAATTTTCAATTTACGCAAATAATATTATGGAGAAAACAAAAAATTGATATTTAGATTTTATTGAGTCAACTCAATATATTGTAGTTTTATGATATAGGCATACAACATATAGAAAGATAATAAAAAAATTCATTTTTTTCTTGACATCAAGTGTTATCTACAATAATATTTAGTGGTAAAAAGTGGTAGAAAGTGGAGGATATGTGCCTGCTTTTTCTGGTAAATATTATTATACACTAGACCCAAAGGGCAGAATAATCATACCAGCTCCTTTCAGAGAGATTATTTCTTCAAATTATAGCCCAAAACTATATATTGTCAATGCCGCTTTTGATAAATGCCTGCATATTTATCCTCAGGAGGAATGGAATAAAATCGAGGAGAAGGTTCGACAGCTCCCAAAGATGCAGGAAGAAGTAAGGTTTTTTATGAGAAAGGTTATAGCTTCAGCACAGGAAGTTGACTTAGACAAACAGGGAAGAATCTTAATACCTGTTGCACACAGAGAAGATGCAAATCTGAATTCCGATATTGTTATTGTCGGTCAGATCGAAAAAATTGAGCTGTGGGACAGAGACGAATGGGATACTGTTGTTGATCCTTCAAGGATTGACAAGAAAGCAGTTGAAGAAAGACTCGCGGCTTACGGTATTTAAATGACTATAAGACATCTCCCGGTACTTGTAAGGGGGGTGATCGAGATACTAGCCCCGGTTAAGGGCGGGATTTATATTGACGCAACGATAGGGCTAGGGGGACATTCTGAGGAGATTTTAAAAATGATCGGTCAGGATGGAACAGTTATAGGAATAGACAGAGACGAAGAGGCTCTAAAAAGAACTTATGAGAGACTGAATGATAGTAGATTGATACTGAAGAAGGGAAGCTTCTCTGATATGGAAAAAATGCTTTATTCTGAAGGGATTAAGGAAGTTGACGGCATTCTATTTGATTTGGGTGTCTCCATGATGCAGCTCAAGGATTTAAGAAGAGGATTCAGTATTTACTCCGATGAGAGGCTTGATATGAGGATGGATCGCTCTCAGGAATTTTCTGCCTGGGATATTGTTAACAGTTATACGGAAAAAGAACTTGTACGGATACTTAAGGAATACGGTGAAGAAAGAAATGCAGAAAAGATATCGAGGTATATTGTTAGAGACAGGGTTAAGAAAAGTATAAATAAATGTTCCGAGCTCTCTGAGACAATTACCCGGGCTGTGAGGAAAAGAGGAAGGATTCATCCAGCCACAAAGACATTCCAGGCACTTAGGATAGAGGTCAATAGAGAGTTGGAAGAGCTAAGAGAAGGGCTGGAATCATCCCTGAAAATATTAAAAAAAGGGGGGAGGTTCTGTGCTATTTCTTATCACTCGCTTGAAGACAGAACAGTAAAAAATTTCATAAGGGATAATAAAAAGAGAAACATATTAAAACCGCTACTGAAGAAGCCCTTAAGGCCGGGTATTACAGAAATAAAGACGAATCCTTCTTCAAGAAGCGCAAAATTGAGAGGAGCGGAAAGATTATGATGCGTACAAAAAGAAACAGCAATATGTTATCATTATTTTATAAACCACTTTGTTTTGCATTCCTTCTTTTAAGCCTGTTCGTACTCGTATGGCTTCGATCCAGTACTGTGACTGTTGCTTATGAACTCCGCAATCTTGAAGAAAAGAAGATCGAGGCCCTCAAAGATATGAAGAGTTTTCTTGCTGAAAGAGCAAAACTTATGTCCTTGGAAAAGATTGATGCATCATTTCAAGGCAACATTAAAAATTACAGTGTAAATGCTGAAAATGGTTATGTTTTTCCTGACAGGGTAAAGGTAGTTCAGATTAAAAGCAACAGAAAGCTTGAACCTTATAGGACTTCTCTTAAATTGAAAGTCAGGAACTGGGAATCGAAAAATTAGAAAGTACAAGGTGAAATTATTTGAATAAGAAAAGGGCGGTTATTTTAAATACTGTGATAATTTTTGGATTCTTTGCGGTATTTTTCCGCCTGACAGACTTAATGATAGTTGATCATAAGCTTTTTGCAGAGAAAGCCAGGTTACAACATATTACATCCAAGGATATCAAGGTCAGTAGAGGGAATATTTATGACAGGAAAGGCAGAGAGCTTGCTGTAAATCTTGAGGTCGAATCACTTTACTGCAATCCTAAGGAGGTAGTAATTGACAGAGATAGAATGAATAGACTTTCGAGGATACTAGGGATGAGACCAGAAGCAATTCAAGCAAAATTTTCGCCTGATAAAAAATTTGCATGGATTAACAGAAAAATTAATCCGGAAAAAGCAGTAAAGGTCAAAAATCTGGATATGAAAGGTTTTGGCTTTATACCCGAATTTAAAAGATTCTATCCCAAAGGTAAGCTTGCAGCTCATATTATTGGGGCTGTGGGATTGGACAACCAGGCACTTGAAGGCATAGAACTTGAGTACAACAAGTATCTTAAGGCATCAGGAGGCAAAGTATATTATTCAAGAGACGCAATTGGCAGAATACTGTCTTCCGGTGTGACTATGGAGTCAAAGGGGAATGACATTCTCCTTACAATCGATGAAGGACTGCAGTATATAGTAGAAAAAGAGCTGGAAAAAGCAATGTTCAAATGGAAACCAGCCGCTGCCTCAGCGATAATGATGGACCCTTATACAGGTGAAATACTTGCCTTGGCAAACAGACCTGTATATGACCCCAACAGGATCGGAAAAGCAGATTTTAACGCAATAAGAAACAGGGCAATTACTGATATATATGAGCCAGGGTCAACTTTTAAACTTGTGGTTGGAAGCGCAGCTTTAGAAGAAAAACTTTATAATCTCAATTCAATTTTTGACTGTAGGAAGGGGAGTATTGAGGTTGGAGGATTAGAGATACGTGATACCCACCACGATCCTAGCATATTTACATTTAAGGATGTAATACAGAAATCTTCAAATGTCGGTTCAATTATCATGGGTATAGAACTTGGAAAGGATAGAATTTATAAATACACAAAATCATTCGGTTTTGGAGAGCTTACAGGCATTGACCTTCCCGGAGAAGTTTCCGGTTGGATACGGAAACCTGAGAAATGGTCTGGAACATCCATCGGTGCTGTATCAATCGGACAGGAAGTAGCCGTAACGCCGCTGCAGATTTTAAGGGCATATTCGGCGATAGCAAACGGGGGATATCTTGTTCAGCCTCATGTTGTATCGGAGATAAGAAATCCGGAGGGGCAGCTTGTATATTCTTTTAAACATGGTGTCAGAAAAAAGGCTGTTTCGGAAAAGACATCCTTAATATTCAAAGAGACACTCAAGACAGTGGTTGAAGAAGGAGGGACTGCAACTAGCGCTGCAATTGAAGGGAACCAGGTTGCAGGGAAGACAGGTACAGCACAGTTGATAGATAGTAAAACAAAGAGATATTCGAAGGACAGGTTCATCAGTTCATTTGTTGGTTTTGTCCCTGCCGATACTCCCGAGATTGCATTGATAGTAGTGATTTTTGAACCCAGGGGGCAGCAGCAATTTGGAGGTATCGTAGCCGCTCCTGTATTTAAAAGCATTATTAAGCAGTCACTTTCTTATATGAATGTGCCAATAGACGATAATACCGAAAAGAACCTGTTATTTGTATCAAAATGATTGGTATAAACAGATTAAGCTTAAGGTTTATAAAAAGTGCATATGGTGTCTAAATGAAACTCTTTAAAATCTTAGATGGTGTAGAGACTTTAAGCATATCAGGAAATACTGGAAACGATATTTCAGGAATCGCATATGATTCCAGAAAAGTCAAAAAGGGATATATCTTTGTTGCCGTACGAGGAGAAAAGGATGATGGCCATAATTTTATTTATGATGCCGTTAATAAAGATGCGGTAGCAGTAGTGTACGAAAATGCAGAATTCGGAATCCGGAATGCGGAATATTTTAAAAACCAAGGTCAGAAATCTGCAATTTCGTTTATTCGGGTTAAAGACAGCAGAAAGGCCCTTGCACATTTATCAAGTAATTTTTTCAAAAGGCCTTCAAAAGAGCTTAATGTTATCGGTGTAACCGGCACCAATGGAAAAACTACAGCTACATACCTTATAAAGTCGATTCTTGAATCATGGGGGAAGAAGGTTGGGCTTATAGGTACAATCAAGCATATGATTAAAGATGAAGTTTATGATGCTTTGTATACAACTCCAGAAGCAGTTGAATTCCAGGAACTTCTTCAGCAAATGGTGTCATCAGGATGTACTTATGTTGTTTCCGAGGTGTCATCTCATGCACTTGCCCAGAAAAGAGTTGATGGTACCGCTTTTAAGACAGGAGTTTTTACGAATCTGACGCGGGATCATCTGGATTTTCACAAAACAATGGAAAACTATTTTATGTCAAAGGGAAGGTTATTCACTGAACTGCTTGATAAAAGGGCAACCGCTGTAATCAATTATGATGACATCTGGGGACGAAAACTGATGAACATTCTGTCAGGAGGTATTATTACATATGGTCTTGATGCAGGTCCCGATATCGTTGCTACCGAGATAGATAACTCATTTGATGGGCTGATGTTCAAGATAATAATACGAGGGAGAAAGTTTGAGGTAAGTTCGCCGTTAATGGGACTGCCAAATGTCTATAACATCCTCTCTGCGATAGGTGCCGCAGTTACAATAGGTGTACCAAAGGATGTGATACTTGAGGGTATTAAGAAAGTAGAAACTGTAAAGGGCCGGTTCGAGAAGGTCGATATGGGGCAGGGGTTCCTTGCTGTTATTGATTATGCTCATTCAGAAGATGCTATTGAAAGGCTTATATATTCCGCAAGAGGGCTGACCAAAGGGAAAATTATTACTGTATTCGGCTGCGGCGGAGATAGAGACACCGGAAAAAGGCCGAGAATGGGATCTATTGCGACGAGGCTAAGTGATTTTGTAATCATAACCTCGGATAATCCAAGGTCAGAGAAGCCGGAAAAAATAATTAGAGAAATAGAGGCAGGCGCAGTAAGAAGAAATTTCCTTATCGAGGTGGATAGAAAAGAAGCCGTAAGAAGAGCAGTAATGATGGCATCGGAGGGTGATATTGTCCTGATAGCCGGCAAGGGACATGAGTGTTATCAGGAAATAGATGGAAATAGATTTAGATTTAGTGACGAAGATGTTTTAAAGGAGGCGATAACACAATTAATTAACAACAGGTAAATTTTTTTTAAAGGTGAGGGGGTAGACGTTAAAGAATAATGGGAATCTTATTACTTGATGAAGTCATTAAGGCCACAGGGGGCAGGATACTCTGCGGAAAGCAGATAGAGTTTGGCGGTCTTTCTATTGACTCAAGGACTATTAAAAATGGTGAACTGTTTGTTGCTCTAAAGGGGGCCAGATTTGATGGTCATGATTTTGTTTTTGATGCATTGAAGGAGGGCGCTGGGGCTATTGTTAATTTGCCGCCGGCTGATCATGTTAAAGGAAAAGTGATTATCTATGTCAAAAATACTCTCAGCGCACTCCATGATATAGCCCGATATTTATGCTCTAAGATTAATGTACCGGTTATCGGGGTAACAGGAACGAATGGTAAAACTACTACAAAAGAGCTTATCTCATCGATATTAGGGGAAAGACACAATGTGCTGAAGACTTTTGGTAACCTGAACAATCACATAGGGCTTCCACTGAGCATATCAAGAATGGTTGGGGATGAGACTGTTATGGTTCTGGAAATGGGATCTAACGCTAAGGGTGACATAAAACTGCTCTGTGAGATTGCCTTTCCAGATTTCGCAGTTGTAACAAACATTGGGCCTGCACACCTTGAGGGATTTGGCAGTCTTGAAATGGTGAGGAAAACAGACCTTGAAATTCTTGAATATGCCGGTGTTGCCTCTGTAAATGCAGATGACCAATTTCTTATTGAAGGAATGAAAGACTTTAGAGGAAGGACAATAACATATGGGATAGAAAACAGCGCTGATGTATATGCTAAAGACATAGCTCTTAAAGAGAGAACCTCTAATTTTAAACTCTGCTTTTCAGGAGGCAGAGAAATTGAAATCAATCTAAGCATTGCAGGCAAGTTCAATATATACAATGTGCTTGCTGCAGCTTCTATTGCAAATGAGTTTGAAATAGCACTGAAAGATATGAAGAGGGGGATCGAGTCCTTTAAGGGAATGCCGATGAGGCTTGAGATAGAGGACCTGTTTGGTGCTCTGGTGATAAGCGATGTATACAATGCGAATCCAGCTTCAATGGACGAGGCTGTAAAGGAACTTGTCAGATTGAAAAGGCAGAGAACAATTGCTGTGCTAGGGGATATGCTTGAACTTGGCCCGTATGCCAAAGATGCTCATGAAAAACTTATCAGAAAGCTGTCAGAACTGAATATTGACGTTCTTATTGCAGTCGGCCCTGAGATGAGCAGGGCTGCAAATGAATTTAATGGGATCTGTCACAGGAGCAATGACTCTGATGAGGCAAAGTCTATATTTTTAAGTACCTGCAGGGAGGGTGATACGGTCCTTGTGAAAGGATCAAGGGGCATGCATATGGAAAGAGTTCTTGTCAATTCGCCGGCAAGAGAGGAGAGATATGCTCTTTAAGATTTTATATGGCATGCATGATATATTTTCTCCTCTTAATGTTTTTAGATACATAACATTCAGGACGGCGCTTGCAGTGATCACAGCTATGGTGATTTCACTTATAATCGGGCCTGTGATTATTGACAGGCTGAAAAAAATAAGCATCACTCAGCAGATTAGGAATGATGGCCCGCAGTCTCATATCACTAAAAAAGCAGGGATACCGACAATGGGAGGGATCATCATTATTTTAAGTATCTTTTTTGCCATTCTGCTGTGGGGCGACCTCAGTAATATATATATATGGATAATGATTCTCGCACTTGGCGGGTACGGTATTATTGGTTTCCTTGACGATTACCTGAAGATTGTAAAAAAAGATACAAAAGGACTTCGTGCCTGTTATAAATTTGGGGCACAGATAGTGTTGGCACTCCTGATAGGCATCTTGCTTTATATAAACCCGGATGATCCCTATAACTCGGTGCTCAGTGTGCCTTTTTTCAAGAAATGGCTTTTCAACCTTGGATGGTTTTACATACCCTTTTCAATAATTGTAATAGTAGGGGCATCAAACGCAGTAAATCTGACAGATGGAATCGATGGCCTTGCAATAGGTCTTGTGGGAATTGCTGTAATAGCAAACATGATCCTTGTTTATATTTCAGGCAATGTGAAGTTTGCTGATTATTTACAGGTTTTATACCTGAAAGGTACAGGAGAGCTTACTGTTTTTTGCGGTGCTATGCTTGGAGCATCTCTCGGATTTCTCTGGTTTAACTCGTATCCCGCCGATATCTTTATGGGAGATATCGGTTCACTCGGACTTGGAGGGGCGCTGGGTACACTGGCTGTAATAACTAAACATGAAATTGTTCTTGCAGTTGTAGGAGGAATATTTGTAATTGAAACACTGTCGGTTTTGTTTCAGGTTACATCATATAAGTTGACAGGGAAGAGGATATTTAAAATGGCTCCAATACACCATCATTTTGAATTGAAAGGGTGGCATGAGTCAAAGATTATTGTTAGGTTTTGGATCGTCGGTATAATGCTGGCGCTGCTCAGCCTGGCAACACTGAAGCTGAGGTGATAAAGGGCAGAGAGCAGAATATGGAGAGGATGGAGTTAAAGGGTAAAAAAGTGACTGTTGTCGGACTTGCAAAAAGTGGGACAGGGGCTGCAAATCTTCTTTCAGAAATGGGAGCAGAAGTTACTGTTACAGACATGAAGCATGAGGATGAATTGATTGATTCGATAAAGATGCTTGCACCTTCTATAAGGCTTGCTCTGCAAGGTCATCCAGATGATATTTTTAAGTCTGCAGATATGATAGTAGTGAGCCCAGGAGTTCCCCTCGATATAAAACCGATCCAATCTGCAAAGGCAAATGGCATTCCTGTTTTGGGTGAACTTGAGCTTGCTTTTCAAATAGTTTCGAGATACGGGTTGCAAGTTCCAGGTAAAAACAAAGACTCGTCACCATATTTTTTGGCAGTTACAGGTAGCAATGGAAAATCGACAACAACAACACTTCTTGATTACATGATGAGAAAAGGTGGTTTTAAAACCATTCTTGCCGGGAACATAGGAAGTGCTCTGACCGGGGAAATATATAAAATAGTTACGAGTTGCAGGGCAAATCCCCCCTTATCCCCCAATAATTCCTCCGTCCCCCCTTATGTAAAGGGGGGTGAGGGGGGATTTGAAAGAGGGGGGATTAATAACTCGCAAACCGGAACGGCTCAACTGAACTCGCCGAAGTCCCGCAATTCAGAACGATTATCAGTAGATTTTATTGTAGTCGAAGTCTCAAGTTTTCAGCTTGAGGCTATAGATAAATTCAGGCCGCATATTGCATCTATACTTAATATTACCCCCGATCATCTTGACAGATACTATTCTATGTCTGAATACAGCAATGCAAAGGCACAGATATTTATTAATCAACAGGATATAGATCATCTTGTGCTTAATGCAGATGACCCTGAAGTAATGAAAGTAACGGATGAGAAGTTAGGAGTAAGAATTAAAAAACCAAAAATGTTGTACTTTAGCCGAAAAAATAAGGTTAAAGGTATTTATTGCTCAGATGGGAAAATTCATTGCAATATGCCGCGGGTTACAGGATATGATTCTCATTTTCCGTTTATTGGTGAAGAAGAAATAAAGATTAAAGGAGTCCATAACCTGGAGAATGCCATGGCTGCTTCAGCCATGGCTCTCCTTGCAAACTGCCCTCTTAAGGCAGTGATAGAATCGCTTAAAGAATTTGAAGGTCTTGAGCACAGACTCGAATTTGTCAGGGAAATCGATGGGGTAAAGTACTTTAATGATTCAAAGGGTACTAATGTCGGTGCGGTTCTTAAATCCATCGAAAGTTTTCAGGAGCCCCTGATATTAATTGCAGGAGGCAGGGATAAGGCAGGTGATTTTTCTATATTGAGAAATTCAGTTGAAGAGAAGGTGAAAGCACTTGTATTGATCGGTGAGGCAGGCGGAAAAATAAGGAGTGTCTTAGGCGATCTTAAAGAGACAATTATGGCTAAAGATCTTAATGAGGCCGTAAAAGTATCACATGACATTGCAGATAAGGGAGATGTTGTGCTTCTATCGCCTGCTTGTGCAAGCTTCGATATGTTTCAGGATTTTGAGGACAGGGGCAGACAGTTCAAGAAAATAGTCATGGAACTCTTAAAATTGAATATTGAAAATTGAATTTTGGAGATTGAGATATTAGATGATTTTTATTTTAGAAATTGTAAATTTTAAATTCTTAGTTTGTAGTATGGGCGGGGTAAACGGTGAATAGCCAGTTATCAGACACCAGGATACCGATTGCAAAAACATACGATAAGATTCTGTTGTTTTTAATGCTGTTTCTTCTGCTGTTTGGAGCGCTTATGATTTACAGCTCTACCTCAGTTATGACCCAGCAGATTGCAAAGAATAAAATAACAGAATTCTATTATTTCAAGAGACATATCTTTACGATGGCCTTGGGAGTTATCTCGATGTTCTTTATTTATAAAGTAAGACCGTCAATGCTCAAAAAAATGGCAGTACCTCTGCTTATTTTCTCTTTTGTCCTTTTGATACTTGTATTTTTCCCCTATATAGGAGTATCTGCCGGAGGAGCGAAAAGATGGATAAGACTCTGGCCTACGACGTTTCAGCCTTCTGAGTTTGTGAAACTTGCAATAGTAATATACCTTGCAAGGCACTTGTCAATGCCTGAGTACAACACGGAAAGGTTTGCCTCATTTGTAAAGCCATTGCTGGTTATGGTGCTGTTTCAGATTTTATTCCTGAAACAGCCTGATTTTGGAGCGGCGATGAGCCTTGCACTTCTGGTGTTTGCCATGCTTTTCATATCAGGAATGAGGATTAAATACATTGTTTCTGTTCTGTTACTCTCTATCCCCGTTATCTATAAACTTATCATGGAACCATATCGTCTGAAGAGGATTATTTCATTCCTTGACCCCTGGAAAGATCCTCAGGGAAGCGGATTTCAACTCATACAGTCTTTTATCGCACTCGGGAGTGGAGGGCTGACAGGTCTGGGTCTCGGTGAATCAAAACAAAAACTCTCTTTTTTGCCGGCGTCTCATACGGATTTTATTTTCTGTCTTGTGGGAGAAGAACTCGGTTTAATAGGGGTGTCTGTTATAATTGCACTTTTTATGTTCCTGTTTGTAAGGTGCATCTTGATAGCAAACAGATCAAAAGACCAGTTTGTTTATTATCTCGCTTATGGCCTTTCCCTTATGATATCTATTCAGGCGCTGATAAACTTTGCTGTTGTAACCGGACTAGTTCCTACAAAGGGGCTGCCATTGCCATTTATGAGCTACGGTGGCTCAGCGCTTTTAGTGAACATGTTAGCTGTAGGGATCCTTCTCAGAATATCAAAGGGTGATGAAAATACATCAAGATCAAAAAACAATTATATTAATGTCAGGAGATTAGCAAGGAGGAATATATATAAAAAGAAGGGATATAGAAATTGAAGGTAATGATAGCCGGTGGTGGAACAGGCGGACACCTTTTCCCTGGACTGGCATTGGCAGAAGAATTTAAAAGGAGGGATATCAATACAGAAGTGTTGTTTGTTGGTACGGAGCACGGGATAGAGGCAAGAATAATTCCCAGAGAGGGATATCCAATAAAGTTTTTAAGGTCAGAGGGAATTACAGGGATGTCTTTATTCAGAAAAATAAAAGCAGTTGGGAAATTGATTCTGTCTGTAATAGATTCATACAGGATTTTGAAGGTTGTTTTGCCGGATATCGTGATAGGCGTAGGAGGTTATGCATCAGGTGCTGTTGTTTTTCTTGCAAGTTTGAAATCAATCCCGACTTTAATACACGAGCAGAATTCAGTGCCAGGACTTACAAACAGAATACTGGGCAGATTTGCAAAGAGAATATGTATAACTTACCAGGAAAGTCTTTCTTTTTTCCCTTTGGGAAAGACATTACTCACAGGCAACCCGATAAGGACAAAAATACTCAAAGGTGAACGTGAGTCTGCATACAGACTTTTCACACTTGATCAAGATTTGTTCACGGTTTTCGTATTTGGGGGTAGTTCAGGCGCAAGTTCCATTAACATGGCGATTGTCAATGCCCTGAATTATATGACCGATCTGAAAGAAAAGGTTCAATTTCTGCATCAAACAGGTTACAGGGACTATAAAGACGTGCGTGAGGCATACAGAAAAGCAGGTTTTAAGGGAACAGTGGCACCTTTTATATACCAGATGGCAGAAGCTTATGCCATGGCAGATGTAGTTATCTCAAGGGCGGGAGCAACCACTCTTGCCGAAATTACATCTCTTGGAAAACCGGCTATATTGATACCATATCCATATGCTGCAGGCAGACATCAGGAAATGAATGCCATGAAATTAAAGGAAATGGGTGCTGCCTTTGTGATTCTCGATAAAGATCTGAAAGGTGATACGGTAGCGAATTACATAAAAGAGATGTATGAAAAAGGTTCAATAAGGATTGACATGCAGAGGGCAAGCAGAGGGCTTGGGAGGCCTGATGCATGCAGCAAGATAGTTAATATAGCAGAGAGTATGGTTAGGCAAAAGTGAATATAAAAGTAGAGCAGCAGATTAAAAGTGCAGCCGGGCAGCAGTTTTTTAATTACTGCTCTGATATTCTGGTGCGATACCATACTGCGGCTTTAAATTATAAAGGACTATGGTGTGTTTGAAAAATACAGGGCTATTCATTTTGTAGGGATTGGTGGAATTGGTATGTCAGGAATTGCAGAGGTAATTTGTAATCTCGGCTATGAAGTGACAGGTTCTGATATTAAAGAGACAGAGACAACGAGAAGGCTAGAGGAAATGGGAATAAAGATATATATAGGCCAGAAGGAAGAAAATATTGGCAATGCTCATGTTGTGGTTGTCTCGTCTGCGGTTTCATATGACAACCCGGAGATTGTAGCAGCAAAAAAACACTCTATCCCTGTTATACCACGTGCTGAGATGCTTGCTGAACTTGCCAGGTTAAAGTACAGCATTTTAGTCGCAGGTTCACACGGCAAGACGACAACGACATCACTTATTTCGACTGTACTGGGACAAGGCAGTTTGGATCCAACAATTGTAATTGGAGGAAAGCTTAAAGCAATCGGAAGTAATGCCAGACTTGGTCAGGGTGAATTTTTAGTTGCTGAGGCTGATGAGAGCGATGGCTCCTTTTTAAAGCTCTCTCCCACAATAGCCGTTGTGACAAATATTGATAGAGAACATATGGATTTTTTCAAAACCATGGATAAACTGAAGGATGCTTTTATGTCTTTTATTAATAAAGTCCCTTTTTATGGAGTTTCTCTTATATGCAGTGAAGACAAAAACCTCAGGGAACTTATACCTGGTATACACAGGAGATATCTGACTTACAGCCTTTCGGAATCTTCTGATATTTATGCTACCGATATTCAGAATGGTTTTATGTCTACAAGTTTTGATGTGATATGCAGAAATAAAAATCTCGGCAGATTTTCTTTGCCTCTGCCCGGGTTGCATAATGTATTGAATACCCTGGCGTGCATTATTGTTGCACTGGAACTAAAGATAGAGATTCCTGTAATAAAAGAAGCGCTGAACTCGTTCAGTGGTATTCAGCGCAGGTTTGAGTTTAAAGGGGAGGCAAAGGGAATAAAGGTTTATGATGACTATGGCCATCACCCCACCGAGATAAGGGCAACCATTTCGGCCGCTAAAAGAAACCTGAAATACCTTGGTGAAAAAGGCAGGCTGTTCGTTATTTTCCAGCCGCATAGATATTCAAGGACTGCAGATTTAATGGATGAGTTTGCCATCTCCTTTGGAGATTCGGATTCTTTAGTGCTGATTGATATTTACCCTGCGGGCGAAATTCCAATAAAGGAAATAACTTCAAAAGTACTTTTAAAGAAGATCAAAAAAGCTGGACATAATGATGTCATTTATTCGTCCAATAAGGAGGAAGCCTTAAATAAGGTTATTTCAAAAGTGAGAAAAGGGGACATTCTGCTTACACTAGGGGCAGGGGATGTCTGGAAGCTCGGGGAAAAAGCAATCGGGAGGCTGGAAGTTGCTTAGCCAGAAAGAATGGCAGGATATTTTTAAAGATACCTATCAAGGAGATGTAAAGTTCGACATACCCATGAAAGATTATACCAGTGTATCAATAGGCGGGAGCGCAGATCTTTTGCTAGTTCCGGATGATCCGCTTTCACTGAGAAATCTTGTAGTAGTTTTGAAGAAGAAGGATGTGCCTTTCTTACCTTTTGGTGGCGGAACCAATGTCATTATTCGGGATAGCGGTATCGAGGGAGCTGTGATATCGATAAAGGCTTTCAAAAGGATAGAGGTGCTCAAAGAGGGAAACAGATATGCAGATTTATTTGTGGAGGGTGGAGTCTCTTTGCAAAAACTCGTTAATTTTTGTAAAGGGAAAGGCTATTCTGGCACCGAAGGTCTTGCCGGAATACCCGGCACAGTAGGTGGTGCCATATGTGGGAATGCAGGTTCATTTGGCTATGAGATAAAGGATGTTATTACCTCGGTTGCGATAATGGATTCCGATGGCAGACTTGATAGGTTCAAGGCTGAAGGGCTTGGCTTTGGATACAGAAGGTCAGATATATCTCATAGAGATATCGTTTTGAGTGCTAATATGAGGTTTAAAAGAGATGAGATAGAAGAAGTATCAGCCCGTACAGAAGAATTTCTAGCAGAGAAAAGACAGAAGCAACCCATTTCAGAGAGAACAGCAGGATGTGTCTTTAAAAATCCAGGAGGTGAATCAGCGGGCAAAATAATTGATGAGGCAGGATGCAAAGGTATGAGGATAGGCGGTGTTGAAGTCAGTACTGTTCATGCAAATTTTTTTATAAACAGGGGTGGAGGTACAGCCTCTGACTACTTGAATCTTATGGATGAGGTTTCATCAATGGTAAATAAGAGATTCGGTATCACCCTTGAGCCTGAAATCAGGGTGGTAGGTAGAAGCTAAATGGCGCAGGGAGTGAAAAGTAAGGAGTAGGCAGTAAGCAGTAGGCAGAAATTAAAGACAGGTAAAGGAAAAGTAAAATGCAGAATGAAGAGCGCAGAATGCTAAAAGAAAATGCAACGTGCAACTCGCAACACGAAACCCGTAACTCGTTAGGAGTAAGAAGACAGACAATAAGATGAGAAAAAGGAAAATTAAAAGCAGAAAAATAGGTGTTCTTATGGGTGGTAGATCATCTGAGAGGGAAATTTCTCTCAGAAGCGGAAAAGCAATATATAAAGCCCTTAAATCCCTTAACTACAATGTTGTTGCAATAGATGTGGGGGACGACATCTGTAAAGTTTTAAAGAAAGAACGGATAGACATTGCTTTTATTGCCCTTCATGGCGGTTATGGTGAGAACGGAGCAATACAGGGCATGCTTGAGTTAATGGGTATTAGATATACTGGATCAGGCGTTCTTGCATCTGCCCTTTCTATGAACAAGGAGGCGTCGAAGAAGGTTTTCCTGTACCATGGAATTCCTGTTCCACCATTTAAAATAGTTTCGAGTTATGAGTTATCAGCATCAGGCAATTCGCCGAGGATAGTAGACCCGCATAGGGCTGGGCGAGTTACGGGCAAGAGCAAAAAATCCAGACTAAACCCGTCACTAATATCCCGTTACACATCACTAATAGATTTCGGGATGCCATGGGTTGTTAAGCCTGTTTCTGAAGGCTCAAGCATTGGTGTTGAGATCGTCAGATATAAATCGAAGGTTGGCAGGGCTCTTAATAATGCATTTTGTTATGGTAATAGCGCAATAGTTGAGAAATATATCAAGGGGAAAGAGATACATATTGGAATATTGAATAATAGGGTTCTTGGAGGAGTTGAGGTTAGGCCATCTCTTGAATTCTACAACTATAGGGCAAAATATACAGCAGGACTGACAGAATACATTCTCCCCCCTCAGATCGGGGAAAAGGCGTATAAGAAGTCAAAGAAAGTAGCTTTATCAGCCCATAAAGCACTTGGTTGTATGGGTGCAACCAGGGTTGATCTTAGAGTTGACAATGCTGGCAATCCTTTTGTTCTAGAAGTGAATACAATTCCCGGAATGACAGAGACGAGTCTGCTACCAAAGATTGCAAAACAGTCCGGTCTCGAATTCCCCGAGCTTCTGGAAGATATTCTGGAGGGCATTGATGAGGGGTAACAGGAAGATCAAAAGAAAGATGACTGTAAAGAAGCGCAGGAAATTAAATCTTGTTTTGATAATCAAGTACTTTTTTCTGACGGTATTTCCGGTGACTGTAATTGTTATCTTTATTTATTTTGCTTCAGTTACGGTATACCAGGCTTTTCACCTGAAGGAAATTGTTTTTGCGGGCAATGAACATCTAACTGATGAAGAGTTAAAGAATCTTGCAGGACTGAAGGGCGGTGAAAGTCTGATAGCAATATCAAGCAACAGAATATTCGAAAAAATGATCGAGTCCCCGTGGATAAGGCATATTTCAGTCAGAAAGGAATTTCCGGATAAACTTCATATTCTTATAAGAGAGGCAAAACCTTTTGCACTTCTTGATATAAAAGGACGTCTGTTTATTATTGATGATAGGGGAAAGATGCTTCAGGAGCTGAAAGTTACCCCTATACCGTTTTTGCCTGTAATATCAGGGACCCCTTTCAGGAAGAAAGAGGCTTTTACAGAAGCCTTAAACCTTGTCCGAGTTATAAAAGATTTAGGACTTTTACTTGAAAAGGATCATATTGAGGTGATTGCATTAAAACCTCAGGAGATAACAGTGAATCTTGATGGCGTTATGGTAAAAGTTGGTGCAGGAGATTACGAAGACAAGCTTCTTAGACTGATTGAGATGGAGGAGGAAATAAAAAAGAGAAACATTCTTGTTGATTATATAGATTTAAGGTTTGCAAATAGGGCAGTTGTTAAACCCGTGAAAGAGGTAATTAAGTAATGGGATCAGATATTATCGTTGGCCTTGATGTCGGCACAACAAAGGTTTGTGTGGTGGTAGCTGAGCTTAACAGTAAAGGAGTAGATGTAATAGGTGTTGGAACATCCTCTTCAACAGGCATCAGAAAGGGGACGATAATAAACATAGATGCAACTGTGGATTCAATAAAAAAAGCTGTCCAGGAAGGAGAGTCTTTCTCTGGAACCAGGATTAAGTCGGTTTCTGTCGGCATTTCAGGAGGACATATCAAGGGATTTAACAGTATCGGAGCAGTTGGTATAAGAGGCAAAGAGGTTTCGAGTGCAGATTTGGAACGGGCGATTGAAGCTGCAAAGACCGTTTATATTCCCCTTGACAGAGAAATACTGCATGTAATTCCAACAGAATTTGTACTGGATGGTCAGGATGGCATAGTTAACCCTGTAGGTATGTCAGGTGTCAGGCTTGAGGCCAGAGCTCATATTATTACAGGAGCAGTTTCCTCTGTACAGAATCTGATTAAATGCTGTAGAAGGGCTGACCTCGATATTACTGACATCGTATTAGAACCACTTGCGGTAGCACATTCCACACTCAAAGAAGATGAAAGAGAATTTGGAGTAGTTCTTATAGATATAGGCGGTGGTACAACCGATATTGCACTTTTCAAAGACAACTGTCTAAGGCATATCTCTGTGCTTGGAATTGGTGGTGACCATATAACCAGTGACATAGCTATTGGAATGAGAGTTAATATGCATGAAGCAGAAAGGCTGAAGAAGGGTTCGGGTGCTGCTTTTGAAAACGTGATAACTGATAATTCAGAAGAGATACATATAACCCAGTCTGGAGGACAGAAAAAAGTTATACCCAGAAAATACCTTGCAGAAATTATTCAGCCCAGATGCGAGGAGATGCTTGAACTTATAAAACATGAGATAAAGGCTTGTTTTGGGTATGAGCTTGCAACATGCGGTATTGTTTTCACCGGGGGCACTTCTCTTCTAAAAGGTTTTGCTAAATTAGCTGAATCCCACCTCTGCCTTCCGGTCAGAGTCGGTGTTCCGTTGAATATAAGCGGGCTGAAAGAAATATTGGAGAGTCCTGTTTATTCAACCGGCATTGGTCTTATTAAATATGTTACACACTCAGATTTTGACAGAATGTTTTCAACAGAGATTTTTACAGGTGTTTTTACAAAGATGAAAGATTGGGTTAAAAGTGTGTTCACATAGATTATTTGAATTTTAGTAACAGTAAGGAAAGGAGATAAATTATGTTTGAAATTGAGGAAGTAATAGGCCAGAAGGCAAAAATCAAAGTCATAGGTGTGGGAGGTGCCGGAGGAAATGCAGTAAACAATATGATAGCTACTAACATGCATGGAGTGGAATTTATAGCTGTGAATACTGACATGCAGGTTCTGGAAACATCTATTGCCCCTCTAAAGATCCAGATTGGGTCTGACCTGACGAAGGGCTTAGGAGCAGGGTCAGATCCAGAGTTAGGAAAGCAGGCAGCGATGGAGGACAGGACGACTATAATGGAGAATCTGGACGGATGTGATATGGTTTTTATAACAGCAGGCATGGGAGGAGGTACAGGAACCGGCGCCTCTCCTGTAATTGCAAGCATTGCGAACGAAATGGGTATTCTTGCAGTTGCTGTAGTGACGAAGCCCTTTTATTATGAAGGGAAAAAACGGCTGATAAATTCTGAAGAGGGTATAACAGAACTTGCCAAATATGTTGATACATTGATTGTTATTCCAAATGACAGGATAGGTCTTGTAGTAGAAAAAGATACCCCGATGCTAAAATCATTTTCCATAGCAAATGATGTTTTAAAACAGGCAGTGCAGGGCATATCTGACATTATCCTTGTGCCCGGGCTGATAAATGTTGATTTTGCGGATGTAAAGACGATTATGGAAAATACAGGACGCGCAGTAATGGGCTCAGGGATTGGCAGAGGTGAAGGAGGTGCTTTTGAGGCATCTAAAAAAGCTATATCAAATCCTCTTATTGAAGATAACTCTATAGAAGGTGCAAGGGGTATACTTATCAATATTACAGGAGGTCTTGAACTCTCATTAAACGAAGTAAAGGAGGCAACATCACTTGTTTACGATTCTGCTCACGAAGAAGTAAACGTGATATTTGGTGCAGTTATTGACCCGGATATTAATGATGAAGTAAGGGTTACTGTGATAGCCACTGGTTTTGAGGAAAAGAGGGGAAAAGTTGAATTGCCCCAGATAAAGAAATGGGCCCCGACAAAAGAGCCTGTTAGTCTTAAGGGCTCAGAGAGGGTTCTGGCAAAGAGTCTTGACTATAAGTTTGAAAAAAAACCAACAATGAAGGGTGTATTCAAATATGAAGAAACGATAGATTTACCCACCTTTTTGAGAAAATCTCCTCAAAAAGAGTTCTGATTCCCCCCACCGAGGGGCTTCCTACCCCCTGGAAGCCCCTCCCCTTCCAAAATGGAGTTTTAAATTTTGGTAATAAGAATTTATATTTTACCAAAAAAAGAGATTTTGATGAAACAATTTTTTCAGGAAGCAAATTTTTTATATAGATAGTTAAAAATTTATTTTTTGAGCAAAAAATAAATTACTTAAAGGCATATGTTATTAATGTTAAATGTATTTTTTGGTTAATATTTTGAGTGCCAAAATTTGTCCACTTTTTTTAAAAAAACATGATTATAAAGATACAGAATTACATAATAAAATTTTATAGATTTATATCGGAAAATTTAAATTTTTATCCTTGACATACTTATTAAATGAGATACAATTTAAATAGGCTTCCTTTTAAATGTAATGACAGGAGAACATTGGATGCACCTGTGTTTGAATTCTAATCAACAACATGATACACACATATCAGACGGCATTATATCATTAAGCTTTGTAAATTATATTCTTTTCTACTCAGAGATAGTTCTCATCGGTAAATCCGCCGGGGCGGATTCAGGTCTTACAGTAACCGGAATAAAAGCATACAACAATAATACTTGTAAACTAAGAATCAAGAATTGAGAGGTTATAAATGGCGGATATTTTGGACGATAAAAGAGGACCATTACTCGGAGAAACAGCTCCATTCTTTGAAACAGGGATTGGAGATAATGAAATTGATTTTACCGATCTTAAAGGTAACTGGGTTATATTATTTTCTCACCCCGAAGATCTGTTGCCTGTTTTCAAAACCAGAACAATCAACCATATTTTATGCAAGAGGAAAATAAAGGTTGTTGCTTTGGGAGAGGGAGTATCCTCTGGTATTATCTCAGGAAGGAATTTTTTCAAAAAATACATGATAAAACATAGTCTAACTACAATAGATGACACTAACAGAAAGATTCTCAGGAGTTATGGATTAGACAATCAGAGCAATGAATATGCTGCAGATGTAAAAGGTGTATTTGTTACAGACCCGAAAGGTATTTTAAGGATTAAATTATTTCATTCTTTAAAGACAGAAAGAAACTTTTATGAAATCCTGAAGCTTGTCGATGCCCTTCAAGATGCTGAAAAGCAGAGAAGCCAGCAGCCTGATCTTGATATAGTGAGACGCCGCTTCGGCACTCTCGGCAGCCCCAAGACAGTTATTGAATAGGAATAGAACATATCTTTTTTAGAGTAAACCCCTTTAGAAGAAAATAACAACACCTTCTAAACGGGGTAAAAGATTCAAATCTTCAGCATACAATTTTTCCATAAAAGAATTATTTGATTAGCCCGAAAAATACATTTTTTAGTTTAAGAATACAATGCTCGCCACAGTATGTATCCAAAATACAAAACAAGAAGGAACGATCCTTCAGAACGGACAATTTTTCTTCTATTGCTTATAGATAGGTGAAGTAGTAGAAATGACAGCAACGTCATCATGAATAGGTCTGTATGGCCTGAGGAAGGGACCGGAATTGGTCGTGCAGAAGCACTTAAGCCGGTAATAAAGAGAAGGTTGAAAATATTTGAGCCTATTACATTGCCTACTGCAAGGTCTTTATGCCCCCGCCATGTAGCAATAATAGATGTAACTAGTTCAGGCAGGCTTGTACCAACTGCAACGATTGTAAGACCGATAATAACGTTTGGCACGTTCATGGCATGTGCAATTTTTATCGCTGAATCTACAGTAAATTTTCCTCCTCCAATAAGTGTAATAAATCCTCCAGCTGTAAAAAAAATATTGATACTTATAGATTTCAGTTTTTTCGGAAAAGCAATCTGATGCATTTGTTCAACAAAGGGGTCTGTTGTTCGTTTTCTTATGACTTCGCTTGCAGTGTAATAAAGAAAGACACAGAACAGAAGTAAAAGAATTATTCCGTCACTTCGGTCATAAGATTCTGTAGTTGACCTCAGGACCTGATCGAATCCCATAATCATGGCTGCAGCAGTAGCAAGAATCATCATCGGTATTTCTCTGGTAATAACAGAGCCTTCAATGTCCAGGGGCTTTATAAGAGCTGATATACCTATTATCAAACCGATATTTGCTATATTTGATCCGATTATGTTCCCAAATGAAATATCACCTGTTCCTTTTAATGCAGCCGTAAGGTTAATTGCAAGCTCAGGTGCACTTGTACCGAAGGCAACGACAGTGAGTCCAACTACAAGCGGGGAAACACCTAGACTCCTTGCCAGAGCAGAAGCACCCCTCACCAGCATTTCACCGCCTCCGATCAATAGAGCAAACCCCAGTATTAAAAAGAAGGTTTCCGAAATCATAATATCTAAGTAAACCCCGTTAGAAGAACTTCGCCCTTCTAACGATAATGCTCACACAGGACATTAGACCCCGTGTTCGCAAAAAAGAATTTATTTTATTCCCGCTGCTAGCAGCGGGGCTTTCTACCGGGGTAAAGTACCAATAATATAACTCAAAAAATAATTATATATCTTGAAGCCCTCTTAATCAATAAAGAAGATACTTGATTTGAATTGCTGATTATGTAATGATTTATTTAATAATCCTGCCACATCACAATCGTCTGTCAAATAGGGTTATTTATATGATAAACAGCTTAGAAAGCTAGATTTTTATTTGTAAGGAGGACGTCATGAATTTACAGCCGTATATACAGAAAGCAATATTATGGATGATTTCAAGTGGCCTTCAGATTATTCTAACCATTATCTTAGCTATCATAGCGCTGAAACTTGCAAAAATATTTTCAGCTAAACTTATAGCTTCCTTTGCTAAATATCAGAAGGACGTAGAATCTCAGAAGCGCACTGAAACACTTGGATCGGTTGTCCGGCACATATTAACCGTTTTAATACTTATCGTTGTTTCCATGATAATAATGAAAGAGGTTGGTATTGAAATAGGACCAATTCTCGCCGCAGCCGGGATAGTTGGACTGGCAATTGGATTTGGCGCTCAGAATCTTGTACAGGATGTAATCAGCGGTTTCTTCATACTTCTTGAGGACCAGATACGTGTCAATGATGTGGTGCAAATTGCAGGCCGCGGAGGACTGGTAGAAAAGGTTAACCTAAGGATGACCGTGCTTAGGGACCTGGCGGGGAATGTTCAATACGTACGAAATGGAAATATAGATGTAATTACAAACATGACAAAGGATTATTCACGTTACGTTTTTGATATAGGTATAGCATACCGTGAAGATGTAGATGAAGTTATTGAAGTGTTAAAAAAGATTGATGAGGAACTGCGCAACGATTCCGAGTTCAAAGATGATATACTCGAACCGATTGAAATCCTTGGACTGGATCAGTTTGCGGATTCATCTATTGTGATAAAAGCAAGAATTAAGACGCTACCAATCAAGCAATGGCGCATCGGACGTGAATTTAACCGCAGAATGAAGAAGAAATTTGATGAGCTTGGTATCGAGATACCTTTCCCGCATATCACGCTCTACATGGGACAGGACAAGCAGGGGCAGGCTGCACCGTTGAATGTAGCTGTAAAAGAACATATATCCAATTAGAGCTAAATAGGGAAGTTGTAAAAAAAAGTCTTGATTTTGAGCCAGCAAATATCAAAGCTGTGCTCTATACTAGGGGGGTCGTTATGAAAATTCCAGTCAATTTCTATTTGCAAGTTATTATTGTCTTGCTTTTTGTAACACAGGCCGTTGCAGACGAGATTACACTGGAAAACGGTGACAAACTGACAGGGACGGTAATCGGTGTTGAGCAAGAGATGTTAACTCTGGAGACAGACTACTCTGATCCCATCAAAATCAGGAAGGTTAAAATTATCAGGATTAATACAACTAATCCTGTCGAGATTCATCTTACAAGCGGTGAAGTGTTAAAGGGCAAGGTCAGAACTGATGAGGCTGGACATCTTGTAGTTGACTCTAAAGAGGGACGGAGGGAAACTGTTGTTGCCTGGGAAAATGTTTCTGCTATAAATCCCGCACCTATAATGCCGCCCTCATGGAAAGGGAATATTAATATCGGAGCGGGCATGCAATCAGGTAACACGGAAAGGACAAACGCATCTGTTGGTGCTGAGGCAGCACGCAGGAGTGACCAGGAACGCTTTAGCTTGCGTTTACTGTTTAACTATGCGAAAGATGAAGACGAGATTACAGCACGTAATACTTATGGAGCAGGAAAGTACGATTATTTTTTCACGAAAAAACTGTATGGATACATTGGAATTGAGCTTCTTAATGACACATTTAGAAATTTGAACCTGCGGACGGTAGTAGGTCCCGGCGTCGGTTATCAAATCTGGGAGGACCCGGTAAAGTCTCTACTGGTTGAAGGCGGATTGTCTTATTTTTCTGAAGATTTGAAAGAAGGCGAAGATGATCAGTGGCTGACCGGCAGACTGGCAAGCAATTTTTTTTACAATATAATGAATTTCGTCACTTTTACAGATTATTTCGTTATCTATCCAAGTCTCGAAAGTGTTGGGGAGTACCAGCTTCGTAATGAAGCTGCTCTAAACTCCTCTCTTGGGTCAAACTGGTCTCTTAGGCTTGCTAACGTCCTTGAGCGAAACAGTGATCCACCGTCAGATGTTAAAAAAAATGACTGGCAGTGGATTTTGGGTTTGCAGTATAATTTCGCTCTCTAATTGTATGAGAAAAAACGTATAGAAAAAAGAAAGGAAGATATTCATGAGCAGTTCTATAATAACTCTAATAAATAGTAAAGGAAAGGGACAAATAAAAACAATAGTGGCAGTTACCCTTTTGAGTATTTTTACTGTTTTTATACTACAAAATACGGCTGTTGTAGAAATAAAATTTATTTTTTGGCACATTAGCCTGTCACGTGTGCTTATCTTATTAGGATCCCTTTTTATTGGGTTTTTTATAGGTCTTCTTTTTGGGTGGGAGACATCGTGGAAAAAGGACAAATCCCGTTAGAAAGCAAAAGATGCAAGTACAATTTAGATAGTGGAGGTGATATCAATGTTAAAGTTAGTACCACGAATATCAAAAAAGGCTGGGCTTGTGCCCGGGACACCTGTTTATATAGGAGAGAAAAAAGTTGAAAAGGTAAAGATTACCATAATCGATTATGACGAGAATAATTTTGATATGAGGGAGATTGAGACAGTTGAGGAGTGTTTTCCTTATAAAGAAAGACCAACAGTTACATGGATTAATGTTGATGGTCTTCATGAGGTATCCAAGATTGAAAAAATAGGCAGCTGTTATGGCTTACATCCGTTAGTTATTGAAGATATAGTTAACACAGAACAGCGTCCAAAAATTGAGTTTTTTGATAATTATATTTTCTTGGTAATTAAGATGCATTCTTATGATGGCGAGTCCAAAGAGATTGAATCAGAACAGATGAGTCTTATATTAGGCACCAACTTCGTTATCACCTTCCAGGAGAAACATGGGGACATATTTAATCCAGTCAGGTATCGAATTCAAAACAGCAAAGGACGAATACGAAAGGTAGTCGCTGATTATCTTGCTTATGCCCTTGTAGATGCTGTAGTGGATAATTATTATAAGGTGATTGAAGGAGTTAGTGAGGTAATAGAGGAAATGGAAGAAGAGCTCGTAAGTAATCCAACACTTGATACTTTACAAAAAATACATATCATGAAGAGAGAGATGATATTACTTCGTAAATCTGTATGGCCTTTAAGGGAAGTAATAAGTACATTACAACGAGAAGAAACTCCTTTAGTAAGAGATTCTACAATTATATATCTTAGGGACTTATATGACCATACAGTACAAGTAATAGATACTATTGAGACATTCAGAGATATAGTCTCAGGCATGCTTGATATATATCTTTCGAGTGTAAGCAATAGGATGAATGAAGTCATGAAGATATTGACAATCTTTGCGGTAATATTCATACCACTCACTTTCATCGCTGGAATTTACGGAATGAATTTTAATCCGGAACGGAGTCCATTTAACATGCCTGAATTGAACTGGTATCTTGGGTATCCCACTGCTCTGGGATTGATGGCTGTCATCGGTATAGCCATGTTACTATATTTCAGGAAAAAACGATGGCTTTAATAAATACTTATCTTTGAGAAAAGATTATGGCATTGCGTTTAATTGAAATATACCACAAGAGGGATAAGGCTGATGAGATTGATTTTCTCATGAAAGATGCCCCAATCCTGGACACATGGCATGATCACCTTCAAGATGATGAGTCAGTCTCAAAAATACTGGTGAAAAGTGAAAATACAGAACAAATTCTAAATCTTATAGAGAAGTATTTCCCAGCGAAAGATTCCAATCGCATAGTGATACTCTCTGTTGAGGCAACTATACCCAGACCTGATGAGCCGGATAAGAAGGAGAAAGAAGAAAAAGTCATAGAAGAAAAAAGCCCCAAAAGAATCAGCATTGAGGAGCTTTATCAGAAAATGATGCTAGTTTCGGGCCTCACGAAAAAATATATCGTAATGGCTATCGTTGCATCATTTGTTGCTGCTATAGGGTTGCTCAAAAATGACGTGGCGATCATTATTGGCTCGATGGTAATTGCACCTCTTTTATATCCAAATATGGCCTTTTCTCTTGCCACAACCCTTGCTGATATGAAACTTGCACGAAGGGCTATTTTTACGAACATTGCAGGAATTTTCCTTGTACTTGTTATCAGTATTACTATGGGAATTTTGATGAATGTTGATCCAGATATCCCACAAATTTCCACAAGGTCAAATGTAAGTCACTACTATATCTTTCTTGCCCTTGCCAGCGGAGTTGCCGGAGCGTATTCGATAACCACAGGGGTTGCGGAAGCACTCGTTGGTGTAATGGTTGCAGTTGCGATACTCCCCCCTCTTGTTGCATCAGGATTGCTGTTTGGTGCAACGTACTGGCATGATGCTTACGGGGCCCTTTTACTCTGCTTCGTAAATATTGTTTGTATAAATTTAGCAGGAGTCATTACATTCATTATCGAGGGTATACAGCCAAATAAGTGGTGGGAAGCTAAAAGAGCCAAAAAGGCTGTGACAGCAGCAATAACCTTATGGATTGTATTACTATTAATACTTGCAGCAATGATATTTTTTGAACAACGGCTATAATTTCATCGATGATCTTAGTAAATTATTGGTGGACGGTAGGGGATTCGAACCCCCGACTTCCACGTTGCGAACGTGGCGCTCTCCCTGCTGAGCTAACCGCCCTACTTTATAATTGTAAATTACAAACAATAAATACTAAAGTAAAGTTTATATAGCAGTCAACGTGTTCTTGACACAGTTTCAAATTAACTCTTATAATCAACATTCTTTAAAATAATATATAATTAACATATGTGCGCCTGTAGCTCAGCCGGATAGAGCAACTGCCTTCTAAGCAGTGGGTCCGGGGTTCGAGTCCCTGCAGGCGCGCCAAACAAATTCACATGGATTATGTACCATCCATTTTAAGTTGTTGGTGTATAATAAAGTTAATTGAAATTTTCTATTTATTAACTATTAGCCTTTAGCTATTACATGGTGAGTGTAGCTCAACGGTTAGAGCACTGGACTGTGGCTCCAGGTGTTGGGGGTTCGAGTCCCCTCACTCACCCCATATTAAATGCAGAAGTCAGAAATCAGAATGCAGATTTTACAAATTTTGTAATACAGTTTATGCTGTCCCTATAATTTTGTAATCTGAAATCTGAATTCTGAAATCGGAATGCGCCTGTAGCTCAGTGGATTAGAGCATCGGCCTCCGGAGCCGAGGGTCGGAGGTTCGAATCCTCTCAGGCGCGCCATAACGGTTGCGTATTTAGAATGCGGATTGAGGAATTATAAATCCGAAATCCAAACTCCGTATTCCATAATAATTCATGTGGGCCGTTAGCTCAGCAGGTAGAGCAGCTGACTCTTAATCAGCGGGTCGGAGGTTCGATCCCTCCACGGCTCACCACTGAAAATCAAGGGGTTGCAGGCTATCCTGTAGCCCCTTTTCATTTGCTGGGTGCGTATATAGATATGCGATAGTAGATATAGCAATAGATAGGGAACGACAGTAGTGTCGTAGGCAATGTCCCCAAATGTCCTGTCCCAAATATTTAAAAATCCCGATGCCAAGGCCTATTTTCTTAGTCTCCGCAGAAGAAAAAAGAGATACCGCGTGCTTAAGCTTTCGGAGCTTCATTTTCATTGCATTTTATGAGTATAATAAACGACACTTATATGAAGTAATTACATCAAATATTTAAGGAGATGATAATTTATGTCATATGTAACTTATTATTCAGGAAGAGATTATAGAAATCTGATAATCATATTGTTAATATTGGGTGTTATTGCACTTGTTGCATGGAAGTTTTACTCAGATAAAAAACATGAACATGTAATTGACAAAATGGGAGTACGTGTCGAGAAGATGAATTCAGAGATAAAAGAACTGAAAAGGAAGATCGAACTGCGCAAGGAGATTCAGGCATATACAGATAAATTGCCCATTAAAAATCTGCATATTATAGATACAAAAGGAAGTTTGAAAGTTTACGGCGATATCGTCAACAAAGGCAGTAGAAAAATTGATGATATTCAACTAACAGTATTTTGTCTTGATAAAAATGACAGAGTAATATTTGACGAACAATATTTAGCATCTTCACATGACAAAAGTCCGTTAAGAAAAAACCAGTACAGAAGCTTCAGGATGAATATCAACAATGTGCCAGATGCCTTGAAGGAAGTTTGGGTAGTAATTTCTGATATAGAGTTTAATGATTAAATATTGCAACGTCCATAATTTCCCTATGTACGCTCAAGAAACATGTCCAACTATAAAACATGTATACCTGCTTCAAACGCATTTTTGGGGTTAAGAGGGTTTCTCTTTTATTCTGTTTTGATCAGTTGCCTGATGATGACTTTACCGGTGTTACCCTTATGGTTATTCTTTTTGCAGTATTCCTTTCGTCATCGGCCACTTTATATTTGACAGTGACCTTATCGCCTATTTTGATATCAGAAAAAGATTTTGTTTCTTCTTCGAGTATCCTGGTCTTTTCGTTAGCATAGACTGTAACATCGCTTTTCCTGCCTTCTACTGTAATGGTGTTTTCCTCTTCATTGACTGCTGTAACTGTTCCTGTGACCTGTCTTCTTAATGTCTTTTCTGCAGAAAATGACATGGTAATAAATACAATGACAAAAAATGATGATATTAAAATTACAGTTGCTTTTTTCATTAAGAACACCTCACTTTTTATTTAGATTAACTATATAAGTCCGAGTTCTTCCGAATATTTTCTGAAAAGCTCGAGACCTTTCTTATGTTCATCTCCAAAGTCGTATGAAATACCTTTCCAGTATGTAACAAGCTCTTCCTCTGTAAGAAGATTTCTCATTGGAGATGCAGCTGCAATAGATTTCAGGTTTTTCAGGGCAGAGATTTTTGCATTATTCAAATCGTCCACAAATTTACTGAATAGTTTGGCCTTTTTCTCACAGCAGTCTTTTCTTGTTATCCACAGGGCAAATGTGAGTGGGAGTCCTGTGTTTTTGGTCCACAACACCCCGATGTCGTATATATACAGTTTTGGCCATTTAAGTGCTTCGCTTAGTGCTTCATCACCTATTAACAGATAGGCTGTATGGGATTTAAGTGCACTTTCGATCGGTTCCGATGTCGGCCTTAATGGGCATTCTATTTCATAGAATTTCTTAAGTATTATCTGGAGAGATGCAACCGAAGTTTCTGATTGAGATGATGCAAGGACTGTCAGACCGTTTAATGTCTCTATAGGCCTTCTGCTGAAAAGGAGAATGCTTCCTACAGGGCCTTTTGAAGTTATTGAATGGTTCTCTATAAGATAATACTTATGCTGATGTCTTAAGTATTCTATAGATGAAGAGGGGCTTATGTCGATTTTACCTTCCCGAATCTTTTTGTTTAAATCTGACGGAACCCCTTCAATAAACTCATATCCTGAGCAGTCAGATTCTTTCTCAAGCATATAAAATATCGGAAACAGGTTTGTGTAAGAAATTTTCCCTATTTTGAGTTTATTTTCTCTCAAATCCTCGTTTTTATCCTTGAATATTTTTTAAAAGTGCTGTCTTTTCTTTACAGAATGGTTCAGAGACGCTTAGTTCTGCTTAAATTTGAGACTATTTAGATACAACCCAAATTATTAATTATCCCTTGACTACACCAATAGGTCTCAGCTTTACAACCTTCCTGGAGATTCCTGCTCTGTGAACAACATCTACTACATTTGAGATATCCTTATATGCTTCGCTCATCTCCTCTGCAAGGGTGCTTCTGCCTGCAGACTTGACTATTATACCTTTGTCTTCCATTTCTCTCCAGATTGCCCGGCCTTTGGCCCTTTTTATTGCCTGATGCCTTGACATGACCCGACCTGCACCGTGACAGGTAGAGCCGAAGGTTTCCTGCATCGCCTTTTCTGTTCCCAGCAGAACAAAAGAAGACCTGCCCATATCTCCGGGTATCAGAACCGGTTGGCCTGTATTTCTGTATATCTCGGGAAGCTCGGGATGCCCTGGAGGAAATGATCTCGTTGCACCCTTTCTATGTACTATGACCTTTTCCTTTTTGCCATTCACAATATGTTCTTCAATCTTTGCTATATTATGAGCAACGTCGTAAACAAGATTCATCCCCAGATCACGCGGTGCAATTTTAAGAATCTTCATAAATGCCTCTCTGGTCCAGTGCATTATACACTGCCTGTTTGCCCATGCGTAGTTAGCTGCTGCCCTCATTGCTGCAAGATAATTCTGTGCTTCAGGGCTGTTAAAAGGGGCACATGCAAGTTCCCTGTCATAAAGTTCTATCTTATACTTTTTGGCAGCATCTTCCATAACTTCCAGGAAATCTGTGCATATCTGATGTCCGAATCCCCGTGAGCCTGTATGTATCATTACGGTAATCTGCCCCCTGAATAGACCAAGTCTGTCTGATGCATTTTCATCAAAAATCTCATCTACATATTGTATCTCAAGAAAATGATTGCCTGAGCCGAGCGTCCCCTGCTGTGCCCTTCCGCGTTCATAAGCCTTCTTGCTTATAAGAGAAGGGTCAGCGCCTTCAATTCGTCCGTGAGATTCTATCCTCTCGATGTCTGATGTTTCTCCAAGTCCGTTTTCGACAGCCCATTGAGCACCTTTAATAAGGATTTTTCTTTCATCGTCAGGCCCGAGACGTATCTTGCCCTTTGACCCGACACCTGAGGGAATTTCATTGTACAGAGCATCTACAAGGCTCTTAATCCTCGGAATAACTTCATCTTTTTTAAGGTTGCTCCTGAGTAGTCTTACACCACAATTGATGTCGTAACCAACTCCGCCAGGAGAAATTATTCCTTTATCCAGTTTAAAAGCAGCAACTCCTCCTATAGGGAATCCGTATCCTGTATGGATATCCGGCATTGCCAGGGAAGCACTTATGATTCCGGGTAATGCAGCAACATTCGCAACCTGGTCGATTGACTGTGATTCAAGTGCTTCTTCAAGAGTGCTGTCAATATATATAATTCCCGGAACGTGCATTCCCTGTTTATAATCTAAAGGAACTTCCAATTTTGTATCATCAATCCTTCTTAGTCTATCTTTTGACATGGCTCATATCCTCTTTAAATATTAAATTGGTAACAAAAGAGGTAAGGAGAACAGGATGTTATTTTCAGATATCGAATATGATATCTGTCTGCCATTCGTTATCATCAAGTCTCTCTATTTTAAGTTTATGATATGTAGCGGCCTTTATCAATAATTTCCGTTCATGCCTTTCAGGGTCAAACTCATCACCTGATAAAACAGCTTTCAGTTTATAGGTATGTATGCTGGCAGGCTGATCAGGTTTCCCTGTACCTGCCTGACTTTTACCAATCTCGGTAATTTTGATCATTCTCCCTATAAACCCATAAGTATCAAAGTGAAATATAAGCTCGTTCAGCCATGATACTAGAAGCCTTTCTATAGAATTGCTTCCTATAGAGATTTCTATATCCTTTTCTGCTTTAATATCTGTTAGATTCGTTATTAGGCTGTACAATCCTATGGCAGAGTTTTCGAATAATTCTTCCCAGTTTCTGCCAAATGCCCTGATTCCAACATCACCGGATATATCTAGTATTTCAAATTGCTTCATTTGCAGAGCTTCATTCGAAAAGTGCCCTGACAAAATTCTCGGGCACAAAATCCTGAAGATCGTCAAGTCCTTCACCAACACCGATAAGTTTTACAGGTATGTTATGTTCTTTCTTGATCGCAAAGACTATTCCTCCTTTAGCAGTCCCATCGAGTTTTGTAAGGGCAATTCCGGTAACGCCAATAGCATCGTTGAACATCTGTGCCTGTCTTAATGCGTTCTGGCCATTTGTTGCATCCACTACAAGTAAAATTTCATGAGGTGACCCGGGCATTGCCTTGTCACAGACCCTTTTAATCTTTTTCAGCTCTTCCATTAGGGGACTCTTTGTATGGAGACGCCCTGCGGTATCTATTATGACCACATCTATTTTTCGTGATTTCGCTGCCTCTATAGCATCGAAAACTACAGCAGAAGGATCAGAACCACTTTGATGCTTGACAAACTGTGATTCTGTCCTTTTAGCCCATATCTCTAATTGTTCTATAGCAGCAGCCCTGAATGTGTCGGCAGCTGCAAGAAGGACACTATGTCCCTGATTCCTCAGTCCGTATGCAAGTTTTCCAATGGTAGTTGTCTTGCCCACACCATTTACACCTATTGCGAGTATTACAAATGGTCGTTCACCGTAGACGACAAGAGGCTGGGGAGTACCTAGCATGGAGGTCATCTCTTTTTTTAAGTATTCCTTAACAGAAGAGGCCCCTTTAATCTCGCCTCTGTCAGATTTTTCACGCAGATGTTCAACAATCTCAGCAGAGCTTTTAACACCGACATCAGACAGGATTAGAGTTTCATCAAGTTCTTCAAGTGTCTGCTCATCAACACCACTACTGAATATCGACTCTACCTTTTCGACTAAACCTTGCCTTGTCTTGTTTAATCCCTGTTTAAGCCTTTCAAAAAAACCCATGGTCTTACCTGATTGGTTGCGTGTTGATTAATTGATTATAGATAAATTATCTGGATTTTGGCAAAAGTTTGGATACTGTCCCGAGAAAAAGACTGACGTAGAGTTATCCCTCGACGCTTCGAAAACACCGGGCTTTAGCCCCGGGATGAAGCGGGGCTCGGGGATTCCGCTCAGAAACCCCGGACTTTAGTCCGGGTGAGCTTCATTTCTTGTATATAATGGACAGATTGCATGTATAATATCCCGTGAAAATATCAAAAGGAGAAAGAGAATTTAACCCTAAAATGAATTTAGAGCAGGCATACATACCTGTAAAAAGTGCAGGTGTATGTTGTAATGTATTATAGGATGCAGAACTATTTTCAATTCATTATTCCCCGCCTGAACGGTGGTGAGATCAGGAAAAAATTTGGATATTATCTTTCACTCGTTAGAAAAGGTATCGCGGGTTTTATAATCTTTGGGGGAGAACTTGAAAAGGTAAGAGAAGGAATAAAAAGACTACAGGATGAGGCCGAACTACCACTGATAATCGCTTCCGATCTCGAGCAGGGGCTTGGTCAACAGATAAACGGAGGGACACTTTTCCCGCCTTCAATGGCCGTTGCATCTGCAATTAAAAAAACAAGTTACGAGATGCAAGTTGCGAGTAGTGTAGTGGCAGGGCAGGCCCTTGCTTTACTGAGAAAAACGTACAAATCGATTGCAGCAGAAGCCAGATACACAGGTATTAATACTATCTTTGCCCCTGTTCTTGATATCAACACAAATCCAAGAAATCCGATAATATCTGTAAGGGCTTTTGGAGAAGACAGTAATACGGTCTCTTTCTTTGGTTGCGAGATGATTAATGCGATTCAGGGTTACCGTCTAGCTGCATGTGGAAAGCATTTCCCGGGACACGGCGATACAGAATCAGACTCACATATAATACTACCGTCAATAAACCTGAGTCTGAAAAACCTGAAAAAGTGCGAACTTCAGCCCTTTGAAATGGCTATAAAAGCAGGAGTAAAAATGATAATGCTCGGGCACCTGAATGTGCCTGCGATAGATCCTGCAGGGATTCCGGTTTCAATTTCAGAAAAGGCTGTAAGATTTCTGAGACATAAAATGAAATTCGATGGCATGATTATAACAGATGCACTGAATATGGGTGGAATAGGTAAGTATTCAGAGGAAGAGGCCGCTTTTAAAGCTCTCAGGGCAGGTGTTAATTTGCTGCTTCATCCGACAGATCATGAAAAAATCGTATCATATCTAAGAACAAAAAATGTTTTATTTAATACTGATTTTTTAACCCGATTTCGCAGAGGACTTATTCGAAATCCGTCTGCTGACAGACCTGTTTTTGACAGACATAGGCAGATCTCAAAGGAGTTGACAGAAAAGGCGATAGAAATATCAGGTGACTTCGAGATAAAAGGAACCCTTCATATTGTAATACTGAATGATGAAAAAGATGAAAAGGGCGGTGTTTTTTTAAATATACTAAAGAAAAAATTTCCAAGTCTAAAATCGCATATCATAAATCGCAGCTCAAAGATTCAGAAGATAGACCTTCCGGATAAAGCTTTTGTCATTGTAGCAATATTTTCAGAGACAAAGGCATGGAAAGGCGGTGCAAGCAGCTGGCTCAAAAGAAACTTATCAAACCTTAAGCACAGGACAGATTTGTTTGTATCTTTTGGAAGTAAATATCTGCTTGATGATATTGAAGGTGCTGCAAAATTATACGTTTTTTGGGATTCTGTATCGTCACAGAAGGTAGCAGCCAGAGTAATATGCAGGCGTAGATTTTAAATTAGATTCTTAGTTTGAATTAATTCCTTGCCGAGGGCGTAGTTTAGAGACCATCCTTCTTTAAATTATTTACACAATATGGGTAATCAATTACCCATAATAATTTCCCTTGCGTTACTTAACTATAAGTAAAAAAAGACTTTTATTTCTGGCATTTTATTTGTATAATGTAAAGCGGTTGTTTAATAACAGAGTATTTTGTTACGAAAGGAGGATTTAGTTTATGCTAAAAAACCAGAGAGGTTTTACACTCATCGAGCTTGTGATGATAATCGTTATACTCGGCATTCTCGCAGCAGTAGCAATTCCAAGATATATCGATCTGCAGACTGAAGCTCTTGATGCTACTTTTGAGGGTATCTGCGGAGGTTTAAAATCAAGTGCCGGTATCCTTATAGTTTCATCTACTGCTGCAGAGGCAAGGGGAGAATTAAAACCCAGGGCTACAATTATGGCAAATACTGATGTAGGTGACGCCACATTAGCTGCTGGTGCTGCAGGTATAATAAATATCGCATTCAAGGGTTCTAACCGTGATTGCGATCTTGGGGTAGGCGCACTATCTTCAGATTAAACAATCTTCTGGGGGGGGTAATACCCCCCTCCTTTCTTTCCTAAATTTTATTGTTGAAAATAACAGTCAGAAAAAGGACAGTCTTTATTTTCCTGGCGTTAATTGGGCTGCTTGTATATTCAAATTCCTTCAGGGTTCCATTTCACTACGATGATATTACCTTTTTAAAAGAAAAGCTGATAATTAAATCTCTCCCACTTTTTCTTGAGTGGATAACCGAAGATTTTCTGAGGATCATTTCCGGAAGGGCATTTCTCCTTTTTACATTCTATCTGAATTATGTTATTAACGGTCTTGACACCTTCGGTTATCACCTGGTAAATCTTGCAATACATATCTCAACGGCCTTTCTGTTCTATCTGCTCATCACAAAGTATGTTATTAACGATAAAACTATAGCATCCAATGATAACATTAATCCCCTCCCTGTACAAAACAGTGGCGTGGGATGTTTTTTGGATAATAGTTATCATCTAAAGGCTATACTAGCCTCAACAGTTTTCCTTGTTCATCCTATAAATACAGAAAGTGTAACATATATCTCGAGCCGCTCTTCTGAACTGTCCGCACTGTTTATTGTTGCTTCCATGTTGTGCTTCTTCAGGGCAACACAAAACAAATTTCATTTCACTATTTATGTACTGAGCATATTTTTCTTTATACTCGGGCTGTCAACAAAGGAAGCCGCGGTAGTAATCCCTTTGCTCATTCTATTATTCGATCTCTATTTTATTTCTAACAGGAATAAGAATTTCAGGGCAAGATTTAAATATCATCTGCCTTTCTGGTTAATGATCCTGGCCGGCTTTTCTTATTATGCACGGTTTATAATAAAACCTGAAATGTATGACAGGCCATGGCTCGTCCATATTCTGACAGAATCCAAGGTGTTTATTGAATATCTAAGACTGCTGATCCTGCCTTTTGGTTTAAATTTTGATCATTATGTCAGGGAATCAGTCTCGTTGGATCCATGGGTACTTTCTTCCATAATGATAATTTTTGCACTTTTAATAATCGCAATCTTTATTAGAAATAAAAACAGGGTTTTATCCTTTTCCATCATCTGGGTGTTTATTAACCTTGTTCCTTTCATGACTATAAAGTTAAGTGATTATATGACCGAGCGATGGTTATATGCAGCAGCAATAGGATTTTCGCTAGGTCTGGTTGAGCTGATAATGAGAGTTTTTTCAGGGCGTAAAAAGATCGGAGTAATAGTTCTATCATGTATTATTCTGCTGTTTGGTTCGCTGACGGTATTGAGGAACAATGTGTATAAAAGTCCTGTTGATTTATGGGCTGATTCACTGAAAAAGTCACCTGAAAAGGCCAGACCGTACACAAATTTGAGCGCATCATATCTGGAGAGAGGGAATATAGCAAAGGCAATTGAGATAATGGAGCTTTCCATAAAGATGGGCAACAGGGCGATCGAAACATATCTGAATCTGGCAAACGCTTATTTTCTTAAAGACGACCTTAATAAGGCAGAAGAGATTCTCGTCTCATTGCATAATAGGGGAGTGCCTGAAATTTATTATTATAATCTCGGTGTTGTATATAAATTCAAAAAGGAATATGAGAAATCCATAGAGGAATTCAAAAAGGTTTTAAAGACAAACCCGCAATCCATATCAGCATTGGGCTCGATCGGGGAATGTTATGAGTTGCTCGGGGAGAAAGACAAAGCTAGAGAATATTTTATGTCAGCCACAGAGGGTATACCCAGGAATGCTGAGGACTACCTGGTACTGGCAAAGAGCTATTTTGCTATTGGTGAGAATCAAAAAGGCACAGAAAGCCTCAACAAAGCTTTGATTGCAGATCCTTTTAACATATATATAAGAAACATCATCGCTAATACCTTATTGGAGAAAAACTATCTTGATGAGGCTTATAAACATTTTTCCTTAATGGCAGAGATTTCTCCTGACTATGTAAATGCATACAAAGGTATGGGGAGGGCTATGCTGGCAAAGGGGAATACCAGTGAAGCAAGAAGACAGTTCAAAAAGGCACTGAGCCTTCTGCCTGATGTCTCACCGGAAAGGAAAGAGATTGAGAGACTGCTTACACAATCTGAAAATTAGAATTGCCTTGAGATTCCTTTAAACCTTTTCTATTATTGTGTTATATTATCAATTTAAATGTTGAAATTCTTTATCTTTAATGGAAGGTTATTTTATATAGATATAAATTATTGATACTATACAAAATAATGTCAAAACTATATCTTATTCTTGCAGTTCATAATCATCAGCCGGTAGGCAATTTTGAACATGTTCTCGAGGAAGCTTACAGTACCTCGTATATGCCTTTTCTTGAGACACTGCTTAAACATCCTGACCTTAAGTTTGTCCTGCATTATTCAGGTTACCTCCTGTCATGGATCCAGCAGAGACATCCAGAGGCAATAGAGATCGTTCAAGACCTTATAAAGACGGGCAGGATCGAAATTCTTTCAGGCGGTTTTTATGAGCCGATTATATCCGTACTGCCTGAAAGAGACAGGGTTCTTCAGATTACAGAGTTTTCCAAGTTCATCAAGAAGAATCTGGGTTATAAGCCGGAAGGCATGTGGCTTGCCGAAAGAGTGTGGGAACCGCAGATGCCGAAATTTATCTCTATAGCAGGTCTGAAATATCTGCCTGTTGACGATTTCCATTTCAAGTTGACAGGGTTTAAAGAAGGTGACCTTCTTGGCTACTATATCACGGAAGAAGACGGATACAAGATAGGCGTATTCCCCGGCAGTGAAAAATTGAGATATTACATTCCGTTCAAATCTGTTGATGATACGCTCTCTTATTTCAGGGAGGTTTACATGAGAGGCGGTAACCCTTTACTGACATTTGCTGACGACGGGGAGAAGTTTGGTGTATGGCCAAATACATATAAGCACTGTTATGAGGATCGATGGCTCGATGACTTTTTTACAGCGATTGAGGACAACTCTGAATGGATTGAAACTACCACATTCAATGAATTTTGCTCAAAATTCCAGCCATCAGGCATGGTCTACCTCCCAACAGCTTCCTACAGGGAAATGGGTGAATGGACTCTCCCGGCAGAGGGAAGTATTGAGTACGAGTATGCACTTGAACAGCTTGATAAAATAATGGGGGAAAGATCAAAACAGCTTTTGAGAGGGGGTATATGGCGCTCGTTTATGGTGAAATATCCCGAGTCGAACCATATACACAAAAGGATGTTCATGATAAGCCAGAAGGTTCATGATGCAGTAAAAAAGTCCAAAGAAAAAGATTCAAAAGCAACTCGAAACTTAAAACTCAAAACTCAGAACTTGCTGCATGAACTGTGGAAAGGTCAGTGCAATGATGCTTACTGGCATGGTGTTTTTGGAGGCTTGTATCTTCCGCATCTTAGGTCTGCTCTTAACAGACACCTTCTCAGGGCTGAATCTATGGCCAGTGATATTTTGAAGGAGAATTCAAAGATAAAGCACTTAGATTTTGACTGTGATGGATTTGAAGATGTCATAGTCAATACAAAACACATTACCCTTTCGGCAACCGAAAAAAACGGAAGCCTTACTGAGCTGTCATTAAACAAAAAAGCCGTAAATATATTTGATATTCTTTCGAGAAGGCCCGAGGCATATCATGCAAAGATTCCAAAGGCATCCGATTCAGATTCAATGACAGCTAAAACAATACATAATCAGGTATCGGTTAAAGAAGGCGGGCTCATTGATTACCTCAAATATGACTGGTACAGGAGGTCTTCTCTTCTTGACCATTTCTTATCTATGGAAACAGGTATTGAAGATCTGGTCTCTTCAGAATATGAAGAACTCGGTGACTTTATCGGCGGTGTATATTCACTTAAGCATTCCAATAAAAGCGGGAATATTGTTCTGTCGCTTTCAAGAGAAGGAACTGTACAAAATAATACAGTGAAGATAAACAAATCGATAGAGCTGGCCAGGCCTGAGGAAATCAGAGTTGACTATAAGGTTGACGGGACTTTTACGGGACTTTTTGCAATAGAATTGAATATTTCATTGCTTGGCTCACCGCACGCACTTATCAAAATTGGAGATAAATCTTTGCAGATAAAGAATACTGCCATACATAAAAACATAAAAAAGTTCAGTATTGAGGATGAGTTCTTAAATCTAATATTAAATTTAGATTTTAATGAAAATATAGACTTATGGCATTATCCTGTTGAAACACTCTCTCTGTCCGAGCATGGTATTGAGAGGCTTTATCAGGGGACCTCTTTTTTATTTGTAGTGAAGATGCATTTGCGGGGCAGGAAAGAGTTTTGGTTTACTATAGATTTTCGGGAGGATAACAGATGAAACGAACTTTGGTTTTCGTTATATTCGTTTTCATTATCATGTTCTCTATTGCTCAAGGTGAAGAAGACCCGATAACAAAACTAAAAAATGACACGATGTTGTATTTCGCTCCAATTAAAGGAGCAATCTCGGGTGTAGAAGGAGATAGAGTTTTAATAACGATTGGAGCGAAGGATTCGGTAAGGCCTGGCATGCGTTTAAAGGTTTTAAGAGAAGGGGAACCGTTTGTACATCCTATAACAAAAGAGTTGTTGGGCAGGATTGAATTGACAGTTGGAAGGATCGAAATAAAGGATATACAGCCTGAAACTTCTGCCGGGATTTTGGTTGAGGGTGAGGCAATGGAGGGCGATAAGGTGCGTATATCAGAGACAAAGATAAAGGTATTTTTCTGCCAGGATAAGAGTATTGATTGGTATCTTGCGGATGAATACTACAGAAAACTGAAGGCGACAGGAAGAATAGAGATGATAGACACCGCCTTTGAAACGAGTGATGAAGAAAAGGTGCTTGAAAAGGCAAGGGAGCATAAAGCAGAAGTTGCCCTTTTGCTGACCGCAAAAGAATCTGAAGGGGGCGGGACACTTGTCAGAGAACAGCTTTTCTGGGTCCTGGACGGTTCAAAATTTGCTGATATGGAGATCGAGGTTGGCGTAGATTTTACAAAGGAGCTGAAATTCGGGGAGGAGTTTTTTGCGCCCAAAACCAGTGATGCGATCCTTACATATAGTCTTCCATTTGATGCAAAGTTTGTATCAACAGGAGATTTTAATAGTGACGGTAAACAGGAGATAATAATTGGCACGACTAACGACGTAAAGGCATATATTCCTGCTATAGACCTTCAATTTCTGTGGAGCTTAGAGGGCTCTGCAATGGACGAATTTATATGGATTGACACAATTGACCTGAACGGTAACGGAAAAGATGAGCTGATTATTACTTCTATGAAAGATGATGAGATTATTTCCTATATATATGAGCTCGAAGGATCTGAGTTTAAAAAGCTATGGGAAGGCGAATATTTCCTCCGGAGGATTGGCTCAAGCCTTCTTGCACAGTCGCATTCAGTGTTTGATGGATTTGCTGGAGATATCTTCACCATAACCTGGTCTGACGGCTACAGGAAAGGTGAAAAAGTAAAGGTGCCTGAAGGTATTAATATATATGATTTTATATATATTAAAGGTGCTGAAGACAAAAAACTTATATTTGCATATGACGAGGATGGATTTTTAAACATATACAATGAAAAAGGTTTAAAGACGTGGAGGAGCAGTTCAAGCACAGGAGGATTTTTAACAACATTCAAGAAAGAGATTCCTTTAACTAATACCGGCATGGAAGAATGGTCTGTTAAAGACAAGCTTATTAAAAGATATAAAGAAGTGCTGGTAATCGAGAGGATCCCTTTTCTTGAAATGGCAGAAGGGATAGGATATAAAAACTCGCGCATAAGAAATTACTGGTGGAATGGTATTTCTATGGAGGATGGCATTTTGATAGATGATATAGGCGGTTCTGTGATTGATTTTGCACTTGCAGGGGATAGGATAATCGTACTGTCCAGCCCATTTTTGGGAATAAATTTAGGAAACATTCTCAAGGGCAAAAACCCACTTGGAACAACATTATTTATATATTCAATTAAGGGGATTTAAATATAGTGGATCTAACAGGGAGAATACCGTCTCATGTTGGCATAATCATGGATGGAAATGGCAGATGGGCAGAACTCAGGGGCTTGCCAAGGATAGAAGGCCACAGGAAAGGAGCGGAAAGGGCAGAAGAGATTGCATCGACTGCTCTTGAACTCGGAATTAAATGTCTGACCCTGTATGCCTTTTCCACAGAAAACTGGCATCGTCCTCAATCAGAGGTCTCTACACTCATGAAGATTCTTGAGTTTTACCTAAAAGATAAACTTTCAGGATTGATTGAAAAGGGCATTGTTTTTAAGGCAATCGGCGAAATATCCCGACTCCCGGAAAATATACAGGTCCTTATAAAGGAAACAGAGCAAAAAACCGCGGCAAATAATAGAATGACTCTCATCGCAGCACTCAGTTACAGTGGCAGGGATGAAATTATCAGGACTGTTAAGAAGATAATAGATTCCGGGATTGAGCCTGGAGACCTTACAGAAGACCTCTTCAATTCTAATCTTGATACCGCAGGTCTGATGCCTCCTGACCTTATTATCAGAACCAGTGGCGAAAGGCGTTTGAGTAATTTTCTTTTATGGCAGGGTGCATATGCGGAATTATATTTTACCGATACATTATGGCCTGATTTTGATAAAGAGGAACTTATATTAGCCGTACAGGATTTTCAGGGAAGAGAACGGCGATTTGGCAGCATATCTGAGAGGTTTAATGCACCTTAAACGACTTATTATCGCAATAATTTTTCTTCCACTTCTTTATATCTGTGTAATGTATTTACCCCCAGGGTATTTTCTTTTCATGATAACTTTTTTCTCAACAATAGCCCTCGCTGAATTTTATACGATCTTTAAAGTTAAAGGACTTCTGAAATATTCAGGTATTTTCTGGGGAGCCGTTATGCTTACTGTATTCTTTACCAGAGTCGACCTTTTTATCAATATACTGCTCCTGTCTGTGCTGACCATTATGGGTCTGAGACTTTTTATAAAAAAAGATCCAGCCTCTTCTATTTCTGACATCTCCACTGTAATTCTGGGTCTTCTTTATATCCCTGGACTTCTTAGTTTCCAGCTCAGTCTTATGAAGACCGGGCCTGAATGGGTTGTACTTCTCTATGCATCTGTATGGGCTTCTGACAGCATGGCCTATTATATAGGGGTAGGTATCGGGAAAAGGAAACTCTATAAGGAAATCAGTCCTAATAAAACGGTTGCCGGAGCATTTGGCTCTGTTATTGGAGGAATTCTCGGTGCTATTCTGATAAAAGCAGCTCTCCTTCATCAAATATCAATGTTTCAAACGATACTCATAGGTTCAGCAGTTGGTATTGCAGCTGTCATAGGCGATCTTGTGGAATCAATGTTAAAGCGTGATGCCGGTGTAAAGGATTCAAGTAATATTATTCCAGGTCACGGCGGTGTTCTTGACAAGATTGACGGTGTCACATTTGCTGGGCCTGTGCTTTACTTTTTGAGTATCAGTTTTGGCCTGATAAATTAAATTATCCCCCCAAATGAGTTTGAAGCAGGAATACATGCTATATAAGGGAGCGAAAGGAATATGTCCAACTAATTAATCAACGAAAAATGAATTGAAATAGAAATCTGGCTTGTTTAATTGTCTTCAGACAATGGATACCTAAAACCCAAATTATGAAGATAAAATACATCTCTATTTAGTATAATTAATAAATTATGAAACGACTTTCTATTCTAGGTTCAACAGGTTCAATAGGGCAGAACACTCTGGATGTTGTATCACGTAATGAAAAAAACTTTAAAGTTGTTGCGCTTGCCGCAGGTAAAAACATAGACTTGCTTGAGAAGCAGATAAGGACATTCAGTCCCGACATCGTTGCTGTTGCTGATAAAAAAACAGCTGACTCTTTGAGCAAGAGGATAAACAGATTGGAAATACTCTCGGGTATCGAGGGTATAAGTTACGCCGCTTCATATGAAAAATCTGATTTTGTAATATCGGCAATAGTAGGTTCTGCAGGGCTGATGCCAACACTGGCTGCAATAAGATCTGGAAAATCAGTTGGCCTCGCAAACAAAGAAGCACTTGTAATGGCAGGTGATATCGTAATGGGTGAAGCAAAGCAAAAGAGGGTTAGAATAATTCCTGTTGACAGCGAACATAGCGCAATTTTCCAGTGCCTGGAAGGGCACAAAAGAGAAGATATAAAAAGGATAATCCTTACGGCCTCAGGCGGTCCTTTTGTGGATAAAAGCAGAGAAGAACTGGAGAATATTTCAGCAAAAGATGCACTCAAGCATCCCAACTGGAATATGGGGCAGAAGATTACGATAGACTCAGCTACGCTTATGAATAAAGGGTTTGAGGTTATAGAGGCCTGTTGGCTTTTTGATCTGCCTCCTGATAAGATTGAGATATTAATACACCCGCAGAGTATAGTGCATTCTATGGTCGAGTTTAAAGACAGGAGCTGTTTAGCGCAGATGTCAACACCGGATATGAGGGGCCCTATTTCATATGCACTTTCATATCCGGATAGACTCGAAGACCCTATCCCCGCACTTGAGCTCGATAATATCGAATCACTGACATTCAGAAAAACTGATAATAAAAATTTTCCATGCCTTTCTTTTGCATATGATGCAATTAAAACAGGTGGTACCATGCCATGTGTTCTTAACGCTTCAAATGAGATAGCGGTTTATGCCTTCTTAAACAACAGAATAGGTTTCAATGACATACCTGTCATTATAAAAAGAACTGGCGACAGCCATACTGTAACATCACTTCCATCGCTCGATGACATACTCGAGGCAGACAGATGGGCAAGGGAAACAAGCGAGAAATACATTGAGGAGATAAAAAAGTGATTATTTTTTATGCCGTACTGCTTCTTGGAATTTTAATTTTTGTGCACGAGTTAGGTCATTTTCTGGTAGCAAAGGTGCTTGGTGTAAAAGTTCTGAGATTTTCTCTTGGGTTTGGGTCAAAAGTTATAGGAAAAACTTTTGGCGAAACAGAATACCGCATATCTGCACTTCCACTCGGAGGCTATGTAAAGATGCTGGGAGAAGAACCTGGAGAGGAACCTCAGGAATCAGAAAAACACAGGGCATACAAGCAGCAGCCGGTCTGGAAAAGGTTTTTAATTGTATCTGCAGGTCCTCTTTTCAATATATGTTTTGCAGGATTCGTCTTCTTTTTCATTTTTTTAAACGGCGTTCCGTACATGCTTCCCGAAGTAGGGGAAGTCAAAGCTGGCTCTCCAGCTGCTATGAAGGGTCTCTTAAAGGGCGATAATATTATAGAGATTAACGGGACCCCGATAGATGGCTGGAATGATATGACATCGATTATACATAATAGCCCGGGAAAAGAGATAAGAATAAAAATTAAAAGGAGTTCGACCACTTTTGACATTGACATTACCCCAGAGAGACAGGTTATGAAAGACATATTTGGGGAGAGCAAGGAAATCGGATTGATTGGAATAGCACCGTCGGGAAGAACTTCCGTCAGAGAGGAAGATTTTTCGGGTGCGTTATCCTCTGCTTTAAAAAGTACATGGGATTGGTGTGTCCTTATTGTTGTGGCTATTGTAAAGTTAATTCAGCGTGTTATTCCTGCAGAGACAATTGGAGGTCCTATACTTATATTCCAGGTGGCAGGCCAGCAGGCAGAACAGGGTGCCCTGAATTTCTTCATGTTCATGGCAATTATCAGTATAAACCTTGGAATATTGAACCTCCTTCCTATACCGATACTCGATGGCGGACACTTATTGTTTCTCAGTATCGAGGCTGTCAGGGGAAAACCTCTAAGTGAAAAAATAATAATATCAGCTCAGAAAATAGGACTTGTGTTAATACTTACTCTTATGGCTTTTGCGTTTTACAATGATATCATGAGACTTATTACAGGTAAAATGATTCCATGATGAAACATCAACTTAAAGTTAAAATATATTACGAAGACACAGACTGTGGCGGTGTTGTTTATTATGCAAACTACCTGAGATATTTTGAACGTGCAAGGACGGAATTTCTTGAATCCAAAGGCATAAGCCTGAAAAAACTGATGGATGAAGACATTTTTTTTATAGTAGCAGAAGCTGCGCTTAAGTATAGTGCACCTGGAAGATACGGAGATATCCTTTTAATCAAGACAACAGTTGATAAGGCAGGACCTGCATCAATACTATTCCGACACATCGTTCTCAGGGAGCAGACAGAAGAAAAGCTTGTAGAGGCGACAGTCAAACTCGGATGCGTTGGGCAGGATATGAAGCCCTTGAAGCTAAAACAGGAGATAATGAAGGCTGTAACATAAACGCAGAGCGCATGGAGCAAGGAAAAAACAGCTGAGAATAAGAAAATGAAACCGGCTTCGTTGATAAGACAGACATCATCTGGTGGTGTTATATTCAGGAAGAGAGACGGAAATTTTGATATTGCACTCGTATCTTTAAAAAAAGGCAAGATATGGTGCCTTCCGAAGGGTATCGTTGATAAAGGAGAAACTCCAGAGATGACAGCTATTAGGGAAGTGAAAGAGGAAACAGGATTATTTGGCAGGATTATAGAAAAAGTAGGAAATATAACATACTGGTACTATATAAAAAGGGAAAACTCAAAGTGTAGAAAAACAGTACACTTTTACCTGATGGAATACTTGAGCGGAAACACCTCACAGCATGATTCTGAAGTTGAAGATGCTTCATGGTTTTCATTTGATGTAGCACTTAAGAAGATAACCTACAAGGGTGATAGAACAATACTGGAGAAGGCAAAAGCAAAATTAGAACGTAAATATAGAAATAATGAGAAAGATTAGGGACAGAAATACCCTTAAGAAAATATGTGAAAATCTCAGGTCTAAAGGCAAAAAGATTGTCTTTACAAACGGTTGTTTCGATATACTTCATGCGGGTCATGTGAGATATCTGAAAAAGGCAAAAAAGCTGGGGGACATTCTTATTGTGGGACTTAACTCGGACAAATCTGTATCAAAGATTAAGCCGGGAAGACCTGTAAATCGTGAAAATAGAAGGGCAGAGGTTCTTGAGGCACTTTATATGGTGGATTACATAGCAATTTTCGATGAGAAAACTCCATATAATCTGATAAAGTCTTTAAGACCTGAGGTGCTGGTAAAAGGCGGTGACTGGGAAAAAGGAGACATTATCGGCTCAGATATTGCAAAAGAGACTTACAGCCTGCCTTATATAAAGGGCCATTCCACAACAAAGATAATTGAAGAGATAATTAAAGCATTTAAATAACGTGTGAACCTCTTTTCTTTATTAAAGGATAAATTTCTTCATTTAACCGAAAAGAATTACCGTATATACAACCTGACAGGCTCATCTCCAGCCATGCTTCTTGCCTTTGAGCAGAAACCTTTCGTAGCTATAGAAAAACACGAGGAAAATGCAAAGGTTCTTAAGAATGATATCAACTTTTACAGGAGTCTGCTATCAGGTGATAATGTACTTTTTTATCCTGAACAGGACGGGCCGGACAGTTCTGGCAAGAGAGCAAGCATAATATATAATCTGAAAAACTCCGATTCGATAGTAACATCTGCAAAGAACCTTCGATCTACCCTGTGGGACAGAGAGTCTCTTAAAGATAATATGATGCATATAAGAAAGGGCTCTATTATTGCAAGGTCACAGCTTGAAGAATCACTTGTGAAACTTGGCTATAAGAGAGTGCTGATGGTTGTTGAAAAAGGAGAATACAGTCGGAGGGAATGGATCACTGACATATTTCCATCGACCTCAGAAGATCCTTTCAGAATAGAATTTTTCGGTGATGAAATAGAGCAGATTAAAAAAATAAATGTTGAAACACAGAGATCAACAGAAAATATTGAAGGAACTCTGATATTTCCAGCAGCAGAGCCTGATGTTTTAATAAGTCTTTCAGACGTATTTACAGAAAGAAAATATTATTGTCTCTATGAAGTACATGACAGGAGTGAATTCTCTCAAAATACAGTATTTATTTCGAGATATTCTTTCGAGGTCAACAATCATATAGATGCAGGTATGCTTTCCATGAGTGGGAAAGGGATCCTGCCTGAAGAAAGAAGAGGACTGGATGACCTGTCTAATAATATTAAAAAAATTAGTGAGAATAACAGGGTTATTATTGTCGCATCTTCAGCAGGACAGTCTCAGAGAATAAAGGATGTATTCAGAGAGAATGATATTATAATCCCTTCGGTTGATATCAAAGACCTGATTGACTTTGAAGGAAACATTTCTGTAACGGTCGGGGAGTTATCATCAGGCATTTTTATTGACGGCCTTATCATACTTACTGAAAAAGAAATATTCGGGCAGAGACCTTCGTTCAGGCCGATAATTAAATCGAAAGTCTCGAAACTGCTTCTTTCACTTGATGACATAACACCCGGAGATTTTGTTGTGCACAGGGATCACGGTATAGGAACGTTTTCCGGCATCGTCAGGCAGAAGTTTGATAACACAGAACTGGAGCTTATGTTAATTGAATATGAAGGAAGCCGTCTGTATCTCCCGGTACAGAATATAAAGAACATATCGAAGTTTCATTCAAAAGAAGGTGTGATTCCCAAGATTGACAGGCTTGGTGGAAAAACCTGGCAGAGAAGAAAGGAGAGGGTGAGGAAAAAAGTTCATGAATTAGCATCAAGACTTTTATCACTCTATGCATACAGAAAATTTGCCAGAGGTTTTTCATTCAGTACCGATACAGAACTCCACATGGAGTTTGACAGCTTTTTTGCATATGAAGAGACACCGGATCAGATACGGGCAATAAGAGAAATAAAAAGGGACATGGAGTCCAAAATACCAATGGACAGGCTGATCTGTGGTGATGTCGGTTACGGAAAGACAGAGGTAGCAATGAGGGCAGCATTTAAGGCTGTCTATGACAACAGGCAGGTTGCCGTTCTGGTACCCACAACGATACTTGCTGAACAGCATTACAGAACCTTTAAAGAACGTTTTTCAGGTTTTCCCATAAAAGTTGATTTCCTGAGCAGGTTTAAATCAAGAAAAAATATCGAAGCCACTCTTAAGGGAATCTCCAGGGGCGAGATCGACATCATAATAGGCACCCACAGCCTGCTTTCAAAAAAAATTACCTTTAACAGGCTCGGCATGCTCATAGTGGATGAAGAGCACCGGTTCGGAGTCGCCCAGAAGGAAATGATAAAAGAATTAAGCAGAAATATAGATGTTCTCAGCCTTACAGCAACTCCAATACCGAGAACTCTCCAGATGGCGCTATCAGGGATCAGGGATGTCAGCGTTATTGAGACACCGCCTGAGGAAAGGCTTTCAGTAAAGAGTGTAGTTACTATGTTTAATGAAAGCATTATTAGAGAATCTATTGATAGAGAGCTTCAGAGAAACGGACAGGTCTTTTTTGTCCATAACAGGGTACATGATATTTACAAGATAGCAAATTATGTTATGAGACTTTTCCCGATGTCAGAGATAGCAGTTGCCCATGGCCAGATGCCGGAAAGAGAGCTAGAAAAGGTTATGCACAGGTTTTTTGAAGGAGAAATAGATATCCTTGTCTCCACAGCAATAGTTGGCTCCGGACTTGATATCCCGAGAGCAAACACAATCGTGATAAACAGGGCGGACAAGATGGGTCTTGCTGAACTTTACCAGTTGAGGGGAAGAGTCGGAAGAAGCAATCTAAAGGCATATGCATTTTTTCTTGCACCCGGTGAGGCATTAATGACCGAAGAGGCTATAAAGAGGCTGCAGGCAGTTCAGGAGATGAGCTACCTCGGCGCAGGATTCAGGCTTGCTCTGAAAGACCTGGAGATCAGAGGTGCAGGAGATGTCTTTGGTGCAGAACAGTCAGGTCATATACATGATGTTGGATTTGACCTTTATATAGAGATGCTCGAAAGGGCTGTTGCAGAACTGAAGGGGATTGAGATCAAAGAGGATTTAGACCCTGTAATAGAACTAAAAACATCTGCCTTTATACCTGAAGAGTACATCGAAGACATCACATTGAGACTGAGTTTTTACAGGCGGTTGGCATCTATGAAAACAGAAAAAGAGATTATGGAATTTGAATCCGAACTTAGAGACAGGTTCGGCATACACCCAGAAGAGGTTATCAGGCTGTTGGATGTTGTCAGATTGAAGGTGTTGGCAAGGCAACTTTCGATTACAAAAATACAGGAGGTGGAGGGGAAAGCAAGGGTAATATTTTCGAATGATACAATGTTGCAACCTCAACACATTTTTGCTATTCATAAAAGCAGGGAGGGAATGATTAAATTTTTGCCAGAGGGCTTTGAGCTCGAGATAAAAGAACTTGAGTGGAAAGAATTATTTCAAAAAGTCTATGGAGTGTTGATAGAGCTGCATGAGAATGTATTGAAAGATGAAAAAAAATAATATTGTATAAGGCAAAGGAAAAGAAAAAAAGAATTTCGTATATAATATTATTGTCAGGATCCATATATGAACTCTGAAAAAGGACGGAAGAAATAAATTGAACCATCAGTAAATAAACTTTTCCATGGAGGTATTTATGAATTTACTGAAAACAGCTGTTATTTTTGTTTCGATTATCCTATTTTTGGGGTGCTCTGTAGTAGTTGAAGAAACCGCTCCAGGGCCAGGAGGCAAAAAAGCAATTTGCCATAAAGGCAAAAAAACCATCTACGTTGATGATGCGGCAGTAAAAGCCCATTTAGGGCATGGTGATTATATGGGGCCATGCCGATAAAAATAGTAAAGAGAAGTCCATGAGGTCTGAATTAGAGCGATATCAATATTTCTACCTTTAATTCTTAACAGTTTCAGCTTCCAGAAACTAAACCTTAGCAGGAAATCTTTGTATGCTTCTTCCTATAAGTGAGGTTTTAAATCCTGCTTAAGAAATCGGGATTTCTGTAGTAAATCAACAATTGCATAATAACTATTTTGAAGAATTATCGAGTTTTCTTAATAACATTACAAAATGAATGTTAGTGAGTTGGGAAACGGTAAAAATACCTTGAAATATAATAATTTTTTGTTGATAATCTATTTAATTCTGTAGTAACTGAGAAAAACTATATAATCACTTGTTATATAGTAAGGGATAGAAATTGATAATATTTATTTTGTCACTATTTTTTATTCTCGTCGTTGATACTTTTCTTATTGGGATAGCTTTCTATGCATTAAAAGACAGGTACGATTGGAAGATATCACCAAAATTAACTTTATTCATACTTTTTATTATTTTTGCTCTTTTTGAAAACTATGCTTTACCTATAATTTATATATTAGATGCAACAGTAACAATCGGTAATCAAGAAATTTCTAGTGCTTTAGATATTTCGCCTAATATGCCCTTAATTGAATTATTCGAATTAGGATTTTTTGAATTTTCTATTTGGCTTATTCAGGCGTTCTTTGCTGTACTTATAGGAGAAAAATTAATTAAAAAAAAATCTAAATAACCAGCCCAGCAACCTGACACGGATAATGTGCGTCAGGTTTTAATAATTGCGTTTTACACGCGCAGATTATGTAAGCGCTAGGCACACGTAATGTCGGAGGGAAGCAGCGTGAAGAAAGCTGGTTTGAGTTTACTTGTTATGTTCATTACATGTTTCATAGCTGGGTGTGCAACATTACCTACGGAGGTAGAAACATTAAGTTTTACAGGACCAAAAATGCATAAATATGCAAAAAGGTTTACTCTTAAAGAGGCATATCTTACTAGACTTGTATGGGAAGGAAAATCGATTGATGATTGGTCCGAAGCCTTGGAGATACTTAACATATGGAGGAAAAATTATCCTCCAACTCCTGAAGAAGCATATAATTTTTTAATTAAAGATAGAAAGAAATTATGTCCCGAATCAACTATTAAGGTTATCAGCAAAAACTCTAGCAGTATACTCTATGAGATAAAGACAGTTAATTGTCCACCACATCATGATGAAAATTCAATAACGAGAATATTATATGGCAATACTAACGTATTTATCCTTATATATACTAAAAAGACAAAAGACATTCTAAAAGAAACAAGGGAAGAATGGATCAAATTATTATCCGAGGCCAGCATAACAACCAATGACAGGTAGGTGCCTAACAAGTCGCTGTATCTGACATGGCACGCTTGCATATCTGCCCTTGGTTTCAAATGCCCTTGCGATTAAAACCTCGTGCCAGGGCGGGCAGTCAAGCGCGCCACGCAGTTAAGCTCAGGCGTTAAACATTTCATCCGTTAATCCTCAATTTTAGTATCGACTGCGTTTTGAGACTTGCAGGTGTAATACGTATTCCCCGTCATAACTCTTCAAGTGAGAACGAAAGTAAGATATATTTTTTGCTGTTTTAATGATTTCAAATAGGCATACTCTGTTACCGGCTTATGGTGATTCTGTGTTAATATTATGAAATGATAGTTATAGAAATATCCGGAAATATAATAAAAGAGGCTATTGACGAGGCTTCAAGTATAATCAAAGAAGGCGGCGTTATAGCGTTTCCCACAGAGACATTCTACGGTCTGGGAGTTAAATACAACGATATTAATGCTTTGAAGAGGCTTTACGAAATAAAACAGCGTCCAGAAAAGATGGCGATACCACTTATAACCGGTGATAAGAAAAACCTCGGACTTATTGCATCTTCAATAAGCGATACTGCTGAAAAGCTTATGGATGTATTCTGGCCAGGCCCATTAACACTTCTAATTCCTGCAAGAAAAGACCTTCTGGAATTAATAACTGCGAGGACAGGGAAGGTTGCTGTAAGAATTCCTGGGGAATCATTTGCACTTGAACTTACAAGATCACTTGAATTCCCTATAACGGCAACAAGTGCAAACATCTCGGGCATGCCTCCGGCAGTCAATCCCGAAGATGTTCTCGGATACTTTGCCAAAAGGCTGGACATGCTCATAGACGGCGGGAAAACTCCGGGTGGGCAGCCTTCAACAATAGTGGATGTCACAGGGGGAGAAATAAAGATTTTAAGAGAGGGTGCAGTCTCATCCAGAAAGATACTGGAATGTATTTAAGTCCTTCAGTATATCACCCGGGGTCTGTGACTTTCTTTTTTACTGAATCACGTAACTTCTCATTTTCACTAGCAAGCCTGAATAGCACATAGTATTTATTTATGTTGCTGACGTAGCGAACTGTCTCTTGCCCTATGATTTTCAAAGCTGCCATCTCAGCATTCCTGAACCATTTGTAATGGTTCAATCCCATATTATATGCCATCTTCCTGACCTTTTTGATCTTGTAGGGACCTGCATTGTAGGATGCCAGTGTAAATCTAACTTTGTCACGCTCAAGTATCTCTGCATCATTGAAATACCGGTCTCTTAGAAAAGCAAGATACTTAACCCCGGCATGGATATTGTTCTCATCAAGATGAACATTATTGATTCCTATATCCCTGGCTGAACTTGGCAGAACCTGCATTATGCCAACTGCACCGAATGGGCTTTTTTTGGAATGGTCCAGGCCTGATTCCTGGTATGCCAGTGCCATGATAAGCATCCAATCAAACCTGTATTTTGAAGCATATTTTTTAAATAAATTCACATAATGCTCCTGTTTTTTACGTTCATCTGAAGTAAGAGGATTTTTGATCCATTTGTTGTTCTTGTAATAGCGATTGAAGTATATGTTCCCAAGGAGAGTTCCTTTGCGATGTTTTTTAATAAACTTATTCAGGTTTTCTTTCAACTCAGGATTGCCTTTACGAACCATGTATGCAATTTTACTTCCTACCCGTACCTTGAGGTGATAGAGTACTTTCAGATTGTCAAGAATCCGTGACCATATTTTTGCAATATGGCTGTCTGATACCGTTATCTCGATAGCCCCGGAGTTGACCAGTTCCAGGATGTCCTCGGTTTCAAGGGTTTCATCTACTTTAACAATCTTAATTTCTTGTATGCCCTTTTTAATAAATTCCTTGTTCAACAGTACAAGACTTTCATAATAACTGCTGCTCCGCCGTACGAAAACCTGACGACCGGAAAGGTCCTCGACGGAGTTAATGCCTTTAACTGACTTATTGATTACTATTACCTCGTCAATTCCGGTTATGTAAGGGTTGGTAAAATCAACTTCCTTAAGTCTTTCGGAAGTTATTGTAAGGCCGGCTGCGGCAATATCACCTGATCCGTTAACCAGATACGGAATAAGCTGGTCACGTGTGACCGGAATAAATTCCATGACTACCTTCAAGTCTCTACGCTTAATACCTCTGTTAAGGAATTTCTCATATTCTTTCAGAAGAGAGTATTCAAAGCCAAAAAATTTTTTATCATGCAGGAAGAAATTGGTTTTATTGAATGTGGTAAGAACCCGGATGTAACGTCTGTCAAGAATACCGCTCAGGTCATCCTTATAATTTACATTGAAGTGTGAATCCAGCGGTAAAGTGTCATCAGTTCTTTCGTCTGAAAGGGTTTCAGGGATTATGAAAAGAGTAATCCCAATAAACACAATAAGACAAGCCAATGCAATAACCTTTCTAATGGACATTAACCCCCTTAGTAGATGATTTATCCCAGATGTTTAATTTATCAAGTAGTTCAGCACAGCCGGTGCAATTGCATGGTTATTGCTTAATGCCTTCTATTAAAGCTGATCTGATTCTGACTTGCTTAGAATATGCTTTGCATCTGCAAGTCTTTTATGATATTTTCTGATCTTTGCAGCATTATTTTCAATAGTTGCTTTTAGCAGGTCTCCTTCCAGTTCTGCAACTTCAAGCCGTTTGTAATAATCCATGGTTTCTTTCAGATGTGCAAGTACGATTTTTCCGGTTAAAAGAGGATGATTATTAGTTACATTTGCATCCTTGAACATCATGCCATGTTCAAGTTCAACTTCAAGCCCTCTGAGAAAATCTTCGAGGGGTATCTTCATTTTTTTGATATTAACTTTGGAAAGAATTATGCGGGCCTCTTTAGGCAGCACCTTTGTTCCTTTCATCATGGTCCAGTCCCTGATCTTCAGCTCCTTGCAGACTCTCCTGACTTCTCCGACCGTGATATATTCCGGAAGTTTCATTATATACCCCCTTTGAACAAGCAGTGTTTATATATTAAATATTATCTCAGCACATAATCAAGGAAAATAAGAGTATTTTTTATATCACGATAATCAATCAGGGCCATACTACAATTTTTATTTTTTATAGAATTACTTGCAAAATTGGCCCAGTTTTGTTGCTTCTGTCAAATACCTATGTTAGTATTTTTCTATAGAGTATGTAGAGGATACATATGATGGGAAAAGGTTCAGAGACAAAAGTACCTGTAAAGATGTACACATTAAGCACATGTAGCCACTGTAAGGCTACCAAGAGGTTTCTGGACAAATGTAATGTAAAATACGAATTTCAGGATATTGATCTGCTTGATGACAAAGAACGCAAAGCAATACTTAAAGAAGTAAAAAAGTTTAATAAAAACTGTACGTTCCCAACGATCATAATCGGGGATAAGATTATCGTGGGATTTCAGGAAAAGGAGATCAGAAAGGCTTTGGGATTATGATGGATGTTGATAAACTGCATGATATGTTAAAAAAAGTTCAGGAGCCTCAAGGGTATTTTTTCAATAAGGACATGGAACTTGTATTCGATCTTCTCAAAGGCCTCATTATTAATAAAGATCGTTATGGTTATATGTCCTGCCCTTGCAGGCTGGCATCAGGTGAAAGGGAAAAGGATAAAGATATTATCTGTCCATGTGTCTATCGGGTACCGGATGTTGAAGAATTCGGCAGCTGTTATTGTGGCCTCTATGTTTCAAAAGACTGGAATGACGAGCAGATAGACCATGTATATGTCCCTGAGAGGAGACCGCCTGAAAAATTGCCTTACTAGACTATAGCCATTGGTCACTAGTCACTGGGTCATAAGAAAAGTACGCAGTTGTCGGTAAAACACAAAATTATATAAACCGTCAAACGGTTACGGTTACGATGCCCGTTTCGGTGTTCGGTTACGTCTGGCGGCTATGTGTTTATAAAGTTTGTTTGGTTTCTCCAGTTTCTCTGGTTCGCCCTGCGCCTTGCGTTTTGCGTATATCTATTCACTATTTACTATTTGCTATTTGCGCCTTTCGTTTTACTGCATACTGCTTACTCCCTACTTCCTACTTCTTACTTTTCACTACTTGCCCCTCACTCCTTACTCCTTACTGCCTAGTGCTTACTTTTTACACCCTGCGCCATTCCCTGTACCATTATGATTTTTATGCAATCTTATGTCAAAATATTACGAACGGAGATATATAATTGTTTACCCAAAAAATGCATTTCAGTATAAAAAAGCAGGTGTATATGCAGAAAAAGTCTTTACCATTTTATCCCGACTTTTCGGGGCACCACCTTTGTAAGTCCTATCAATACCCGATTGCCTTTACGTTATCATACAAAAGGATCTGTTTCAATCAGTAGCAGATTGTGATTTGTAAAGGTTTTTCTGCATTTATACCTGATCCAAATGCATGTTTGGGTTTAGTCAGATTTTCGTATTAAAATACAATCATGATAGAATAGACTCAGGAGGTTGGATGTAGTGTCTTCAAGAGCGCTAAAAATAAATCTTGCAGACCACTGTGTAGAAGTAACTATTGACCCGAAGTATCACGTCTTGCAGGAGGTAATGTCCGGATATTTTGGACTCCAAGAAGGCCTTAATACATTTCTGAAAGAGCTTTGCCATCCTTATAGAAACTGGCATTTCATCATAAACGAGACAAGAACGTATTCTCTAAGTTATTTCTACGATTTGAAGACACACCTAAAGGGACCCGAAGCAGCCAGGCTATATATGGAGATATCTCTTGAGGCTATTGAGAATGCAAAAGAACCGGAGGTAAGGTCAGACGCCTTTAAAAACCTTTATCTCCTGTGTCAGAAGATTATTAAAGAGACCGGGTCAGAACTAAGCAGATTCTTGCCCGTTTTATACTTTTGTTTCAACCAGCTCAATAAGTTGCCTGAGGAGACTTTTTCTCTTGTCGTCAGAAGCTACTATCAGCTAAATAATCTTGCTGATAGCCTTCTTAAAACCGCACCTCCGGGGACTGAATTTAATGCTATTAATACCCTGTTGATAAAATATTTTGAGCAAACGTTTTCATACTGGATCTCTGAAAAAGATCCCAAGGATTGGTTTGAAAGAGAAATATATCAGGACATCTCCACCGAGTTATCTCATCTCTTTGAACCCATATCCCATTCCCTGATAAAGGCATGTCAGGCTCAGTTGCATGATATTTTTCTTAAAAAGCAAGAGGATCCGGCTGAAACTCTTAAGAGTCTTCTGGAGCTGCCGGGATACAGGGATTTTGTCGAGCATTACAGCAGTATCCCTCAAAGACTCAATGAAGTAGAAGCGGATGAGAGGCTGAGAAATCACTATAAACTGATCTTCATTTCACATACTATGAATATCTCCGGGCTTTCGATTATTCACGAGGAATCCCTTAGGGAGATTAATCGTATCATAAGCTGGCTCATCAGCAATGAGGAGATACAGAATATCCAGAAGTTGATCCAGAAAACCTTCAGCATACTTAAGATAAGTTTCAATAAATTCCCGGAAACGGTACTTATGTGTGTTTTAAACATGGGCAGAGGAGTATATAAAACAGATGATAGCGACCTGGTTAACTTCTTCAACCAGTCTGTTGTCGAACTGGGTTTTCAGACCCCTGATTTCAGGGGAATGACCGATGAATGGCAGATTCAGAGCAATGTTTCACATATCCAGAACATTCGTACATGGATGGAAATAATTAAACTTAATCCCAAATGGTCTCAAAAACTTCTATCTTCTCTCATAATACATCTGTCCATATACGGCATTCTCATTAAAGACACTGACCTGTTTCCACGCGATATCACGGGATTCCTTAACAGTGATATCCAGCCTGTCTATAACCTTGTTAAGCAGCTCATGAGGCTGTTTCCTGCCTACTTCAATGAAATAGGAGCTGAGGGACAGCTCAGGGACATATCTACCAGAATTGACGAGTTATATCAGCGCAAAGACATCCTTATATATTTTCTGAGAAAACAGAGTCATGTGGAAAGCTCAAACAAGATAATCTCCCTCATTGAAGCCACATTGGATTTCTGGAGGACAAAGTCAAAAGAATGGCTGAAACCATATCTTCCAGAAAATATTTATGAGCAGATTGATGAAGAAGGTCCATATATTAATGGTGTCAATAAAGTTTTGAACTATATCTTTGAGAACAGGAGATTGAAAAGGGTTAAGGATCTTTTAACTGTTAGCGATGAGTATGCAATGGAAGTTGCAGGTGAGTTCCCTGAAGAATACAAGCTGGACATCGAAAGGGTTGCATTATGCATCTTGTTTTATAAACTCTTAAACCAGAAATACTGTATCAATTTCTGTGAGATAGATAGTTACATTACCCAGGTACGATCAAGCGTTCCGATAAGGATCGATGACCTGAAAAAAACCCTTGCCGAGCCAGATTCGTCCAATAAACTCTCCAGCCTTCTGGCTTATCTAATACAATTGAAGTCCATAATACTATCACCTGAATCTTTTAAGGTTCATGAGGATATATATAGAAAGCGCCATATTGCAGCAGGCATACCTTCAATGTACGGTAGCTACCATGAAACAAAATTTGATGTATTAGGGTTGACTTTCCGCTTAGAAGCTATTGTAAACAACCTTTTTGAGAAATTGACTGATGACTTTGACCTCAGTTTTATTAACCATGAAACGTTCAATCAGATATATGAATACCTGGTGCTTTTCAAGCAGGCATTAAAGATCGAAGGTATATCTTCTAAAGAGTTTGGAAGGCATCTTGATTTGCTGGAAAAGTCTTTGAGGATAAAGTTGGTTACATTTACTCAGTATCTGGATATTTTTCGTGGATTTACTCATATTTTGGGTAATATTGTCAGTGATTATTTCAACAATATCCACAAAGAAAATCTAAGGGAGATTGCAGGTCATATTTCTAAAGATAAACTTCTGCCTAAATATCTCCATAGATCAGTTAATGAGGAAGAGTTATTCCATAAGGTCTCAGAGATTTTTCTGCGAGATAACATAGCATTGTCACTCGGCCTTCAGAGACTTGACCTGTTTTTAACACGTATTTTAAATACCCTCTATAAGCAGGCAGAGAAGCTTCCTTTAGAAAGACACTATCTGCTCCTCACATACAATCCCCGAAAAATTATTGCCTCGCTCAACCAGATAGATAGCAGGTTCATGGACATCGTCCAGTTAGGTAACAAGGCTTTAAATATGATAAAGATGAAAAATCTGGGCCTGCCTGTGCCACCTGGTTTTATAATAACTACAGAGGTTTTCAGATGCAGAGAACTTATTGATAAATACTCGCCTGCCAATAGGAATTTCAGGGAAAAGGTAGACCGTGAAATATCAAATCTCGAAAAAATGACAGGCAGGTCTCTCGGTAATCCTGAAAATCCTTTGTTAGTTTCTGTAAGAAGTGGTGGTATTATATCTCTGCCAGGTATGATGGACTCATATTTGAACGTCGGAATGAATGAAAGTATTGTTCAAGGGATTATAGAACAGACAGGTGATGAATGGTTTGCCTGCGACTGTTACCGTAGATTTTTGCAGTCATACGGCATGTCCTTCGGGCTTAAACGGGACGATTTTGACGCAATTATCAATAATTTCAAGAATAAATACAGTGTTCCTCTGAAAAGGGACTTTACACCGAAGCAGATGAGAGAAGTGGCAATGGCCTATAAAGAATTGCTTAAATCAAATGGCATAAAAGTCGAAGAATCTCCCAGAGAACAGCTCTACATTGCCATACAGCGGGTACTGAATTCCTGGAACTCAGAGAAGGCTTGGACATATCGTAAGATAATTGGCATCTCAGATGACTGGGGAACCTCAGTTACTGTACAGGCCATGGTATTCGGCAATATTTCTAGTGAAGCGGGATCGGGTGTTCTATTTACCCACAGCCCGAAATTCTCAACAGATCTCCTCAGACCCTGGGGTGATTATACAATAGGCAATCAGGGTGAAGATGTTGTTTCAGGGCTTGTTGCAACTTATCCTATCTCAAATCATCAGGCAAAAATGGAAAACAGGCCGGTTGAGTACTCACTCGAGAAAAAGTTCCCAGAAATATATCAGGGCCTCAAGGATATGGCAAAGCTTCTGATTTATGAAAAACAGTGGAGTCCGCAGGATATTGAATTCACTTTTGAAGGACCGCGTAAGGATCAGCTCTATATTCTGCAGACCAGAGATATGGAGATGAGGGAGCGCAAGAGGTTCCAGTCTTTTGTAAGTTCTTCTGAAATGTCAGAAAGACTGCTAGGGCACGGCATTGGAGTAAGCGGTGGAGCCATGACAGGCAGGGTGGTCTTTACGCTGGAGGATATTTCATTCTGGCGAAAAACCGAACCCGAGACTTCACTTATACTGGTTAGAGGTGATACCGTTCCTGATGATATAACCGAGATTTCCCAGGCAGACGGACTTCTTACTGCTCGTGGCGGCTCAACATCCCATGCTGCTATAGTGGCTAACAGGCTTGAAAAGACCTGTGTTGTAGGCTGCACTGACCTTATATGCATGGAAAAGGAGAAAAATTTTATCCTGAATCAGAAAGTTATCAAGGTTGGAGAGTTTATAAGTATTGACGGCTCAGAGGGATCTATATATCATGGAGTAATTAAAATCAGCGAAAGGGAAATTGCATAAGTGAAGAGAAAAAATGCACTAAAACTAGGTATTAACGGATTAGGACGTATTGGTAAATTAACAATCTGGCATCATATAGCTAGGAAATATTTTAAGGAAATAGTTGTCAACGTTGGAAGAGAAGTAGGTACTTCTCTCAATGACATAGCCCATTACATAGTAAGAGACTCAACATATGGTTCACTGCCGATGTATCTTTACGGATTCAAACCTAAAGAAATATTAACCGATGTGGATGAGTCAGCAGGAAAGATGACAATAGACGGCATAAAGATAACTGTCCTTAAAAATTCTCGAAATCCTGTGGAACTCAACTGGAAAAATTATGATGTTGAACTGGTTGTTGACACCACTGGAAAGTTTGTTGACCCGACAATCTCATCTAAAGCGCCTGGAGGAGCAGTAAGGGGGCATATAGAAGCAGGTGCAAAGAAAGTCATTGTTTCTGCGCCATTTAAAATTAAAGACAAAACCAAATCCATACCTGATGATGCTGTAACAATGGTAATGGGCATAAATGATTATGTTTATGACCCATCTAACCATATTATAATATCTGGTGCCTCGTGTACAACAACCTGCCTGGCCCATATGATGAAACCACTTCTGGATGTAATTGGATCGAAAAGGATTCTTGCAGCCTCCATGGCCACAGTCCATGCTGCTACCGGCACACAGGAGGTGTTAGACAGGATGGCAGAACCCGGGGCTGTTGATCTCAGAAAAAATCGCGGAATTATGAATAATATAATACTCACAACTACAGGTGCTGCAAATACACTAGCCCTTGTCCTGCCTGAGATGAAACATATCGGGTTTATGGCAGAATCAGTACGGGTACCTGTTTCAACAGGTTCATTGATTATTCTTGTTGTTACTATACAGGAAGAAGGATCAGAGGTATCCATAAACAGGAATTTTATTAATAACATATACAAGCAGGCTTCTGCCAAACCTCCTGGATATCTTGTATATACAGACGAACAGAACGTTTCCGTAGATATTATTGGCCTGCCAAAAGCCGCTGTCATAATCGAGGGACATGAGACTCATACACGTACTGCTGAAGTGACTATTGATATAGATAAAGTCTGCGGTATCAGAAAAGAAGTCCTGAAAGATTTAAAGGACACCGATGCAAGTATCCACCTGACACAGGCGGTCATCTATGGATGGTATGACAATGAAATGGGCAACTATGTTCATATGCTTGGTGAACTTACAGTGTCAGTTGCCGAACGGTGAATTAACTATGTAAAACTGTTTCTTCTTAATCTCCTGCTTAACCTGACTTTATAATCGCCCTTTCTTTTTTGAACCCAATTAATATAGTTCTGCATATCATCTGTTTTTAGTATTTCATCTAATGGTCTCTTAGCAAGTTCATTTTCTGAAAATAACATATGTATCTGTTTGGAACAGGTTAAACAGCATTTTACGATCTCCCCCTTAGAACCACCTTTTACTTTTGGAACAACATGGTGATTGTATAACTTGTTAGTTTTTCTTTTGCATATTGCACAGATCATTTTATGAAAATTAAGGTGATCCAGTTTTTTTCAATAAAAATCATTTTTTCCTTTAAGCTCTCAAAATGTATATTCTTCAAAAGGATCAGGAATTATAATTTTTAATTTCTCTTGAGATATTTTAGTTCTAATATTTTCTATCTCCTTTTTTCTCAGGTTTCTTTGAAGATGAGTTAATGCAAGGCATTTAATATGATTTCTGTTTGCCATGCTGATTAACTCATTAATGCATGCATGGCCGGGGACGTTTTGTTTAAACAGGTAAGATTCATGTATGACTAGATCGGAGTTCTTATATAATCTTTCTGTTTTTTCGTTAAACATTCCATCCCCGCTGTAACAGACAGTATTTTCCCCATCTGATATTTTTATCGCCATATTATTTACAGAATGAATTGTTGGTGCAAATTGTAATTCTAATTCATTAAGGGTGATGACCTGATATTCTTCAAATTCTCTGAAGTCTATTTTAAATTCAAATTTGCTTGAGAAACCTTTGTATCCGTAGTCTATTAAATCATGAATTACTTTTTTTAAGCCTTTCTGGCAGATTATTGTTAATAGTTTTCTCCTTTTTTCTTCCCACATCCGAATAAGCAAAGGAGGGAGACCAAAATAATGGTCTGCATGCGCATGGCTGATATATATGGCATCCAAGAATGAGGGGTCTGGATTATATTTCCATAATTGAACTGGTACCGAGTATCCGCAATCTAATAACAAAGTAGTATTTGACAGAATTATATGAGCATTATTCGGTGTATCTTCGTCGCATGCCTCTCCAACACTTAGAAATAAAACTATCATGAAATAGATTTTACCATGATTACAATTATGTGTTTAATAAAACTAAAGTAAACCCCATTAGAAGAAAATAACAACACTTTCTAACGGGGTAAAATAAATCAAATTCACAATTTTTTCATTTTTGCCCTATAGAATAAAGATAAAAGTGTATAATCTCACTCATATTTTAAAAAATTAAGGAAGGTGTTGCATTAGATGGCAAATAAAAACAAGCATAAAGAAACAAAGGTTTCAAAAAAGAAGGGCAGGAGAATAGTTTTCTGGATTGCAGGGGCAATCTCAATTGTTATTTTGATTCTTCTCGCATCAGGAAATTTTCCCTTTAGTAGTTCAAGTGAAAATAAAGGAAAATCCTTCTATGTAAAAGGTGGTGAGACGAGGCCGGTTCTTTCTCCATCTTTGTTCACAGGTATGGCCCGCAAAGCCTATATTGCAGCAAATAAATATCGGGGGATAATGGATAAGGTATACTGTTACTGCTATTGTGAAGACCCGCCCTTCAGTCATAAAAGTCTGTTGAGCTGTTTTGTCGATGAGCATGCATCTGTTTGAGATATTTGCATGAAGGAGGCCTTGAGGGTCGCCCAGCTTTATGAAGAAGGTAAAACAATAGAACAGATAAAAGCCACTATTGACAAGGAATTTGCACTCGACTGACAAATGTTTCAATTATAAAATAAACTTATAATTTAAACTTGACATAAATAATTTTTTATGAGAGTTTAAATATAGATATATTAATACTTAAAAAGGGGGTGATATAACCGTAATATAATAATATTTATGCTTCGCCAGATTAAATGTTTATTTGGGCAAGGCCTTAAATAAAAAAACATTTTACCCATATTAAAAAAATGGAAATTTGCTTGCCTTTCAGAAAGAAGACGAGAGGCTTCTAATTTTAAGAAAGGAGAGCAGCATGAAGAATATTTCCGGAAGAGTTATTAATGGCGGAGTAATTGTTGAAGAGAGAAAATTTCCCATCTTGTTCTACAAAGAAGTTCATGCAGAAAAAGATCTGAAATTTACTATAAAGAATCTTGTAGAGGCAATTATACTTCAGGCTATAGATGATTTGTGGGATCCTGCATATAAAGTGGAAAGCTTGGAGTTCTTTAGTGAAGAAGGATTTAATATTTGTTCCGAAATAGCCAATATCAGTCACCTGAAAAAATTTAAACTGCTCAGGATGATAGCCAAAGCAGGCAGTAAAACCCATTAGAAAGGACTGGCCTTTCTTGCGGGGTAGATCTTTAAATGTTGATTCATAGAATCAATATATTTTAGGTATAATTCATTTAGAGCACTGAAAATATATATCGTAAACCATCAAAATTAAAGCAAATTTTGTCTTCAACTCACTATAAAACTGACAAATTTTGTCATTTTCATTTCATTTAATATCTAATACAATCTAAAACTTATATATAAAAACTATAAAACAAATAGTTATGAACTCCGCTTGATAATAGGTATGTACAAAATACGGGTATAGAAATTGCAAAAATCAATAGTAGAAAAGATCGAGGTTATATGACTTGGCTGATAGGACTTATTTTTGGTATTTTGGTTGCGGCGTATATCGTTCTTTTTAAGGCAGTGGATAGTAAATGTGATATATGCAATGGTTCAGGCAAGATAAAGCATCAATCAATGCCATTTTTAACTATATGTACCCCCTGCCGGGGAACCGGGAAAAAGCTTTATAAATTATAGAAGATATACAAGTTTAAGAATTAACAGCTTCCTCCTTAACATATCACTCTATTAATTGAAAAATTCTGCAAAAGATTGTAGATTACTGAAAGTTAACCCCCAAAATAAAATTAATGCATATATTTTCTATTTTGTTAAAGAATATTTTTTGGTTAACTAGAATAATGTAGTTAGTTTTTTTCCCATAAACTGTTTTCCATGTGTTACTTTATCAGGTATTATAGACAGACTTTATGATAGAGACGTTTTATCTGTTTTTTTATTATATGCTAATCATCTTTTAAGATACCTGAAATGAAAACATTATAGAAAGAAGGGTAAAATGAGAGTTTATCTGCAGTTGTTGACAGTATTTATTTCACTTGCAGCCTGTGCTGTCTTTACAGATGTGCGGCAGGAGTTTGAACAGAGTTCATGGGCATATAACGAGCTGTTGCGCTGGCATGATTACAGCAAGGCAGGGCTTTTTATAAAAGAATCTCTCCGGGAAGAGTTCGAAGCCAGAGTTAAAAAAGCCAGCAATGTAGTAGTATTAGACTACAAGGTAGTGGATATGACATGTGACACCAAAAAGGGTGAGGCAGAAGTTACAGTGGAGATAGATTACTATGTATCTCCTTCAACCCGGGTTAAGACTCTGCAGGACAATCAGAAGTGGTCCTATGTTGAAGTTAACGGTAAGAAAAAATGGCGTTTAGTAACCCTGCTACCTGAGTTTAAATAGAAATAGGCCAGTGGCTGTTCTTATTTAATGAGGAAATCGATGGCTGAGAAGTTAAACCCCATAGAAACAATGGAAATGAAAAGGGCCTTTATAAAGATAATTACTCTTATAATTATTTTGAATATTACTTTGAATATTAATATTGCATTCGGCTGGCATGATGAAACTCACCTTTCAGTCGCTAAAGCTGCCGGGTATTACAAATGGTACAATTCTGCAGGACCGGATATTGCCAAGTTGAAGGCAAGCTATGCCGAGAGCTATAACCACTGGTTTGACAATACCTCTAAAGTTGAAATTACCACTGAAATGGTTTTAGACCAGACCGAAAGATATAATAACCCGAAAGATAAGGGGGGCCATCTTTACGGAGCCATAATTGCATCTCTGCGTAAATATAAAGAGACTGTAAAAACAGGCAAGTACGCTGAATATCATATCTCTTTCTGTGCACACTATATAGCCGATTTATCCCAGCCTTTCCATAATTTTCCATATGATGATTTCAATAGAAAATATCATGTAATAAATGATGGAATAATTGAGGATGAGGTTCTTGAAAATATCTCAAAAATAAGGGAAAATGTGTATCTGATCAATTTAAGACCTGAAAGATTTGAGGAAGACCTGGCAAGAGAGATCGCAAGGATATCTAATTTATCAAGAGAACTCGGTTATATATTGAAAAAAGAGAACAGGAATATGACAAAAGGGGAGGCTTACATACAGTTAGGTCATAGTGTATCTTTACTGAGAGCAATTTTAAAATATCTGGGCAAGTTAAGTAACTGAGAATATACTTTCAGACATTTTTTATTCCTAACTCGATAACCTTCTTTTTTATATCTTTTATCTTATCCCTTATGATTGCAGCCCTTTCAAATTCAAGATTTTTTGCTGCTTCTCTCATCTCTTTTTCGAGTTTCTTCAGTGTTTCTTCGTCAAGGCCATACTCCTCTTCTTTCTCTGCAGCACAGGGTACAGTCCAGTAGTCAGATTCATATATGGAGTTCATAATGTCTTTTATATTGCTTCTTACAGTCTCAGGCGTAATATTCATCCTTTTATTGTATTCTTTCTGAATGTGCCTTCTTCTGTTAGTCTCGTCAATTGCTTTTTTCAATGAACCTGTAATAACATCAGCATAAAATATTACTTCGCCGTTAACATTTCTCGCGGCCCTTCCGGTTGTCTGAATCAAGGACCTCTCAGATCGAAGGAACCCCTCTTTGTCTGCATCCAGGATCGCTACAAGTGAGACTTCCGGCAGGTCAAGACCTTCCCTTAAGAGATTAACACCGATAAGAACATCGAACTTGCCAAGCCTCAGGTCCCTGATTATTTCTACACGCTCAAGCGTTTCTATATCTGAATGTAAATACCTCGCTTTTACGCCGAGTTCTACATAGTAATACGTCAGATCTTCAGCCATCTTCTTGGTCAGGGTGGTAACAAGGATCCTCTCCCCTCTTTCTACCCTCTTTCTTATTTCTGAAAGGAGGTCGTCTACCTGGCCTGAAACCTTACGCACGGAAGGCTTAGGGTCTATCAATCCGGTAGGACGTATTATCTGCTCTATAATTTTGCAGCCTGATTTATCTATCTCATACTGAGCCGGAGTTGCTGAAACATATATAGCCTGTCGAACTTTATCTTCAAATTCCTCAAATTTTAGAGGTCTGTTGTCGAGAGCTGATGGCAATCTGAAGCCAAAATCGATAAGATTCTGTTTTCTAGAACGGTCACCTTCGTACATTCCCCTGATCTGCGGCACTGTGGCATGAGATTCATCAATCACCAGTAAAAAATCTTCGGGGAAGTAATCTATTAATGTATATGGTGGCTCACCTTGGGCCCTTCCACTGAGATGTCTTGAATAGTTCTCGATACCGTGGCAGTAATTGAATTCCCTGAGCATCTCGAGGTCAAACCTTGTCCTCTCTTCAAGCCTGCGCGCTTCAACAGTTTTGCCCTGATTTATTAAATTCCCCACACATTCTTTCATCTCTTTCTCAATATTTTCAAGTGCAACTTCTAGCCGGTCTCTTGGTGTCAGCCAGTGGCTGTTTGGGAAGAGAGCTATTTTTTCCAGTTTCCTTATTTTACTGCCGGTCAAAGGGTCAGTCTCATATAAGGATTCTATTGTGTCGCCGAAGAAATTGATCCTTATCACCCTTTCAAGGGCGAATGAGGGATATACTTCTACAGTATCACCTCTTACCCTGAAAGTACCTCTTTTGAACTCGGCATCTGACCTTGTATACTGTAATTCTACAAATCTTCTTAAAATCTCATCACGATCAGAATGCATGTTTTGCTCGATAAACAGATGCATGTCCATATAGTCATCCGGTGATCCTATGCCGTAAATGCAGGATACAGAAGCGACTACTATAACGTCTTTTCTTTCAAGTACGGCTCTGGTTGCAGAATGTCTTAATCTGTCTATATCATCATTAATAAGTGCATCTTTTTCTATATATGTGTCTGTTGCGGGTATATAAGCCTCTGGCTGGTAATAGTCATAGTAGCTTACAAAAAACTCTACAGCATTTTCAGGGAAGAGTTCTTTAAACTCGCCGTAAAGTTGTGCGGCAAGTGTTTTGTTATGGGCTATTACAAGGATCGGCCTGTTTATGTTAGATATTACATTTGCTATAGTAAATGTTTTGCCTGAGCCGGTTACACCCAGAAGAACAAGATGCTTCTGTCCATCGGCTAAAACCTTTGTGAGTTTGTCAATTGCCTCAACCTGGTCGCCCTTTGGAATAAAATCTGTAGTAAGTTTGAAGTTGGACATAACAATACTTTTATGAAGTCAGATTATTTGTCAAAGCGTTAGAGGGCATAAAAACAGTTCATTCGGATCACGCATCTTTCTTCAATATAGAGATAAATTTTTCTGTTTCAGAGAGATCCTCGAGAACTTCGTCAGGGCCGGCGTCTAAAAGTGTCTTAAATGAGTAAGGTCCTGTTGCTACAGCTATACTTAGGGCACCATAAGGTTTGGAACAGGCTACGTCATTGGGCGTGTCACCAATTACAACGCAATCTCTGAAACTGATTCTGACAGAGCTCTGGCTGAACAATTTATTAACAGCAATAGGCAGAAGATTGTTTCTGTCTTCGTCATTGTCCCCGAATACACCAATATCAAAATATGTGTTTAGACCATAGAAATCAAGCTTGATTCTGGCCCCTTTTTCTATATTCCCTGTTAGCAGACCGAGTATGAAATCCTCATCTTCCTTGATAGCATCCAGCGCATCTTTGACGCCATTTTTCACATGTCCTTTTCCGTTTTTTATCTGAATTCCAAGATGTTTTATATAATTCATGCAGAATTCTGTAATAAGATTGTCAGAACAGTCTAAATTATGCAGCTCCAGCCCTTCTTTGATTATCCGGATGTCTGTTTTCCCTGCTATGCTTACTGATTTAAAGGCATCCCTGATTGAGAACATTTCCTCAAATGCGAGGTCCAGCGATCTTGTCCCTGCACCACCGGAGTCGATAAGCGTACCATCTATGTCAAAGAGTATGAACTTCATATTTATAAAGATAGCCAGTAGAGAGGTTTTAAGTCAACTCGATGATCCTTTATATTAGTAAAATTTTTGTTTTCCTTATATCTTAGACTAAGATTATAATATATGCGGATAAACCAAAATAGATTGTGAGGAGGCGGATATCCAATAGAAAATCTTTTTTGATCAGTAATGTGTTCATAGCCGTACTGACGATAAAAGGCTGGTATCATCAGACATGTATAGACAACAATATATTAGACAGAAATCCTGAGAATGAAAAAAAGGCTTATTGAACTTATTTTTGAAAAGGCTTTTAAATACAGCAAGGAACCTGTGTTTAAGCTTGTCTCAGGCAGGATGAGCAACTATTATTTTAACTGTAAGGCAGTAACGTTGCATCCGGAAGGGATGCATCTTATCGGTAATATTATCTATGAAATGATAAAAGATACTGACGTAAAAGGAATTGGTGGACTCACACTTGGAGCAGACCCGATTGCCGATGCAGTGGCATATACTTCTTACCTAAAGGGCAATCCTATGGAGGCATTTATTGTCCGAAAGACATCAAAGTCTCATGGAATCATGCAATGGATAGAAGGGAATATCAGTGAAGGTGACAGGGTAGTGATTGTTGATGACGTTATTACAACCGGCAATTCGACAATTGAAGCTATAAACAGGGCGAAGGAAACAGGACTTGAAATAATCAAGGTAATCGCATTGATTGACAGACAGGAAGGCGGTAAGGAAAACATAGAATCTCTGGGGATTAAAGTGGAAGCGATTGTTACGAGAGATGAGGTAATGGAACTATATACAAACTTATGATTTAAATTGCTTTATTTTATAAACCATCATATAATGCTGTTGAAGTTCTAATGTGGCAAAAAATAAGTAGATTATTATATGCAAGAGACTGAAAAGAAAGAAGATTCAGAGACAACGAAAAAATACCTTGCACTTATATCAATTATCAACCGTATTGAAAAGCGCCTTGCTTGGTCTGAACTAACATATTTATTCATGAATATCATTATAGTTATATTTGTAATTACGTTTATCTCTTATTTAAATAATAAAGTCAATTATATATTGACTACTATGGACTTAGCCTTTATTTTATTCTTGCTTGTTATAGGTATATCTGTATGTGCATACTGGACGGGGTCTTCTATGAGAATTCAGCTAAAGCTTAAACTGCGCTATTTTCAGGCAAGGTTCCTTGAGCGTAAAATGAATTGTACAGGTGAATATATCTTTTCTGATGAATCCATCTTTTTTGACCCGGATTTAAGAAAGATTGAAAGCCCTGACAAAAAAGAAACCCTTGATTATCCCACTTCCGGCTTGCTAAGGATGGATGGTGTTATCGGATCTGCAAAGCCAAGACATTTTACGCTTCTGTTGCCAAGTATTTTCTTTATAATTTATTGCGTGATTTTTTTATGGATGATGATGAGATTTTTTGAATATAGATTTTAACTAATCAATCAGGTATTTTTCCGTTATTTCCTTTACAGACTCCCTCTTATAATTCAGATATTCAACAAATTTATCCGTATCTTTAAAGCCCATGAATTCCGACGCATTTTTTAATATATATTCTTCCTTTTTGAGTATGTTTTCTCCCCTAAGCCTTAAAAAACTTTCGAGTGTGCGATAGAACGGATAGACTTCTCTTAATAAATCTGCATCAGATGCACTTAGAGTTCCTGATTCTTGCAGTCTGTCTATAGCAGTTAACGTGCCTTGAACGAGCAAACTATTATACCTATGGCATTTATTAAGCTGAAGGTATTGAACCGTAAACTCTATCTCCTCAATTCCTCCAGGGCCAAGCTTGATGTCATAGCCTTCATATTCTTTAGAGAGTTCCCTTAATATTCTCTCTCTCATATGCCTGATATCGGTTGCAGATATTTCCTTTCCCCTCGACCTGAGGGTATCTCTTGCCATATTTATAAATGACAACCCTGTTTTTATATTGCCTGCTACAGGCCTTGCCTTCAGAAGTGCCTGGAATTCCCAGAAAGCTGCGGCTTTTGAATAATACCTCTTGAAACTCTCTATAGTGGATACAAGAGGTCCCTTTGAACCTTCTGGCCGGAGTCTTGTATCAACCCTGTACGCAATCCCTTCTTTTGTATATGAAAAGAGCATTCTTAAAAATCTCTCTGCATGCTTTGTATTTGCCCGGGTTACCTCTTCAGGACATACAAATATTACATCAAGGTCAGAGTTGAAAGTTATTTCCCTGCCCCCGAGTTTGCCGAAACCTATGACGGCCATGTCTTCATTGCCTTCTGAAATATATTCGATACAAGCAGAAAGTATGGCTTGCGCAGTTTTGCTTAAACCCTTAATTACATCAACAACAGGTATTTTTTTCTGCAGAAACAAAAGCCCAAGCCTTATCTCTTCCATCTGCTTGATGATTCTAACAGCATCATTTACCGTGCGGCCTTCCTGCATTCCGGAATTTATTTCACCTTCAAGAACAGCCAGACTCTTTATTGATATATCCTTACGGCCTATCATTTCCAGATATTGAGGTCTGCCCATTAACATTTTCGAAAGATATTCGCTCTGGGAAAATACATAAGTCAGCATTTTTATAAGCTCTCTATTTTTGATGAATACCTCGAGATAAGATTCTCTTGTGCTCAAAAGACTTGCAAATGACTGGAGGTAATTTAAAGCCATATCGGGCTCATTGCTCTTTAAAGCACAGTCAACGAACTCAGGGAGAATCTTGCCGAGAAGCCTTCTTCCCCTGAGTGTTTGAAAAGTAAAAGTACTGTCCTTGATGTATTTTATATTCCGTACTGCTCTGTCAACATCTTTGAGACCTGTATCTGAAAGATATTCTTTCATCTCGGTATCCGAAAGCTCTTCTTCGAAGACCGTCCCGCTAAGAGACGGCTCCTCTTTTTGTTCTGCAAACAGGAAATCATAGATACTCCTGACGTTCATTCTTCTTTTTCCCAGGCTGGAGACGAATGACTCTATATTATAAAATCCCATCTTCTTAGCGAGTGATTCAAGTTCAGCCTCGCGTGCTGGTATGGTATGGGTCTGAAGGTCATTAACCTGCTGGAGCCTGTGTTCAAGCATCCTGAAAAACCTGTAATTGTCTGATAAGATTGAATAATCCTCATGACCTATAAGTGCCTTCTGAAGCAGCCTGTGTAAGACTTTAAGTATACTCCTTTCCCTGAGCAGTGGTTCTCTTCCCCCATATATCAACTGGAGTGCCTGAGCAAAAAATTCTATTTCGCGTATTCCGCCGTATCCCCTCTTTATATCTCCCTTCTTAAATGATGAATCTATGCGTGTCTTAAGCCTGCTAATCTCATCTATCGAGCTGAAATCCAGATATTTTCTGTATACAAAGGGTCTTATCATTTCAATGAAATTATTGCCGAGATCAGGATTTCCTGCAATCGGCCTTGCCCTGAGAAGCATTGCCCTCTCCCAGGCCCTGCCCCATGATTCGTAGTACATTTCATAACCTCTCAGAGCCAGTGCAATTGCCCCCCTCTGTCCTTCTGGTCTTAGTCTGAGGTCTACCCGGTAAGCAAATCCGGCATCAGTATTAAGCGACAGAAAGCGGGTCAATTCCTCTCCGATTTTACAGTAATATTCATGGTTGCTGATTTTATTTTTAGTAATACCCTGGTTTGTTCTCACGCCTGTTGTTTCTCCTGTTTCGGTTCCGTATGCGAATATAAGGTCTACATCAGAGCTGAAGTTCAGTTCTTCTCCCCCGAGTTTGCCGAGTGATATAACAGAGAATGCATCATCGGCCGGTGTGCCATACGTATCGCTCACAGATTTTCTTACAACATCGAGGGAATTCTCAATGACTACATCGGCAAGGTTACTCATCTCGAGCATCGTATCAACAAGGTCGGCTTTTTTGAGTATATCTCTCATGGTTATTTTCAGGATTTGCCTTATCTTGAATTCCCGCACCTTTGTCATAAGATAAGACAGCGATAGCGTTTCTGCATTATCAAAAATCTCTTTTAAAGTCGATGAAAGGGTCTCTTTATCTGTTTGTATATTGACGTCTTTAAGAGTATTAAACAGGATGTCCGGATTTGAAAAGCAGTAATTCGCAAGGAACTGGCTGTAACTGAAGAGCAGGGATATTTCTCTTATAAAGTTATCCAGTTCTTCTTCTCTTGAAGGATTCTCTTTAATAAATGACGAGAGGTTCTTAAGAGACCTTTCAGGGTCAGGGGTAGCATATGCTGCATCTTTAAGTTTTTTCTCTGAAATTTTCATTTATTATAGAGATATTTAAAATTGCAAATTGCAAATTCTAAAATTATTTTCTCTCTGTATCCCGCAATCTGGGGTCTATCGAGTCCCTGATCCCTTCACCGAGAAGATTATATCCGAGAACGGTAATCAGTATCGCAAGCCCGGGGAAGACCGACAGCCACCATGCTATCTCAATATTATCTTTGCCTAAAGTAAGAATGTTCCCCCAGCTTGGAGTTGGGGGTTGGACACCTATTCCCAGAAAGCTTAACGCAGATTCAACCAGCACCGCGGCTGCAACGCCGAGAACAGCTGAGACAAGTACAGGTGCGAGACTGTTTACCATGATATGTCTGAAGATTATCCTGAAATTACTTGCTCCTATTGCTTTAGCAGCAAGAACATACTCCCTTTCTTTTAGAGATAAAAACTCAGCCCTAACGAGACGTGCAACACCCATCCAGGAAGTAACACCTATAACAATCATAATATTCCAGATGCTTGGACCTATAAAGGCAATGACTGCAAGAATAAGAAAGAATGTCGGGATTGAAAGCATTATATCGATAAATCTCATGATTATTCTATCAATCCAGCCAGAGTAGTAACCAGAAAGTGCACCAAGTATCATGCCAATAAAAGTGGCAATACCAACTGCAACAAAACCTACCGAAAGCGATATCCAGCTGCCATATATCATTCTTGAAAGTACGTCTCTGCCGAGGTCATCTGTCCCGAGGAGATGACCTATGCTTGGAGGTTCGAGAATCTCTTTTCTGTCAATTTCATTAGGGTCATAGGGCGAAATAATAGGTGCAAGTATCGCTATAATGAAAAGGATTAATACAATGATCCCTCCTGCGACCGCAAGTTTATTTTGTTTAAACCTCTGCCAGAATATCTTCTTTGGCGAATAATTGCCCATATTATTTTGCCCTTATCCTCGGGTCAACCAGCATGTAGCCGATATCTGCCAACAGGTTTCCGATGAGCGTTAAGATTGCCCCTATTGTCAAAATACACATAACAAGGGGATAGTCTCTTGTCATGATACTCATATAAAACAGCTGTCCCATCCCAGGGATGCTGAAGATGCTCTCAAAGATTACACTGCCACCTATTAAACCAGGGACTGATAGCCCGAGCAGTGTTATTATCGGAAGGAGTGCATTCCTGAGCGCATGTTTATATATAACTTTTTTTTCCTGAAGTCCCTTTGCCCTTGCAGTAGTTACGTAATCCTGTCTTATAACTTCAAGCATGCTGCTTCTCATATATCTCGAAAGACCTGCAAGTCCACCGAATGCCGATACGAATACCGGCAGAATTAGGTGAATGGACCTGTCCCAAATCTTGCCGGCTAAGGTTAATGAAGCATAATCCATTGATTTAAGACTTGATATAGGGAGCCAGCCAAGGTCAATTCCAAATAACCTCATCAGAAGTAATGCCAGCCAGAATGACGGGGTTGCAAAACCTATAAATACAAAGAATGTGGTTATCTTGTCATATACTGAATACTGATGTGTTGCAGAGGAAATGCCAATAGGTATGGCTATAATAAAGATCAGGAACATCGATAATATATTGATCTGAAATGTTATGAAAAGTCTTTTTTCCAATAAAGACTGTTTCGGGTCCCAGATTTTCTCCATAACAGGTCTTCGGTCAGTAGAGAATGATTCGCCAAAATCAAGTTTTACAACCCTTTTCAGCCATATCCAGTACTGTTCTATTATTGGTTTATCCAGCCCGTATAATTTTTCAAGTTTCTCCCTTGCCTCAGGCGTAATCTTCGGGTTCATCTCTGTCATAATATCAGTGGGTTTCCCCGGAGCCAGGTGGATGATGAAAAAAGAAATCAGGGTAATTCCGAACAGGGTCGGAATCATTTCGAGTAGCCGTTTAAAAATGTAAGTAAGCATCAAGGCTCTATGCTGTGCCTTTGCAACTTTTCCGGCACATACCATTTATGAAGATTATAGCCTATTCCGATTGGGGAAGGTTTAATACCTTTAAACCTTGCATGTACAATTGGAAGCGCATCCGGTACATATAAAAAAATATACGGGAGTTCTTCTGCAAGTATCTCCTGAATCCTGAAGTATGCCTTCTTCCTCTCTTCAATATCGAATGTCCTGCGGCCTTTTTCGAGGAGCTCATCCACCTCAGGGTTGTTGTAAGAGATAAAATTAAATTCCTTCTCTCTTGTTTTGCTGGAATGCCAGATATCATACTGGTCAGGGTCTATATTTATGCCCCAGCCAATAATGACCGCCTGGAAGCGTTTTTTATGTATGAAGTGATTAATAAAAGTGCTCCATTCAATTGCCCTTATCTCAACCTTTATCCCTATTTTTTTAAGTCTCCACTGTATTATGGTAGCTGTATTCATTCTTAAGCGGTTTCCCATATTGGTTAGAATAGTAAATTCGAAGGGCTCGCCGCCTTTATCCAGAATTCCGTCACCGTCGGTATCCTCCCATCCCGCCTCTTTAAGAAGTTGCATTGCCTTTTCAGTATTATACTCATACTTTTTGACATCCGGATTATAAGGCCAGGTTTTCGGTACGTAAGGACCTGTAGATGGACTTCCGAGTCCGAACAGAACTACATCAACAATTTCACTTTTATCGATGGCATGTGCTATTGCCTGTCTTATACGTTTGTCTTTGAATAAAGGATATTTCAGATTGAAACCCATATATGTATAAGAAAAGACAGGATACCGGAACTTCTGGAAGTTTTTCTTGAAAAACTCATTGTTTGTCTGCTTTGTATATTGAATAGGTGTAAGTCCCATCATATCAACACCACCTGCCTGAAGCTCAAGAAACAGAGTTGCCAGATCAGGTATTATCCTGTAGACATATCTGCCGATATAGGGTCTTCCTTCAAAATATTTACTGTTTGAATCGAGCGTAACTTCTTGGCCCGGCGTCCATTTATTTAGCATGTAAGGTCCCATGCCTACCGGATTTCTTCCAAAGCCTGTCTTAGTTATATCCTTCCCTTCAAGCAGGTGTTTAGGAAGCACTATTAGACTCCCCCAAGTGGTGAGTGCAGGTGCGAAAGGTTTGTCATATGTAACCCTGAATGTATATTTATCAAGGACTTCAGCCTTTTTGACCTGAAGATAATCTTCCTTGTATGCTGTTGGAGTTTTTTCGTCTACGATAGTCTTATAGCCGAACATTATATCTTCGGCGGTAAATTCAACTCCATCTGTCCACTTAACTCCCTTTTTCAGGTGGAATGTTATAACCTGCCCGTCGGGAGAAATGTCCCATGACTCTGCAAGGTCACCGATAACACTCAGGTCGGTGTCGTATTTGACAAGGCCGTTAAATATAAGCCCTGTGACATCAAAAGAGGCACTGTCAGTTGCGAGCATCGGTATGAGAATACTCGGCTCGCCTATTGAACCTTCTATTAATGCATCGCCATATGCAGGTTGATATGAGTCACTTTTCATATCTGGCTGTGTTGCCTTTGAAGGTTTACTTTCGTAGCCCGCAATTGCAAAGATTATGATGAGTAGGAAATAAACAGCTTTTTTCATTTTTTTAAGAATACTGCAATTTTCACCTGTTTTTCAATTAATGGATTATTTCAGAACTAAAATATTTCAAATAAGAGATTGCTTTACTGCGCTCGTAGTGACATGAAATTAATAAAATGAAGCGTTTTCATTGTGAGTTCCGAAGCTTCGGGGCGAAGCAATCTCTTTTTTTCAATTTGAGTTGCTGTTATTCCAATAATTTTTTAGATACTTCCCTGTATAGGAATTCTCCGACCTGATAATATCATCAGGGGTTCCTTCAAAAATAATTCTGCCTCCTTTATCCCCACCTTCCGGACCCAGGTCAACGATCCAGTCTGCCGCCTTTATTACATCAAGATTGTGTTCTATAACAACGATTGTATTTCCTTTCTCAACGAGCCTGTTCAGTACATTGAGAAGTGCTTTTACATCAACAAAATGGAGGCCTATAGTGGGTTCATCAAGTATGTATAGATAATTTCCCTTCGAATTTATCCCCATTTCCGAGCATATCTTGAGCCTCTGGGCCTCGCCACCTGATAGAGTTGTGGCTGATTGCCCGAGCCTTAAATATCCCAGCCCTGTATCTATCATTAATGCCAGTTTAGAAATTATAGCAGGCTGGTCTTCGAACAAAGTATAAGCCTCTTCAACGGTCATATTCAATATATCATGCATGTCTTTATCCTTGTACTTTACCCTTAGTGCTTCTGGCTTATATCTTCTACCTTTGCATTGTTCGCACTTTATATAAAGATTTTCGAAAAAATACATTTCCATCAATTCATAACCTGCACCATTACAGGTCTCGCATCTTCCCCCGTGTACGTTAAATGAGAAGAAACCAGGGCTATAGCCATAGGCCTTTGCCTCTCTCTGTTCAGCAAAGAGTTTTCTGATATTATCAAATATCTTCATGTAGGTTACCGGGTTAGATCGAGGGCTTCTGCCAATTGGAGACTGGTCAATCAGCTTAACGCCTTTAAGGTATTCTATACCTTCTAATCTGTTATAAGGCAGCGCCTGTTCAGTATCAGTCCTGAACTTGTTTGAAAGAGCCCTGTAAAGGGTCTCAACTACAAGACTGCTTTTCCCTGAGCCTGATACCCCTGTAACCGCAGTAAGCCTTTTCAGGGGAATATTGAAATTAACCCCCTTAAGATTGTTACCCTCTGCATTGTAGATAGATAGTACTTCACCTGAAAACTGCCTTGATTTTAAAGGTATCTCGACCTTTTCGACATCTCTTATATATCTTGATGTGAGAATATCCGATCTCATAAATTCAGATACCGTACCTGAAAAGACAACTTCTCCACCTTTATGACCGCCTCCAGGCCCCAGTTCCACGATCCATTCTGCTGCCTCAATTATTCCCCTGTCATGTTCGACTACAATTACTGTATTACCAAGTTCAGCAAGCTGATTCATTATCTTTGCAATCCTCTCGGTGTCTTTTACATGGAGACCCACCGTCGGTTCATCAAGGACATACAGTGTCCCCGTCAATAATGATGCAAGCTGGTTTGAGAGATTGATTCTCTGGAATTCTCCGCCTGAAAGTGTCCTGCTGTAACGGTCTAGCGTGAGATATTCCAGTCCCACTTTTTTGAGGAACTGGAGTTTCATGACTATCTGGCGCAGAAGCTCTTTTGATACATCTTTTTTAAAAGGGGAAAGATCTATATCGGAGAAAAACTTTAAACTTTCGGATACCGGCATCCTGCATAGTTCGGAAATGTCAAGTGCAGAGATCTTATATGCGAGTGCTTCCTTCTTTAGTCTTTTGCCATTACATTCAGGGCATTTGAAAGCCCTCCTGTATCTGCTAAGGAATACCCTGACGTGTAGCTTGTATCTCTTCCCCTCAAGATATTCAAAGAAATCATTGATGCCGTAAAAACTGTCAGAACCTTTAAATAGTAAGGTTTTCTCCTCTTCTGAAAACTCAATATAAGGCTTATTTATGTCGAGCCCCGCTTTTCTAGCAGTCTCTAATAACTGTTTTTTCCACCATCTATAGGCAGGCTTATTCCAGGGGTATACTGCGCCCTTTGAGAGTGAAATGACTTTATCAGGTATAATAAGGTCTTCGCTGTATTGAAGTGTGTCTCCAAACCCCTTGCATTCAGGACATGCACCTACGGGGTGGTTGAAAGAAAAGAGGAGGGCAGCTGGTTCAGGCAGTTCAATTTCGCATTCTTCGCATGCATTACTTGATGAAAAGGTATGAATAGAGGACTTTGATTCAGTAACATCAGCAGATTTATTTGAATTCAATATAATAGTCTTTATCTTTTCTTTTCCCTCTTTCCATGCCATCTCTATGGAATCTGACAGCCTTGGTTCATCTTTAATTATAAGTCTGTCAAGAACAATATTTAGTGAGGAGTGAGGGGACTTCGGCGAGCCCTCGGCCTGAGCTCGGGCCGAGGGCTCGCCGAAGTCTCGCAACTCGTTGATGTCTTTTATTTCACCGTCAAGCCACACCCTGTAAAAACCCTGTTTTTTTAATTCTTCAATCGAATCTCTGGTTTCAAAGACAATAATCGCCTTTTCACCGTGATGTTTATCAATGAGTTCTGAAACTATCTGCGAAGGATCCCACTTCCTTACTTCCCTGCCGCATTCAGGACAATAAGGTGTTGAGATCTTTGAATAAAGAAGTCTGAATAATTCATTAAGTTCGGTAAGAGTGCCTACAGTAGAGCGGGATCCACGTACAGGATTCTTTTGCTCAAGCGCAATAGCCGGCCTGATATTCTTTATTGCATCAACTTCAGGCCTGTCAAGTTTTTCGAGGAAAAGCCTTGCATAAGTGGAGAGGGATTCTATAAAGCGCCATTGTCCTTCGGCAAAGATAGTATCAAATGCGAGCGACGATTTACCCGAGCCCGAAACCCCTGTGACCGCAATAACCCTGTTGTGGGGAAGCTTGAGGCTTATATTTTTGAGATTATTCTGTCGGGCGCCTTCGATTATGAGTTCTTTATTAGACATCCAAATATTTTAACATATATGATTAATCTGAGGATTGTGTGGCTTACGGCTCGTAGAGGAGAATAAATAATGCGAACTAAAAGGTTACGTCTAACGGTAACGGTTACGACGCACGACCTGTCAAGTAAGCTTTTCTGCTTTACAGGGCCCGTTTACTCATCGCATGGCGCATGGTGCTCGGCGCATGGCGTTATTTTTTACTGCCTACTCCCTACTGCTTAGTGCCTACTTTTCTTTTTGCTCCTTACTTTTCACTCCTTACAACTTACTTTACCTGTCTTTGTTTGTGCCTACTGACTACTGCTTACTTCCTACTTTTTTCCCTGATTCCCTGATACTCTGATACCCTGATTCCCTGCTCCTAACTCCTTACTTTTCTTTGATCTTTGTGTTTTAGTGCCTACTGCTTACTGCCTACTCCCTACTTTTTTTAGTGACCAGTGACTAATGACCAATGACTTAGAAATAGTTGGTGAGAGATTTCTTTAGCAACAAACCCCGTAGAAAGGATGATTTTCTTTATGGGCAAGTCTAAAAAATTTTCCTTGGGTATTAGAAGTTATTCTCGTTTCTATCGTTAACCCAAAACGGGGCAGTCCCAGCAACTATAGTGTTTGCTTTGGGTCTTGCAAAAGCAATAAAACTCGGTTCACCTGGTGGTCCGTTTGGATCTGGAGTGGTAACATCGTAGTCATAATTCAGATCCTGAGGTAGACCCGGTCTAAAGCCTGGAAGAAAACCCTGAAGACCCTGATTAGCTTCTGTATAAAAAGCAATTCCAGCGGGATCGGGTTCATATACTGAATTTTCTGCAAAATTTTGCTCTTCAAGTAGCCTTATAGCCTGAAGATTGGATTTTGCCTCAGAAAAGGCAGCCTTCTTCCTCTGACCCAGAAATGAAGGTATAGCAACGGCAGCCAGGATTCCAATGATTGTTAGAACCACAAGCATCTCAATAAGTGTTATGCCCTTTTTATTTGTAATTTCCTTTTTCATCTGCCAATCTCCTCTATTAAAATAAAAAATTGCAATTATAAACTAATCTGAAGTTATTATAACGTTAAAAATTACCTCTCCGATATTGGCTGTGCCAACATTTGCAGGAGTGCCTCCAAATGGAGAAGATGCAATAATATTTATACTCCGGTTTGCATTATTTGGATTAAAAACTACCTGTCCACCAAGGGGGTTTAAGCCAATGATAAATATAGGCTGGTTCTCATTCCAGGGTGAACCATTCTTTCCAATAAATGTCATCGTTGCAATATACCTGTTAGCCAGGTCAGTGATATTGGTATACGCGGGGCCGTTTACCAACCCATAGCGTACCTGGCAAATGGGTGAATCCAAAACACTGTCTCCATCGCTGTCTACCTGCAACCTTCCTGAAAAGGGTGAGCACTCCTTGCCAGTGGGTCCAGGATAGACTATAGTTTCACCATCAGAGAGGCTGTTAAGCCACTCGGACAACTCTCTTGCTGCAGTCTCAGAGCTTCCCATTAATGCCTTTATCTTTGATTTTTCCCTCACACCCAAAAGAGCCGGGACTGCAATAGCGGCGAGTATGCCTATTAAGGCTACAGTTATCATAAGCTCGATCAAGGAAAAGCCTTTTCTATTTAATTTAATCTCATCCATATTAAAAAAGGGGGAGAAGATTTCTTCTCCCCTTAGCGTGTTGATACATTATTTTAGTCAGCTGCTATTGTTGTATTTACGACAACTTCACCACCTGCTGCTGGACAAGCACCTCCGACACCTGCTGTAGCCATTATCTGAATCGTCCTGTTGACGTCATCACAACCTAAAAGAATTTGGCAAGGTACAGCCGCAGCTATTGGTGCTGCCTGTGCTACAAATAACGCTACTGCTGGGTTCCAAGGGCTCTCATTCTTACCCATGTTTACTACCTGAGTTACATAATCGGTACAGATATTGGCAAGCACAGCGTTATATGGACCCATATTAGGGAGATTATAACGAGCCAGACAAATATTGGTGTCAACAAGACCATCACCGATAGTATCAACCATTTGTTTGTTCGCATGCTCTCTGCATGTTCTTACACCACCAGCACCTACAAAAACATAAGGCTCCAGGTCTGCCATGCTGTTCAGCCACTCCTGAAGTTCCTTTGTTGCACCCTCAGCACTCTCTGTTATCGCCTTGACCTTTGCTTTCTCCCTTGTGCCAAGAAGGGCAGGGATTGCAATAGCTGCAAGGATACCGATGATTGCCACGACAATAAGGAGCTCAATTAAGGTAAAACCTTTCCGCTCCTTTAAGTTATTCATTGCCTTAAACATCTTTTCCTCCTTTCTTTGTTTTGGTGGTCAGTTTTTATGACCACTTTCCTGAATAGTCGATGATTACTTCATCATAACATCTTTAAACTTTTTTGCATCACCTCCTTGATAAAGGTTATATGAAAACTACACATAATGAAGCAGTTTTTATGCCAATATTTAAAACCATATAATCATTATAGAGCCACTAAAATTTAGAGGCGCTGGTGATAAAAAGTAAAATATGAACACATGACATACCATAGGTGTATATAATTCTATATGTTTCAGTATCTAATAAAATCAATAAGTTAAAAAATACTGAGCATATCTGGATTCCCCAAAAGTGGTATTTTTATGAAAAGTTATTTATTGATAGAGAACAATATGTAAGTTTTGACGTATTCTATAAAATGACAATTTTTGTCATTTTATAGACATAATCTGTATTACTCAGGTTAAATCACATTAAACACTCTCAAAAAGTTAGAGAAAAAGATGGCTATGCTTTAAAAAATTGTCATCCTTTAGTATTATATAATTATTTGGGGCATTATCATTTAAATTCATTTTATAATCATGCAAAATTCTATGAAATTTATCGGTCTTGACGCAGGGTCTGTCAGTGTAAAGCTAGTTGTACTTGATGCAAAAGGAAACAGGCTCTACAGTTTTTACCGCAGGCATAAAGGACATCCTCTAACTGTTGCACTCGAACAGCTTAAAACAGTAACGGGTAATGATTCCTCACTTTCTATTACCGGGTCTGCCGGGAGATTGATAGGTAGTATACTTAACATTGAACCAGTAAATGAAGTTGTTTCCTATGCATTTTCAACACGCAGGCTTTATCCTCATATCAGGACAATAATTGAACTCGGAGGGGAAGACTCAAAGCTTATCATTTTAGGAGAAGATTCAAATTCTGCCAGAGACTTTTCAATGAATTCAATATGTGCAGCAGGAACCGGCTCATTCCTTGATCAGCAGGCAGAGAGGCTCAGGCTTTCAATGGAAGAGTTCTGCGAACTGAGCCTGAAATCCCGGAAGCCTCCAAGGATTGCAGGAAGATGCAGCGTATTCGCAAAATCTGACATGATCCACCTTCAGCAGATTGCAACTCCGGTTGAAGATGTTGTTGCAGGACTCTGTTTTGCTGTCGCAAGAAACTTTAAGGGTTCTATCGCCAGGGGCATGGAACTGGTTCATCCTGTTTCATTTCAGGGTGGAGTCGCAGCAAACAAAGGTATGGTAAGGGCTTTTAAAGAGGTCTTTGGCTTCGAAGAGCTCTTTGTGCCGGAAGAATATGCATTAATGGGTGCAATTGGCGCAGCACTTAAAGATATTGACTCAAAAAGGACAAAGTCTTTTGATCTGAGACTGCTCGAAGATTTTTTAACTTCCAGCAGACCTGCTGAAAAAGGATACAGTCCTCTGATACTAAAGGGTGAGGACTTTTTTGAAAGGCACAGCGTTTTTAATGCGGAATTTGGAATTCGGAATGCTGATTTAACTCTGAAATCCCGTAAAGGGAAGTTGTCCCCGAAAAGGGGCGTTGCCCCAACGGGGCTTTACGCCCAACGGGACTTTACGTCCGAAATCCAAAATCTGAAATCTGAAATCCGAATAGAGGCTTATCTCGGGGTTGACGTTGGCTCGATAAGTACAAATTTAGCAGTAATTGATAAAGATTGCAGGCTGCTTGCAAAACGCTATCTTATGACTGCAGGCAGGCCAATAGAAGCTGTAAGGCAGGGTCTTGAAGAGATAGGGCAGGAAATAGGCGATAAGGTTGAAATCGCCGGTGTTGGTACAACCGGTTCTGGAAGGTATATGATTGCCGACTTTATAGGTGCTGATATTGTAAAAAATGAGATTACTGCACAGGCAACTGCAGCAGCCTTTATTGATAAGGATGTTGACACCATATTCGAGATCGGTGGTCAGGATTCAAAATTTGTTTCACTAAGAAATGGAGTGGTAGTCGATTTTGAGATGAATAAGGCATGTGCAGCAGGTACGGGTTCATTTCTTGAGGAGCAGGCTGAAAAACTGGATATATCCATAAAGGGCGAATTCGAGAAAATGGCATTAGACTCTGAAAATCCATGCAGGCTCGGTGAACGCTGTACTGTATTTATGGAAAATTCGTTGATGGCTAACCTCCAGCGTGGAACTGACAGGAAAAATCTTCTGGCCGGGCTTTCATATTCGATAGTACAGAATTATATCAACAGGGTTGTCAGCAAGCATCATATCGGAGACAGGATCTTTTTCCAGGGTGGAGTTGCATTCAATAAATCTGTTGTTGCAGCGTTTGAAAAATATCTCGACAAACATTTAACTGTTCCCCCGGATCATGAAGTGACAGGAGCCATTGGTATGGCATTAATAGCAAAGAAGCACATGGAGAACAGTAATAAATTACCACCTATCAGCACATTTAAAGGGTTCGGGCTATCCAGACGTCCATATAAGATGTCCTCTTTTGAATGCAAGGGCTGTCCGAATGTCTGTGAAATCAACAGAGTCAAGGTTGAAGGTGAAAAAAAATATCTTTTCTATGGAGGCAGATGCGAAAAGTACGATGTCAGAAAAAAGAAATCGGCTGATGAGTTGCAAGATCTGTTTGCATTCAGGGATGAGATGCTATGGAAGGCACATCTTAAAAGAAAGTCGGAGGTCAACAGTCAAAAGTCAGAAAATTCTGAAATCCGCAATCCCGTAAAGGGACGTTATCCCAACGGGACTTTACGTCCGCAATCTGCAATTAAAATTGGTATCCCGTATATCTTCTTTTTTCAGGATTTCCTCCCATTCTGGACAACTCTTCTATGGGAACTTGGGTTTGAGGTAGAGGTATCCCCCAAGACAGACAGAAATATAGTCAGAAGTGGTATTGAAACTGTTCTTTCAGAAACCTGTTTTCCTGTAAAAACTGCAATCGGCCATATTAAATATTTGCTTGATAACAATGTGGATTTATTATTCCTGCCGAGTTTTGTAAATCTAAACAGCTCTGATGATATATTTGAAAGAGGCGTTGGATGTCCTTACACCCAGACAATCCCATATGTATCAAAAGTCACATTTAATGGAATAAAGACATTGACTCCGATTATAAATATGAATCGGGGTAATGCCTTCCTAGAAAGAGAATTAAGGCTTGTCTTCAAACCGTTTAAGATTAAATCTTCCAGGATAAAAAAAGCTTTGAAGTCAGCAAAGAAAGCACAGGCAGAGTTCATCAGTGAGATTAAAAATATGGGCAAAAAGACCCTTTCTGATTTAAAAGACAGGGCTATTGTGATTGTGGGCAGACCTTACAATTCATTTGACAGAGAAATGAACCTTAACATCCCCAGGAAACTCGCTGACCTTGGAATCCTTTCAATACCTATGGATTTTCTCCCTGTGGAGGAATCGGACATCTCTGTAGACTGGCCCAATATGTACTGGCGCTCTGGCCAGCGGATTTTAAGTGCAGCCAGACTAATAAGGTCAAACCCTTTGCTTTATGGACTTTACATAGGAAATTTTTCATGTGGTCCTGATTCCTTTATTATTAAATTTTTTGACGAAGAGATGACTGAAAAACCATATCTTCATATAGAAATCGATGAACACAGTGCCGATGCAGGTGTGATAACAAGATGCGAGGCATTTCTCGACAGCATCCAGAATAAAGTTATGGTTGATGAGCCATGGTTTATCAATAAGAAGAAATCCTTATCAAAAATTGCGGATTACTCGACACGGACTGTTTATATTCCTCTCATGTCTGATCATGCTTATGCTCTCGCTGCAGCATTTGAATACTGCGGTATTGATGCAGAGGTGCTTCCTGAATCTTCAAATGAATCCCTGGATCTCGGCAAAAAATATGTATCGGGTAAGGAGTGCTATCCATGTGCAGTGACAACGGGTGATATAGCAAAGAAAGTCATGGAGCCGGATTTCAATCCTAGCAAATCTGCTTTTTTTATGCCTTCTGGCTCAGGGCCCTGCAGGTTTGGCCAGTACAATGTTTTTCACAAGCTCGTAATAAAAGAACTTGGTTATGGTGATATACCGATTTTTTCACCAAATCAGGACGAGAATTTTTACAAACATCTTGGCATCGTAGGGAAGGAATTTACGATGAGGTCATGGAAGGGCATTGTTGCAATTGAGCTTCTCAATAAGTGTCTTCATGAGATAAGACCCTATGAAAAAGAAAAAGGTTCTTCTAAAGCCGTTTACAATGAATATCTCGGCATGGTTTACAAATTAATAAAAGGTGATGATGGGGATATTGAGGTATTACTGAAAAATGCAAAGACTGATTTTCAGAATATCCCCAGATATAAAGATATAAAACCTCTTATCGGTATAGTAGGAGAGATATTTGTGAGGTCTAACAGATTTTCGAATGAGGATCTCATAAGTAAGATCGAGGAACTGGGAGGCGAAGCATACCTTGCTCCTGTAGAAGAGTGGTTATATTACATAAACTATACAGGGTTTAAAAAGGTCTTGATAAAAAAAGACTGGTCTGGTATTATTAACCTCTTTTTAAAAAGGTTCTTTCAAAAGAGGATGGAGCACAGGTTTGCAAAGTATTTTGAAGGATTTTTAAAAACCCTTCACGAACCCGATACAAAAGAGCTTATAGACAAAGCAAGTCCTTATATTCATTCCTCATTTGAGGGTGAGGCTATTCTCAGCATAGGCAAATGCATTGATCTAATAAACAGAAGGGCAGCAGGTGTCATAAATGCTATGCCGTTTGGCTGCATGCCAGGTACCATTGTAAGCGGATTAATGCGAGGAGTTAACAGGGACTTTAGTATACCATGCCTGAGCATTCCATATGATGGTACTGAATCGCTTACAACAGAGATTCAGTTAGAGGCGTTTATGGATCAGGCAAAAGAGTATATTAAAAAGTAGGGGGTAGGAAGTAAGCAGTAGGCAGTAAAAGGCAAAAATAAAAGGAAAGTAAGGAATAAGAAGTAGGAAGTAGGCTGTAAGCAGTAGGGACTAAATAAAAAAACAAGCAAAGGTAAAGGTTAACCCGCCTGAGGCTGGTTAAGCGAAAAGGGTAATAAGTAGAATTTAGTGCATACTGCTTACTTCTTACTGCTTACTATTTAATAAGGAGGTGAGTATGTGGGGAACGTTAAAAAATGGCGTAAAAAAAAGATGAGCAAACACAAACATAGAAAGCTGCTTAAAAAGACCAAACATCAGCGAAGAAGAAATAAATAAATTAATTATTTAAATTTAAACTGTGTACATCATTTCATATATTAGAGAATTTTTTTATATCCTAAGCTTCACCTCTATATCAGTATATCAGGTATATGTGCAGCCTACGACTCTTTTAGAAAAAGTCTTGCCATTTCTCCTTTATCCCGACTTGTCGGGGCACCACCCTTGTTAATTAATTTTTGGTAAATTAAGTAGTTGGTCATATTCCTTTCGATCCCTAGAGGAAAATTTTTACCCCAAAATTTCCATATATTCGCTCAAGAAACATGCCCAACTATATAACATGTATGCCTGTTTCAAACGCATTTTTTGTAATAATCAAAGATTCGCTGAGTCGAAAAGGTTTTGAAACAATACCCTTCAATAGGGTATTATTCAGTAAATGATGAAACCTTTTCTGACAACGGGTATCGGAAGTCTGCCACATAGCGATATTGATGAGGCTTGCAGGCTGATTCTTGATACTTTTGATATTCCATTCTGGCCCCAGCTTCCAAAAGTGTCTTTCAGGGAGCTGATGATTCCCCAATATTCTGAAGGATTGCCTTTTTTGAAAGTTGACCCTGAAAGAGGTAGTGTATATATTGAAAAAAACAGCTCTGACGAACTTGAAAGATTCTATGAGAACTGGACAGAGGACAGCAGTATTGCCATATCAGAAGACTATGCAAATGGACTACATGCATTCATAAAGATTGTCAAGAACATCGGAGACTCTTACCGGGGAAAATTTGAATATATTAAAGGACATGTTACAGGACCGCTAACTTTTACGCTCGGTTTAAAGGATAAAGAGGGAAGGCCTGTATATTTTGATGAGGAACTCAGGGAAATATCGTTAATGCTCTTAAAGGCGAAGATAAAGTGGCAGTATGATATACTGAAGCCCCATGCGGGACGTGTAATAATCTTTATTGATGAACCGATTCTTTCTGCTTTAGGCAGTTCGAGCTACCTCGGGGTAAGCAGTGAAGAAGCATTGAGGCTGATAAAGGAATCCTCTGAAAAAATAAGGTCTTCAGGTGGCATTTCGGGTATACATTGCTGCGGCAATGCAGACTGGCCACTTGTAATTAACAGCGGTGCAGATATAATCAGTTTTGACGCTTATGATTATATTGATAATATTGCCATTTTTCATGAGGAATTAAGAAGTTATCTTGAGAAAGGTGGTCTCCTTGCATGGGGAATAATCCCGACATCCGGGGCTATAAAAAGCGAAAATACTGAATCAATAAAGGAACGTTTTAATAAAGGCATTGAAAAGCTGTCACATAAAATAAATAATTCACTTATTTATTCAAATATACTTCTTACCCCATCGTGCGGAACAGGGTCAATGACTATAGATGAGACAATAAGAGTGTTTCAGCTACTCATCAGGCTTAAAGAGGAATTTGCATGATGGAACTGAAGCAGCATCGAGACTTAAGATTGAAATGGAATTTGCAGACAGGATAAAGTTTGCTGGAAAGGGTTCTATAAAATGAGAGGTTTTTTCATATCTTTTGAAGGCATTGAGGGGACTGGGAAGTCGACACAGACGAGACTTCTTGCTGAATACCTGAGAAGGAAGGGATTCAGTGTTACACAAACAGAAGAACCCGGCGGTACTCTTATAAGCCTGAAAATCAGGGAACTTCTGCTGTCTTTAGACAGCAGAGGGATGAACCCTGTAACTGAACTACTTCTGTATAATGCATCACGCGCACAGCACGTTAAAGAGGTTATAAATCCTGCTCTTGAAAGAGGTGATATTGTAATTACAGACAGATTTTATGATTCAACTGTTGCTTACCAAGGCTATGGCAGAGGTATCGATTTAAAGTTAATAGATTCTCTTGACATGATTTCTACAGGAAGATTAAGGCCAGATATTACAATAATTCTTGATATAGATGTAGAAACAGGTCTGCGAAGGAACAAGGAAATAAGCAAGAATGACCGGTTGGAACTCGAGGATATATCTTTTCATGAAATGGTCAGGAAGGGTTTTATTAAAATAGCTGAAAAGGAGAGAGAAAGAGTAAAATTAGTTGACTGTTCGGCTGAAATAGAGGCAGTGCATGATAAAATAGTTAATCTTATAGCCGGGATTTTGGAAGATTCAAGGGCAAAAAGAGATTCTTAATTGAGATATGTCACTTAAAAATATCATAGGACAGGACAGGGCTATTGAGATGCTTTTCGGGATTTTACAAAGGCAGAAAATTGCCACTTCATACCTTTTTTGCGGCGAATCCGGAATAGGTAAAAAGACCGTTGCAGTTAATTTTGCGAAGGCTTTAAACTGCCTTAAAAAAGTTACGAGTTACAAGTTAGGAGTTGCAGGTAAAGATTCGATTCAAGACTATGACCCCAAAACTCGTAATACAGCACCCGGAATTTCATTTGATGCCTGTGATGAATGTGAATCATGCCTAAAAATTGAAGCGGGGACCCATCCTGATTTTATCATGATATTACCTGAAGATAGACAGATAAGGATAGAAGAAATAAGGATGATAGAGGATATACTTTCATTTAAGCCCTATGAGGGCAGAAAGAAGATAGTGGTTGTGGATGATGCTGATAAAATGAATATTTCTGCTGCAAATGCATTTCTTAAGACGCTAGAGGAACCCGCGGAAGACAGCGTTATAATCCTGTTATCATCGAAACCGGATATGCTTCCTGATACTATCAGGTCAAGATGTTCAAGAATTAATTTTGCACTTCTTTCTTCAGAGTCATGCATGCGTGTGCTCGATGGAAAGATCCCTGCAGAAAGTCTTCAGCTTGTTACAAGGCTTTCGATGGGAAGGCCTGGGATTGCGCTTTCCTCTGATTTATTGGAGGAAAAGATATGGTTTTTGGGTCTTTTCAATAGCATGCTTAATGCCGATAAAGACAGCTGGACCTCTAGAGAGGAGATGGAACAATGGTTTGAACTTGTATTAATCTTTCTCAGGGATATGGCGGTGCTTAAAATAACAGGTGAAGTATCAAGACTGATTAATATCGATTTTGAGGAATATCTAAACAAATTATGTAATTCTACAGATTTAAATTCTATAATAAGTATTTATAATAAATTAAAGCTATTGAAGAATCTTTTGATCTTCAACCTTAATAAGTCTATTACATGGAACTATACTTCATCATTATTAAGAAAGGAGCTGTCAATCTAATATGCCTGATGTAGCAGGAATAAGATTCAGAAGGTGCGGAAGGATATATGATTTTGATGTCAATAGCCTTGAAATCAATACAGGAGATCTTGTAGTCGTCGAGTCAGAATTCGGTCTGAGCATAGGAAATGTAATAATCGGCCGACATTCAGTAGAAAATCCCGAGAAAGAACTTAAAAAGGTGCTTCGCCTGGCGACTGATGAGGATATCAAAAATAAACAGGAGAACGAAACATTCGAGAAAGAAGCAAGAGACTTCTGCCAGAAAAGGATAATGGCCAGAGGAATTCCAATGAATCTGATTTGCACGGAGGCTACACTGGACAGGAAGAGGATAGTCTTTTACTTTACTGCAGAGGGCAGGATTGATTTTAGGGAACTGGTTAAAGACCTTGCTGCAAAGTTCAAAACGAGGATTGAAATGAGACAGATCGGGGTGCGCGACAAGGCTAAATTAACAGGGGGCCTGGGCATTTGTGGTAAAGTTTTATGCTGCAGACTTTTTCTGACCACATTCGAACCCGTCTCTATAAGAATGGCAAAACAGCAGGAGCTTGTTCTGAATACCGGCAAACTCTCAGGTGTCTGTGGAAGACTGATGTGCTGTCTGGGTTTTGAATATGACGAATTTGTTTCCAGCACTTCATCAATTTCCGATGATAATACTATATCAATAACTGAAGAAGAAGAGGTGTTAGAAGTCTTTACAGATGAGCCGGAACAAAGACCTTCAGATATCGTCAGTTACAATGTGGAAACACCTGCAGATACATCAGCTTCTCAACAGGAAAAACCAGGTGAACAGAAAATAAAGGCATATCCCAAGAGGCGCAGGAGGAGAAGAAGGCGCAAAGGAAGGTTTCATAAGAAGTGAATGATAAGTTCTATGTAACCACTCCAATATATTACGTAAATGACATACCGCATATAGGTCATGCATATACAACTATTGCAGCAGATATACTTGCGAGACACAGCAGGCTTATATCTGAGGATGTATTCTTTTTGACAGGTACAGACGAACATGGACAGAAGGTAGAAAAGGCTGCTATTGATAAAGGCCGCTCGCCCAAAGAACATGCTGACCTCATGGTTGAGAATTTCAAGAACCTCTGGGCCAAGCTGAACATATCATTCGATGCTTTTATAAGAACTACTGATCAAGGACATATCAGGACAGTGCAGGGACTTATGCAGATGCTCTGGGACAGGGGAAAGATTGAAAAAAGGGTGTATTCAGGATGGTATTGTACACCTGACGAGCGATTCTGGACAGAAAAGGAACTTATTGATGGTAATTGTCCAGAGTGCGGAAGACAAACAGAGCAAATTAATGAAGAGAACTATTTCTTCCTGATGTCAAAATACCAGGAAAGACTTATCAGACATATTGAAGAAAATCCGTCATACATACTGCCTGAAAGCCGCAGAAACGAAGTTCTTGGTTTTTTGAATAACAATGTTCTTGGCGATCTCTGTATTTCTAGACCAAAGCAGAGGCTGTCTTGGGGAATTCCTCTGCCATTTGATGAAGATTTTGTCACATATGTCTGGTTTGATGCTCTGGTGAATTATTTTTCAGCTACAAGGTATCTGGTTCCGGGATATAAGATGGCAAGGTTAGGTGATTTCTGGTGGCCTGCAACTCACCACCTTGTAGGGAAGGATATACTTACAACACATGCTGTTTACTGGTCAACTATGCTGATGGCGCTTGAGTTTCCTTTGACAAAAAATATCTTTGCTCATGGCTGGTGGACTGTAGAGGGACGAAAGATGTCAAAATCACTCGGTAATGTAGTAGACCCTAATGTAATGGTTGATCAGTATGGTGCAGATGCATTAAGGTATTTTTTGTTCCGGGAAGTACCATTTGGACTTGACGGAGATTTTTCAGAGAAGGCATTTATCAAGAGGATCAATACGGATCTTGCCAATGACCTTGGTAATCTACTGAGCAGGTTTCTAACAATGGCTGAAAAATATCTCGATGGGATCATAGACCTGTCCGTGTCTGATACTACAGTCGAAAACGAATTTTCAAGGGTATGTATGAATGCAAACTTGGTTGCAAATGATGAGCAGAACTGGTCTTATCTGCGTTTCAATCTGATACTCGAAAATATATGGGTAGTAGTGAGGTCTTCTAATAATCATATCGCTCAAACAGAGCCGTGGAAGCTTGCTGAAAGTGACAGTAAAGCACTCAAACGCTCGATGTTTAATATTTGGAATGCTTTGAGACTGATTGCAGTTTTACTGTACCCTTTTATGCCTGAGGCTGCAGAGAAAATATGGAAACAGCTTGGTCTTAGATCTTTGACAGATGAGACCAGACAGAGTTTTTCAAAGGATAAGATTGGCATCCCCAAAATTTATGAATGGGATTGGAGACCTGGTTATGAAATAAGGGTATCTAAAGGTGAACAGCTTTTCCCCCGGATAGAAATGAAAAAGGAGAAAAAAAAAGAGCAATCCAGGAAAGAAAAAGTGGAAGCAGCAAACTTAATATCAATAAATGAATTTTATAAGATCGAAATGAAGGTTGGCAAGGTGCTTCAGGCTGAGCGTATAAAAGGCTCAAGTAAGCTCATAAAACTACAGATAGATACAGGTGAACAGAGACAAATTGTCGCTGGAATAGGCAATGTTTACAACCCTGAAGAACTTATAGGCAGGAAGATTGTTGTGGTTGAAAACCTCAAGCCAGCCAAACTTGCGGGCATTGAGTCCAAAGGTATGCTGCTTGCAGCAACAGATTCTGACGGCAGACCTGTTATTCTTATCCCCGAAAAGGACGTAAAAGAAGGTTCAAGGATAAAGTAGACTCCGTAGAAAGGGTGTTTTTAAAGGGGTAGAGAGATATCTTAAAAGGATTTATTTCTTAATAGTGTTGATTCTCACAATAAGCTCCGGAATATTAATAGTCTTTCCTTTATGCTCAAAGGCAATATTTATCCTCACCGCTGACGGAATATATTCTTTTTCATCAGGCTCCCATTCAGAAACCCATTCTTCCACTTCATCCTCTTCTGATATATCAAGATATTCGAACTCCAGCTTTTTTAATCCTTGGTCAAGTATATAGACCTTCCCACCACTATCATCGAATACGTCTTCCAAAAAAAATACCTTCTCTCTTATATTTAACTTATTGTCATCCTCAAAAATCGAAACCCATTTAAGCCCGGCCATGTCCTCAGGTCCTTTTCCGTACACATCAATGCTTGTTGTAACAAAACCAATTCTGTCCGATTCCCCTTCGAAAAATACTATTTTCCCCTCCGGCGTACTAATAGAAAACGGATAGGCGCCCCTGATAAGCCAGCTGATTCTGTCACCGATAATCCGTATCTTCTGGGTTATCTCAGCCTTCTCAGAACCGCTTTCCTGGGATTTGTAGCCCAGCCTCATTGCTGAAGAAAGTATTAATAGAATGAGGATTGAAAGAGTTATAGCTATTAGGAGCTCAAGGAGTGTAATACCGCTCTTATTCTTCAGGTTCATAAACTGTTCGAAGCCCCTTTAGTTTTAGACTGCCTGAAGGAGGCCAGGTCACTGTTATAATTATTTCGTAAATTTTTGCCTTTTCATCTTCTGAAGAAGATTTTAGGATTACTTCTCTTGAACCTAGGTAATTTCCTTCGAATTCCAGTGAATCAGAAATTTCTGTAATGTCAGAAGCACTGTAAGCCTCATCAAGCATTGACCTTGCATAGAAGAGTGCCCTTGTGTAGTCATCTGCTTTTTTTGTGGTTTTAAGGGTTGTTGAAAAATGCTGGAAAATAGCGACTATCGCTATGGCGAGAATGGCTATAGCTACCATGACCTCAAAAAGGCTAAAGCCTTTTGATTGTTGGTATGCCGCTGATATTTTCAACCTCAATTTTATATTCCTGACCTTTACCATTATTTATCTTTATTAAACCTCCGGAGCTGTTTCCCTTGGGGAAAAAGATCACAGCTTCTCCTGTAATAGTAAATTCTGAGGGTATGGAATGTAAATTGGTAGATATATCATCTCCATGGTCTATCCAGTATTTTTTTTCTTCTTCGTCAATCTTGAATTCAATATTTTTTCTCTCTATTAGAGAAATCTCCCGAGCATGTTTGATTGTATTTAACAGTCTTCTTGCCTCTTCATTAAAAAGTGTTTTTTCATAAAGTCGGGCAGCAGAGAAAGTTATAACTGATACTGCTAATCCTGCTATAAGAAGGACGATTATGATTTCAAGTAGTGTAAACCCCATTAGAAAATATTTTTTCGTCCAGCCTTTGAGCAAGTCTTTTTCTAACGGGGCAAATCCCGTTTGAAAGCTTGACTCATCGGAAATATTTTTTTTTATGGGTCGAGATATATATAGAATCAGTTTGGAAAAGTACTCCATGTATTTTTTTGCTCCGTACCTTAAAAAACCGAAGGTCTCACAGTTGCGGGGATTTCTTTTCAACGGGGTAAACCCATTATTCCCAGCTTGTAATGTCTTTATTTTCACCATCACCACCTGGAGTACCGTCTGCACCATATGAAAAGAGGTCATATTCACTATTTGAACCTGGTGACTGGTACTGATAATCCCTGTTCCACGGATCCTTGGGCAAAACGGTTTTCTTTAAATACGGACCGTCCCATTGTTCTACGCCGGGATTTGTTATAAGTGCATTAAGACCTTCAGAGGTTGTAGGGTATGTACCAATATCAAGCCTGTAGCTATCGAGTGCCTGGCCGAGCATCTCTATCTGTACCTTTGCAGCTTTCTGTTTACCCTGGCTGAGTCTTTTAAAAATGTTTGGTCCGATAAGAGTTGCTATGAGAGCAATTATTATAATAACTACTATAATTTCAATAAGGGTAAATCCCCTCATATTTTTGTGATAATCCTGTTTTTCTTTATCCTTCATTTTTCCTCCTTATATAGTCAATTTAGATTTCCAGGTAAAAGTTTTGTTCGTATTCCTTTTTTACTCCGTACTTGATATTTAGTTTTATATGGGTATCTCGTAGATACTGAATATTCCCATGAGCATTGAAATAACTATTAGTCCAACTATTAATCCCATAAGGAGTATAAGTGCAGGCTCAAAAAGGCTTACAAATCTCTTGATAAAGTTTTTTGTCTCATTCTCAAACCTCTCTGCTATAAGTATGAAGGTCTCCTCAAGCCTGCCTGCCTCTTCACCTACAGTTACCATCTGGGTAACAATTGCAGGGAAAACACCACTCTCCCTCAAAGGCAAGGAAATACCTCTTCCCTTGCTTACCCCCTCCTCGATTACTGCAAGCTGTTTTGAGATAGTATCGTTGTCAATAACGTCTCTCGATATCTTTATGGCTTCAAGTATAGGTACGCCGCTTTGAAGAAGGGTACCGAATGTTCTGGAAAATCTGGATATTATTATCTTCATGCTCAACTTTTTTATAAAAGGGATCTTTAATTTAAGATTATCAATAAAGCTTTTCCCCTCGGATGTCTTAGCATACCCGCGTATTAAAATAACAGATCCAAATATTATTACAGCAAATACCCACCAGTAAGAGGTGATTATTTCACTGATTCTTATCAGTATGAGGGTCGGTAGAGGAAGTGCCTGTCCAAGATTGGTAAATATCTGTGAGAATTTTGGCACAACAAAAACCATCAATATTGCTACAGCTATCCCTCCAACGGCAGAAATAAGAGTAGGATAAATCAATGCTGATGTAATCTCCTCTTTAAACGAAACACTTGTCTCCAGAAAAGATGCGAGTCTCTTAATAACTGTCTCAAGCATGCCTCCTGCCTCTCCTGCCTTTATCATGTTTACATATATTCTGGGGAAAATCCTGTGCTTTCCCATTGCATTGGAAAGAGTACCGCCTTTCTGTATATCTATATAAACCTCCTTTATTATTGACCTGAAAGACTTCTTTTCTGAATATTCTGAAAGCACATAAAGGGCCCTGTCAATGGGTAGTCCCGAATCAAGAAGATTGCCAAGTTCCTGAGTGAAGGTCAGGAGGTCTTTATTAGTTATCCTTTCAAAAAAATAACCTTCTTTTGATTCGGATACCTTTATGTTCAGAGGTATCAGTCCCTTTTCCCTTAGAGTTGACTTCAGGGCTTCTTCATCAGAAGAGGAGATAGTCTCTTTGATTTTTTTGCCGTAAGAATCAATAGCTTCGTAAATATAAAGAGGCATAAATTATCTTATCACACGCATAAAACATCGTCAACGAAGCATTATTCTCTTTACCCCGTTAAAAAAAACTTACCCAAAGGCTTGATGAAAAAATAATTTCTAACGGGGTTTACCTATTATTAATAGAGATGATAAAATCTCTTCGTCATATGGCATACAAGAGCATAAAAAACTGGCCTGAAGATGAAAGGCCGCGTGAAAGGCTGCTAAAACATGGACCGACTAACGTCTCAAATGCACAGCTTATTGCAATAATACTCCGCACAGGCGGTGGAGGAAAAAGTGCAATAGACCTCGGCATTGAATTGCTTAACACATTCAGTAACATTAAGAATATCCAACAGGCATCACTGTCTGAATTATGTACTCTGAAAGGTATGGGAAAAGCAAAGGCGGCACAGTTGAAGGCAGCACTTGAGCTCGGTAAAAGATTGTTTGAAGAGCCCGGTGTTAGAGGTCCTTTTTTTTCAGTAGCTGAGGATGTATATTCTTATTTTTACCCGAGATTCCGGAACTTGAGAAAAGAGGTCTTCTACTGTGTAATGCTCGATGTAAAGAACAGATTGATCAGGGAATCCAGGATATCAGAGGGAACTCTTACATCATCTTTAATACATCCTAGAGAGGCTTTTAGAGAAGCTATAAAGGAATCTGCTACTTCTGTGATATTTATCCATAATCACCCGAGCGGGGACCCGAGCCCGAGCCGTGAGGATATTTTAATAACAGAGAGGCTTGCAAAAGCGGGTGAGACCGTAGGGATAAAGGTTCTTGACCATATAATAGTAGGTGACGGAAAATATACTAGCATGCTGGATAAAGGTTATTTAAAGAAAAGTTGAATTATGATAAATTTTAAAATAGGTTCTTCAGGGAATTGTATGTAATAACGAATAATGCAAAATAAAACACGGAGACACAGAGGGGCAGAGTAAAAGGCTTGTTTTATAAACTCAGTGTCTCAGTGCCTCTGTGGTTATTTTTTTCGCATAAATATCGAAAGAAACAAAAAATAAGATAAGGGGTCAAGAAGTATGAAAGTACTGGTTATTGGAGGCGGTGGAAGGGAGCATGCAATTGTTTGGAAGCTCTCGCAGAGCAGATTGATAGATAAAATATACTGTTGTCCAGGGAATGCCGGTATTGCCGAGCTTGCTGAATGTATTGATGTAAACCAGGGTGATTTTAATTCACTCCTGGACTTTGTAAAATACGAATGGATTGATTTAACAATAGTAGGGCCTGAGGAGCCTCTGTCAAAAGGCATTGCTGATTTATTTGAGAAAGAGGGAAGAAGAATTTTAGGTCCAAACAGAGAGGCTGCCCAGCTCGAATCGAGCAAAGTCTTCTCAAAAGACCTCATGAGAACACACGGTATACCCACTGCTGAGTATAAAGTCTTTACAGCCTATCCACATGCAGCAGATTATTTAAAGTTTAAAGGCATACCGATAGTTATAAAGGCTGATGGCCTTGCAGCGGGGAAAGGTGTCTTTGTTGCATCCAATATTGATGAGGCGATGGATGCCCTTAAGCTAATAATGAAGGACAGGGTCTTTGGTAAAGCAGGCGACAGAGTAATTATAGAACAGTGCCTTACAGGTGAAGAAGCCTCCTATATGGTTTTTACAGATGGCAAAAACATTGTCCCAATGGTAAGCTCCCAGGATCATAAGCGTATATTTGACGGAGACAAAGGGCCAAATACAGGAGGTATGGGCGCATACAGCCCGGCACCGGTCATAACAGAAGAACTTGAAAAGGTTATAATCGAAAGGATTATGAAACCTACGATAAAAGCCCTGAGATCTAAGGGAATAATATATAAAGGGGTTCTTTATGCAGGGCTCATGATAGATAAAGGCCAGCCTTACGTACTTGAATTTAACTGCCGGCTTGGAGACCCTGAAGCCCAGCCTGTACTTTCAAGACTTGAGTCTGACTTTATGGATATAGCAATGGCAATTACAGACGAAAAATTGTCCTATGTTAATAGTCTGGGATGGAAAAAGGATGCCTCAGTATGCGTTGTGATATCCTCCAATGGATATCCCGGTAAATACAGTAAGGGTAATATTATTAATGGCATAAATGAAGCAAACAGGATGGAAGGTGTCCATGTATTCCATGCAGGGACAGCTTTCAAAGATGACAGTATTGTAACAGCAGGTGGCAGGGTTCTTGGAGTCACTGCCACTATCGGTGATATTGCTAAGGCAAAATATAGGGCATATGAAGCTATAGATAAAATACATTTCAGTGGAATGCATTACAGAAAGGATATCGCTGACAGGGCGTTAAAAAAAAGACACACTAAATTTTAAATCAAAGATAGTGCAGTGGAAAATTAGATGACTTTCTCTTTTGAAGTTTAGAATCTCCAATTTTAAATTTCCAGTTGGAACAGGGTATTAAGGAGGTAGAGATGAAGCCAAGAGTTTTAATAATTATGGGAAGTGATACAGACCTGCCTGTAATGGAAGAAACAGCAAAGATTCTCAAAGGGTTTGATATTCCATACAGAATGACGGTGGCGTCAGCACACAGGACTCCTCAAAGAGTGCTCAAACTAGTTAAAGATGCAGAGAAAGAAGGCGTTGATGTAATCATTGGGGGTGCCGGTATGGCAGCACACCTGCCCGGAGTCATAGCATCTCATACTACGCTCCCGGTAGTTGGTGTCCCAATAGACGCCTCTCCACTTGAAGGTATTGATGCACTGCTAAGCATGGTCCAGATGCCGCCGGGAATACCAGTAGCAACGATGGCAGTTGGGAAGGCAGGAGCTAAGAATGCCGCAATACTTGCAGCACAGATAATAGCAAGGAAAGATCAGAAAATAGCTGCCAGGCTTCTTGATTACAGGAAAAAAATTTCAAAAGATATTGAAAAAAAGTCCAGGAAAATAAGCAATAAGAATTAATGAAAACAAAGATCGACTGTTTTCCCTGTTTTCTCAAGCAGACAGTAATTGCCTTAAAACAGTATCCAGATGGAGAGGACCTTTCTCAAGAGATAATAAAAGAGATTTTTTTAATAATTCGGGAAGCAGATATCAGCAGACCGCCGGCATACACAACGACCTTAATTCACAGGGCTATTAGAGATACTCTTGGAGCAGACCCTTTTAAAAAAATAAAACATGTTTACAATGATAAAGCAGTGGGCCTTTATCCTGAATTAAAGGAGAAGATAGAAAACAGCAGAGACCCGTTGTGGACAGCCACAAGACTTGCAATAGCAGGCAATGTAATTGACTTTGGTATTTCTACTAAAATAGACATAGGAAGTTCGATAAAACGAGCACTTGAGACTGATATTGCTGTAGATGACTATCTGTCTTTCAAAGCGACAGTTCAAGAAACAGATGAAATCCATTATCTTTTAGACAACTCCGGAGAGATTGTTTTTGACAGACTTTTGATAGAGGAACTGGTATCATCAGGCAAAAGGGTGAAGGCAGTTGTTAAAGGTTCACCTGTTCTGAATGATGCAACCTATGAAGATGCTGTACAGGTAGATCTTACGGGCAGTTGCGAGGTTATTGCCAATGGTTCTGATGCAATTGGAACAATTATAGAGTGGACTTCCCCGGAATTTCAAAGGGAATTCCAAAAGGCTGGCCTTATAATTAGCAAGGGGCAGGGCAACTTTGAAACTCTCCTGGATACCAAAAAAAATATATACTTTCTTTTCCAATCCAAATGTAATGTGGTATCAAAAGAATTAGGCCTTTCAACCGGTTCAATGCTTCTTAAAAAATCCTGACGTAACCCAGATAATTCATAAATTTTTTTCGGATACCGGGATGACATGGTATGTGAGCGGCTTTTTTCGCCGGAAGTCAGGGATTTTGATGAAAGACCGGATACAACCTCCCGACTTATTAACCCAAAAATGCATTTGAAGCAGGTATACATGTTGTATAGTTGGGCATGTTTCTTGAGCGGACATAGGGAAATTTTTGGGTAAAAATTTCCCTCTGGGGAGCGAAAGTAATATGTCCAACTACTTAATAAACCACCTCTTTTTATAGTTAAATGCATTTTTTGGGTTAATCCCTAAATGCAATTACTGACAGAAATATATTATCTTTAAAAATTCATTATTTGGATTATTAATAGCAGATAATTGGATGGCTATATTCTTTTTTGTTCTCTCTTTGCAGGACCACCTCTAGGTCTTGAACCGCTGTAGTCCTTTCTCTGACGTGGTTTTGCTTCATTAACTACAATTGTCCTGTCCATAAAAGACTTTCCATTAAACATTGAAATTGCTTCTTTGCAGGCTTCAGTTGATGACATCTCAACAAAACCGAATCCCCTGAGTCTGCCGGTAACTGCATCTTTAATGAGTTTTACAGATACAACTTCTCCTGCTTTGGAGAACAGATTGCGCAGGTCATCTTCAGTTGCATTGAATGAAATGTTTCCTACATAAAGTTTCATAGCACTCATACTTCCTCCTAAAAAAATTGGGACATTCTTATTCACCTGGATTGCTTCACAGGAATACCTAGAAATGCCTAAGTGTGTCTAATCAGGTCGTGATTTGTCAAGAATAAAATAGCACCTGCGGTTATCTTATGATCTCAGCAGTGAACCTATAAAGTTTTGCACTTTTCCACGCATCTCTTGGCAGCCCTGCCTTTATGGACAGCTGCTCGAGGAAGGTAATAGTGTCCCAATTATATTCCTCTGCAACCTGTGGAAGGAGCAGTCCGCTGTTATGTCCTTTAATAAGATAAAGCCCGTGCTTTCCTATCACGATATCCTGTATATTGCTGAATGGCTCGAGTGGCGAAAGTATTGAAATCTCAACATCCATATTTTTTAGTTCTTCTTTATTCATCGGGGGAAATCTTGGGTCTCCTGAACATGCAGAGACAGCATTTCTGATAACAGATTTGTAAAGTGGCATAAAAGGATGGATATTCCCTATGCAACCCCTTAACCTCCCGTTTTTGTTAATTGTTACGAAGGTCGCTGCATTTGCTTTAAGTCTTTTGTCATTTATATCAAGAGTTGAAATACTGCTATGCATTACATAATTGACAATAGTGTTTTTTGCCAGTGAAAGTAATTCCTCTTTTTCCCTTTTTGTTAAGGTGCTTTTATAGAGGCCGATTGCTGAATATCCTACAACACGTCTCCTGTCATTTGTGACATCCCCTGAATTTGCATATTTAAAGAGCAGACCATTTGTAGCACCTGTTTTTCTGGCAACATTCATTGTGAGTATCACTGGGTACATGCCACACATCTCACATTCTCCACTGATTAAATATCTTTCGACCTCCTTGATTGACATTCTCTCGATGGCATCTATAATCTTATGGTCCATTTTAACCGCTGTCTCATAGTCGTGATAATGAGAAAGGTCCGTACTTGCTATGATTATTGTCTTTTCATTTTTATTTAGCAGCTCTGCAAGTTTTTCCGTAAGATGTTCAAAAGAAGCTTTTGTAGGAGAGCCAATCAGGATAGGTACTATCTTGAAATCCTTCAAAGTCTGCTGGAGAAAAGGAAGCTGTACTTCGAGTGAATGCTCTTTATCAAATGCATCAGGATAAAAATTTACATCGGCTTTTTCATTTATAAGTGACTTTGCAGTTTTTCCATTAATCTTTATATTTCCAAGAGGTGTTTTCATGCTCCCTTTTACATAGACAGAAGCGCCAGATAATGCAATATGATGGCTTGGCCCTATGAGTATGACTGTTCGAATATCTCTGTCTTTAAGATGACTGTAACTATAGGCAGCAACATGTCCTGAAAACCGATAGCCTGCATGCGGAGAGATTAGTGCAATAAGTTTTCCTTCAACCTGTTGCTTCTGTGCTCCGGCAAGAAAACTGTCAACCATTTGTCTGAGATCATTTCCGTCAGAGGGATAAAATACCCCGGCAACAGAAGGCTCCTTTATATGTTCACTACAGCCCGGTGAAAAAGTAAGAAGTAAGAAGTAAAAAGTAAGAAGCAAAAAAGTTTTTAATCTCATTTGAGCTTTTTCCAGAACATGGCTTTTTTCGGCTTTTCCCCTGTCTTTACCTTTTTACTGAACAGGCTGAATAAACTGCCTAAAAGAAAGAAACCTAAAAATTCTCTTCTTGTCATTTGTTCTCCAGTCTATTTAACAACATTCACACCTTTTATACCTGTTATATTTTTAGCTCCAAACTCCCGGTATGGCTGTACCACAGAATTTGCATCTTGCATTCACTATATTATTCTGTTTTACATAGTATCCAATTCTCTCGATAAGGAGTTTTTTGCATCCAGGGCAGTATGTATTTTCGGCCTGACTCCTTATGTTGCCTATATATACATACATTAAACCTGTATCCAGGGCCACATTCATCGCATCTGTTAAAGTATCAAAAGGGGTAGGGGGCAATTCGTTTAATTTATAATAAGGGAAAAATCTCGAAAAGTGTATAGGGACTTCAGGACCAAGATTTTTTATAATCCAGTTGCACATTTCTCTGATAGTCTTCATATTGTCATTGAGTGTCGGTATAACAAGATTGGTTATCTCAAGCCAAACCCCCTCTTCCTTAAGAACTACCAATGCATCAAGAACAGGTTTCAGCCTGCCCCCGCATATTCTGTTGTAGAAGTCCTCAGTAAATGCCTTTAAATCCACATCTGCAGCATCCATATATTTTGAAAGCTCCCTTAAAGGCCTTTCATTGATATAGCCGCATGTATGCATTGTATTTTTTAGTTTGAACCTCTTTGCAATCTGGGCGGTGTCATACATATATTCGTAGAAAACGGTAGGTTCAGTATAGGTATAAGTGATTGTCCTGCAGCCAAAAATCATTGCCTTTCTTACTGTCTCATCAGGAGGTAGGTCGTGATTATCTGTATCTTCCGGGTTTGCCTGGGAGATCTGCCAGTTCTGGCAGAATTTGCATCCTAAAACACAGCCTGCTGTTGCAATTGAAAAAGCTGTTGTTGATGGCAGGAAATGGTAGAAAGGCTTTTTCTCGATTGGGTCAATTGCCATTGCGCAAGGTTTTCCGTAAACAAGGCTGTACAGAACACCGCCTTTATTGATCCTTACCCTGCAGCCGCCAACCTGATAATCTTTAAGAAGACATTCAGTGGGGCAGAGTTCACACTGCACACTATTAGCCATTTTTAATAATAAAACTTCTATTCCTTTTCCTTCCAATACATGCCTTCATGAAGGCTCAGCCCCTTTTTTGAAATAACCCTCTCATAATATATCCTTCTCTCTAAGTAACCTTCGATCTCCGGCATAAAATATTCCTGAAGTACATTGTATGAAAGAGTTAAAACAGTTAGCAGTGTTGATAGTATAATTAGAATTTTGAATTTCTTTTTATCAGACATTATTTTAAATCAAGTAACAGTCTTTTTTATTATCGGATGACATTTAAATTATACCAAATCCTGGCACTGTTGATTTTAAAAAGTAGCCCCGGCTCATAATTAGTGTCAGGAAGAAAGATTATAAACAACCCTATTTTTTCTTAATTTTCGTGTAAATATATAATATCGATAGACCGCCCAGAATGATTATTGAAATAGTGACAGAGAGCCACCATCCGAATGGACCTTTGAAAAATAATAAACCTTCAGTATCATCAGGGTTGTAAAAAACTATAAATCCACAGACAATTCCGACAATCACTCCTAGAATAAAGTAAGGTATTAATGAATGTTTTCCACTGCCTTTTTGTACGAAACGAAATGCTAAAAGAGAGTAGAGTGAAACAATGATAATAAGAATGATTAATATAAAAATATAAAGCATATTAATGGCAGATTCACCGTTATTAATGAATGTGCTTTTACCCCGTTTAGAAATTATTGTTATTTTCTTCTAACGGGGTTAGCCTTCACAATTGATTATATCAAATTCCTTATAGGTATTTTTTAGACTGATTTTATTTGTATAATAAGTATTAGCTATGCTTATGCATCATAATTTTGTCCGCATTGCAAAAAGATATAAAGACAAATTAGCATTTATTGACCGTACCTCCAACAGAAGGATAACCTATTCAAAAGCACTTATTGCCTCCCTAATCCTTTCAGCAAAGTTTAAAAAGTACGAGGAAGGTTTTATCGGGATTATGATACCAAATTCTGCTGGCTGTGCCCTGTCGATTCTCGGTGCACTAATGAGCGGAAGAACGCCTGTCATGATTAACTATTCAACCGGTGCTGCTGAAAATGCACTGTATGCACAGAGAAAGTGCGACTTCAAGACAATTGTGACTTCGAGGGCTCTGCTTGATAAGATTAATTGTCCTGTTATAGAAGGGATGGTTTTTATTGAAGACATAATGAAAGACATATCCAGGGCTGATAAACTATTAGCTGCAATTTTGATAAAGCTTCCTGCTAAGTTTATTCTTAGAAAGATTCACAGGGGTAGCGAGGATGATGATATAGTAGTATTGTTTACCAGCGGAAGTGAAAAAGATCCCAAGGCCGTAGAGTTAACGCATCACAATATCAGCTCGAATATCGAAAATTTTAGTAAGGTAATAGCTCTTTCACATCAGGACATGATTCTCGCAAACCTGCCCTATTATCATGTTTTTGGTTTAACCGTCAACATGTGGACCCCTCTCTATCACGGAATGACAATTATTTCTTATGCCAATCCACTCGACTACAAAAAGATTTGCGTAATAATTCGTGAAGAAAAACCTACAATGATGGCCGGCACGCCGAGTTTTCTCTGGGGTTATCTTCGCAAGTCAGAACCTGGGGACTTTAAGAGTCTGCGTATTGTCGTAAGTGGAGCTGACAAGTGCCCTGATACCTTACGGGAAGAGTTTTTAGAGAAACACGGTATCATACTTTATGAAGGTTATGGTACTACTGAAACAGCACCGGTTATCTCGATAAATACTCCTGAAAATAACAGGCCGGGAAGCATTGGTAAAGTGCTGCCAAATGTTCAGGTGCGCATAGAGAACTATGATACCGGCAGGGATTGTCCCCCTGGAGAAGTAGGCAGAATTATGGTTAAAGGTGATCTTGTCATGAAGGGTTACTTTAATGATTATGAAGAGACCTCAATGCGTATACGGCATGGCTGGTACGATACCGGTGATATGGGCTATTTTGATGAGGACGGATATCTATGGCACGCTGGCAGATTGAGGAGATTCGTTAAGATTGGCGGAGAGATGATATCTATGGTCAATGTTGAAGATGTTCTTGAAAAAATACTTCCAAAAGATGTTTCATGCTGTGTGGTAGAAATCCCTGATGCTGTAAAGGGAGCAACAATAGTTGCTGCTGTCACGCAGAATTTGGATGAAAAGAAGATACTGAAACAGATGGCAGCCCATCTTCCAAATATCGCTATTCCAAGAAAGTGTGTTGTATTGGAAGAACTTCCAAAGATGGGAAGCGGGAAAGTAGATTTCAGAAAAGTTACAGAATTGGTACACAAAATTTTACATAAAAACGTCAAGTGAAAGTTATTTAATATCTAATATTCAATTTTCAATCTTCTTTACGCCCTGCGCCCTGCTCCTTGCACCCTGCTTTTTACTGCATACTGCTTACTTCCTAGTGCCTACTTTTTTCGCTTTTCGCCCTGCACCATGCCCCCTGCTTTTTACTGTTTACTTTTTACTCCTAACTCCTCACCCCTAACTCCTCACTTCCTTTTTATCCTTACCTTTTACTGCCTACCGCTTACTCCCTACTTCCTACTTTTATTATGACTCTCTTATATAACATCTATTACACCTGATACATTCTGAAATCAGCGGCTTTTGTTTGTTTGACATGGGACAGTCCTCTCTGCTTATGTATCCGGAGTCCTTTCGTGTAAGTAATCCTGTAAGTACAGCAACAGGGCAGAGGTACCTGCACCAGAACCTCTCTATCCTGAGATTTGCAAGAAGCGCTATTACTACAAGGGTCCATGTAAGAAGATTCCCATGAAATGCAAAAAGAGTAACATACGTTTCATAATTCCCGAATTCAGCTCTCCTGCTTATAAAGACCGCAATTGCAGCTATACCCAGCAGGATATATTTCAATTCCCTCCACCTGTCATCTGTTACTGTGGATATGTCCCATTTTCTGAAAGGAAGCCTCCCGATAAATTCTGATAAGGCTCCAAATGGACACAGCCATCCACAGTAAAATCTTCCTGCAATTATTATAGAAATTATCGTGCTGGCAACAATGACATACAGAAGAATATCAGAAGACAGTCTTAAGAGGAGGAGATTAAATGCATGCAAAATGGAAAAAGGGCTCGAAAGATATAAACCGGTAACGAGTATGCTTACAACAAGGATGATATCTCTTATCCTGAGAAATTTTTTGGACTTTCTGGTAATAAAATAAAATGTCAGAGAAAAAGAGAATAAGAGCAGATATAGAATCCATCCTATACCAATTGCAGACCTTTTTCCTTCTGTAATTACATCCAAGCCGTAGACATTCGAGGCAACTATCCTGGAGGACTCCCTTATGGTGTTTGCCAGTGCTTCTACACTCACTGTAGCCCTGCTGATAGCGTCTATATCACTATCGATTTCAAATTGGTCATTTATACTCTTGCCCAGAAACTGTCTCAGGTATTGCGGGGTTTCCATGTAATGTACATAATTTTTTGTCTCCTTATGTTCGAGTATCTTTATACCTGAAATTTTCCCGTCAGAGCTTAATGCAAGCATGATCTTTATTGGCCCGGCATATCCTTTGATTGAAGGTGTAATATCATATGTATTGAAAGCAACGATACCCTCATCCGAGATGTAATGGGGAGGATTGGCCTTTTTTTCGGAAAAACTAATATCAGGAGCAATTTCCTTAAGATATTCCTTCTCATCAATCTTTTTTTCGTGAATGAATATCTGAATGGTATATCCAGCAATTAATGATGCAATCACTGTAATAAATAAAATAATTTTAATATTTTTCATGTCTTATTGATAAAAGAAAAATAAGGGACAGCCCTTTTATTGATACAAGGGACAAAAGCGTATTCTGAATCCCCAGTAATGGTATCAACAGTATCGAAGTTAAAAAGGCACCTAAAAAAGATCCTGCAAGGTCTATGGCATAAAGCCTTCCCGCAACCATAGTTGTCTCCAGTTCTTTTCTGCATAGATTCGCTGTTATAAACTGAACACCGCCTATTATGCCACATAGCAGACTTAATATATAGAAGTATACCTCTTGTTTGAAAAACAGGGGAGCAGAAATGAATAGAATGATTATTACGGCTTCAAAAAATTGAAGCCATTTTATAGGTCTGCGCACATCTTTTATTATTTGAGCACCAAGTGCCATTCCTATCATAAAGGTTGATGTAAGCAGCCCTATCATCTCATAAACATAGCCAAATGATGCCTGATAGGTAAGTATTATTATCAGGGAAAATGCCATTACCGAATATCCTGTTGTAAACATGGAATAATAGACAGCCTGCTTTTTCCTCCAAAGGATTGCTGTAATGGTCAGAAATGCTGTTATAACTGCAATTAGAATCTGCCAACCCTTAAACTCGAGAAAATAATTCAGAATTTTTCCTCCATGTACTTCAGCCCAAAGCATGAGGTTATACAGGTAAGCAACAGGCTTCAGATCACTATTTATTGTGTCAGACTTTCCAAGTCTTTCCCTGACCATATTTACCTTTAAAGGAGAGAAGGCATCATTAATAATAAAGGATCTGTAATAAACTGTCTCAATCTGCCTTTTAGAGAATCTATCATCAAGTTTATCCGGTGATATATTTACTGGACTGTTTGAGGCAAAGATGTATCCATACTCTTCTGAAGAAACCTCCACATGATTGAAGACATTTTTAATTGTGTTGAAAATCGAGCCGTTGGCTATCTGCATTCTTCTGCCGATATAGCCTGAAGAAGTTGGAAGTGTTAAACAAAGTATGCCGTCTTTTCCGAGTACTGCCTTTGCTTCTTTAAAAAATTCGATAGTGTAGAACCTGTTTATGTTTGCCGTTGACGGTTCAGGCAGATTTAAAACAACGAGGTTATACTCAGGAACATCAGTTGCCTTAATGAATTTCCTTGCATCAGTGGTTATTATCCTTACCCTTCCGTCCTTTAGGATTTTCCTGTCTTCCTCGGTCAGAAGTCTGAGTGATACGTTTATCATCTCTGGGTCTATCTCTACAAAGTCAATTTTAGTTAATGGATATTTTAAGAATTCCCTCAAGACCGAGGGTGATCCCCCGATAACCAATATTTTAGACGGGAAGTGATGAACAGTCATTGATAGATGAGCCCTCAGTTCCTCGGTCTGTGGATCAGGGTATGAAAACTGAAATTTACCGGAAGAATATACATTTAACTGTTCCCTGGTCTTTAAAACTGTAATTTCGCCATATTTCGACTCGACCCTGTCAATGACTTCTGCGCCTTTCAATTGTGAGATCTTGGTAAATTTGTCAATCCCCAGGTAAAAGATAACGGGGACTAATAATAATATGGTGAGAAATTTCTTCCTCAGGATTATCGAAGCTATAACAATATTAAGGATACTGATTAATATCAATAGAATAGATGCATTCAATCTGCCTGAAAGCAGGAATGTGAACAATACACCACCCATAAACGCACCTAATGACTCAAGGCTGTAGACTTTAGCTGTTTTTTCTTTCATATAAGAGACAGCCAGGGGAAACTGGAATCCAATAACAGTGCACAAAGGTAGCAGCGCTATGACTGTAGAGAATACTATTATTGTTAAAGGTATAGTTTCTCCAAACTCCAATGAGAAGAAAGATCGTATCAGACGTATGAATAGAAATGAAGGTTGCAAAACAATAGCAACAGCGATGAATGATAAAGCAAACGCATGCCGGAGCCTTATTTTAGTGCCTGTAAAACTGCCGATACCTACCGCTGTCAGCCAGACAGACAGGGTTATTCCTATATCCAGTTCGTTTCCTGAAAATATTGCAAGAAGCTGCCTAAGAGCTGTTATCTGCAGGAGGATTGCGGTTAGCCCGACCGTCATAACGGGCAGCCCACTCATTATCATGAGTTATTTTGTTTCCCTTCTTAAGTTTTTTGCAAGTCTTTTTCACTCCGAAAGAAAGCCTTATACTTCCCAAGGTTTTCTGTCTCTAAGCTTTACCGATGGTTACAATCTGTATATAAAGATTTCTGATAAGTAGATTCCAAAGTTGCAATTAATATTAATTTGTATTAATATTTTCGCAGTTTTGATAGTAATCGCCTGTTGTATAGACTTTTAGTGGCGGGAATAGCTGCTCATTTTAAAACTTATTTAAAGTCTCTGAGCTCTTGAACAAGTTGCGAGGACTCTTTGATGCAGACTATTTACAGAGTCAAGGCCATAAGAGTTACCCATGATCATAGTAGGAGAAAAGATCAATACAAGTCGGAAAAGCATTTCTGAAGCTGTAAAAAGACGTGATGCCGATTATATCATTAAAGTTGCGAGAGAGCAGCGTGAAGCCGGAGCAGATTATATAGATGTTAATGCCGGGACTTTTCTTGATGAAGAAGTTGATTGTCTGTGCTGGCTTGTAAAAACAATACAAAATGAAATAGACCTGCCCCTATGCCTTGACAGCCCCAATCCCGAGGCATTGTCAGAGGCTGTAAAATGCCATAAAGGCGAACCATTGATAAATTCTATTTCACTGGAGACCGGACGTTATGAATCCATTCTTCCCTTGATTACATCTAACCCCTGCAGTATTGTTGCACTCTGTATTTCCAGGACATCCATGCCAACAACTGTTGAAGAAAGGGTTCAGGTCGGTTCAGAACTCATTAAAAGTCTTGCAGATAATGGTATCCCTCTTGAAAAGATTTATCTGGACCCTCTAGTGCAGCCTGTATCAGTTGATACCCGCATGGGTATGGCTGCTATTGAAAGCATCGGCAAGATAATGAAGGCTTTTCCAGGTGTCAGGACTATCTGCGGTCTCTCAAATATATCCTTCGGGCTTCCCCATAGACGGCTCATCAACAGAAGTTTTCTTGCTCTCTGTATGGCATATGGTCTGACAGCCGCTATTGTTGATCCTACCGACAATAAGCTTATGTCAACGATTCTTGCTATTGAAATGCTTCTAGGCCGTGATGAATACTGCGAAAAATTTATCGAAGCGCACCAGACCGGTAAGATCATTGATTATTGATATATGTACTAAATAATTAAAGGAGGACAAATATGAGCGAATTCCAGGCATTGGTGGAAGCTATAATAAAGGCTGATATTAAGACAGCTACTTCAGAAACCCAGAGGCTCCTTGACAAAAAAGTTGATGTACAGGAAGTCCTCGATAAGGGCCTTATTGCTCCAATGGATGAGGTGGGACAAAAATTTTCTAAGGGCCAGTTATTTGTGCCGCAGATGTTACGTTCAGCCAAGTCGATGCAGGAATGCATGAACCTGATCAAGCCGTTTTTCAAGGAAGGCAACATAAGCCTGAAAGGGAAAATTGTGATTGGAACTGTTAAAGGCGACCTGCATGACATCGGCAAGAACCTGGTTGTTATGATGATGGAGGGCGCAGGATTTACAATAAGTGACCTCGGAGTCGATATATCCTCTGAAATTTTTGTTCAAAAGGCTAAAGATGTTGATGCGGATATAATAGCAATGTCTGCCCTGCTTTCAACAACAATGCCTGGCATGCGAGATACTATAGAAGCTCTTAAAAATGCTGGAATCAGGGATAAAGTCAAGGTCATGATTGGTGGAGCTCCTGTAAGCGAAAACTATGCCCAGCAGATTGGGGCTGATTCTTATGCCCCCGATGCAGGATCTGCAGTTATTGCAGCCAAAAAAATACTGGGCATTTCTTAGTAAGTTATTCTATCTAAAAAGGAGTAATACATGAAACCTTTAGAAATTGAGACATTTAAGCCCCGTCTTAAGGTTTTAAATCGCGAGCAGGCTCTGGCAATCCACACTTCTGCACTGGAGATACTTGAAAAGACCGGCTTCAGGATGGAACACCCTGGTGCACTTGAAATACTTTCCGGTGCCGGATGCAAGGTTTCCGATGGCAATTGGGTAAAGATGCCCGTTTACCTTGTTGAAGAGGCTCTGAATTCAGCTCCTCGACAGATAATCCTCTGCAATCAGCATGGTGATAAGGCGATTCAGCTTGAAAACGGAAATTCATTTTATGGAACAGGTTCAGACGCCACTTATACTACTGATCTGGAAACAGGTAAACGCCGCCGGACTGTCCTGAAAGATGTGGCCAATTTCACAAGGCTCGTTGACGGACTTGAGAATATGGACTTTGCAATGTCCATGGCCAATCCTGAAGATGTTCCGGTACAGTCCATATATATTTATGTTTTTGCCGAGATGGTTAAGAATACTAATAAGCCAATTGTTTTTATTGCTGACAGCGGCAGTGATATCGCCAGGATTTACGAGATTGCCTCTCTTGTTGCAGGAGGTGAAGAGGAGCTTAAGAAAAAACCTTTTCTGCTTAATTACTCAGAGGCGATAAGCCCCCTCAGGTTTCCGAAAAACGTACTTGAAAAACTTATCTTCTGTGCTGAAAAAAAGATCCCGATATGTTTTCCTTCAGGTTCAAATGCGGGAGGCGGAGCACCAGTAACACTCGCCGGAGCCATGGCTATGGGGATAGCAGAGAACCTCGTGGGTCTTGTTATACATCAGCTTGTGAATAAAGGGGCGCCTTTCCTGTTCGGTCCGAATGTCAGCGTACTGGACATGAAATCCACTGTAGTATCATACGGTTGTCCGGAATGGAGTCTTACGCAGGCCGCACTTGCTGATATGCGTGACGAAATATATGGTTTGCCAATCTGGGCTTTTGCAGGTGCTTCAGATTCAAAGGTCATGGATGCTCAGGCAGGTGCAGAAGCAATGTTTTCCATTATAACTGCCATGCTTTCACGCGCTAACCTGATCCATGATGTAGGTTTTCTGGAATATGGGACTACATCTTCGCTTGAGATGGTAATGATGGCTGACGAACTGGTTGCAATGAGCCGTTTCTTTACCGAAGGTATACCTGTTAATGATGATACACTTGCACTTGAGGTTATAGAAAAAGTTGCAAGGGGCGGGCCAGGCTCTATTTTTCTTACAGAGGATCATACATTTGAGCATTTTATGAAGGCAAATTTTCTCCCAAAGCTTCTTAACCGTTCACGTTACGATGCATGGGAGAATGACGGGGCTATGGATCTCTACAAGCTTTGTAATATTGAAGTAAAAAGAATCTTTTCCGAACACCATGTGGAATCAAAACCCGATGGAATACTGAAAGGTATAGAAAATATACTGAAGAGCCTATGAAGAGAATTCTGTCAGTGGATAATCATCGATACACGGGACAAATTGGATTTTATAAAAAGCCAGATTAACTCATATGATGATGATTGAAGTAAACAATACAAGGGTAGTAACAGTGGTTTTATAATGGGGATTAGTCAGCCTTTCTTCAGACTGCTTGCTCAGGAAGATGTTAAACAGATTGATTTGACCGGTCGCCATATACTGGAACAGGTCGGCGTCAGGATCTGTGACACTGAAGTTATTAAGATGCTTGAATCAGCAGGAGCCCGCGTGGACAAAGAGAATCAGAGGGTTTACTTCGAAAGCATCTGGCTGGATGAAATCGTCAATAAGGCACCTTCAAGATTCACGCTTTATTCTAGAGACGGTAAAAATGACTTACATCTTGGTGAAGGCAAGGTCCATTTTGTAAATGGAGGAAGGGTATTTCGCATTCTCGATATGGGAACAAGGGGCTACCGTTCCACTATGCTCAGGGACATAGCACATACCGCCACGCTGGTAGATAACCTCCAGAATATCCGCTTTTATGTGATTGCCTGCCAGGCTTATGACATAGAGCAGGATAATTATCATCTTAATGACTTTTTTCAGGCTTTTAACCATACCACAAAACATGTTATGGGAGGATGTACAAACCTTGAAGGGATGCAGCAGGTCTGGGACCTTGCAAGCCTGATAGCTGGGGGAGGAGAAAGGCTAATAGATAAACCCTTTGTTTCAATCATAACAAATCCGATTAGCCCGCTTACTATTGAGTCAAATACTTTGAATATTCTTAATTTCTGTGCTACACACGGTATACCTGTTACATGTGCGCCTGCGCCTATTGCCGGTGCCACAGCACCAGCTACTCTTGCCGGTACCCTTTCGCAGATGCATGCTGAAGCACTTACAGGTGTAGCTCTTACACAGATATTTTCGCCTGGTGCAAAAGTACTTTATGGTGCTGTCCCAACAGTAATGGATATGCGGAAGGTAGAATTTACCTTTGGTTCGGTAGAAATGGCAATGATGAACGCTGCTGCAGTACAACTGGCAAAGCTCTATAATTTGCCAATTTACGGTTCAGGCGGTGTTACAGAGGCCAAAAGGCCTGACATCCAGGCAGGTTGTGAAAAAACGTTTTCTAACCTGATGGTAGCAATGACAGGAGCTGACTGCATCCATCTTGCAGCAGGGATTCTGGATTCAGGAAGTTCCATCTCATATGAACAGTACGTTATTGACAATGAGATAATCGGGATGATTCACAGGATACTTTCGGGCATCAGGGTTAATAATGATACCATGGGTTTTGATGTTATAAAAAAGGTCGGCCCTGGAGGAAGCTATATCATGGAAGACCATACGGTTGAACATATGATGGACGAATTTTTTTATCCCACTTTGTCTGTTAGATGTATCTTTGATATCTGGGAAAAAGAGGGCAGACCGAGTATGTTAAGCCGCTCCAATAATAGGGTTTTAGAGATATTAGAAGATGTCGGGGAAGGTCTTTTGGATATAGAGTTGATTTCAGAAATAAAAAAGAAATTTCCGGGGATAAGGGATATTTAACTGGATAGTGATAGCTTAAATCTGTCATGATATTATTTGGGAGTGATCTCAAACCTGAAAGCAAAGGGAGGCAAAAAAAAAGTTCGACCTGTGAGACTCATTGCCTGCGGTGTCTTCAGGTCTTTTCTGGAGTACATTCGGATCGAGAAATTATATCCCGATCTTCTTATTACATTTTTGCCGTCAAACCTGCACTTGTTCCCCTTTGAACTAAAGGCCCTTTTTTTAAAAGAGGTTAAGTTAGCTCAGGAAAGAGGGGAGAGGATAATATGTCTGTACGGAAACTGCTTTCAGGATATGGACATTTTGTGCAGAGGGCACGGGATAATTAAAGTGCCCGGTAATATATGTTATGAAATGTTTCTTGGAAATGAAGAATTTCGGAAGATTATGGATGAGACCACGGGTACTTTTTTTTTCGAGAAAGATTTGATTCTGAATTTCGAAGAATACTGTATAAAACCGCTTGAGCTGAACGACGAGGAGATAAAAAGATTTTATTTTAAGGACTATTTAAGAGTGATCTACATCAGACAGCCCTCTGATCCAGAACTCTGTACAAAAGCAGAAGATCTGGCAAGGTTTCTGGGGTTATCATTCGAACTCAGGAATGCTGACTATACACATCTCGAAAAGATGTTTATGAAATTAATGGATTCCGAGCTTGAACAGGAGAATGAAAAAGAAAAGCAAACAGACAGTTGAAAAGAAAAAGCGAAAAGTAGAATCACGGCCTCCCTTAAAACCGAGGAAACGAAATCTGTGGTTAAATGTTTTGCCGGACGATCTTTGGGTGAAGTTTAACCGCGGAGAGACAATTTTAAATGCACTTCAGAAAATTGATATTAATATGGAAGGTGACTGCGGTGGATTAATCAAATGTGGTAAGTGTAAAGTTAAGGTCTTAACCTCTATCGACTTTCCTTCTGAGGATGAAGTACATGATCTTCTCGATGAAGAAGAAATCAAAAAGGGATACAGACTTGCATGCGGTACGAAGATGTATAAGGACCTGGCATTATATTTAGGTGAAACTGATCCTGAACAGGAATATTTCCAGATTCTCAAAACTGGAGAAGCACCCCAGATAAAGCTTGATCCCCTGGTGAACAAGCATCTCATAACCCTTTCTGCACAAAATAAGAGAGACGGCCTTTCAGATATGGACAGAATCAGGCTTGAACTAGGATACGAATATCAGGAAATGAAAGCGTCACTTCACTGCCTTAGGACTTTGCCTGATATGCTGAAGGCAACAGGGCATCAAGGAACAGCGGTATTGCATGAAAACTTCCTTATGGCATGGCAGAAGCCGAAAGAAGCGAAACATAACTATGGCCTTGTCTTTGATCTCGGAACGAGCACACTTGTCGGAAAGCTGATAAATTTGAAAGATGGTAATCAAGTTGCTGCAGTTTCACGTCTAAACAGGCAGAACAAATACGGTTCTGACTTGATAAGACGTATCCAGCATGTTAAAGAGGATCCTGAAGGACTTCAAAGATTACATAATATTCTTTTGCAGGATTTAGACATCATCGTAAAGAGGCTTTTACAAGTGAGTGGATTAAAGCGTGACGACGTCTTTGTTGCCGTTGCAGCCGGGAACACGACCATGCAGCATTTTCTTATGTCCCTGAATCCCGTTTCGATAGCTGAGGCACCTTTTAATCCTGTACTGACAAGCGGGATAATTCTCAAGGCAAAAGAAGTTGACCTGATATTACAACCGGAAGCACTTCTATATGTAATGCCGGCAAAGTCAGGTTATATTGGAGGAGACCTGATCAGTGTGATTCTTGCCTCTGGTGCCTCAGAACAGGAAGAGGAAATTATACTTGGAATGGATCTCGGAACTAATGGGGAGATATTTCTAGGTAATAGCAAAAGATTATTGACATGTTCAACTGCAGCAGGACCTGCCCTTGAAGGTGCTAGAATTTCTCACGGAATGATAGCCAGGGCTGGTGCGATAGAGGGTGTCAGGCTTGTAGACGGCGTATTGCGTTATCGTGAAATAGGAAATATGAAACCACTGGGAATCTGTGGAAGCGGTCTTGTTGACCTTGTATCTGTGCTCCTGAATTCCGGAGTCATTGACAATGAAGGCAGGATACGGCCGCCTGAAGCGGGTGACAGTCACTGTTTGAGCCCGAGAGTCATAGAGAGGGGAGGGGTATATGATTTTCTTGTTGCCTCTGCCGAAGAAAGCCACAATAACAAGCCTATATATCTTACCCAGAAGGATGTTCGTGAGCTGCAGCTTGCCAAGGCTGCAATAGCCGCGGGGATACAGACACTTATGAAAGAAAGGGGTATAGGACTTGAGGATATCAGCCGTGTATATCTTGCAGGCGCACTAGGAAATTATGTCAACCATTACAGTGCCATGGGGATAGGGCTTCTTCCTATGATAAATCCTGAAATAGTGAGGTCGCTCGGAAATGCCGCGAGCACAGGTGCGACAATGACTCTTATATCAAAGAATTACTGGAATAAGGCTAATGAAATTTCCAGTTTTATTGATCATATAGAGCTTTCAACACGTTCTGATTTCACTGAAAATTTTATCTTAAACATGGATTTCCCGGATGTGAATCCCTGGGAGAGGCGTTCCGGATAATTAGTCACACTTCCATATTTCCTGCCAGAAATAAATTTGATAATTAAAATCGTTCCATGCCAAAGAATGGCAATAGTAGAAGATATTAGAAAAAAATATTGAAGTGTCCCTAATTAATACTTGTTTTTAAATCAAACGTTTGTTTAAAATAAACGTATGAATAAATAGGAGGGAATATGAACAAGGAATATGATACAAAACAAAAAATCCTTGATGCTGCCCAGTATCTATTCGCAAGGAAGGGTTTTCAGGGGACCTCTTTAAGGGCTATTACAGGTAAAGCCGGTGTGAATCTAGCTGCGGTTAACTATCATTTTGGCACAAAAGAGGCTCTATTAAAGGCTGTCTTGGAAAGGAGATTAATTCCTCTGAATCAGGTGCGAAAGGAAAGACTTGAAAGTGTAAGAGACAGTGCAAGACAAAAGCACATGAGACCCTCTGTAAGAGACTTACTGCTTGCCTTTATTGAACCAACCCTGCGATTTAAGGAGACAAGCCCGGGGGCAGAGGATTTTATAGCTATCATTGGCAGGTCATTTTCAGACCCTGATGGTACAGTTAGAAAGGCTTTTTTTCAACTGGTTTGGCCTTTATTTAACCTTATTTTCGAGACATTCCAGGAGGCATTACCGGAACTGTCAGAAAAGATGCTTTTATGGCGGCTTCATTTTATGTTGGGAGCATTCTCTCATACAATGCATATGTGTTGCGGGGGCATGTTTCATTCAGATATCATAAAAATTCCATTAGAAACTGATACTAATACTATAATCGAAAATTTTATTCCATTCATAACAGCAGGAATGGAGGCATCATGAGAGTCTTAAGAAGAACCTTTCTTCTTATTTTAATTTTAGTACTGACTGCCGGATGTGCAGTGCATAAACCTCAGCCTGTTGAACTGCCTGCTCCTGTCCCGGAATCCTTTATAGAAGCAACCAGCACTACCTATACTGATTATCCTATTGAGAAGTGGTGGAAAATTTTTGGTGATGAGAACCTTAATGAAATGATGGATGAAGCGTTTCAAAATAACCTTGACATTAAAAAAGCCTTTGCTCGGTTGGAACAGTTAAAGGCTGTTGCCCGGTCGTCTTCTGCAAATGAACAACCTTTTTTAAATGTTGATGGGCAGTACAGCAGGGAAAGCTCACCTGGCTTTTTAGGGGACTACACCGGTGACAGTTACAGGTACTCCCTCTCTGCAGGATATGAACTGGATTTATGGAAGAAATATAAATCCCTGACGAACTCGGCAAAACTCGAAATGGAAGCATCCCGTGAAGATATAAAGGCACTTTACCTGAGTCTTTCAGCTCAACTTGTCGATTTGTACTTTCTCGCTGTTGAGCAGCGTGCACAGTTAAGGCTGATTGACAGAACTATTGCCTCATTTGAGGATACCCTGGAACGAGTGGAAATTCGTTATCGCGAGGGACTGGTGCCCGCACTTGATGTTTATCAGGCACGTCAGAACCTTGCAATGGTACGTGCAAGTCGCCCTACTTTCGAAGCCAATCTTGCATTGACAGAACATGCGGTTGCAACTCTTCTTGGACGATACCCTGAGAAAGAGACTGCAGATGAATTGGCGGTACTTCCAGTGATACCTGATGCTTTTCCAGTCGGGCTGCCTTCAGATGTCCTTGCCAGGAGGCCTGACATACAGGCAGCTCTTTTACGACTGAAGGCAAGTGACGAAAAAATAGCATCTGCAATAGCTGACCGCTTTCCAACCTTTAATCTTCTCGGAAGTTATGGCAAATCAAGCACTGCATTCAGCACAGGTGATATAAGCGGTGTTTTCTGGAACCTGATACTAAGCCTGGCACAGCCAATAATTGACGGTGGAAGACGAAGCGCTGAAGTGGAACGCACGCGGGCTGTTTTTAAGGAAAACCTGGCCCTTTACCATAAAGCAGTACTTACCTCGTTACAGGAGGTTGAGGACGCCCTTTCAAGGAACCGCGCCAGTGAAGAACAGATAACATTTCTTAAAGAAAAGATAGATTCCTCCTCAAATGCATTACGCCTTTCTATCGACAGATATATGGAAGGTTTGAGCGATTACTTGCCGGTGCTTTCTGCACAACAGAGTTTATATGATTCTGAAAGTGCACTGCTTTCAGCAAGGCGCCAGTTAATTTCTGACAGGGTCCAGATTGCAAAAGCACTGGGAGGGGAATGGATGGATGAAATAATCGATAATTATTTAAGTGATGATATAAGTGATGATAAAGGAGAGAAAGGGGAAAAATGAGCTTGAAGCAGAGATTATTCAAGATAGCACTGCCAGTTGTCATTATCCTGATAGCTGCAGGTGCCATGGTGGCTCTGATAGCTGGCAGACCTGAGCCGAAGAAGGAGGTCAAAAAGGACCTTGGCGCACTTGTCCGTACTTTAACTGTTGAGAAACAGAACAGTCGGGTTATTGTAACCGGTACCGGTACAGTACACGCTGCCCAGGAAGTTAGCATTATTCCGCAGGTGAGCGGAGAGGTGGTCCAGGTGGCACCCTCCATGGTAGCAGGGGGTTTTTTCGAAAAAGACGAACTGCTTTTTAAAATAGATGATACTGATTATGTGCTTGCCCTTGAGCAGGCCAAAGCAGTTAAATCTCAGGCAGAACTTAATCTGGTAACAATTGAGAGCAGGGCCCGTGTTGCCCGCATGGAGTGGGAGCGTATTGAAAGTGATAACGTGGACACAACACCTAACCCCCTTGTACTTTACGGGCCGCAACTGGAAAATGCACGTGCTGAACTTGCTTCAGCAGAGGCTGCGGTCAAACAGGCCGAGATTAACCTTAAAAGGACAGAAATTAGAGCATCTTTCAACTGCCGGATACGTTCAGAGAATGTTGACCTAGGCCAGTATGTCAGGGCAGGAAGCAGTGTGGCAGTTGTTGCAGGCACAGATACTGCAGAGGTAATTGTGCCATTACCTCTTGATGAGCTGAGTTGGCTGGTTGTCCCTGTTGAGGATTCAGAAAAAAATGGATCATTCGCTAAAATCCATATGAATATCAGCGGGAAGGATTATGAATGGCAGGGCAGGGTTGTACGGTCAACCGGAGAGGTCGACACAAAGAGCCGGATGACAGAAATAGTGATAGAGGTAAAGGATCCTTATGGTCTTTTAAATAAAGGTAATGTGAGCAAAACGCTTGTTTCAGGTTCATTTGTGGAAGTCTCAGTTAAAGGTAAAACCTTGAACGATGTATTTATTATTCCGAGGGTTGCTGTTCGTGATAATTCCACGGTCTGGATAATGGGTAAAGATAACTTACTGCGCATCCGCAAGATTTATATAGTCCGTTACGAAAGGGAGAACGTAATTGTTAAAGATGGATTGGATGATGGTGAGAGGGTTGTCCTCACAACCGTTTCAGGGGCAGCTGACGGGATGAAGCTAAGAACTGAAACAAAGGGAAATACTGAATGAAAAATGCAATTCGCTGGATGGCAGACAACCATGTTGCTGCCAACCTGCTTATGATGGTCTTCATCGTTGGTGGTCTTGTTTTTGCGTTTTCGATCAAACAGGAAGTCTTCCCTGAAATATCAATGGATATGATACGGGTGTCTGTTGCCTATCCTGGTGCCGGTCCTGAAGAAGTAGAAGAGGGCATCCTGCTTAAAATCGAGGAGAACCTTACAGGCGTTGACGGTATCAAAGAAATTACTGCTGTTGCTAAAGAGGGGTTTGGTATTGTGACAGCGGAGATCATGACTGGTGAAGATGACGACCGTGTACTTCAGGATGTCAAGACAGCTGTGGATCGTATTATAACATTCCCTGAAAATGCTGAAAAACCTGTCATTACCAAAGTGCTCAACCGCTTTGAGGTTATTACAGTCGTAGTATATGGTGACGCATCCGAGAGAAGTCTTCGTGAACAAGCAGAATTAATACGCGAAGAACTGATGACGTATCCACAGATTACACAGGTCGACCTGAGCGGTGTACGTCCCTATGAGATTTCGATCGAGATTCCTGAAGAAAACCTCAGGCGTTATAACCTGACACTCGATCAGGTTGCACAGAGAATCCGCCAGGCGTCTCTTGATCTTCCAGGAGGAACAATAAAATCCGAGGGAGGCGAAATCCTTATACGAACCAAGGAGAGGCGTTATATCGGCCCTGAATATGAAACAATAACCATTCTGACTAACGCAGACGGTACCGAGGTGAAACTGAGTGATATCGCTCATGTGCGCGATGCCTTTGCAGAAACAGATGTTCTTGCACAATTCGATGGAAAGCCTGCTGCAATGATTAAGGTATTCCGCGTTGGAGATCAGAAACCTACAGAAATATCTGATATCGTAAAAAAATATGTAGAGGAAAAGAGCAGTTCGCTGCCGGAATCTGTGATGATAGCAACAGGGAGGGATACTTCTGAACTTTTTGAGAGCAGAATGAATTTACTCATGAAGAATGCATTTATAGGACTCATTCTCGTTTTTTTTACACTTGGTCTCTTTCTTCAGATACGTCTTGCACTCTGGGTGATGCTCGGTATACCTATTTCGTTTTTGGGTGCAATATTTATGATGCCGCCTATGGATGTTTCCATTAATATGATCAGTCTTTTTGCCTTTATTCTGGCAATCGGAATTGTTGTTGATGATGCAATTATTGTGGGGGAGAGTGTTTTCGTGCACCGTCAGCGAGGCAAGCAGTATAAGGTTGCAGCAGTAGACGGTGCTCTTGAAGTCTACAGGCCAATTATCTTTGCCGTACTCACATCAGTCACTGCTTTTTTACCGTTACTCTTTGTCTCCGGTTTGATGGGTAAATTCATAGGAGTTATTCCATCTATTGTTATAGCAGTTCTGATCATTTCTCTTGTTGAGTCGCTTTTTATACTCCCTGCACATCTGTCATTGGGAAGACCCATTCGGGCATCCAGGGGCATTGTTGCTTTTACTGATCGTATCAGGAATGGTTTTGGCAGGATGCTCGATAATTTCATAGAAGGTCCATACAGAAGCATGCTGGAATTATGTGTCATAAACCGTTATACAACATTAGCACTAGCCCTTGCCGTGTTATTGTTAACTGTTGGAATGATAGGGGGAGGTATCTTAAAATTCAGTTTTTTACCTGAAGTCGAGGGAGATGAAATAATTGTGTCTCAACAGATGCCGCGTGGTACCCCTGTTGAAGAGACAGCCAGGGTGCAGGAGCTTATTGTTCAGAAGGCGCAGGAACTCGTTAGAGAGTATGATCACAATAGGCAGGAGGGGGATTCAGTTATGCGGCATATATATTCACTTGTTGGTTCAACCTTTATTGAAGCAGGGCCTCTTGGAAGTGACGCGGATTCAGGATCTCACTTGGCTAATACATTGCTATTTCTGTCTCCAAGTGAACAGAGAAATGTCGCTGCTTCAGAAATAGCCAATAAATGGCGGAACATGGTCGGAGAAGTTCCAGGAGTAGAATCCATCACCTTTTCTGCTCAGATAGTACATATCGGAGATGATATTGACATCCGTCTGGCACATGAAGATTCCAATGTTCTTGAGAGTGCTTCTGAAAGAGTAAAGGAATCTTTAGCACAATATCCTGGAGTGGAGGATATTGCAGATAATTATACAAAGGGAAAACCTGAACTGAAGATTCGCCTTAAACCTGAAGCGCGCACACTTGGGATTACTGAAGAGGATCTTGGCAGACAATTGAGAGGAGCGTTCTATGGTGCCGAGGCACTTAGGTTGCAGCGCGGTATAAATGAAGTAAAGGTAATGGTGCGTTTTCCGGAAGAGGAGCGTAAGAGTCTCTGGGATCTTGAATCCATGCGTATCCGTACACTTGATGGCGGAGAAGTTCCTCTCAATACAGCTGCATATGTTGAAGAAGGACAGGGGTTCAGCCAGATAAACCGTACAGACAGAAAAAGGGTTGTCAATATTACTGCAAGTGTTGATAGCAACATAGCAAATGCCAAGGAAATTATTAATGCTGTATCACAGACTGTTCTGCCAGATCTCATTGCAGACTATCCAGGTTTGACCTATGATCTAGTTGGCGAGGAGAAAGAACAACGTGAATCATTCGGGAGTATGAAAAAGGGTTTTCTGCTGGCACTGTTCGGTATATATGCACTGCTTGCAATCCCATTCCGAAGTTACAGCCAGCCCATCCTTATTATGCTTGCCATACCTTTTGGTATTATAGGGGCTGTTATAGGCCATTTCATTATGGGCTTTAATCTGAGCATCCTCAGTATATTCGGAATTGTTGCACTTTCTGGTGTTGTGGTGAATGACTCATTACTCCTGATCGATTTTATAAACCGTCAACGAAGAGAAACTTCTGATCTTATCCAGGCGATTTCAAAAGCAGGAATGAGGCGTTTCCGCCCCATTTTGCTCACTTCTCTGACTACATTCTTTGGTCTGACACCGATGATACTGGAGACGAGTGTTCAGGCACAGTTCCTGATCCCGATGGCGATCAGTCTTGCATTTGGAGTTCTCTTTGCCACAGGTATTACGCTCCTTCTGATCCCCTCTTTATATTATATTCTTGAAGATATACGCAGTTTGTTTAAATTGAGTCCGTCTCACGCCAATCGAAGAAAACCGGATGAATTAATTACTAAGTAAACCCCGTTAGAAGAAAATAGCAACAATTTCTAAACGGGGTAAAAAAGCCCCATAAGAAAGTGTTGTTATTTACGGTTCTTCTCTTATTTGGTTGTTGGAAAAGTAATTTAACAAATTGATATTATTTTTTTTATCTCGCAGAGCACGCAGAGTCTTTTTTCTTGAATTCCTGAGAGGGGAATTCAAGAAAATATTTCTAATTTTTTAGTTATCATATAACTGATGTCATCCCGGTATCCGAGAAAAATTTATGAATTGTATGGGCTAAATTGAAAGTAAAATTGTGATATAGTAAAAGGTAAATTTGAAATTCGGGATGGAGATGAACAACTTAAAAAGAATCGAGAACGTTCCACTTAGAAAGATTTTACTGATATTTTTTATATCAGCTCTGATAGTATCTTTTGCCTCATGCCAGAAGCAAAAGGAGGAACTGACAGGGATAACAACACTGCATTTTGTAACCTGGAAGCCGAATCAGCCAAAGGCATGGGAGGAGATATTAAGGATTTTTCATGAAGAAAATCCTGATATCAAAATTATCAGAGAAATCGGTCCCCATTCCTCTACTGCCTTTCATGACCTCCTGACACAGAAGTTAAAAAATCAGTCAAAAGACGTTGATGTCTATTTTATGGATGTTATCTGGCCGCCTGAATTTGCCGCAGCCGGCTGGGCAATGAATTTAGATGAATTTTTCCCGCAGACCGAGAAGGAGAAGTTTCTGGAGAGCACGATACTGGCAAATACTTATAAAGGAAGGCTTTATGGCATACCTCTTTTTATTGACAGTGGCATGCTTTTCTACCGGAAAGACATTTTGAAAAAATACGGATACAGACCGCCCAAAACATGGCAGCAGATGGCAAAGCAGGTGAGCAAGATTGTTCCGGAGGAGACCAAGAGAGGCAGGCAGATTTATGGTTTTTCAGGACAGTTTAAACAATATGAAGGCCTTATATGTAACATGATGGAGTATATATTAAGCAACAGAGGCAAAGTAGTAGATTCTGAAACAGGAAAGAGTGCTATTGCTGAAAAGCCTGCTATTGATGCAGTCCGCTTTGTAAGGGACAAGATTATTGGAACCAGTGCACCGGTTGGTGTGCTCACTTATCAGGAACCCGAATCACTAGACTTATTTATTCAGGGAAAGTCAGTTTTTCTCCGAAGCTGGCCGTATGCATGGGAAGTATCGAATAATCCTGAGCATTCAAGGATTGTGGGTAAGGTCGGTATAACAAAACTCCCTCATTTCAGAAGAGGCAGGAGCTACTCAACCCTCGGTGGCTGGCAGCTTGGTATCAGCAGTTATTCAGAAAATAAAGAGGCTGCCTGGAGGTTTGTAGAGTTTTTAACCAGTGAAAGGATTCAGAAATTATATGCAATAAAATCAGGAAAGGCACCGACCAGAAAAATACTTTACGATGACCCTGAAGTCCTCAAGACCAATCCGCATTTTGCTGAAATGAAGGATGTATTCCTGTCAGCCTATCCAAGGCCGAGGTCACCCCTCTATCCAGCTATCTCAAATATTCTCCAGAGATACTTCAGTAAAGCGATATCTGACCCTGATTCGGATATAGAGAAAGAGGCACTGGAAGCATCAAAGGAGATGGATAAGATAATTTTATTAATTAAATAAGTATTTCTAAAAAAAAGTTAAAAACTCGTAACTAATTTTAATATAATTTATACGATTATTTATCTGAATATTATGATTTAATATAAATAATGCATATTTTTGGTTTAAGATATCTTTTATGTTTCATATTTAGTCTGGTATCGGTTACCCCGTAGAAAGTCCAGGGCTCTTTTTCAGTAATTCATCCGGTTTTCGTTGATTAGAGTGAGATTGATTCATTTTTAACAGGCTGCGATAGAGAATTACTAATTGGAGATTTTCCGGTTTAATAATATACATTTAATCCAATGCGGATATCCTTAAGCACTAGAGAGAAGGTATTTGCTGTAAGCTTAATTGTACCGTGTTTTCTGTTTGTAACAATCTTCGCTTTTTACCCGATCCTCTATTCTTTTTATCTCAGCCTTCATAAGATTATCATCGGCCTTCCCGGCCTGGGGCAGCCCTTTGTCTGGTTTGAAAATTACAGGGAGCTAATTCATGACAGGATAGCGCTCCATTCCATGATAAATACATTTCTATTTGTTTTTACATCGACCTTTTTTGAGATACTCTTTGGTCTCATTATCGCTCTGGTTATTAACAAACATTTCAGGTTCAGAGGGCTTGTAAGGGCTGCTGTACTTGTACCATGGGCAATACCAACGGTCGTTTCATCGCAGATGTGGAGGTTTATCTTTAATGATAAATACGGGCTTATCAATTACATGATCTATAGTTCAAACGTAGCCAAGTATAAGGCATGGCTTGCAGACCCGTTCTTTGCCTTCTGCGCCATTGTTGTGGCAGATGTATGGAAGACCTCATCTTTTGCCGGTCTTCTTATACTTGCCGGTCTGCAGATGATACCAGATGAACTGTACGAGGCAGCGCGCATAGACGGTGCAAATGCCTGGCAGCAGTTCAAAAAAATCACACTTCCTCTTATAAAACCGGCTCTGCTAATTGCACTTCTCTTCAGGACGATGGATGCCTTCAGGGTATTTGACCTTGTCTTTGTAATGACACAGGGCGGGCCTGCTGATTCAACTAATGTACTCCAGTTCTATGGCTATAAAAAGATCTTTGCAGAGGGTCTCATGGGGTACGGCTCAACTATTTCAGTGCTGGTCTTTGTAATAACCTTTATCATTGCACTTGCATATATCCGGATGATAGGAACAAGGCTATTTCAGGAAAAAGCATGAAAAAGAAGGGTTCGAGGATTCAAGGACGTAAAGTCCCGCTGGGACAACGTCCCTTTTCGGGGTTCAAGGGTTCTAGTGGGGAAAATAATCACTTGAATCCTCGAATCCTATCGTAACAATATTAGAGAGCACTTTATGAAAAAACCGGTTTTTTATTTCATTACTTTGGTAATTGTTTTTTTTAGTCTTCTGCCGTTTCTGTGGTTTATTGATACATCGCTTAAATCAGAGATAGAGGTAACAGCGATACCGCCAACCATGATTCCGTCGGGCGCTATCCATTTTTATCGTTCGAGTATCGTGCATTATGATTTACTGCACTATGTGTGTAACAGTATTATAGTGGCAGGAATGACTACACTTATTACATTACTCATCTCGATTTTTGCCGGCTATTCTCTTGCTCGTCTAAGGTTGAGATATAAAGGGCTTATTATGGGCGGACTCCTTCTGGTATCCATGTTTCCACAGATATCGATAGCAGGTCCCGTATGGAAGATTCTGCATTCACTTGGCTGGCTGAATACATATCAGGGCCTAATTCTGCCATATGTAACACTCACACTTCCGCTGGGAGTCTGGATTGTTGCAAGTTTCTTTAAGGAACTTCCTGAAGAATTGGAAGATGCAGCCAGGATTGATGGTTGCAGCCATATACAGACAGTCTTTAAGATCATACTGCCGCTAGCTGCTCCGGGTATTTTTACTGCTGCTATACTTGTGTTTATCTACGCCTGGAATGAGTTCTTTTTTGCATTGTTAATAATGACACAAAAGCAATATCAGACACTCACGGTCGGAATAGCACTTTTCCAGGGACAGTATACACTTCCCTGGGGAGAGATCGCAGCTGCTTCGACAGTAGCGACTGTTCCCCTCGTGCTACTGGTCTTTTTATTTCAGAAGAGGATTGTAAGGGGACTGTCAGCCGGAGCGATTAAGGGTTAATTATGTCTGGGTTGATAATAAAGAATCTTAAAAAATCATTTGGCATTAATACTGTAATAGATAACATCTCCTTTGAGGTCTCTGATGGCGAGTTCTGTATACTACTTGGTCCATCAGGGTGTGGCAAAACAACGATTTTAAGATTGATAGCAGGATTGGAGCAAAAGGACGAAGGCATTATATTTATCGGTGAACAGGAGGTAAGCGAACTCACTCCAAAAGAGAGGAATATTGCAATGGTTTTTCAGAGTTATGCCCTGTATCCACACCTGAATGTTTACGAAAATATGTCATTTTCACTCAAATTGCAGAGGAAACCGAAAGATGAGATAGAAAACAAGGTTAAACAGGCGGCGGAGTTGTTGGACATAAAAGAATTATTGTACAGAAAACCAAGGGAGTTATCCGGTGGGCAGAGGCAGAGGGTTGCTATCGGCAGGGCTATAGTTAGAAACCCTAAGCTTTTTCTCTTTGACGAACCCCTCTCAAACCTGGATGCAAAACTCAGGACAGCCATGAGGGTTGAACTGGCCAATCTTCATCAGAAACTCAGGAGTACAATAATCTATGTCACACATGACCAGATTGAGGCCATGACCCTCGGACAGAAGATCATCCTTCTGAATGAAGGTGTTATCCAGCAAATCGGAACACCGAATGAGTTATATAAAAAACCCTTTAATCTGTTTGTAGCAGGATTTATCGGAACCCCCCAGATGAACCTCATTGAAGGCTATATAACTAAAATTGAAGACAGGCTGTTCTTTCAGTCAAGTACATTAAGGATTGATGTTAACCATAGAAATGAACTCAGAGAGTATACAGGAAAGCCTGTTACCATTGGTATAAGACCGGAGTCATTAATTCCTGGCAAGGGATTTATAAAAGGTATTGTTGAAGTTATTGAACACCTGGGTTCGGAAAATATTATTTACACTGTAGTTGGTGATATAAAGCTGACTTCAAGGGTTTCATCTGATTATAAGACGAGAAGAGGTGAGGAAGCAGAATTCGCAGTTCAGGATGATGGAATTCACTTTTTCTATAATGGACATAGGATTGTTCAGGAAAGTGAACTGCCACATTAGCACTTACTTTTTTTGTCACAAAGTGACAATTTTTATCAGTCTTGCAGGAGAACATGCTAACGTATTCCACCGTATTAAAACATAATATATTTATTCATGAGTGATAAAAAACGCTAATATTGGTAAACAACTAAATTTTAAATACTTATCAGTTAGTGCTGTTCATTTCCTCTTTTTCTTTATTTTTTCGACCTTTCCGTAATAGACCGCCTGACTTTTGCTCAGGCTAAGCATCTATTGATAAAAAAGGTATCGCCAGTAACAAAGCTTTTTATACCTTGTTTCTATACTATTGAGACTGATTAAAACTATGGAATAAAATTTGCTAATTATATTTTTTTGTGATAAGAGTACAGATATTGTTGTTGATCCAATAAATAAGTTTGCCTTTCAAGTGGCTTTATGTTTATTATTGTAGGGTTTAAATGATTATGAAAAGTTGTATTTATAGATATATTATTTTTTTATTAATTGCTGTTTTAGCTTCTGGCTGCATATTGACCAACGCCCAGAGTGCAAAAGATCAGGAAGCGGGACTCAACGGACTCGGTGGCAATCCTGCACCGCAGAATAATGAAGAAGTTAATGAAGCGATTTCCGAGAAAGTTTCTTCTGATGGTAATGATGCAGAGCCTGCTGGCGATAGTACCACAACAGATATTGTAAATAATGATAAAGAGTCCACTGAGCATATCCCTGCTGATAATTCAGAATACGTCGAGACAATAAACGGAGATATTTCTATGGTTTCTGGTAACGGTCCTCTCATTTCCAGGGATGCCAAAGAGAGCACAGGAGTTGAAAAAGAAAATAGCGTGGAGAACGCTCAGAACTCTCTGGATACCGCTCTGGAGTTTTACGAAGCATCCCAGGAATTCTGGGCTGAAGGCAACCTCGAAAAATCGATTGAAACCCTTGATCAAGCCTATGCTTATATTTTGAAGGTGGATACCTATAATAATTCTGAACTTGTCCAGCCAGTAGAAGATTTAAGGTTCATGATATCCAAAAGGATTCTCGAGATTTATGCATCGAGATATGTAGCTGTAAATGGAATTCATCAGGAAATCCCGTTGATTATGAATAAACATGTGGAGAAAGAGATTAAACTGTTCCAGGGTGAACAAAGAAAATTTTTCATAGAGTCTTATAGACGTTCAGGAAAATACAGGGGTGAGATAGTAAAAGCACTGAAAGAAGCAGGCCTCCCGGAAGAGCTTTCCTGGCTACCTTTAATTGAAAGCGGTTTTAAGGTAAGGGCATTATCAAGGGCACGTGCACTGGGTCTCTGGCAGTTTATTCCATCCACGGGCTATAAATACGGGCTAAAAAGAGATGTCTGGATTGACGAGAGATTAGACCCCGAGAAATCAACTGCTGCAGCCATAGCCTATTTAAAAGAACTGCATCAGATTTTTGGAGACTGGACTACGGTTCTTGCTGGTTATAACTGCGGTGAGGTAAGGGTTCTTAAGGTTATCCGCAGCCAGAAGATAAATTATCTTGACGACTTCTGGGATCTCTATCAGAGGCTCCCTTATGAAACAGCAAGGTATGTACCCAGGTTTATAGCAACTCTGCATATTCTGGATGATCCTGAAAAATACGGGTTTGATGACCTTGGTGAACCGGATGAACCTATTCCCTATGAAGTTATTAGTATTGAAAAACAGGTTCATTTAAAGAAAGTGGCCGAAAGGCTGGGTATATCCTATGAAGTACTTTCGGAACTGAATCCGGAACTCAGGTATAAGGCAACACCTGCTACCGTGTATTATTTGAAGGTTTCCCATGGGATGGGACTGTTATTACTTGCCATGCTGGATGATATACCCAAGTGGTCTCCGCCACAGACTGCTTACACATATCATCGCGTAAGAAAAGGTGAGACTTTATCTCTAATTGCCCAGAGATACAGGACAAGTGTTCGTTCAATTGTCAGGGTAAACAATCTCAGGTCAGTACATTTTATCAGGGTTGGACAGAAATTGAAGATTCCACTTAGAGGCGGTTGGAGGAGCAGTACCGTTGCTTCAGCCGATCTTTTGCCAGACGGTAGGTACCTTGTCAGAAGAGGAGATTCTCTATGGCTGATTGCTCAAAGGTTTAATACAAGCCCTGAGAAACTAAAGCACATAAATGGTCTGACTTCAACAAGGCTTATGATAGGCCAGATTCTGAAGATTAAAAACTAACAAGAAAAATCCTGCAGTTAGCCATACAATTGCTTCATTCTGACACCATAGGTTTTTAAACAGAACTGTTGCGTTCAGTGTTCTTAGAAATTTATACTGTTTATAAGAGGTTTTATATTGCGTTACAGTAGAGTCCAGTGGTTTGGATTTGGCATCACACCCGCAGTGAAGGCTCTGATCCTGATAAATGCCGGCGTGTTCATTTTCGAATTTATTCTGCGACTTCCGTGGAGAGAGTTCCTTGGCCTGACACCGTTTTTGTTCTGGCGAGGCTACATCTGGCAGGCATTCACCTATATGTTCCTCCATGGCGGCATCTTCCACCTTCTCATAAATATGTTCATTCTCTGGATGTTCGGTACGACACTTGAGTCGACATGGGGCACACGCAAGTTTCTCCGGTTCTATTTTGTTTGCGGAGTAGGTGCTGGTATTTTAAACGCTTTAGTTACCCCCGGCAGTCATATTCCAACGGTTGGTGCATCAGGAGCAATCTACGGTCTGCTGATGGCCTTTGGTATTCTTTTCCCAAACCAGTACATATACATATGGGGCATCTTTCCTGTTAAGGCAAAGTTTTTTGTAATAGGCATAGGCGTTATTGAACTACTTACCGCACTCGGTACCACTCACAGCAATATCGCACACTTTGCACACCTTGGAGGCATGCTGTTTGGTCTGGTCTACCTGAAATGGTATGACTGGCGACGCAAAATACTGAAATGGCGGGAAGAACAGAAACGCAGAGAGCATCTGAAGATACTCCGTGACCGTGAGCACGAAAAGGAAAAACTTCAGAAGGAGGTGGACGAACTCCTCAGCAGAATCAACAAAAATGGCATTGACTCATTATCTCCCCAGGAACTCGAACGTCTCAGGGAAGCAGGCCGTAAAATGGAAGAGTGGGACGGACAGGGTTAAAGCCAACAGGACAGGCCCTTCAACCAGTTAGATAAATTTAGAAATCCTCAGGAGATATTTCAAAAGTTTGAAGATTGTCACTTAACTGAAATATTAATTCTATATTATATCCAGCTACTTTATTGTCTTGAATTTGAAATGAAAACGATCTATCTGCTTTACTGTATACAGTTTGACGCCCGAATAGGCAATTCTCACCGTACCATTCTTTACCAGTTGCATATTTAAGTTCATATGTTCCCAAAGGTACTTTTGTTGACACTATGGAACCAGTCCGCACAAAAAGAGTTTTAACAGATTTGCCTGATTCAGGATTACAGACTTTAACAAAGAAGTTGGAACTGTAATTTGGAGCTCGAATTTTAAGTGGTGCTATATGATTTTTTCCAGAACTATAGAAGATGTGACCATTTGGAGGTAATTCATAAACTTTAGAACTTTTTGTCGTTCTTCTATTTTCAAAATCTTTCTGGTAAATATGTCGAACATACATAAGAAAACCTTCAGAAGTTGCAGGTCCTAATTTAAAAGGATAAAGCTTATTTAGTTCTTGAATTGCACTGCTTGTTTGTGGCCCTAAAATCCCGTCTATTTCTCCTGAATAAAAACCCATTTCGTTAAGTAATTCTTGTAATTCACACACGCCATGCTTTTTTAAATCCGCTCCGTGTTCTAATATAGTATTGTTTTTTAAAACAAAATTATCCTTATTAATTGTAGAGCACCCAGTAAAAACATTAGGACCTGTTGTTAATAAAATATTTAAATTTTCTTTATAAATGACAAACAACACAGCTGATACAATAGAAATCATAAGCAGCACTTGACATACGAAGTTCTTTCCAAATACAACCCACGTTTCTTTCAAACGGGTAGGCTTTTCTCCATCATCAAATGTCTTAAGTATGGTATTAAGAACATTTACTTGGTCTTCATCTTTTGCAAATTTTTTTGCAATTAGAGCAACAGCACGTGCAAGCTTACCTTTCCCTTTTCTAGCAAATACCCATGCCTGGTATGTAAGAATTTTTGCATTTACATCTTTTGGTTTTTCCCCTCCAAAAAGATTTACAAAAAGCGCATGAAGTGAATATATGGGGCCCCAAGGAACTCCCCACCAACCTAATAGCCAAGTCGTGAGTGTGGCTTGAAGGGATTTTGTATTAGCACATTGACGGCAGAATACCCCCTGAATCGGTGACTGTTCAGTTACAAATAAGAAGCTTTTTACTGAATAAAATATAGTGTATCTTGGCTGAGCTGGTACTTTACCACATACATAACAAGTAATTGGCTCTGGAATATTTTTTCCATGATATTGATCTTCAGTTGGTTCTTCAATTTTTGCAGAGAGTGAGTCATATTCAGCTCTTTTGGAATAATCTTTGAGCACATCATATGCTTCATTAAGTTCTTGAAAAAGCCTTGTTGCTTCTTCTGAGGTATTATGGTCTGGGTGCAACTTCAATGCTAATCGCCTATAGGCTTTTTTAATTTCGCTTAATGTAGCATCAGGAGAAACGCCAAGCTTATTATAGTATCCTTTGGGGTCATTAAAATTCATGTGTGCCATATCTCTTCTATTCAATTCCTAAGTAGTGCGGGTTGTCGTATCCGTCTGAAGATTTTTCATTTGTATTCCATAATACCATTCGATTATAGCTCATTTATTTATATCACAAAACAGAAGTGCAAGAAAGAAAAAGGTTTAGCCCTTGACTTTTTACTGGTGAGCTGTGGCAAGATCCTCGAAACAGTGTAGTTCGGGACAAGCTCAATCTCCGATAAATTACTTGAATCTATGCCTATATTTTTGATAAAGAATTTAATTAAAAATAACAAATTAATAATGCTGGATGACAAATGAAACGGAGCCGGGGAGGAGGGTCGAACTCCCGACCTGCTGATTACGAATAGCTCTCAAGTTATTGAAAATATTTGATCTTTGGTTATAAATTATTTTGATTGATAACTAGGAAAAACTATGTTAGTTTTAAAAAAATAAATCTAATCATCTTCATTTCTCTCTTTTTGCAAAAATGGTTCTTGTGAATGAGGAAATAATTAGAAGATGTAAAAGGATTTCTGAATTGGGAAGGAGAATGAAAAGAAATGAAAATATTACTAATAATTCTATTGTTCCTTACAGCTTGCATTACACCTGTCAAAAAAGAACCAATAAAAGATAAACCTGATTTTGAAACTTGTAAAGAGAAAGTTATTTATACCTGTTTAATGATAGAGAATTTTACTGATGAAGAAATTTTAGAGAATCTTAAGTGTTTAGAGACATTAGATAAATAAACAAAAAATTTATATTAAAATTTAAACGGAAACTCAAGGAGTCATGAGACTCATTTAAAAAAGCAGGAAACTGAAAAAAGAAAAAGTATCCAAATCTTAGTGTGGATAAATAAACCTTATTCCATTAATATCATCCTGATGCAAGGTTCTCTGTTTTGTTTCGCCCTTAGATGTATATCCATACATGGTCTTCTCAGTATGAAACGGACCGTAAAGATCTCCAAGATTCAAAGAATGACCCAGTTCATGTGTGGCAACACTTTGAATATCATACTTGTTAGGTCCCCCTGATAAAGACCAGGGATAATATGTGTTAAACTCTATGTCACTGTCAATCAATTCTCCTGAGGATATATAGTACCAGAAGTAATTTACCGCTAATGTCCCGGTGTCTCCAGTATTTTGGCTCCATATAACGTGAATATTATCAGGCGAAGAATAGCTTGTCGTGGCAGTAGTCAGGCCGGCATAATAAAATTTAAAACTCGAGCCTGCATTATTCCATGCATTGGCTGCACCTTGGAGGGCACCATATGCAACAGAAGGAATATTTACATGAACAGAGACCCCCATCTGTCCTTTTGTCCAGTAGAAGCCTTTATAATTAAAGGAAAATGCGATATCTGTCTTCATGATAAAGAGTAAAGTGACAAGCAAGAAAAAATAGTAATAGATTTTTTTAAACATTTTTTATATCCTCCTTTTTATACTGATTATGTAGATTGCTCTACTTTATATCCATTCCATCTGAAACAATGTTCAGAATCCGTTTTTTAAAGTGATTTAGGTCTACCCACTGTCCCTTGTAAGATACATTTTCATCTACAACTATTAACTTACCCTGAAAATTACCAACGGTTAAAAAGATATTGTCGCCATGTTGCTTCTTTAAAAATATAATTACCCTTTCATTAAGTTGAAAATTGGGCTGGTCAGATACCCTTAGCCCTATATCTTGCTCTGGAATTTCCCCTCCTAAAATCTGAACATTCACTTCATCTCCAATATTTAGATCCCCTTTAATAACATCAAGGAGAACTATTCTCACTTTCGTTACTATAGCTGCTTTGGGATGGTTTGACCATTCACCCACAATTGATGTAACCCTACCTTCGATTATTAATTCTGCATCGGTTGTCAATTCACTTAATCCTCTTTCGATCATAAGTGCAATGGCAGGCTCTCTCATAGACAATACAAATACTACTGTTACTGAAACTAAAACATGTAAAATGAGTTTAAAGCTAATTGGATTCATTCTCTGCCTCCCCGTCTTTTTTATACAATACAACAGATTTATTTCATTAATAAAATAGACCCCTCCCAAAAGAAATACTAAACTCCAAACTGTTTTTTAGTTTCGTGATTAAAGTTTTTTCGATATATTAGCAGGGACAAGAAATTAATCACAAGGGATTAGTAATGAAAAACTTACTCTATACGCAACCAGACTATAATGACATCCCTACTGAAACTCAGCAAACCCTTGAAAAGACCCCTTAAAGTATGCTCTGCATATAACGGGGCTGAAAGAAGCTGGAGCCGGGGAGGAGCATCGAACTCCCGACCTGCTGATTACGAATCAGCTGCTCTACCACTGAGCTACCCCGGCACAATAAAACAAAAGGATTCAAGTGGTAAAGGGGCCAAGGGGTCAAGTGATGGAACTAAATTCCTCTAAATTTTATTTGCACTTGAACCTCGAAGCGAGTCCAAAGCGGGTCTTTGCGCAGGATTGCTCCGACTTCGCGTTGAGTCGCTCCGACCCGAAACCCTCGAATCCCTACCTGATGGCCCGCTTCGCCAAACCCGCTTCGCCGAATCGAGGCGAGTCGAGACGAACAGGCAGGCTTGAACCCTAGAGCAATGCTATTTTACCAAAAATAAGGATTATATTTCTTACAAAACTGATGGTTTCATATTGTAATTTTTTACTTCAAGCTTCAATCTTTCCAGTTCCTCTGGATCATATCCTGAGAAAAGATAAGAAAACACCGTATTATTTGTCAGAAGCGGGTCAATGTCATCACTGATAACACCTCCAGCAACCAGTTCGTCCCAGCATTCAGTCCCCGGTATGGGTGAAAACTCGGTCAGATTAATCCGCACATCCATACTCTTTAAGAACTTGACCCCTTCTTTAACCTCGTCCAGTCCCTGTCCCGGCAGTCCGTACATCAGATAAACCCCGATATCTTTCTTTTTGAAACCATGTCTCTTTAAGTTCTTAACTGCCTGAAAAAGGTCATCGGAAGTTACCTTTCCGCCTGTCTGCCTCTGCCTGTTACTGTCAATTGTCTCGAGGCTGAGCCTCAGAGTCTTAAATCCAGAATCTTTCATAAGTCTTACAAGTTCATCGTCTATAAACCTTGCATGCAGCCCGTTCGGGCAGTGAAAGCGTATGTTTAAACCGCTTTCTATAAGCTCCTTCAGAATGACTTTTATATGTGATTTGGCGTTTATAAAGAGTGCATCGTCGTAGAATGCGAAATCACGTATGCCGGTACTGTAAAGTTCTTTAATTTCCTTTACAGCGCTATGAGGCTTTCTTTGAACAAATCCATTATTCAATAAATTCGATCCGCAGTATGAACATCTATAAGGACATCCGAAGCTTGTCAGGACAGGGGCAAAGGGATGGTAGTCATAAAGCCCCAATTTATAATAAGGCGTAAATTTGACCGGAGAATCCCCCCATCCCTGTAAAGGTGCGTAACCTTCATGCGCCCTTACGCTCCCATTTACAAAAGGTTGGCTAAGGGGGATTGATTTACTTTTCTTTTTCAGCCTAAACCCGAATGTGTTAAGAGCAAATTTTATATTCTCGCTGATCTGCCCATTATAAATAAAATCTGCCCCGGAAGTTTCCGAGGCATGGTCGTGCCAGAGTGTAGCATATATACCACCGAGGATTACAGGAAGATTTATTGAGTAATTCTTGATTATCTCTATTACCTTCTGTACTCCCGGATACCAGTACGACATTATTGATGTGACAAAAATGATGTCAAATGGAGCATTTTCTACTAGTGTCTTCCTGAAATTATCAATATCCATCCCATATCTTCCGAACCTTCTGGGGATTGATTTCAGGCATTCGGGTTTTTTAACCGGCTCTTTGGGATAATTCCCTTTACCGTATTTTTTTAAACGGAAAGTATCCATGCAGTCAATCAGGGAAAGTTCAACATTAAACTGGCTGAGGTATTCTGAGACCTTTAAAAGACCGAGCGGCCTTGACCACAGGTTAACTGCACTGAAGTCATATATCCATGGATTTATTAAGATAATCCTGAGCTTCATGGTTTCCCCTATTGAGTCATTGATCTGTTTTGCTCTGCTCTTTGCTTTATGCTTCTCATAACTGAATTAAGAGATTTGCCAATGATTTTTAACCGCCAAGGCGCCAAGTGCGCCAAGTTTTTTTGCAGATTGCATAAATTAAATTCATAATTCCTGCAATCTGCAAACAGCTCAGTTTAATCCTTTATCGTTTTTTCTTTGCGTTCTTTGCGTCTTTGCGGTTCATTATTACTTTCGCTACTTGTTTCTCTAGATAAGCTAGAGGAGTGAATCTGTAGTTAGATAAGCAAGTTTCAACTATAACGCGAAAAAAGGTAATATGTATTTAGAATTTATATCTTCCAGCAGAGCTTCTTCTCCCTGGCCTGTTCAACCTCGTGCCTTTTTGGAGCAAAGCCTTTTTTACCCATCATGCCATAGGTAAAATTCTTTCCCTCTTCAACCCCTGGTTGATTAAACGGGTTAATACCAAGCAGAAAACCTGTGAAAGCTGTTACTATCTCAAAGAAGTGGAATAATTGACCGAGATGGTATGCATCTATAGATGGCAAATGAATAGTCATATTAGGTCTACCTGTCTTTGCAAGGGCAAGTTCGGTAGATTCCTCCTCAGCCTTGATCAACTCAGAGATGTTATGCCCTGACAGATAGCTTGTACCTTCTATATTTTCAAATACTCCAGGTATGTTTAGATCTACTCCATATTCGTTTACTCTTATGAAGATGATAACCTTGTCTTCAGGACCTTCCATCCAGAGCTGCAACTGGGAATGCTGGTCTGTTGTGCCCACAGAAGGGTAAGGGGTCATTCCCATCCCGAGTTTCCCGAGGCTTTCAGCCCACAGCTGACAAAACCATTCAGACATGAATTTCAGGCTGTCTGCATAGGGTACCATCACATTAATGTTTCTTTTTTCTATACTGTTCATCAGATAGAGCAAAGTAGCGAACATATATGCAGGATTTTGCCATAATTCACTTACTGAACATTTTTTGTGGATATCCCTTGCACCTTCTAATAATTCATCCGAGTTGAAGCCTATAGTTTCACAAAGAAGCAGTCCAACAGGACTTAAAACGGAATATCTTCCAACGATTCCCTGGTTGATGGGCAGTGTTCTCATTTTGTTTTCTTTAGCAATTCTCCTTAAATTGCCGGAATCAGGATCGGTTGTTGCTACAAATCTCCTTGCAGCATCATTGCCCAGCACATTCTTTATCGCGTCCCAGAGTATCATGAAGGATGCCGCTGTCTCGGCTGTGCTTCCGGATTTTGAGATAACGTTCACTGTTGTCTTTTTCAAATCAATCAGTGAAATAATATGATTGAGCGTCCTGGGGTCAACATTGTCATAGATAAAGACCCTTGGACTTTTACGAAGGTTATGAAACGGGCTGAGAGCCTCGAGAACAGCCCTTGGGCCGAGTGCAGAACCGCCAATCCCGAGGACAAGAAAGTTGTCTGAATCTTCTCTTATTTCTTTAGCAATTCGCTTGATTTCTGATGTATCTTTGTAAGGCAGGTCAAGAAATTCGAGCTCTTTCCATTTCTTTACATTTATCTGTATATGGGCTTCCTCAACCTTGCCTTTTGAATCTTCAAGAACCCTTTCGGTTAAACCTTTAATACCAATTACTTCTTCCATCATATTTGAAAAATTGAGCTCGATCATAGTGCCTCCAGTAAATAAAATGAGAAGAAAGATATTATATTTTTAATCTTACATTCTCTTACTGTTACAATCAACTTTTTTATGGTATATCTTGAGTAATGAATGTTCTGATATTATCCTTGGCACGGATTATTTATCGGGAAGATTTCTTGCGTATTTAACACCCTCTATCATAAGAACAGTAAAAATAACTGTAAGGCCGATAAGTACCCCTATGATATTTACAAGCTTGAGATAAAGAAGTATGGCAATTATTATAATGAGCAGCGTAAGGCGGATCATGCTGAATAAAACCATAGGGCCTCCTGCCTTGTTTTGCCCAAAAAAGCCCTCAACACCCCAGGCAAGTCCCTTGATGTTTGCAAGCCCGAGTAACCCGCCAATGATGATACTGATGGGGAGTTTTTTCCACTCAATGAAAGCAGAAAGTATAGCGAGAGGAATCAAAGCTATAATTGATTTCCTATATATCTTTTTTATCAGTTCCATTATCCTGTTTTTGTGCTAATCTGTAAAGCTCTCTGAATCCCGCAATAATTCCAAGTATAAGAAATATTATTGTAAGCCATGGGGAAGTGTTAAAAAGGGCATCAAGCCCGTAACCTATAGCAAGCCCAATAAAAGTAGCAGCAACAAGATTGAACCCCACAGTGCTTGCCTGAAGGAGCTGTCTGAAGAAAGATTTTTCTGCCAATTTATATTCCTCTAATTATTTAAGATTTTCTTCATGCTCAGAAGTCAGAAAATCTTTTGTTATTTGTGCAACCTCACTATAAAACAAGGTTTTAGCATGTTTTTTTATTTCCTCACAATAATAAGGTACCCAATTTATTATATGTTCTTCAAGGAATTTTTTCTGAAAATCAATCAGGTTGTTGTCTATAAGATAGCTCATAAATAGAAATTCCACAGCAAGGTGGTCCGGCATCAATGACTTTTCTCTGTCAATTGTCAGCCCGGCAGCAGCATAAAACTCAGAAACTTTAATCGAAGACATCGTGCTTGAAGGAGAAGTATAAAGAGATTCGAATGGTTGAAGCCAGCCTCCTGGTTCCTGGAATAGATAATCGAAATCCGCGGAAATCTCGTCTATGGTTTCTTTTGAATCCAGTCCGAAATCTTCCTTGATTGTTTTCAATATCTCATCTTCAGGTACATTAAGAAAAAGTCCGGCAAGTATCCTGTAAGCCTCTGCCCTTTCACTATTAGTATCGTGAAACATTTCTTAATTCTTAAAAACGGGCATTAATTTGTTAATAAACCAGAAAAACATAAATGGAGAGAGAATAATAATAATTGCTCCTGTTATACCTTCCTTTAATGTATCGATATCATGAGGAATTATCGGCATATTGTAATGCATATATCCGGAGAATGTCAGGGAAAAGGCCTGGCCGCCGATTACAACATTCCACCTCATCATAAAGACTCCTGTTAATACAAGCAACAGCGCAATTATTGTTCGCCTTATCGTGAGACCAGGTGTTAATAAAAGAACAAATGGTAGCAGTGTACCGAGTCCGTACTGTATTATGAAGATATTAATAAACTCTCTGTCGTATATAACTGTCCTTAATATATCCCATGCCTTGACTGCAGTATAACCCCTGAATACAAGGTCAAGAAGTTCTAGTGTTATGGCAAATATCATGAAGTAAACGAGGTATTTTGAGGTTTTCTTTACCAAGTCGATCTCAATCCCCTTTAACTCTTCAAGTGATGCTGTATCCCACGGTTTCCTGGCCTTTCTGGCTGCCCGCTTTTTTATTTCCATTATTATTATGTACGTCAACATACATAGCGCTATACCGGAGACAATTGCCGACATTATGAAAATTACAGGCATAAGAGGAGTCATCCAGAGGGCGTTTGCCTTAACAGAGCCAAATATGAAACCTGCATAGCCGTGGAGGAAGCATGCAACCGGTATCCCTATTCCTGAAAGTATTTTGACAGCTTTTTCATCCTTTTTAAGTGCTACAACGCTGATATCATAAGCACCGAGTGCTAAAGCTTTAAAGATCATATATTTTATCCAATCACCAAAACCCTTATCGGATTTATTCCTGAGAATGAGGGAAATCTCAACAAAGTGTTTTCTGTATATAAACCATAATTCAGATGCAACGATTGCACCATAAGCCGAAAAAACGATACCAAAGGCAGCTATTGCTGAGGTGAAATGCGGTGTAAAGAAAACATTAATACCCCTTTGGGGCTGCAGTAGATGAAAGAGGAGGGGCAGGGGTGCAGCGAACAAGAGGGCAAAAGAGAATACGAGTGAGAAACGTGCCATGTCCTTCAGTTCTTTTATGCCGAAAACATGATAAAGAGATGACAGAACAAAAGCACCTGCTACAAGACCGGTCATAAAAGGATACATTACAATCTGTATGCTCCAGTATATGAGTTCATTAGGATATACAAATAATTCTTTTAGCGTCCAGAGCTCTCCATGTGCCATATTACCTTACCTCCTTGCTGAGCCCTATGTAGAAGACATGAGGATTTGTGCCATATTCATCCTTTAGAACTGAAACCCTTTTGGTCTTTATAGTTTTTGTAACATCATCATAAGGGTCATTAATATTCCCTATAGTTCTTGCCCTAAAAGGACATGCCTGTACACATGCTGGTTTCAAGCCCTTTGCTATTCTGTGATAGCAGAAATTACACTTATCAGCTACTCTGTATACCGGGTGAAAGAAGCGGACACCATAAGGGCATGCCATTATACAGTATCCACAGCCTATGCACCAGGTTCTGTCGACAAATACAACGCCGTCGGGTGCCTGATACGTTGCACCAACCGGACATACCTGGACACAGGGCGGATTTTCGCACTGGTTACAGAGCTTGGGCACAAAGAACGCCTTTTCTATTTCTTCATTTTTTATTTCCTTATATCTACCGAGGCCAAGGTCAATTTTATTGGTTATAAATCCATCCCTCGCTGCCATGGGTGTGTCAGCAAAGAACTTGTTGTCCTTTGTAATAATATACCTCTCTACCCATGTTCTTGAAACTGATGCTTCATATGGGACTTCGTTTTCAAGTTTGCATGCTTTAACACAGAAACCGCATCCGACACAGTTATATGTGTCCACAAGGAAAGCCCATCTTGTTTTTTTGTTCTCTGCAGAAGCAAAAAGTCTTTCGGGTTTAATCAGATCGGTAATAGTCAAAGGGAGAGCCATACCTGCAGTTCCTAAAAGACTGTACCTGAGAAAATTTCTTCTGGATATCATTTCAGTCCTTCTAAACTTGGCTTATGCGGATTATGACATGCAGAGCATTCTATCTCAGTATAATGCTCTGCAGAATCAATGCCCCTTATCTTTGACCTCAGGCTTGTAGGATACGAAAGGTATGAATGACATCTAAGACATGCATCTCTGCTTCTGTTTATCGATAATTTAGGCGGATTTGAAGGATGCTCGATCGCAGGTCCATGGCAGTTTTCACATGATATAAGCGCATGGGCTGTCATCATGATGCTGTCATGCTTGTCAGGATGGCAGTTTTTGCAGTAATCAGAATCCTGATACTTAACCTTAAACTCTTTCCATTCCTCTATATTGCCATTTCTGTACCAGCCGTACATATAGCCTCTTTCATGAATACCAAAACCCTCAGGTACAAATATATTTCTGGCGATTAAAAGTAAAACGATAAGACATAAGACTACCCATAAAGGCCTAAAAACATGATTTTTCATGAACTGAACCTCAAATAATCTCTTAAATTAATTATACATGTTTTTCAGTAACCGGAATATTATTTTATTTTTTGGGTTTAAGTAGTTGAACATATTCCTTTCGCTCCCTGGAGGGAAATTTTTACCCGTCTCATGACTCATTCGCTCGAATTTTTAAACTCGTCACGAAGTTTCGGGACTAAGACAGTAAAAATTCGTCCCGACTTCTCGGGGACGCTTATTTCGCCATGACGGGTATCCCAAAAATTTCACTATGTCCGCTCAAGAAACATGCCCAACTATATAACATGTATACCTGCTTTAAACGCATTTTTGGGATTCATACGTGGAGTTTCTAAGGTCGGATAATTGTTTAAAAAGTTATGGCCCGATAAATGTCGCTGGGTCTTTATAATCATGACATAGTATACAGTCTTTCCGGGCCTGTTTCTTGGTTACATTCCATATATGAGGTTTGTGACACTTTTTGCAAGCTATACCCATAATCTCAACATGAGTATAGTGTTTTCCGATCTTAATTACATTCTTATGACACTTAAAACAGTCGTTCCAGTCTGGTCTTGCGGATTCATGCGGCTTATGACATTCATAACAGTTAAATTGCATTGGTGCGTTTTCAGGCCTGTTAATCTTGATGGCCCTTTTAATGGTTTCCTCATCAGGCTGATAATGGGTAACATCGAGTGTTCCTCCCGCAATCAACTCCTGCCTTATTTTCTCGCTTCCGTGGCAGAACAAGCACTTCTTGGGACCGGGCCTAAGGTCTTCTGTTCTGTCAGTATGACAGTTTAGGCATGCAAGTTTTTCCATACCTGTACCGTGAACTATTTTCTGTTGATGACATTTAACACAGAATCCCTCTTCTGCGGTAAATTTGTGTATTATGTATCCATGACACTTGACACATTCTATCTGTTCCATAAAAACATGCTTGGCATGCATCCTTGACCGGTTAATTCTTTTTGCAGCTTTAAACATTACATTTTTTTCGAGGTGGCATTTTGCACAGTATTGCCATGTAACGATAATCTTCCCGTGTCTTTCAGGAATAGTCGCAGGTCTTTTTACTATAAAGCTGAAAAGAAGTTTATTCATCTCCGGAATTGTCAGGCGATGGCATTCATGGCAGTTTATATCCCTGTGTTCGCTTTTTTCCCATGCCTCATAGGAAGGCTGCATTATATGACAGCTTACACAGAATTTGGGATTATTCCGGGTATAATCATAAAACTTGTATCCTACGATTCCACCGCCAATAGTTATGAACAGCATAAAAACCGCGATGAGAATCTTTGCTTTAAAAGGTAAGCCTTCTTTAATCCAATTAGAAGGAATGATACGCATTTAAGTCCCCCCCCGGGAACTCTGAGAGCTTAGATCTCTTTAAGCGCTTCGTATGCAGCTTTTATTGTTTTTTCTATATCTTTGTCTGTATGTGCAAGAGACATAAAACCTGCTTCGAACTGAGATGGAGCAAGGTTAACGCCTCTATGCAGCATTCCTGAAAAGAATTTTGAGAATTTATTAGTATCTGAAGTTTTAGCTGTCTTATAATCGTAGACCTCTCTGCCAGTGAAATAAGTGCAGAACATACTCCCTGCCCTGTAAAAACGAGTTCTGACACCGGCGCGTCTGGCAGCATCAACCAGGCCTTTTTCGAGCATTGAAGAATTCTTTTCAATCTTTTTGTAATTGTCTCTTTTAGATAGCTCTTTAAGTGTTTCGATACCTGCCGTCATTGCCAGTGGATTGCCTGAGAGAGTACCTGCCTGGTAAACAGGGCCTTCAGGTGACACCATCGACATTATTTCTTTTTTCCCACCGTAAGCCCCTACAGGAAGTCCTCCACCTATAACTTTCCCGAGACATGTAAGATCAGGTTTTATACCATAATATGACTGTGCTCCTCCATAGGAAACCCTGAATCCGGTCATTACTTCGTCGAAAATAAGGACAATGCCGGTTTTTTTAGTCAATTTTCTGATAGTTTCCAGAAAACCTGGCTTCGGCAGTACACAACCGATATTTCCAACAACGGGTTCGAGAATGACACATGCGATTGAACGCCATTCTTTTTCAATCGTGCCTTTTAGCTTTCCTAAATCATTAAATGGCAATGTGATAGTATTTTTAGCATATGATTTTGGTACCCCTGGACTGTCAGGCACACCAAATGTTGTTGCACCTGAGCCTGCTCTAACAAGGAGGCCGTCAGCATGTCCGTGATAACACCCTTCGAATTTAATTATCTTGTCTCTTCCTGTGAATCCTCTTGCAGCCCTGATGGCACTCATTGTAGCCTCTGTGCCGGAGTTTACCATTCTGACTTTGTCAATGGAAGGGTATACCTTAAGTATAAGTTCAGCGAGTTCAACCTCAAGTGATGTTGGAGCACCGTAACTAGTACCTTTTTCTACAGCATTCTTTAAAGCCCTTACAACCCTGGGGTGTGCATGACCTAGTATCATCGGCCCCCAGGACAAGACATAATCTATGTAAGAATTTCCGTCGGCGTCATAGATCTTTGAACCTTTTGCATTTTTGATAAAGAGGGGATTGCCTCCGACTGCCTTGAATGCTCGGACAGGGCTGTTGACACCACCAGGGATGACATTAAGAGCCTTTTTATATAGTTTTATTGATCTTTTAATTCCCTTCATAATAAGAAAATCAGTAAGGGATAATCCGCATCTGATCTCTAATATAAATGCCTAAAATAATATTTATAGTTTTTCCTGCTTATTTTTTATTAATCTATCATATAATTTCTTGCCTTGTCAAAAAACGGTGCAATTATATGTTTATGTATGCTATAAATAATACACTCTATAAATACATTCAATTGCTTGGAGGCACATTAATGAAGAAGAAGGCTTTTATTATTATATTGTTAATATTATCCTTTTTTGCCTGTTCAAAAAAGGATACGGAACAGAAGGACCGTTATATCGCCAAGGTTGGTAATACCAAAATAAAACATTCTGAGCTTGAGAGAGAATTTAATGCACTGCCGGATTATGCAAAACAGATGTTTGAGGATGCAGGGGGCAAAAGAAGGCTTCTTGACGAAATAATTAAAAAGGAGCTCATATATCAGGATGCCATTAAGAAAGGCATTGCAAAGAGTCCGGATGTTAAAAGAAAGATTGAGGAATTCAGGAAGATAACGGTTATTACTGAGCTGTTCGAAAAAGAAATTGTCTCAAAGGCAAAAGTCTCGGACCAGGAAGTCAGGGATTTTTATGACAGAAACAAGGGTGAATTTGTTTCGGCAGCACAGATCAAGGCAAGTCATATACTCGTTGAGACAGAAAAAGAAGCAAATAAAATACTGGCTCGATTGGAGAAAGGTGAAAAATTTCAGGATATTGCTAAAGCGGTTTCTATTGATAAAGCTACCGCGGAAAATGGCGGCGATCTCGGTTATTTATCAAAAGGCCAGATGGTTCCTGAGTTTGAAAGAGCAGCATTTGGACTGAAGGCCGGCGAGACCAGCAAACCTGTGAAGACACAGTATGGCTATCATATTATTAAGGTAGTTGACAGAAAAGGGGGATCTGTTATTGAATTTGAAAGGGTCAGTGATATGATCTCTCAGAAACTTTTAGGAGATAAACAGAAGGAACTTTTCGATAATTATGTCGATAAACTGAAGAAACAGTATAAGATTGAGATTTATAAAGACGCATTTGCAGATTCCTCTGAAGATACTGGAAAGACAGAAAAACAACCTCCCGCTTCACCAGAGAAGGATAAACAGCCGAAAGAGCCGACAAAGAAGGATGCAAAATAAAGCATAGATCAAATATAGGCAATAATTTGCTTCTCCCTTTTGATTTATTTAAAATTGTTCTTATTTTCTATTCAAGAGCTACTAATTAAAGAAGTGTTTGTTACCCCCTCGCAGGAAAAATGTAAAATTTTTTTATAATTTATTAAAACTTTTTATATTTTTTATACCAACCTAAAAGGCAATTTTCACAAAATTTCCTTGTAAAACAATGATATTTCTGTATTGGCTTAGCTGGCATGCTTATTGTATAAGAATAACGCAGTAGAGATGATTAATCCTGAGATAATCTGCGACCTAGACATTGGTGTTGTTATTTTATCACCGGATTACCGTGTAATAGGCATAAATAAATATGCTTCTAATGTATTAAATCTTGATATTTCAAAAATAGGCAAAAGCGTTTATAAATATCATAAAAAGAAAAGCCACTCCAGGATCAGTTATATTCTCAATGAGGCCCGCAAATCTAAACATGATCTTCCCGAAGCAATCATTATGAATGTACTGAACAGGGTTTTAGCGGTGAATGTTTTCAAGATGAAGTTAAAACATAGTTCCTTGAAATCTTTTTTTGTCATGGCATTTGTTGATGTAAATAAAGAGATATGTGCTGAGATTAGTAAGGACAAAAAAATAGACATTAAGAAACTATCGATATTTGATAGCAGTTCATTTGTATTCCTGGATTTGCCCTCGATCTATTTTATTCAGTGTGATGGTAACTACTGCAAGGTATATACGGAAAACAGGCTTTATTATGTTCGACTTGCATTGAGGGATATACAAATAAGATATACGGGACATAAGCTCTTCAGGGTACATCGAAGCTTTCTGGTCAATCTGGATAGAGTGCATAAGATAAGAAAAGATCCGGAAGGCAATAATATTATTGACTTCGAAAAGAAAGGCGTTCCCTCAATACCTGTAGCAAGACGAAGGATTAATGACCTCAAGAATGCCCTTACTATAATTTGATTACGTATCTTGATTTATCATATTATTTTAAAAGTTATGCAGTCAAAGAAACAGAATGAGCATGTACAAGGAATGTGAGATCAAACAAACTAGCGAGAGAAATATAATTTTCGACCGTTTATCACATATTTTAAGCCGTTCATCACAAAATTGTTGATTATATTCAATCTGATTGATTAAAAAATATAAAATTTAATCTTTTTAATTTTTCCAAACGAATCTTGGGGGATTTGTTGGGGGGACACCTAAGAGTCTATGGAGGTTCTAGTCACTCTGAGTTAAACCTCTACAGACTTCACCAACCTCCGTAGACTTCATGGTGTAGTCTAGCTAGGTTTAATCTTTATGAAGTATTAAATATATCCGGATTACCTGCAGGTACATATAAATGCTATTTCGGTGTTGATATGAACATGAACGGATCTATAGATTACCATCAAATTTATTATGACAGTGCTGAAGTGAATATAACTCAGTAGCCAGCCTTTATCCATTATCAAAATAAATTTGCATTTATAATTCTATTCCATGTAGGGCTCTATTTTTTTCATGAACTCAATCCATATGGGCAGTGCAGTCCTTGCGCCTGTCTCTTTTTTACCGATGGGGGTGTGATCGTCTCTTCCTATCCATACCCCGACAGAAACATTTTCGTCGAATCCTATAAACCAGGCATCGTTGAAATCATTGGTGGTTCCGGTTTTACCATAGACGGTCCTCCCGACGGTTTTTGCTCTAATGCCTGTGCCTTCGTTTATGACTGCTGAAAGAAGAATTTTCATTTCTTCAATTATATTTTCATCAAGAACTTTGATGTATTTTGGATAATTTTCTTCGATTAAAATTCTGTCTCTATTCTCAATCCTCTCATAAGATATTATCTCCATTCTATTGCCTGTGGCGAATACAGAGAAAGCACCGACAAGTTCTTTTAAGGTCAAATCGGATGCACCTAGTGCGAGTGCAGGATAAGGATGCAGTCTGCTTTTAATGCCGAGATTTTTTGATTCATCTACAATATTTTCTATCCCGACTATGGTTGCCAGATAGACGGTTGCAGCATTTAATGATTTAGCAAGCGCTGTCTGTAAAGTGACCTCACCATGATATTCATCATTATAATTTTTGGGAGACCACTCCTTATCCGATTGTGAACCAACAAACAATATTGGAAGGTCGTAGATTGTATTCTCGTGAGTCATGCCCTGTGTCAGTGCAGTTAAATATACAAATGGTTTGAATGATGAGCCAGGCTGCCTTAAAGCCTGTGTTGCCCTGTTGAACTGGTTTTGCCAGAAATCAAATCCGCCGACCATTGCCTTTATATGTCCTGTGTGAATGTCTATTGCTATAAGTGCTCCCTGAATGCCCGGGTTTACCCGTTTTTCTATAGTTTTAATTCCCTGAGCGAGAGTTTCTTCTGCAATGTGCTGCATGTTAGAGTCAATGGTTGAATGGATTTTATATCCTGCAGTATAAACCTCAGAACCATATTCCTTCTCGAGTTGCTGTCGTAAAAATTCTATAAAATAAGGGGCTTCATATTTTCTGAAATGAGGGGATGCCGGAAGCGGCTCTTTCAGTGCTTCATCATATTTCACGGATGTTATGAATTTATTTTTTAGCATTGCTTTCAATACCGCCTTGCGCCTCTTTTCAGACTTTTTCGGATTGATAAAAGGGGAATACAGTGAAGGAGCCTTTGGAAGAGTTGCGAGAAGGGCTGCCTCACCAATGGATAAATTACTTACTGATTTTCCGAAATAGGTCTGAGCAGCAGCCTCAACCCCAAATGCCCTGGTACCGAAATATGTCTGATTCAGATAAAGACCGAGGATTTCGTCTTTTGTATAGCGCTTCTCAATCTGTATTGAAATTACAGCCTCCTTTATTTTTCTCATTAACGATTTTTCAGGTTTTAAGAAGAGCATTTTGGCAAGTTGCTGGGTTATTGTGCTTCCTCCCTGCACAATACTGCCAGCTTTGATATCCTGCCAAAGTGCTCTTAATATTCCCCTGAAATCAACTCCTGTGTGTTCGTAGAAGCGAACGTCTTCAATAGCGATGAATGCCTTTTTTACATGTTCGGGTATTTCATAATAAGGAACAAAAGTTCGTCTTTCGTAATAAAGTTCTGCCAAAAGTTTCTCGTCAGCAGAGTAGACTTTTGATGATTCAATAGGGAGATATTCTTCTATTGCATTTAATCTTGGCAGGTCTGAGAGGATCCAGTAAACCGAGCCTCCTATGATTCCGGCAAACGCACTTATAAATATAAAAATTAAGACTGTTCTTCTTGTTTTTAAACTCTTTATTATTTTTTCGAGTTCCTGCTCGAGCCTGGACATAACTAGATTTTATTATACAAAAGTTAACTAAGGTAATAATATTATTTCAAAAATACCTTTTCGATTGCTATGACTTTTTTTAGCCTTCTTTTGTGGCGTGCTGCATTTGAGAATTTTGCATTTATAAATGTCTTAACGATCTCTGCCGCAAGCTTTGTACCGATAACCCTTGCACCTAAACAAAGTACATTCATGTTATCGTCCTCCACTCCCTGGCGAGCTGAGAATGTATCGTGACATACTGATGCCCGGATACCTGGAAATTTATTTGCAGCGATGCATGCGCCTACACCACTTCCACAGATCAGGATACCGCGACTTGCTTTTTTTGTGATAATGCATTCTGCTACAGCCTTTGCAAAGTCAGGATAATCGGAGGGTGCAGGGGTATGAGCCCCGACATCAATAACTTTATGTTTCAGGCTTTTTAAATAGGGAATAATCTCCACTTTCAGATGGAAGCCACCGTGATCTGAACCTACTGCTATTTTCATTTTTTCAAAAAGTACTTTAGATAACATACCATACCCTCTATGAGTCATTTACCCTTTAGTAGCCCCCCCGTCCCCCTTTATTAAAGGGGGATAAAGGGGGATTATTGGGGGTTGAGGGGGGGCAGATTTTATCTATTCAATAGTTTCTTTGCATGTCTGACAATATTATCTACTGAAAAACCGAACTTTTCAAAGATAACCTTTGCAGGTGCGGATGCACCAAAACGGTCTATACCGATAATATCTCCTTTAATGCCGAGATATTTATACATACCCAGTGTTGACGCTGCTTCTACAGCAAGTCTCTTTTCGATATCAGGAGGCAGTACCTTATTTCTGTATGAGACAGGTTGTTTCTCAAAAAGCTCGAAAGATGCTAAATTGACAACACGCACCTTTAGACCTTCAGAGGAGAGTTTTTCATAAGCTTCAAGTACAAGTGGCACCTCTGAACCAGATGAAATGAGAATGAGCTGAGTTTTGCCCTTGCAGTCAGCTATTATATAGGCTCCCTTTTTCAAGTTGTTAGCAGATGCGAATTTTTTTCTGTCAATGACCGGGAGTTTCTGGCGGGTAAGGATGAGTGCAACAGGTCCTTCTTTGTGTTCAAGAGCGACCTGCCATGCAACAGAAGTCTCATTGGCATCCGCAGGCCGGATAGTTGTAATTTCCGGCATTGCTCTCAGGCTGGAGAGGTGTTCTATCGGCTGATGGGTCGGGCCGTCTTCACCAAGGCCAACAGAATCATGAGTAAAAACATATACTACATGGGCTTTTATTAGTGCAGAAATACGTATGGCGGGTCTCATATAGTCGGAAAATATCAGAAATGTTCCGCCATAGGGAATGAGCATTTTGCTAAGCGCCATGCCGTTAAGGATAGCTCCCATTGCATGTTCCCTGACCCCGAAGTGCAGATTCCGGCCACCCTTCTTTTGACCGAAATCAGGATAATTTTTCAAATAGGTGTTGTTAGATGGTGTAAGATCAGCGGAGCCGCCAATTAGTTGAGGCATGAATTCAGCTATGCTGTTAATTACCTTACCGGAAGCACTTCTGGTGGCCATGGGGCCTTCCGAAGTTTTGAAAACAGGGAGGTGTTTCTTGTAGACATCACCGTTATCACGATTTACCATCATAACCCATTGTTTGGCAAGGGCTGGGTATTTTACCCTGTATTTTTTAAGTAAATCGTTCCACATCCTTTCTGCTTTCTTCCCTTTTTCGACCGCCTTGCGAAAATGTCTCAATGCCTTTTGAGGAATATAAAATTTTTTCTGAGGCCAATCGAGTTTTTCTTTAGTAAGACGCAGTTCTTCCTCGCCAAGTGGGGCACCGTGGACTTCAGCTGTGTCCTGTTTATTGGGACTGCCGTACCCGATATGTGTGCGAGCAATAATCAAAGAGGGCTTCCTCCTCTCTTGTTGAGCTTTTCTGATGGCGGACTCCAGTTCTTTGAGATTATTCCCGTCGACTTTCTCTATATGCCAGCCGTATGCTTTAAACCTGTCACCTACGTTTTCGGTAAAGGTAAGATCAGTTGGCCCGTCAATGGATATCTTGTTGTCCGAGTATAGGTATATGATCTTGCCGAGACCCAGGTGTCCAGCTATTGACGCTGCTTCAGAAGAGATGCCTTCCATCATATCTCCATCGCTTGTAATTGCATAGATATAGTGATCTACTATATTGAACCCAGGTTTATTAAACATATCTGCAAGATATTTCTGAGCTATGGCCATACCTACACCTGTTCCAAAGCCCTGTCCCAGAGGCCCTGTTGTTGTCTCGATACCACATTCAAGACAATATTCCGGATGTCCCGGAGTTTTACTTTCCCACTGTCGAAAGTTTTTTATATCACTCATTGAGATATTGTGACCTGTCAGATGAAGAAGACTGTAAAGAAGCATTGAACCGTGACCTGCTGACAGTATAAATCTGTCCCTGTCCTGCCAGAAAGGGTTTCTCGGGTTATGCTTTAAGAACTTTGTCCATAATAAATAGGCCATTGCTGCATCACCCATCGGCATGCCGGGATGTCCTGAATTGGCTTTCTGGACAGCATCGGCAGAAAGCATTCTAAGAGTATTAATACAGAGCTCGTCAATATTCATCTTTTTAATTTAATTACCTCCAGTTCAATAATCTGTATATTAATAAAGACAGGGGTCATTTTATCTCATTTTTAATGATATTGAGGCAGTGCCAAGTAAATGTTACAAAAATTTTGCTGATAAGGTCAAATAGATTATCCGGTTTTAGAAATACCTTAATTTATCTTATTGCTCTGTTTCTAGAGTTACAACTTTAGTTTTAATACTAAATATTTTTTAAAATTCAAACCAAGGGTGATTGACAGATGCAGTAATTATAATTTATTTTCATGCAAAAGCAGCAAATGGGGATCGAGGCGGGAAGGAGTATATTTTAAATTTACCTCTTTATGAAAATGTACCTTATACCAAAAGACTTAGAGTTAGATACAAGGAAAGAAAAGAGAACCCCCATAATCGGCACAATCTTATATACTCATCCTTTGATAAGCAGAGATTATAAATATTTTGAAGGAATAACTGCAAATCTAAGCATGAACGGTGCCTGCATTTACATCTATCAAAAACTTCAAGAAGATATTCAAATTGAAATTCACGGCAAAGCACTCGGTACATCCCAGAGAAACGCCCTGGTTAAATGGTGCAAGAGAGTCGATGAGGGAATTTATTGTGCAGGCATCTGTTTCTTGATAAATCCATAATTAATTCAATTCTTTTTACCCCATAAAAAAGTTAAGGTCACGTTGGTTGGAACGACACCCGCCTTATAAAGTTAGCTTTTCTACTTTACAAGGCTTGTATCGCAATCTGGTTTCTCCAGTCTATCTAGTTTCTCTGGTTTAAACTAAAGAAACCAAAGAAACTAAAGAGACTAAAGAAACTAAAAACCCTGTAACCGTTCAAGAATAAAATACAGAGGAAAAGGCCGGGTTCATAAACTGAGAACAAATAATGTTTTCTACAAAATCACATCCCAAGCGCCTGTTTTGTAATCCACTCTGCTGTATCGAATACAGGCTTTTTACCTTTTTCTGTCCTTGCTTCAATATAAAATCTTACCTTTGGCTCTGTGCCTGAAGGCCTTATCATCAGCCAGGAGCCGTCATCAAACACGAGCTTTGTGCCGTCAATTGTAATTACGTCTTTTACGCTTCTGCTGATTCCGCCAATATTGATAATCGTCCCTTTTTTATATTTTTCCCTGATTACCGAAAGCCTCTTAATCAAAGGTTCTCCTACAAGAGAGCGCTCTACTTCTATACCTGAACGGTCGGGGTAGTAGTATCCGAATTCATCCATTATATCATTTAGATATTCGCTCAGATTTTTTCCTGTAACAGCCATCATCTCTATGGCAATAAGCAGGCCGAATAATGCATCTTTTTCGAGGGTATGATTATATGCGGATATTCCGTCAGACTCTTCAAATGCAACTATTGCCCTTTCTCTTGATGTTTTTAACATATAAGGTCTGAAGTTCTTAAAACCAACCCTTGTCTCTTTAACAGGCACACCGAATCTGTCTGCAATAGCATTAACAAGATTGCTTGTTCCAACTGACTTTGCAACGACTCCGGAAATTCCTTTATACACATGGAGAAAATGAAGTACCATAGCGCCGAAATAGTTCATGGGTATCTGCATTCTGCCGTCTGAGTGTCTGATACGGTCACCGTCAGGATCCATGATCACACCGAGTTTTAATCTGGCATTACTTTCATTTAACTCCTTTTCGACTCCGTTCATATTTTTTTCTGAGGGTTCTGGAGCTATACCACCGAAGAGAAAGTCATCATCTGTCCTTAAATATCTAATTTTATCTGAATTTCCGAGAATTCTCTGTATCCGACCCCTCGTAGCACCATGAACATTATCGATACATACAAGGCAATCCTCACTGCCGATAAAATCGAGGATTTTTTTAATATTAATAGTTTTCCGCTCATTTATATATTTAATATAAAGATCAGTCAGATCGATTTTTTCGGCCTGCTCTGCAATGTTCGGTTGAAGCAAAACATGCTCTTTCATCATGCGGTTTGCTCTCTCTTCTATTCTTGAAGTAATTTCTGAGCCGGCAGGCCCTCCGTCAGAAGGATTGAACTTGAACCCTGCATAATTTGCGGGGTTATGGGAAGGTGTTAGATTTATTGAACAGGCTGCATTAAGCATCTCGATTCCTGCTGAAAATTCAGGAGTTGTTGCCACACCAGCATACCAGGTTCTAATCCCATCTTTTTGAAGGAGTCCTATTATCTCCATAGCCAGATCAGGACCGAGAAATCTGTTATCGTGACCTACGATGACACCCCGTTTTTTAATATCATCAAAACCGGATACCCCCATTGCATGCATAACAGAGTCTTCATTACTTTTGAACATCCCGATGACTGCTGAAGTTACAATACGAAGATTGTTGAATGTGTAGTCAGTGCCTATTTCGCCCCTCCATCCTGATGTGCCGAACACTATTTTTGCTGGTTTTGTATTTTCTCTTGCAAATTTTTCTATTGCAGAGAGAAGTCCCCTGTTTTTCTGTACATCAGTCATTATCGTCTTCCAGCATGAAACAGCGTTTTCGAAGTTTTGAGTCATTAAATCCTCCTGAATTTGCTTTGTTAATATTTAAAAGTATAGGGGAATTCCTCTGGTTTTATTAACCAACCATTTAGTCCTTACTTTTTCTAATGTGAAAATTACATTAGCAGGCTCAGCTGCATCTCCTATTATATATCCTGTATCCTGTCCGTAACTTGCAATTACTCTTACATCAAGCTCTGCATTGGCAGTTTTATCATTAACTTCTATCTTTATTATTTCATACTCGATAATGAAGTCGTCCATTTGTATAAAGACCTTCTCTATACCTTCTTTTAGGTAAAGATACGTAAGGCCATACTCGTCAGAATAATTGAACGAAACCTTTGACATTAAATCATCTATTTTCTCACTCTCAATAGCCTTGGCACCTTGCTTGAAGAGTTTTTTTATCCTGCTAACATCAGAAGGCCATAGAACGTAGACGATCAGAGGACAGATGATTAAAAGAGAAAGAAATATTAGAGATTTTTTACTCATGATATCCAATATTAATTATAACGATAAAAAAAGTGACTTTTCCACTTATAGAAACATCTCTTGATATTTAAACAATCTTTTGATACCTTCTATTAGTGATTAAATCTATTTTATATTGGTGAACAAATGAATATAATTCTTGGTAACTGGTCTCAGGAACAGTTAAATGTTGTTATTGAAGAATATTCGAAGATTAGTGATGCAGGGGGACGAATCGGTTCCCTCTCAAAACAGTTTATCGGCAACACTTATAAAGAATCAACATTGACCGGAGATATCAGTAACCGTGAAGTTTTTACTATAAATCTTCTGGAATTTGATTGTTTTACCTTCATTGACACTATTGAGGCAATGCGCTTGTCGAGTTCTTATTTGGAATTTGAGGAAAACCTTAAGAAGGTCAGATACAGGGATGGGGTAATTGAATTTAAAAACAGAAATCATTTCTTTACTGATTGGAGAGAATTCAATTCAGACTTTGTTAACGATGTTACAGAACAGATCGGGGATGGAAAGACTAAGAAAATACTGAAGTTACTTAATAAGAGAGAAGACGGGACATTTTTTATACCCGGGATTGTCACTATAAAGAGAGAAATCAGGTACATACCTTCAGATTCAATTGATGATGTAGTTATAGACAGACTGAAAACGGGAGATTATGCAGGTATATATTCAGAAAAAGATGGATTGGATGTTTCGCATGTAGGGATTATTATCAAAGAGAACAATAAAGTTTTTCTAAGGCATGCCTCGTCAGACAGTAAACACAGAAAAGTGATTGATCAGGACTTTAAAGATTATATTTCAGAAAAGCCCGGCCTGATTGTATTGAGACCGAAGAATATAAGCGATTCAAATTGATGAACATCTTGAAAGGAAAACATGAAGCCTGAAAGTCGAAAATCCATGCTTAGGGTGATTTTCAGCCGACGGATGCTGGTGGCCTTGATTATGGGCTTTGCGTGCGGCCTTCCTCTTCATCTTACCTTGGATGTATTAAAAACGTGGATGAGAATTGAGGGTGTAAATCTGACAATGATCGGTTTATTTTCATTGGTTGGACTCCCGTATACAGTCAAATTCTTATGGGCTCCTATTCTGGATCGTTTTACTCTGCCTTTTCTAGGCCGAAGAAGAGGCTGGCTTTTAGTTGTACAAGTAATCTTGATGATTTCAATTGTCGGTTTGGGTTTAACTGATCCTAAAAATAGTCCTTTGCTGGTGGCACTTGTAGCATTCTTGGTTACTTTCTTCAGTGCCTCCCAGGATATAGTTGTTGATGCATATCGAAGGGAAGACCTTGCTGATGAAGAGCTAGGGTTAGGTTCTTCGCTTTATGTAAATGGATATCGAGCGGGTATGCTCCTTGCGGGAGGTGGTGGCCTTATAATGGTTGCTCACATTTCATTTACATTGGTTTACATGATAATGGCTGCCTGTTTGCTCCCTGGTGTTATCACCACCCTTCTAACTCCTGAACCAGTTATTAATGTTGGAAAACCAAGAAACATGAAAGAAGCAGTTATCGATCCCCTTGTTGAATATTTTTCCCGAAGGAGTTCATTATTGATACTAGCCTTTATACTTCTCTATAAAATCGGTGATACCATGGCTGCAGCTATGACCGCGCCTTTTTATATTGATATGGGGTTTTCGACAGATGAAATTGGTAAAGTCGTAAAATTTTTCGGTACAGGGGCTGTATTAACGGGTGGTTTTGTAGGCGGCATTATTATGCTGCGTCTTGGAATAAACCGTTCTCTTTGGATTTTTGGTTTTCTACAGGGACTATCCACTGCCGGTTTTGCTGTTCTTGCAAAAATAGGTTACAGCATTACTGCTTTGGCCGGTGTAATAGCTTTTGAAAATCTCAGTAGCGGTATGGGGACTTCGGCTTTTGTTGCGTTTATGGCAAGTATTACAAACAAAAAATTTACTGCAACACAATATGCGCTTCTTACCAGCCTCATGGGTGTTCCGAGGGTTTTTGCATCAGCACCGACGGGATTTTTTGTTGAGCATATGGGATGGGAGAGCTTTTTTATTGCATGTGCCCTGATAGCGGTTCCCGGAATACTCCTACTTTTGAAATTTGCACCGTGGAGTTCAAAAAAGGAAACAGAAAATTGAGGATGTGGCAATTTAATATCTAATATTCAATTTTCAATCTTATCTGCACCATGTCCTTTGCCCTGTGCTCTATGAGAACTAAAAGGTTACGTCTTACGGTAACAGTTACGAAGCCCGTTTCGGTTATCGTCTATCGGTTACGTGTTTGTTTGGTTTCTCTAGTTTCTCTTGTTTATTTGGTTCGCCCTGCTCCCTGCTCCGTGCACCCCGCTTTTTGTAGCGGATTCGTTAAATTACTTTTCTGATAACAAAATGGGAGAAAAATCTTAAGTTTTAACCTAGAAATATCGTTATCTGTTCTTCTCGAGATTTCTTAACTGAGTATTGGCTGTATCAATTGCCTTCATGGCATCTGCATTGTCGGGATCAAAAGCGAGCAGGCTCTCCCACAGATAGATTGCTTTATTTAGATTGCCTTTTCTGTATTGCTCGAGCCCTTTATTAAAAAGGGCTTTGCTGCAGGCTGTAATCCTGGTATTCAGATAATTAGTGTTGAAAGAAAGCAAAGAGGCAAACTCAGTAAAATTATGAAAGTTATTCAGCAAAATGTGGTAGATCTTACCAGCGTATACAAAATCCTCCTTGTTAAAAGCCATGATGGCAGTGTTCTTTATGGTTTCGATAGTTTCTATATAACTGCGTGTTAATACCTTGTCCTGGGGATATTTAGTATACATGACATTACAGGCATCTATAGCCTTTTGAAAATCGCCTGAAGCAATATAATTTTGAGTCTGGCTTCTGATCACGTTTATTCTGCTGTTATTTATCCTTGTAATTAATTCTTCTCTGTCAAACGGGAGCAACGAATAAAACCCCTTAAAATCCTGATAATTGTTAAACAGTATACCGTAGATTATCTCTGCACCGGCAAAGTCCTCCATGTCGAATGAACTGTCAGCGGTGTTCTTTATATACTTGATGGCATCAATGTAGTTGTTCAATATCATCTGGTCTTCCGGATATCTTCTGTATGCACCTTTATATGCATCTATAGCCTTCTGGAAATCACCTTGGACAAGGTACCGGTCGGTATTCCTGAGTCTAAAATCCACCTCTGCCTTCTTCAGTTGCATGCATGACGAAAAGAATAGAAATAATATAATTCCAACAACAGTCATTGCCTTTGCAGGAGAATTTTTCATTATGTCGTCCCTCGAAGATTATTGTCTTTTTCTATTATATGGACAAAGCTCTTAAGGAGATCTGGATTAAACTGTTTGCCTGAAAGTTCAACCATATTCTTCAACGCCTGTTTATTCGAGAGAGCCCTTCTGTAGGGTCTATCTGAAGTTATTGCGTCAAAAGTGTCGGTTATGGATATTATAGCTGCAAAAAGAGGAATCCTGTCACCGCTCAGTCCTTCGGGATATCCTGTGCCATCATAACATTCATGGTGATACTTGACAGCAGGAATAAATTTGTGGAGTGATGGTGCTTTGCTGAGAATTTCTGCGCCATATTCTGTATGAAGCATCATCTCCCTGCGTTCCGATGAATCGAGCTTGCCTTTCTTACGAAGAATCGAATCGGGAGTCTTGATCTTACCAACATCGTGGAAAAGGCATGCAATTTCAAGGTCTTCAAGTTCCATTTTACTGAGACCGATTTCCTTGCCGATCATTAATGATAACTGTGAAATCCTTGTGGCGTGGCCATGTGTGTAAGGGTCCCTGGCATCTATGGCTGCCGCTAAAACCTTGACTGTAGAGATATAAGACTCTTCTAGATTACGTGCAGATTCACTAAGTTTGTCACGTTGTTCAGTTATCAATGCCGTCATCTCATTGAAACTTTCTGTTAACCTTCCCAGTTCGTCCTGCGAATAAATCTTCAGTGGCCTGCTTCTTTTACCATGTTTTAGTTCATCTACACCTTTTGAAAGTTCTTTAATGGGCCTTGTCATAAAAGATGACAATATAATACTGACAACTATACCCAATAGTAGCGTAACAGTAAATACTCCCATTATTCTTTTTCGAGAGACATCCTGTGCAGTTAAAAGAACCGATTTGTTAATGCCGAGTATCACAGAACCGAGTTGTTTATTCATAAATATTATAGGGCTTGATATCTCAAAGATAGAGCCGTATGGACCGTTTACTTCATTTACGACAGTGCCGTCCCAGCTTTCTTTGAATAGCCGGCCAGATGACGGTTTAAGTATCTCTCCGCTTTTACTGATGTTGCTGTGCACTATAGTCTTGTTATCTGTACCGACAATTGCAATATACTCAACATCCAGATTCGAATTCTTTATTTTATAAACGATGTTGTCAAGGCCAAGCAGATCCTTGGATAGAAAGCTGAACCCTGCTGATGCCGCAATACTCCTGCTTAATCCCTCTGCTCTTTTGACGACCTCGTTCTGAATGTGTTTGTTCATTATCTGTACTGTGATGAAATAAAAAACTAAGGTCGTAGTAATGAGAAGCACAAGCACGAAGAAGAAAATCTTAAAATGTATATTTCTGAATATCCTGTGCATAAACAACCTATTCAAAAAAGACAATGCAAATAATTATATCATGAAGGTTACAGAATTGGCACACCATTATTAAGAATTCTGCCTCAGAAAAGTATGGATTTATTGTTTTTACAGGTGCGCTTAAGGTATTCTTTAATTGCAGAAAGGCTTCAGAAGTTTTATAGAAATTTTCTGTATAGTTAGATGGGGGTATTTATGGGGCTTGAAGACAGGGATTGGTTTAAAGAGAGAAAGATAGACTGGGATAAAGGTGGTCTGAAACCTGCTCCAAAACGTAGCCTCTGGGAGGAGGCATATGAACTCTCATTATTATTTAATACTAAATGGTATGAAATATATAAAATAAACTGGTGGAAAGAGTTCTATACATTTTTAAAGTTGAGATGGTGGATAAGGATTCTTCTGGCTGTCTGCTTTGCAATAATTGCTGTTGTTGTTTATTTTCTGATAGTAAGGTAATATTGAACAGAAGATTCATTAATGGAGGAGTAAATGCTATATAAATATAATTCTAGGTTTTTCTTTGTTTCCATATTGATCATAGTGGGTATTATATGCTGGTGGTCAGGTAACTCTGGTGCAGTTAATGGTGAACATGATGGATCACGAAGACTAAAGTCTATCGAACACAACAACAGCCTATCGAAAATTACAGATAATAGGCTGTTCAGAATTGAGATGCTAAATAAAGATGATTTTAAGTTAGGGGAAAATACTTTTTATATTTTTATGTACGATCAAAAAGATATGGGTGTTATTGGAGCAGAAATAACGATTACTCCATGGATGCCCGAATATGGCTTTGGTGCCCCAGGTGTGCCTGTTATTACAGAAATAGGGGATGGACTTTACCATGTAGAGAAGGTGTACCTGACAAAGAGAGGGTATTGGGAATTCAGGATATATGTGAAGAAGGATGCTCTTGAGGACACGGTTAAGTTTGTTTTCCCTGATGTTGTAAAAGGTATTGAAAGTTCCAATCAGAGTGATCTGCAGCAGTAAATTGAAAGTTGAGACTTTTCCTTTTTTTAAAAGTATGAAATATGTTATACTTGGCAATGCGTAAATCCATAATACTTTTGATAACTATCCATCTGGCGCTTTTTATAATCAGTAATACTGCATATGCTTTTTCCGAAATTGAACAGGAATGTATCAAATGCCATATCATAGATACTGAAAAGGCAAAATTGGTCTTGAGAACAATGATTCCCGGTGTAAAGGTATTGAACGTCCAGAACAGACCAATGAAAGGTTTGTGGGAAATAGGTATTGAGTCGGGCAAAAAGAAAGGAATTGTCTATATTGATTATTCATATAAATATTTGATTGCAGGGAATATATTCTCACTTAAGGAGATGGTTAATCTCACAGAGGAAAGTTTACAAGAGATAAATAAAATTGACCTGTCGTTAATTCCTTATGAAAATGCACTTGTAATGGGTGATAAGAAGTCAAAAAAGAAGGTTGCGGTTTTTGATGATCCCGAATGACCATTCTGTGGAAAACTTCATCAGGAGATGAAGAAGGTAATAGAAGAAAGAAAAGATATAGCATTTTATATATTTCTATATCCACTGCCTATGCACAAGGGAGCTTATGAAAAGTCAAAGGCCATAATGTGCGAAAATTCAGTAGCTCTCCTTGAAGATGCCTTTGAGAACAAAGAGTTGCCAGAGCCAAAATGTGAAACAACAGTCATAGACGAGAATATAAAGCTTGCTGAAAAACTCGGTATAGAAGGCACACCTGCCATAATCCTGCCAAATGGCACACTTATTTCCGGTGCACGCAGCGCAAGAGCACTAATCAAGCTTATTGATAAAAAGTAATCTTCTTAGTTAGAAAATAAAAAACCGGGGAATAGACATAGAAAATTGTCATCGATTGTCATTGTAAACTCAGCAAAGCAATCTCCGATGCTTTCATCTAGTCTTATAGATTGCTTCGCAATGACAGGGAAATCAAGAAGTTAAATAGTCTGTCTATTTTTCGGCAAAGATTATGATGTTGACAGTTTTTTTATGTGAAGATATTATAAATTTGCCCCTTAAAAATGAAGCATTCGATGAAATCGGAGGTTTGAAAATATGCCTGCCTGCTGGCAGGCAGGCGCGCTCAAGATAGCTCATTGCCGAAGTGGCGGAATTGGCAGACGCGCTAGGTTCAGGGTCTAGTGGTGGAGACGCCGTGGGGGTTCGACTCCCCCCTTCGGCACCATTTTTTGAAAAAAAATAGGAAAGTTATAGGTTCCAATATTTCATGATCACCGTCACCAGACTGTCACCAATTTCATTGTGCGCTATTGCCTAAACTCATAATATTTGAAGCCGAGACCGCGATAAATAAGAACTTGACATATCTGGATGACATCATTTATCTTTAAACTCTCAATCAAAACGGGGGCAAGAGATGAAAGGTGTTATCAGGTCAAGAGGGACATGTCCGAAATGTCAAGGTCCATTCGTTGATGTATCTAAAAAGATCTCTATGTTCAGGCACTTAGGCTTCATATGTCCTGCTTGTAAAATTATTCCTGTAAGATTTTATATTGACCTGTATCATCAAGGACAGAGGATAAGGATTTTTAGTGATAAACAAGGACAGCCATTAGATACTTACCAGAGGGCCGTTAATTTTCTATATTATATAAACTATGAAATTAAGAATCATAATTTTGACCCTTCCAGATACATTAAAACAGAACTTGAAAAATTCTGGGTCTCAAAGTTCCTTGATCAGTTTTTAGAATATAAGTTGAAATATATTGCCCCGTCTTATGCAAGGCATTATACGAGAATTGTAAATATTGCAAAGGATTATTTTAATACTAAAGATGTAAGAGAATTAAAAAAGATTGATTTAATAAATTACAAAGAACATCTTGAAAATAAATATGATATTTCAAGCAAATCTGTAAAAAATATACTCGATTTATTTAAAACATTCTTACGTTACTGCAAGAACGATTTAGAGATTATTGATAATGTTCCTGCATTTCCAAGAGTTAAAGTTGCCAAGCACAACTTTAAATGGCTTGCCCAAGAAGATCAAACCACTTTATTTAAGAATATATCGGATAAAGATAAGCCTATAATAGCTTTCCTTATGTTACATGGCTGCAGACCTTCAGAAGCACGGGCCTTGAAATGTAAGGATATTGACTTAAAAACTCAGACTATAAAAATATCTGCCTCATTTTCAGGAAATGTTTACAGAGAAAAGAAAGAGGGGAAGAGTTCAAAATCAATTACTATTCCTATTCATCCAGAGATGTATGAATATATTTCAGAGAGGATTAGAAACAATTTGCCCGAATCTTTTATTTTTATTAATCCTCGTACAGGTAAATATTATTCACCGAGTGCATTAGATAGAGTTTGGTTTAGCGCGAGACAGAAAACTGGTATTACAGAGAATCTAAGACTTTATGATGCAACAAGGCATTCCTTTGCATCTCAACTTGTCAATAGTGGCACATCATTGTTTAAGGCTTCCAGATTATTAGGTCATAGCAGTATAAAAATGACTGAAAAGTATGCCTATCAACACATTGAAAATTTAAGAACGGATATCAAAAAATTGTCACTTAATAAATTATCGGCTGTCACCAAACTGTCACCAGAGGCAATACAGGCTAAAAAATAATCTTATAAATCAGTAAATTCCAAGCTATGAAGTGTGTTTCGAGTCCCCCCTTCGGAACCATTTTACCTCGTAGAAAATCCCCGTCTTTTCCGGGGGTTTTCTACTGCTTCTCCCTTCTTATATCAGCTCCTAGTTTCTGGAGCTTTTCTTCTATCCTTTCGTACCCGCGGTCGAGATGATATATTCTTCTTATTGTTGTTACTCCTTCAGCGGCAAGTGCCGCAACTATGAGTGATGCGCTTGCCCTGAGGTCAGTTGCGGTAAGAGGGGCACCCTTAAGCTTTTTAATGCCTCTTACTGTTGCGGTTCCTCCTTCGATTGTTATATCAGCACCCATTCTTCTAAGCTCTGCAACATGCATAAATCTGTTTTCGAATATCTTTTCAGTAATCACGCTGGTTCCGTCAGCTATACACATAAGCGCCATTAACTGGGCTTGCATATCGGTTGGAAAGCCCGGATAAGGCATGGTCTTTATGCTCACTGATTTTAGCTTTGAAGGACTTATAATCCTAAACCCGTTGCTAACGGGCTTGAATCTTATACCAGTATCTTTCAATTTATTAATCGGGGCATCTAGATGATCAGGACAGCATTTTTTAATTGTAACGTCTCCACCTGTTATACCTGCAATAGTCATAAAGGTGCCTGTTTCAATCCGGTCAGGAATTATAGTATGAGTTAAAGGCTTTAATGATCTGACTCCTTCTATCTCAATTATGCTTTCTCCAGCTCCATTTATTTTAGCACCCATAGAAATGAGGGCGTTGGCGAGATCAACGACCTCAGGTTCTCTCGCAGCATTTTCGATAAGGGTTTTACCTTCAGCGAGTGTTGCTGCCATCATAATGTTTCCTGTTCCTGTAACAGTAGGTATATCAAGATATATAGATGCACCTTTGAGCCTTTTAGCTTTAGCAATTATATATCCTGATTCAAGAACAATAGATACCCCCATTTTCTGAAGCCCCATTATATGAAGATTTATCGGCCTTGCTCCTATTGCGCAACCTCCGGGCAGGGATACCTTTGCCTTTCCTAATCGAGCTACGAGCGGACCAAGTGCAAGCACTGATGCACGCATTGTATTGACAAGTTCATAGGGTGCTTTGTAATTTCTAATGTTTGTACAGTCGAGCATTACCCGGTTTTTCTCTAAATGGAATCCAGAACCGAGATCAGCGAGAAGTCTTCCCATTGTCATAACATCCCTCAGATGGGGGACTCTGTATATAGAGTGTTCTCCTGGGGCGAGTATTGTAGCTGCCATTATGGGAAGGGCTGCATTTTTTGCACCGCTTATCTGTACGGTTCCTTTTAGGCGTTTACCGCCCTTGATTTTAAGTATGTCCAAAAAAGCTCCGAAAAAAAGATTTTACACCGTTTAGAAATTGTTGTTATTTTCTTCTAACGGGGTTTACATATTTTAACGATATTTAAAAATAAAAGTGAAGTAATTAAACGGATGATCAGGATGTGCTATATTTAAATAATAGGGTAATATAAAGGCTAATCTGGACTTGCCAGCTTGATATGAAAGTTGCCTTTTACCATTAGCTCTGGTTTATCAAAAAAGAGAAAGGGTTATGAGAGAGTTCGTAATATATCAAAACGACAATGGAGACTGGATTGCTGAATGCAATGAGCTGCCGGGCTACAGGGTAAAAGCCGGTACGAAGGAAGAAGTTATTAATAAATTGAAGACATTGCTTTTGACCTACTATCCATGCAGGTGTGAGGACTGAAATAAATGCGGAGGCGTACGTTTTTAAAATCAGTCCTAGCTCTGCTCAGTTCGACTGCTGCGGTTTCTTTTGGCTATCCCATGTTGAGGTTCCTTGAGCCTGCAGCAATTAAATCAGCAAAAATAAAATTTGAGATCAAAAAGAGTGAAATACCTATAGGAGAGGCAAAAGATATTGTATTTAATAATAAACCGGTAATTATAATAAACCGGCCTAAAAAGGGTTATATAGCCCTTTCGAGAGTCTGCACACATCTTGGATGTCTTGTTGAATATGACAGGGGAAAAAATATATTGCTCTGTCCGTGTCACGCAGGGACGTTTAACATGGAAGGAAATGTTATTTCAGGTCCTCCCCCGAGACCACTGCAGAGATTTCCCCTGGAACTAAAAGGGGAGAATATTTTAATAGGGTGAGAATATGCTCGGCAGGATTAAAAACTGGCTTGAAATAAGGATCGGACTTGAAGAAATAGTAAGAACACAGTTGAAGGAATACAGGATACCAAGGAATATCAATATATTTTATACACTTGGGTTTGTTGCACTTGTTGCATTTATATTACAGGTCGTTACAGGATTCTTTCTGCTTATCTATTATATTCCTCATTCAGATCATGCTTTCTTAAGTGTCCAGGACATCATGGAGAAGGTGCCCTTTGGCTGGTTGTTCAGGATGATGCACGTTGTAGGAAGCAACTTGCTAGTTATAGTTGTGCTTCTCCATATGCTTACAGTATTTTTCATGGGAAGCTATAAGAAACCAAGGGAGTTGACCTGGGTAGCAGGAGGCTTCATGCTACTCATAACACTTATGTTCTGTCTCAGCGGATACCTTCTGCCATGGAGCCAGTTGAGCTTCTGGGCCACAACCATTGTTACCACCATACCGACTGCCTTTCCGTATGCCGGAAACTATATAGCAGGAATACTAAGGGGTGGAGAAAATGTCACAGGTATTACACTTAACAGGTTTTTTGCACTGCACGTAACCTTTCTGCCTCTTCTTCTTATAATCTTTATAGGTGTTCATATTTTCCTGGTTAGACGGATAGGCATATCAAGTCCGCCATTCGGTGAACCAGGTAAAGAGAAAAGTCAATGGACTGTATTCAGGCACGACAGCCATGATAACGGATACCCTTTTTATCCATACTTTATTCTGAAAGAGATGTTCATGGTTGCTTTATATTTTGCATTAATGTTTCTGATAATAGGGTTTTTGCCAACACTTTTTTTGCCTGAAGAAGCTAATATTCCTGCAGATCCTTTTAAGACTCCTGCTCATATAAAACCTGAGTGGTATTTCCTGGCTCCATACCAGATGCTCAAGATAATACCTAATAAATTATTGGGAGTCGGAATCCAGATTGTTATTACAGCTATATTTCTCTTCTGGCCTTTTTTTGATAAGAAGGAAGAAGAAAATATTCTGAGAAGGCCCTTTCTTTTAACGTTATTTATTTTATCTCTGTTCTTTTGGATATCATTTACAGTTTGGGGTATGTACTCGTGAGGAATATTTTTATAGTTTTAATCATCATGGTTATCCTGTTTTTTATATATGTATGGGTGGATGTATTGAGATCAGAATATATAATGTCTGATGTATCCGTATGTATTGGCTGCCATGACTCGGAAATGATGGAACCTCGGCTTCGTTCCATACCGGCGAAATGGAAGAAAAGCTGGCACTATCGGAATGACGTGTCCTGTCATGACTGCCATGGGGGTGATCCGAAGGATGCTATGATGTCAATGTTACCTGAGAGAGGTTTTGTAGGAAAGCCGAAATATAAAAATGTACCTGAGTTTTGCGGGAAGTGTCATATCGGGATCTTGAATAATTATCTCAAAGGTATTCATGGAAGGGCATTAAAATTTTATGGAGTAGGACCGAATTGTGTAATTTGTCATGGTTCGCACGATATAAGGAAGGCTGATATAGATATTATAAATGAGGATCTTTGCACTCGATGCCATTCCTACGAAAGGGCTAAAGATATGAAACAGGCTCTTTCCCTTTCGGAAGAAAAGATAAAAAGCATTGGAGAAGATATAAGCAAGTTAAAGCGTGCCGGTGTTTTCACTGAAAGGCTTGACAAAAATCTTTTCAGCATCCATGCCGATTTCCGCATATTATTTCATTCAGTTGATATATCTCTGGTTAAGCAGAATGCCAACAAATTCATAATAAGGCTGGATAAACTGGATAAACAGATAAAGGAAATCAATTATGAACTTAAATTCAGAAAAAACTTTTCTGCCTTTCTGATGTTTGTCTTTATATGTATAGGAGTTGTTATGTATACCCTGTCAAAGAATCCCGGTCAGGACTTAAAGTAGCTGGGTCAGAAAGGCTAATTATATTTCAGCCTTCAGTATCCTGTCTATTCCTGCGAAATCCTTTTTTATTGATATATTTCTGAAGCCGTTTTTTATTGCAATTTCTGCAACATCCTGTGCCTGGCCGAAACCCAGTTCAAGCATTATAGCTCGTTCCTTATTTAAGAATTTTCCGGCTCCTGCAAGGATTTTTCTGTAATAATCAAGGCCGTCAATACCTCCGTCCAGCGCCTCAAGAGGCTCCCAGTCTTTAATCTCCCTCTGAAGTTCATTCATATCGGCTGTTTTTATGTACGGAGGATTAGAGATGATCAGGTCAAAAGATAGAGGTTCTTTGATAGGCTCAAATAATGAACCTTTCATAAATGTAACATTCTTAATCCTGTTAATATCAGCGTTTGTCTTTGCGTACCTGATTGCAGTTTTTGAAATATCGATGCCATATATATATACATCTGGAAGCTCTCTGGCAATTGCAAGCGGGATACATCCGCTACCGGTGCAGAGATCGAGAACATGAAATGATGTGCTGATGTTGGATGCTGGATTCTGGATGATGAATTCTTTTCGACTTCTGTATCCTGGTTTTTTAGTTTTAAGTTCTGCAATCTGAATTCTTAATTCATTTATCGCTTCCTGTGCAAGGAGTTCAGTTTCTGGTCTTGGTATAAGTACACCCCTGCCAACCTTTATTTTGACATTAAGAAAATTTACATATCCGACTATATACTGGACAGGTTCTCCGTTAGCCCTGCGCTCAAGAAGTTTATTGATTTTGGATACCAGATTATGCCTGATTTCCGGGTTATCTCTATATGCTGTCAGCCTGTCTGTGCCTGCAGCATACAGAATAAGAATTTCTGCTTCATGAGATGGTTCATCAATGCCTGATTCCTTAAGAAGTTCTGTGGATGATTTTAATATATCAAGAAGCCTCAATTACAATTCTTTCAAACGTTCAGCGTTATAATGGGTTATAAGATTATCTATCATTTCATCGATCTGACCTTCAAGTACCTGCTCAAGCTTAAATAGTGATAACCCTGTACGGTGGTCTGTCACACGGTTTTGAGGGTAGTTATATGTCCTTATTCTCTCACTCCTGTCTCCAGAGCCGACCTGTGACTTCCTGTCCAGTGATCTCTCTTTTTCCTGTTTTTCAAGTTCAATCTCGTACAGCCGGGAACGGAGAACCTTCATGGCTTTTTCCTTGTTTTTTATCTGGGAACGTTCATCCTGGCACTGGACGATAAGGCCGGTAGGATGATGTACTATCCTGACAGCTGAATATGTAGTATTTACTCCCTGGCCACCCGGTCCTGATGCACAGAATGTATCGATTCTCAGATCTTTTTCGTCAATTTTGATATCTACATCATCTGCTTCGGGAAGAACTGCTACTGTTGCAGCAGATGTATGAATTCTTCCGGATGCCTCTGTTGTAGGAACTCGTTGAACCCTGTGGACTCCGCTTTCGTATTTGAGCTTGCTGTATGCATTTTTCCCCTCGACAGAAGCAATAACCTCCTTGATACCGCCAAGACCTGTGGGATTCATATTTATTATCTCTACTTTCCATCTCTTAGACTCGGAATATTTGCAGTACATCCGGAAAAGGGATGCAGCAAAAAGAGCAGCCTCCTCTCCTCCTGTTCCTGCCCTGATTTCGAGAATAACACTTTTTTTATCCCGGGGGTCGACCGGGAGAAGCATTATCTTGAGCTCATTTTCGAGCAGGGGCTTTTTCTTCTTCAATTTATCGAGTTCTGACTGTGCAAGTTCTTTAATTTCATTGTCGCTTCCTCTGAGCAGTTCTTCAGTACTTTCAAGCTCGGAAAGAAGTTTTCTGTATTCCTTTATCTTATCGACAATTGGTTGCAGCTCAGCATATTCTCTCGAGTATTTCTGGAATTCTGAAGGTAAGGAGAGAACTTTAGGTTCAACCAGTATATTGCTGATTTCCTCATATTTGTTCTCAATTTCAAGAAGTTTATCAAGCATTTTCTTCCTCTAATTTTAATACCTCCACAAGGGCGCTGAGTGCAACTTCGAGCTCTGCTTCTTCAGGCTCTCTCGTGGTAAGGCGTTGTAATAGTAATCCGGGCTGAATTAGAAGGTTCATTGCAGGATTGTCTTTATGTCGAGAAGAAAATTTCAGGAATTCAAAAGAAAGACCTGCTATAGCAGGTATGAGAACTATTCTTGAAAGAAATTTGTTAAAGAACGACCAGTGCTGGGGAATAAATGAGAATATTAATATACTTAAAACCATGACTATCATCAGAAAACTCGTACCGCAGCGCGGGTGAAGCGAACTATATTCTTTTACATTATTGATTGTTAAATCTCTGCCCTCTTCATAGGCATGTATTACCTTGTGTTCTGCACCGTGATACTTGAATATCCTCGACATTTCTTTCCATGTACCTATAAGAATTACATAAAGCAGAAAGACGATAACTCTGATTATGCCGTCTGTAAAATTAAATAAAAAAGAATTTTCTGCTATATTATTAAAGACAAGACCTATAAGTTTTGTTAATTCCAACGGCAAAAGAATGAATAAGACGATTCCGAGCATTATAGCAACGGAGATCGTAATTGCTATAGAAAATTTTTCCAGACTTTTCTCTTCCCCTTCAGCATATGCCTTGTTTGCTGAAAACTCTATTGCCTTTATTCCGATTGTAATCGCCTGGAAAAGAACAATTACCCCTCGTATAACCGGAAATCTGAGAAAGCGGGGCAACTCAGCGAGCCTCTCTTTTTTAAGATGAATGCCGCCTTTCTGGTCTCTTACAGCTACGGTCCAGTTTTTTGGTGCCTTCATCATTACACCTTCAATAACTGCCTGTCCGCCTATATTTTTCAATCTATTCCTCAATTTTATCAGATTTATTTTTATACAATAAAAAACAGGAAACTTTAGTCTGTTTCCTGTTTTTTATTTTTCCTTAAGTATATCTACTTTTTAGAGTATTTTTTCTTGAATTTTTCGACTCTTCCTTCAGCGTCAACTATCTTCTGTTTGCCTGTAAAGAATGGATGACATTTAGAACATATATCGACGTGTATTTTGGGAGATGTAGACTTTGTGGTGAATGTTTCACCACATGCACAGACAACAGTTGCTTCTTTATATTGTGGATGAATGCCAGCTTTCACTTATATCCTCCTGAATTAATATTAATTATTATAATTAATTTTTATTTATTAAAGCAATACTTCGAAATAGTTGTCTGGTTTATTCCGTTAGAAAGCCCTGCTGCCTGTCTGCTCGCCTCGATTCTCGGCGAAGCGGGCTGTCAGGTAGGCTTGCATCGTAAGAGATCAGAGGTATTTCGGGGCTTGGAGCGCGGATAAAATAAATTCTTTTCTGCGAATATGGGGTTTACCCCGTTTTAAAATAGTTGTAATTATCTACTAACGGGGTTTACCCCTGTGAAATTATAATTCGCTGTCGACTGTTGAGCCCTTAAACGTATTAAATATTTCATCAAATGATGAGGCAAGTTCAGTGAATGCATTTAAGATATCGGGGTCAAAGTGATAAGGCATTGTTCTTCCATCACCTTTTGTTATTATATTGAAAGCCTCATTATGGCTCATGGCTCTTCTGTATGGTCTTATACTCCGTAAGGCGTCATACTGGTCAACAAGCATCACGATTCTTCCTTCAAAGGGAATGTCTTTTCCTTTTAGTCCCACCGGGTATCCTGTGCCGTCCCACCTTTCATGATGAGTTAATGCTATCAATTCAGCCATCTTAATTATCGGATATGTTGAGCCGGTGAGTATTTCACGTCCAATCAGGGTATGTGTCTTCATAATACTGAATTCTTCTGTTGTTAGAGCCCCCGACTTTAAAAGTATGTTGTCAGGTATCCCAACTTTTCCAATGTCATGCATTGGACTTGCGAATAATATTGTTTCAACAAAGTCCTTTGGCATATTAAATGCCTCGGAAAGCTTTTTTGCATATAATCCTATCCTTGATATGTGAGTGCCTGTTTCTTCATCTCTGAATTCAGCAACTGACGTTAATCGCTGCATTATCTCAGCGCTTACATTTTTAATCATCTTCAATGCATCTGATAATTCTTTTGTCCTCTTTCTAACAGTATCTTCGAGCGTATGTTTGTAGTTCTTCTCTAACAGTAAAAGCCTTCCATAATTAACAGCCTTTTCTATGGTATACATGAGATGGTAAGTATTGTAGGGCTTTACTATTAAATCAAAGGCATTTTTTTTTATTGCTTCCAATGCAATGTCCAGTTCAGCGTATGCGGTCATTAATATTACAGGGATTTCTGAATTAAGATTATGAATTCTTTCGAGCAGAGCAATGCCTGAAGATTCAGGCATTTTTATATCGGTAAGTACAACATCAATCTCGTTCTTCTTAAATGACGTCAGAGCATCATCAGCATTACTGGATATGACGACAGAATAGCCGTATTCATTCAGCAATAGTGATACAGATTCAAGGACATACATGTCGTCATCAACAACAAGTATTGTGTATTTTATATTAGAAGTTTTTTGTACCGGATTCATTTGCCGCGAGACCCTATTATTACAAGAAATATATCTATTATCTATAAATATAGCAGTGATTTAATCTTTTGCAACAAAAAAATGATAAAAAATCGTTAATTTAAGATTGAAAATTTAAGATTGAAAACTAGAGGCGGATAAAGACTAAGATAAACGAAGACGACAGACGTAACCGACAACCGAAACGGTCCCTGTAAAGTAGAAAAGCTTACTTGACAGGGCGGGCATAGTAACCGTAACCGTAAGACGTAACCTTTTAGTTCTCAAGGAGTAAGGACAGGCACTAATAAGGAGAAAAATATTTTTATTTATCAAGTATTTCACGTACATTTATCAGAAGGTCATTGACCGACACAGGCTTGAAGATGAAGTTCAAATCTTCTTCGAGTACACCTTTCCTATGGACAAGATTTGCTGAATAGCCACTGAGAAATAATGCCTTTATGTCAGGTTTGATCTCTTTGATTTCTGAATAAACCTTTTTACCGTTTTTCCTGGGCATGATCAGGTCAAGGAGGAGTATCTGGATACTATGTTTATTCTCAATGAATTTGTCAAATGCATCTTCTCCGTCTACTGCCACTATGACCTTGTATCCGAACTTCTCGAGGATGTCTTTTATTAGTTTCCTGACATCTTCATCATCTTCTGCTAGGAGTACTGTTTCTGTACCTCCCTGAATAGCTTGATGCTCCATTATTTTTTTATATTGAACCTTTTCATCGATTATAGGCAGGTAAATCCTGAAGGTAGTGCCTCTACCTAGCTCGCTGTGTAAATTGATATAGCCGTTGTGTTGTTTGATTATACCGTATACCATCGAGAGCCCTAAACCCGTCCCTTTTCCGGTTTCCTTTGTGGTGAAAAATGGTTCGAATATCCGTTCTTTTGTCTCCTCGTCCAGCCCCACACCTGTATCTGTTACTGATATATGGGCATACTTTCCAGTTACCCCAAAACCATATGTCTTTATAAATTTGTCGTCTAATTCAGTTACTTCTGTCTCTACGATCAGAAACCCTCCTTCAGGCATCGCATCCCTTGCGTTAGTTACAAGATTTATCAGTGCCTGCTCTAACTGGCCTTCATCTGCCATTACTGTGACATCTTCATCTGGAAGGATGGTCTTAAGTTCAATATCCTCGCCGATCAGCCTTGAAATCAAAACCTCTGCTTTATTTATCATATCATTAAGATTTAGAGGCTGTGGGTTTATTATCTGCTTTCTGCTGAATGCAAGAAGACTGCGCGTTAAATCGGATGCCTTTTCTGCTGATTTAATCATCTGTTCCAGATAGTTCCGTAGCGGGTCGTTCTTATTCATCTTGATCTGCACTAAATTGCCGTAGCCTATTATTGCTGTAAGGATATTGTTGAAGTCATGGGCAATACCTCCTGCAAGCTGTCCAACTGCCTCCATCTTTTGAGCCTGGCGAAGCTGTTCTTCAAGTTTAACCCTTTCAGATATATTATTGAGAACCTCTATTACTGAAGTGATGTTTCCTGATGTATCTCTGATCGGATAAGATTTTATCTCCACGTACAATGGATTACCCTCTTTGTCATGGTGAATGTGTAGGACTGAGGAGTTTTCTCCGGTCTCAAAGGTATGAACTATAGCACATTTCTCGCCAACTTCATGGCAGGGCTTATCTATCTGGTGTGAGATCTTATAGCAGTGTTTGCCTGTAATATCTTCAACAGGCATCTTGACCTGCTGGCAATAGGCCTTATTTGCCGTTATTATCCTATATTGACGATCTACAACTACAAAACCCTCGCCCATACTTTCAAGGATATTCTTGATAAATTCTTCAGCCAGCTTGCTTTCGGTAATGTCATGAAAAACCATGATAGTACCAATGATATTTCCCCTGTTGTCTTTGATTGGTGCACCACTGTCAGTAATAGGTAGTTTTGTTCCATCTTTAGCTATCAAAACTGTATCGTTGGCCAACCCCACTATAGCACCTTCTCTGAGCACCTTTGTTACAGGGTCTTCGGTTCTATTACCTGTTTTCTCATTAATGATATTGAATACATCTTCCAGGGGTTTTCCTAAAGCTTCTTCCTGCTTCCAGCCAGTCAATACTTCTGCAACAGAATTCATAAATGTTACAGATCCTTTCTCATCAGTGGCGATCACGGCATCGCCTATACTTTTGAGTGTTGTTGCAAACCATTCATGGCTCTCCCTTAATTCTTTTTCCTTTTTATGTTTGTAAATAGCTATCTCGATGGCGGTGCGGAGTTCCCTTTCATCGAAAGGCTTAAGTATAAAGCCAAAATGCTTTGATTTCATTGCACGTTGCAGTATGTTTTCATCTGAGTGGGCGGTTAAATAAACAACCGGTATATCGAAATGCTCGTCGATCTGTTCTGCAACTTTAACTCCATCCATTTCACTTTTTAGGATGATATCTATCAGCACCAAATCGGGATGGACCTCTGCGGCCCTTTTTATGGCTTCCTCACCATTAGATGCGACAGCAGGAACAGAATACCCCAGGTTCTGTAATGTATTTTTTATCTCGGTGGCCATGAGGCCTTCATCTTCGACAACTAATATCTTTACCATTGCCGTTAATCTGAAAGCTTTCTAGATATTTAAATAGTTGCCATAATATTTAAATTCCGTTCCGTTTATTATGTCAAGTACAATATTGTCCCTATGCTATTTTATACAATTGTTAACCCCAAAAATGCATTTCAGTATAAAAATAGCAGGTAAATTAAGTAGTTGGACATATTCTTTTCGCTCCCTAGAGGGAAATTTTTACCCGTCTCATGTCTTGGGTTAACCCCAAAAATGCATTTCAGTATAAAAATAGCAGGTATATTAGGGGTTATCCATTGGTTATTGAGTCATAAGAAAAGTAAGTAGTAAGCAGTAAGAAGTAAGAAGTGAGGGGTGAGGAGTAAGGAGCAGGGAGCAAAAAGTAAGGAGTAAATAATAAAAAGTAGGAAGTAGGCAGTAAGCAGTATAAAGAACACCATGCGCCGAGCGCCAAGCGCCATGCGATGAGTAAACGGGCCCTGTAAAGTAGAAAAGCTTACTTGACAGGGCGGACTTCGTAACCGTTACCGTAAAACGTAACCTTTTAGTTCTCATAGAGCACAGGGCAAAGGACATGGTGCAGATAAGATTAAAAATTAGATATTAAATTGACAAGGGGCAATGGTGCTTGGAGCATAGAGTTCTTTTTTACTACTTAGAGCTTACTTCCTACCGCCTACTTTTTAAGGTCAGCGCATTTTTTTGTCCTTGAGCAGGGCACTTATTTTCTTGGACAGTACTGGGTGTACCTTTTCAGGTGCGATTTCTGATAGAGGTTCGAGCACGAAATCCCTCTCATGTAAAAGAGGATGGGGTATTTTAAGTTCGTCTTCATTGATATATGTATCATCGTAAAGCAATATGTCAATGTCTATAATACGTGGCCCCCATCTCTCTGAATGTAACCTTCCCATCTCATTCTCAATTGTTTTTATAAGATACAGAAGTTCCATCGGGGTGAGGTCTGTTTCGACTTCCACTGCCATATTAATAAATTTTGATTGTTTCGTTATTCCCCAGGGTTCAGTCTCATACATTGAAGACTGTTTTGTCACTGTAAGACTTTTGCTCCTGAGAAGTTCTATAGCCCTTAGACAGTTCTCCTGCCTTTTGCCTAGATTGGAACCGATTCCAAGATAAACGGTTGACATTTTAAAAGTCAGAAGTAAGAATAAAAAAATGCAGAAGTCAGATTGAAGAATGTAAAAGTATAAAAATTATACTCTGAATTCTGCATTTTTTAAAGTACCTTTCTTATCCGTTCAACAGCCTCTTTAATCCTCTCAATGGATACAGTAAGGGCAAACCTGACATAACCTTCGCCAGGCTCACCAAAGCCGTTACCCGGCGTAGAAAGTACCCCGGCTTTCTCAAGTATATGTGCAACAAAACCGGATGAATCAACACCCCTGGGTACCTTTGCCCACAGATAGAAAGTCGCTTCTGGTTTATGCGTCTCGATACCGATACCCTTTAAACCATAATAGAGGGCGTCTCTTCTTTCCTGGTAGGTCTTCCTTATGCTGGATAAAACCGTATCCCCGGTATTGAGTGCGACGATTGATGCCTCCTGGATAGCCTGGAATACACCCGAGTCGAGGTTTGTTTTTATTTTGCCAAGACCGGCTATTATTTCTCTGCTGCCAACAGCAAATCCTATTCTCCATCCTGTCATGTTGTATGTCTTTGAAAGGGAATGGAATTCTATCCCTACATCTTTTGCCCCTTCAATCTCCATAAAACTCAGAGGTTTTTCCCCGTCATAATAGATTTCGCTGTATGCTGCATCATGGCAGACTATGATGTTATGCTTTTCAGCGAAATTTACCGCATCACGAAAAAATTCTCTGGGTGCAACAGCTGAGGTTGGGTTGTTAGGATAATTGATAAACATCATTTTGGTGTTATTTAACGTCTCCTGAGGAATTGATTTTAGATCAGGCAGAAAGTCATTTTCTTCGATAAGAGGCATGATATAACTTTTGCCGCCAGCGAACAGAACACTGACAGGATAGACAGGATATCCAGGTGAAGGCACAAGTACGGTGTCACCCGGCCCAACAAATGCTAAAGGTATATGTCCGATTCCCTCTTTGGAGCCTATAAGAGATAGCACTTCATTTTTTGGATCAAGGGTAACGTTAAATCGCTTTTTATACCATTTGGCAACAGCATCCCTGTAAGAAAGCATACCTTCATATGATGGATAACGGTGGTGCTCTGCCTTTTCTACAGCGCTTTTCATTGCCTCTACTATATGAGCAGGTGTTGGAATGTCAGGGTCACCTATACTCATATCGATTAAATCAACACCTTTCTCAATAGCCTCCAGCTTCATTTTGTCTATGGATTCAAAAAGATATGGGGGTAGATTATTAACGCGTGATGCAAGTTTAACAGAAATTTTCTGGTTCAACTTTGCCTCCTGTTTTTTTGGTCTATTATATTATTTAGCAGCAATGGTTTCAAACCTCTAAAATCTTCTGATGATATTGTAATATGTGTCTCTCTGCGCAGGCTTACTCCCTGCATCTCTTATTGCCCTTATAATTTCATCTTTTGATATCCTGTAAGTCACACCGGTTGAGGCTACGACGTTTTCTTCTATCATAGTGGAACCAAAATCATTAGCACCAAACCTGAGAGCGACCTGAGCGACCTTTAGTCCCTGTGTTACCCATGAAGCCTGTATATTTTTGAAATTATCAAGGTAAATTCTTGATAATGCGAGAACCTTCAGGTATTCTACGGCAGTAATAAAATTTTGAATTTTGAATTTTGGATTTTGAATTAATTTTGTATTCCAGGGCTGGAATGACCAGGGAATAAAAGCTGTAAAGCCGCCGGTCCTGTCCTGTAGTTTTCTTAAAGAATCCAGATGAATAATTATATCTTCTGGCTTTTCAATACTTCCGAACATCATGGTAGCTGTTGTTCTCATGCCGAGCATATGAGCATTTTGCATAACCTCAAGCCAGCGGGAGGTCCCGATCTTTTTGGGACTAATAATCTTTCTTACCCTGTCTGAAAGTACTTCAGCACCGCCTCCCGGTATGGAATCAAGCCCTGCATCATTCAGTATTTTTATTGTTTCTCTTAAAGTAAGCTCAGATGAATCAGCAATATAACATATCTCGGGAGGCGAAAAGCCGTGTATGTTTATGTCAAACCTGTTTTTTATGGAGGTTAATAAATCAATGTAGTAATCGATGTTTAAGGCGGGATGGAGTCCGCCCTGAAGCAGTATCTGTGTGCCCCCAAGATTCAGTGTCTCCTCGATCTTTTGAAAAAGGATATCTTTATCAAGAAGATATGCATCCGGGTCATTTTTATCTCTCCAGAATGCACAGAATCTGCATCTGTTGATACAGATGTTCGTATAATTAATATTCCTGTCTACAACAAATGTGACGATGCCCTCGGGATGAAGCTTTTTCCTTATATTATCTGCTATCATGCCAAGCTCGAGGAGCTCTGCGGTCTTGAGCATGGATAATGCCTGCCTGTTGGTAATGCGTTCCTTACTTTTATTATTTTTCATCTGCTGTATCTCACCCTTCTGTAAAACGAGTCCCTCTCGACAGGTGTCTTGCCTGCCTTTCTAATCAGGTTAATCAACTGCTCTGCTGTGAGATGCTCGCCTGTGAGTGCGCCAGCAGAATGTGTGATCTTCTCTTCAATAATTGTTCCGTCTATGTCGTCTGCTCCAAATTTTAGGGCAAGCTGTGAGATCTTTTCACCGAGCATTATCCAGTAAGCCTTTATATGGTCGAAATTATCAAGGACGATACGGCTTATTGCAATTGTCTTCAGGTCATCTACACCTGATGTATAGCCACCTTTTATCTGTGTATTTTTTGGATGGTAGGCAAGGGGAATAAATGCCTGAAATCCTCCAGTTCTGTCCTGAAGTCTTCTCAGTCTTAGAAGATGATCGACTCGATTTGAATAATCTTCGATATGGCCGTAAAGCATTGTAGCATTTGTCTTGATACCGGCCTTGTGAGCTGTTTCTATTATTTCGAGCCACCTTTGACCCGAAATTTTTTTTGGACATAAGCGGTTTCTTATTTCAGCATCAAATATCTCTGCACCACCTCCAGGCATTGAATTAAGTCCGCTGAGTTTCAGGGCTGTGAGTATTTCCTCCAGGACTTTTCCACTTATCTTTGAAAAGTAGTCCACCTCGACAGCAGTAAATGCCTTTATGTGAATTTCAGGGAAATTTCTTCTTATACTTGAAATTATTTCAAGATAATATTCGAAAGGCCATTCCGGATGAAGCCCTCCGACAATATGTACCTCTCTGTAAGGAGTTGTGAATTGCGAGTTACGGGTTACAGATTGCGGATTACGAATCGAGAGTTTTTTTATAATTTCATTGGTGGTCAATTCGAATGCGCCTTCTTCACCCTTTGACCTGCTGAAAGCGCAAAATCTGCAGCGGTTTACACAGATGTTTGTAGGATTGATATGCCTGTTTCTTATGAAATAGGCCTTTCTGCCATTTTTTCTCTTGGCAACTTTTTCAGCAAGTAAACCTGTGAGAAATATGTCATCGCTTTCAAAAAGTCTTAAAGCATCTTCACCGGAAATCCGTTTTCCAGAAAGCACTTTATTCTTTATTCTGCTGAGCACAAATAATTATAAATCAAAATGCATAAGAAAGACCAAAAAAAACAGTTTAATGACATAAATAAAGACAAAGAGATTACAGAAAAACCGACCATTTTATTGACGTTTTATTTTAGTATATGTTATAAATTAAAGTTCAAAGCTCTTTATGAAGAAGAGCTGATTACTGACTTTAAGAGAATATACACGAGGAGGTTTTTATTTGAACGTCTACGAAAACATTGTGATTATTAATGCAGCACTGTCTGACGAGGAAATCAATGCATCTATTTCGAAAATCAAGGATATTATAGTTAACTCAGATGGTGAAGTTCTCAGAACCGACATGTGGGGCAGAATGAAACTCGCATACGAGATCAATAAGCATAAAAAGGGATATTACGTGATGTTGATTTACAAAACTCAGCCACTAACTATTAAAAAACTTGAAGAATTCTACAAGGTCTTTGACCCAGTTATAAAATTCATGGTGATAAAACTCAAGCCGAAACAGATCAGGCATTTAGAAAATGTAAATGCCTCTGAAACTGAACAGTCAAAAAGCGAGGTTTAAATGTACAACAAGGTAATAGTGATAGGAAATCTGACGAAAGACCCTGAACTGAGATATACTCCTCAGGGCACGCCGGTTTCAACATTCAGACTGGCTATAAACTATAGATACAAACATGGCGATGATGCTAAACAGGAAACAACGTTTATTGATACAGTAGTCTTTGGTAAACAGGCAGAATCATGCAGTCAGTATCTGAACAAAGGGAGTTCAGTTCTTGTCGAGGGCAGACTTCAGGAAAGGCGCTGGGAAACAGAAGGCCAGCAAAGGAGTAAATTTGAAATTGTTGCTCAGTCAGTCAAGTTCCTTTCTTCAAAAAAGGGACTTTCGCAGGATAATGCTGCATCGGGAGATCTTGCTCCTCCAGAAGAGACTACAGATTTAGAACCTTTTTAGTATAATATATTAGTAGCTAATAAATACTGAACGGAGGAACAGTGGCATTTCAACAAAAGAAATTTCAGAGGAGAAAATTTTGCAAGTTCTGTTCAGAAAAGACTGAGTTTATAGACTATAAGGATGTGAAGAATCTCAAAGGCTATCTGACAGAGAGAGGGAAAATATATTCAAGAAGAATGACTGGTACATGCTCTAAACACCAGCGTGAATTAACCAAAGCAATCAAAAGATCAAGGAATATAGCACTGCTCTCATTTGTAGAGAAATGAAATGAGAATTCCTAAATCCTGGGTTCCAATACTTGCAAAAAAGATAGCAGAAAACATTGTTTCAAAAGAACTGGTCAGATTAACCGTCCCTATGGATAAGTTTATCTCTTACACCGAAGAAATAATTATGGAAGAACTTATGGTGGAGGAAAGGATAAACGAGGAAATAAAAGAACTTCTCAAGAAATACGAATCAGATATCGAACGCGGACGCATGGATTACAGAAAATTATTCGAGTTGACGAAGCAGAAACTCGTGAAAGAAAGAAATATTGTATTATGATGCTTTCCGAAGATAAAATCTCCCATCTAAGCCATGTGCTTCTCAGTGAGCTTAACAAAAGAAATCTGGTAGAATTGGTTGAAGCGGAAGGTATGATTAGGCGTGAGATAAAGCGCACAATCATTAAAGAACTTAAGGTAGGAGAAGAGATTGATAATATTATAAGGAAAAAACTCCAGTCTTTTTCTAGGAAGATAATAGAGGGAAGTCCTGAATGGGAGGTTCTTTACAAAAAATTCTTCAGGGAAGAGGAGATAAAAAGAGGCAGGGCTTCTGGCTAAAAAGGGTTATCCCGCTCCTTTTCATTATTTCCGCATGGCTTGGCTTGCTGGTTGATTTGCCCGTAACAAAACCTTTTCTTTGGTTCACTTTCAGTGCAATAACAGCTGCGGTCTATTCAATACTGCATTTTGCATCAAAAAGGAAAGAATTCTCAATTGAATTTCTGTTCTCTTTTGCTGTAATCCATACCGGTATTATACATGCCTTTAAACTTTCATGGCTTAAACTTGCTTATTTCCCCTTTATAATATTTATGATAGCCCCTTACGGCCTGAGGACTATCATACCGCTTTCTCTCCTCATCCCGTTTCTTGAACTTAAAACTTTCATTTTAAGGGAGGATCTTACTGCAGAAATCGCGTTTTCATCCTTTCTGGTTTTGACAGCCGTAATTTCCTCGGTAATATTCAATAATCTGCTTAAGGAAAAAGAAAAGGCGTTGTCTTCTCTGAAAAAAATCAGGGATGATGCCAAGAATATAGCACATGAAACCAGGATGGAATCACTGAGCAGCGAAAAGATCATGTCTCATTACTATGCATCAATGCTAAAAACCGATGAAGAGATCAAAGAAATGCTTCTCACAATGAAGCAGACAGTCCTTGCTGATTCTGCCAATCTTTTCACCCCACAGAAGGACAGCTTTATCCTTAGATGTTCAACTGAAGAAAAAGGTGACGTTATAATCACCGGTAAAGGGTTAATTTCAATATGCATAAAAGATAAAAAGATATTCTCCTCGGACGATATAAATGAAAAGGGGATTGATATTGGTTACATAAAGAACTTGAAAATATCATCTGTAATAGCTGTCCCTGTAATGGACGGTTCCACTTCATTAGGAGTTTTAACAGTCGACAGTTCAAGATATCAGGCCTTCAGCGAGCAGGATAAGAATATAGTGCAGATGTTTGCCGGCCATCTTGTCAGGATACTGGAGAGGGAGAGGATATACCCCATGATAAAGCGAGATTACAATGGATTGCAGATCCTCAATGAAGAAAGTTCAAAGCTTGTTTTATCACTTAATATTGATGTAATAGTAGAGAAACTTTGCGAAGGTGCCGGAAAGATTGCCCCTTCACAGGTATTCTTCTTCATGTTGAAAGGTAGGGATTTCGAATTAATTCATCATACAGGAAGCATTGCCAGAGACAGGAGACGATTCGATATCAAAGGGCCTTTTATTAATATGGTTATTGAGAACAAGCAGCCTATCTATATGTCTGATATAACAAAATACCGTGTTCCAATAGTTCCTTTTGCAACGGAGAATACTCGTTCTGTTATAGTTATACCAATGCTTTATGAAAACAATCTGATCGGACTATTGGCAATGCTTTCTGAAAGAACTGAGTTTATTGATACTTTTCAGATTGAGCTGCTGAAAGTCCTGTGCAACCAGGCATCGACATCAATAACTAATGCAAAATTGCATGCAGAAATAGAAAAGCTTGCTACAACTGACGGACTTACTGGACTCCTAAACCACAGGCTTTTTCAGGAAAAACTGTCGGAAGAACTCAGGAGGCTGAACAGATTCTCGGATCCAACTACTCTGCTCCTGATTGATCTGGATTATTTCAAGAAGATTAACGATACATATGGACATCCTGTCGGCGACCTTGTACTGAAAGGTGTTGCAAAGATTATAAAAGAAACAATCAGGGATATAGATATTCCCGCAAGATACGGTGGTGAGGAATTCGCAGCTATTTTGCCTGGAACAGAAGGCGCAGGTGCAAAAATGATTGCAGAGAGGCTAAGAAAAGCAGTTATGAATTCATCTTTTACCGCAGCCGGCAGTTCTTTTAAAATTACCATAAGTATCGGGATAGCAACTTCACCTTTTGATGCAAAAAGCAAGGAAGAACTTATAAAGAAGGCTGATATTGCACTTTACCATGCAAAAAATAGCGGAAGAAATCAGATTATACTCTGGAGCAGTATAAAATAATACATGGATTTCTTTTTTACAAATATCACAGAGGCTGAATTGAAGAAAGAACGGTCAAAAGCTCGTGAAGTAAGAAAAACCCAGTGGTGGAAGAGAAAGCTCTCAGAGGGTCTCTGTTATTACTGCGGAAGGAGGTTCCAGCCCGGCGAACTGACTATGGACCATATTGTACCTTTAATAAGGGGCGGAAAATCGAAGAAAGGTAATATTGTTACTTCGTGCAAGGAATGTAATAACAAAAAGAAATATATGTTGCCTATTGAATGGGAAGAATATTTAGAGACATTAAAGAGAGGCTGATTGAATTCAGGAAAGCAGTGGTTTGCAAGCTATTCAGAATCTTACATATTCTAGCCTTTAAACCGTTTACCGTCCGGCAGTAAATCGGCTGGCGGCTCTCTGCCTTCTTGTTGAATTTTATATCTTGCACATTCCTTATAATTATCCTTGTTCAAACAATAATCATTAAGGAATGGTTGCAACTGGATTATCCTTATTGAAGTTGTAATAAGACTGTACATCGAACAACCATCTACATTCTCGCATTTAAAATTCATAACATTACCTTCACTTAAAGTTTGAGTAAAATTTTAGGGAGTTGTACTTCAATACTTAAATTACAATTCTACTTTAACAAAAACATATTGTCAATTTTTTATGTTATCAGTGAGCGGAACGGAATTTTATTCCTAATTTATCCTTTATTTACAATTACTTTCACAGGATCAATAAGCCATGTTTTTTCTACATGAGAATGATATCAATAATAAATTGTCCTTATTAAGTAATACTCATTTGGTTGTCATTTTTTTCCGGGATGCCCGGTTATCAATTTAATTTTCTGGCATGATTATAAACACACCTTATATCCGGTCTATTAGGATCGCCATAATGATAAAGTCCATGGGCGGGGCAACCGCCTGTACATAGATGTTTATTATCACAGTTATCAATGCTGCATATGTTTAATTTGCATTTCCTGAATAGGCCGAGTTTAGGATTCATCCAGATAAATTGGAAATCTTCATTGAATATATTCCCCAGGTTAAACTCGTCGATGCAATGTAGTAGATTGCATGGGAAAACAGATCCGTCAGGCAGTATCGAAAGTTTCCGTACCCCGCCTGCACATCTGGTCCCTGCTGGAATAGAATCTTTATTAAAGCATGATGCATTTACCTTATTTATTGAGATGTCACTGTTTTCTTTTTTGATCTGCTCATAAAAATTAATAAAGGCCTTATAACTTAATGTCTCTTTGATCAAAGATTCGTTTTTTGATAGAAGATCCATATGTAGAATATAATAGCGATTTACTTTGATGTTTCTGAGCAGATTTATTATGTTCTGTATATCGTTAAGGGAGCTCTTTGTTATAACTGTCTTGATTATGGGGTCAAGATTTGAATCAACAAGATATTTTATGCTCTCGATTGTATAGTAAAAATGATTTGAATTTGTAAGTTTGTTATGCTTCTCTTCAGTACTGCCTTCCAAAGAAATACCGATGTTAATCTTTGGGGCATTGATACCCCTGAATCTCCGGATCATCAAAGTATTACTTCCGTTTGTGCTTATATTGACCATTATTTTTCTATTTGTGGCATCCTCTATAAAATCAAGCATCCAGGGAATGAGAAGGGGTTCGCCGCCCATTATATCAATCTCATTTATGCTGAAATCAGAGAGTATGTCCAGCAGCCTTAGTGCGTTTTCGTAAGTGATATCTGTTCCTAACTTTGTGATACGATTCAGGTTCCTGTTCGATGTTTTTAGAGGAGCTTCTGTTATCATCGTTCGGTTTGTGTAATTGGTGGGTGTCTTAGAATAGCCCGGAAAGACTTGATATGTATTAAAACAGAAGGAACAGTTCTGATTGCACCTAGTTGTTGGATAAAATTGTATGTATCTGGGAAGAGGGAAGTTCATTATTTAAGTACTGACTAATTCCTTTCCTGCTTCAAATGCATCTTTTAATGCAGTGGGGTGTTTTAAAATTGCACCTTTTGCATCTACACCTAAAAAGCTGAGAGTTTTGTGTTTGGGGACACTGACAGTTCTGAAAAATGCCTTTGCAGTTGAATCTGCGCACTGGACCCCTATTTCCTTTTTCATACCACCCACAAGTAAAAGAAGTCCTTTGCGTGAGTATTTACTTTCCGGTATGGGTCTTTTTAAAAGATATTTTTCACACCAGAAACACTGGCAACGGTCTATGATGATCTTTACCTGAGCACTGAGTGAGAAAAAGAATATCGGTGATGCAAGTATTATCCTGTCTGCTGTTCTGATATTCTGATATATTTCTGACATTTCATCGTCGATTATGCATTCCCCGCTTTCGTCGCAGCCACCACAATTTTGACATGGTGTTATATCCATATTATTCAGGTTGAAGGTTTTTACCTTCAACCTGAATGTTTCTATACCCCGGATTGTCTCTTTCAAAAGTAACTCGGTATTTCCGTTTTCCCGGGGACTTCCAAGGAATGCTATAACCTTCATCAGTCTTCTTCCTCTCTTTTCTTCTTTTTTGTCAGTTCCTTGATATCTATCAAATCCCTCATCTTCTGGAGGTTGTCAGAGAGCTCCCACCATCCGTTCTTGAAGGCTGCATAATCAGGTGCTCCTGTCATGGCAGAAGCATATCGTATAGAAGCTGAATAAAAGAGCCACTGTTTTATCCACATCTTTTCTATAGCCTCGTCAAATGGGTTGGTTTTGTCTTCTATGTCTTTTTCCCATGCCTCAAGCAGTAGTTTTGTTGCCGACAGTGTCATTTCATTAGTCTCTTTGATGGTGTTATCAAGCTTTTCGAAATGTCCATTTGTCCAGTGGGTGCTGTGACAGCTCTTGCAGACCCTTTCCATAGTTTTAAATCTCTTTTCCTGTTCAGATTTGTCGATAAGATATTCTGATGCAGGCTCACCTGTAAAAGTGGTCGGTAAAGGCAGTCCATCCCTGTTCTTGATTATTGTAGTGTCTCCTGATTTTGGCTGCGGATGGCTGTAGATAAGACCGAAAAGTCTTACCCATAACCGTGCTGCAAAATCATGAGTCCTTTCAGCAATAATGTTACCATCTGAAGTTACAATAAGGCTGTTATGGCAGGTTGCACATGTTGGAGATTTAAAGTCCTCAGCAACAACCCAGGGGACATTACTGAAGTTCCAATCGTGCTTTTTTGATGAGTAAATATTGCCATGTTTGCTCTCTTTGTAAACGTTCCAGGCAGGCACATCAGGATCAAGGTGGCATTGGGCACAAGTATACGGCTTTCTTGCAACCTCAATGGAAAAACCATGCCGGGGATGGCATGAAGTGCATGCGCCTATACTACCGTCAGGATTCTCTCTGCCGACACCCTGACTCGGCCAGTTTGTAAGATCAGGAACTGTGACTTCACCCATTAGTCTCCCGGTGTAAACCTTCCTCATCCCTTTAACTTCTACCTTTGTGCCATGGCATCCGAGACATGTTTCATGTAAAGTTGAATAAGAAGCATCCTGCAGTATGACTTCCCCGGCTTCTATCTTCTTTATACCATCAGTTGTATTAACGAGGGTATGATAGACAGGATTGTTCATAATATTTTTGTACGCATTAGCCTTTTTAGTTCCTGAGTATTGTTCAACCTCTGCTGGGTGACAGGTCTTGCAGTCATTGGGCGAAACTACAACATTTATCCTGTATCCCATGTGCTGGAAATTGTCCCTGTGTTTTTCCGGGTTCTGGCTATGGCATTCATAACAGCCAACAGCATATTCGCCCAGTTTGACGGGCAGCTTATCTGCTGAAATCCTTTGTTCAAGAATAGGTTTATTGAGCGCATCTACCGGAATTGTCTTTGCATGTCTGCTTGTGAGCCAGTCCTCAACAATACCTGGTGTATACTTTTGGTGGCACGAAATGCATGCCTGTGTCTGGTCAGATAATATTGCTTTTCTTGGATATTTATCCTTTTCAGCGGCATTTATGACTTGTGGAAAAATTATGGCTGAAAAGAATATTAGGCATATAGTAAACCGTACTATTGATTTCATACTTCACTCCTCTAACCAAAGTTTTTATTATTAATTCTTATCCCATTTAGTTAGGAAAAAGAATTCCAGGGTTCAAGGATTCGATGGTTCAAGTGAGAGTAAAATTTTAAAAAAATAATTCCATCACTTGAATCCCTGCCTGCCCGCCCGCTTCGCCGAATCGAGGCGATCAGGTAGGCTCGGCCCCTTGAATCTCGATGCGAGTCTACGCGAAGTCGAAGCGACCCTACGCGCAGACCCGCTTCGGGATTATTATATTGAAATTATCCTTAACCCCAAAAATGCATTTCAGTATAAATAGAGTTTTCGGATTAAGTAGTTGTACATGTTTCTTGAGCGGACATAGGGAAATTTTTGGGATACCCGTCATGACTAAATAAGCGTTCCCGAGAAGTCGGGACGAGTTTAAAAATTCGAGCGAGTGAGCCATGTGACGGGTAAAAATTTCCCTCTAGGGAGCGAAAGGAATATGTCCAACTATATAACATGTATACCTGCTCCAAATACATTTTATGGGTTAATCCTAACAAATGACCAATTAAATAATTTATGATTCTGCCAACTAATCTAGAGAAGAACCTTATTGTTTAAATTGTTCGTGGTATTCCTTGACCTTTCTGGCAAACTCCCTGCCGAACTCATAACATTTCTTTTCATCATCTGGAGATGGCCTGTATAGAACCTCAACTCCCGGTTCAAATATCTCCAATTTCATTGATTTCAGCATCTCATATGCCTCTTTAACGGCTCCGCCACCCCAACCGTAGCTTCCGAAAGCACCTAAAATCCTATTTTTTGGACGCAGACCTGAAAGATGGTGTAGAAATTCTACAAGAGTGGGAAACATCTTGTTGTTCAATGTGGGTGAACCTATCAGAGAACCTCTGGATTTCCAGAACTCTTTTATTGCAGCACTTGTTGGTGTTGCCCTTAGTTTGATTACCTTGCAGTCAACCCCTTCATCTTTTATGCCGCGCATTATTGGTATTGTCATCATCTCCGTGCTTTTCCACATGGTATCGTATATTATCGATACCCTGAGATCAGCAGCACCGTTTGCCATATCAATGTACTTCTTTAAGATCTTGCCCGGGTCCTTCCGCCATATGATTCCATGATCGGGTGCGATAACGTCTATTTCAAGGCCTAGTTTCTGTATTTCTGCAATTTTTGTCTTTATGAGATTTCCAAAAGGCATCAGTATATTGGCATAATAGTCGATTATAGCATCATCCAGTTCCTGAACTGATATTTTCTCAATAAATTCGTCATCAAATCTGTTTGAAGATGCATAATGCTGGCCGAATCCATCCTGGCTTATAAGTATTTTGTCTTCTTTTATATATGTCATCATGGAATCAGGCCAGTGAAGCATCGGCGTTTCTATGAACAGGAGATTTCTCTTTCCTATATTCAAGGTATCTCCTGTCTTAACTGTCTTAATATTCCATGATGATAAGTCAAAAAATCTGGCAAGTCCCTTCCTGCCTTTTTCTGTTATAAAAATAGTGGCATTAGGTGTCAGATTCATTATTCTGTCAATGCTCGTGACATGGTCATTCTCAATGTGGTTTATGACAATATTTTCTATTTTTCCAGGATCAATTAATTCTTTGATGTTTTGTATGGACGTTTCTGCGAAATCGTGTTTAACGGTATCGAGAAGGGTTAATTTTTCATCCAGTATAAGGTAGTTATTATAAGTAGTACCGTTTGGTGTTATATAACCGTGAAAGTCCCTTATTGCCCAGTCAATTGCACCAACCCAGTATATATCAGGTTTAATCTGTATAGGATTCATCAGTGCCTCCACAGTAATTTAAAGGATTATTATTTTAGATTCTTCCCTATATTAGTTGCTAAAAAACTCTCGCCCGCTTATTTTAAGTCATTAGTCACTGGCCCTTGGAAAATTAATTTCCAATTTCAGATTTTTTAATTATCAATTGCAAATTGGCATTCGCAAATTGAAAATCATAAATTTCGATTTTCAATCTTCAATTGCAGGGGAATTTTCAATAAATAAATCAGCCTCCCTCTACAATTCCTCTTTCTTCATACATATACCATTGTCCTGTATTATCCAGAAAATTATATGTCTCGTTCAGGATTGTATAATGGTCGTTTTCCTCTTCAGCAAGGCGCTCGAAAAGTTCTTTCTCTTTGTCTGTTGTTGCCTGAGAAGCAGCTTTCTTGTAAAAATCAAAACCCTCTTTCTCCATTTTAAGTGCAATGCTTATAGCATCCATTTCATCATCCAATGCCTTTACCCTGTTAATCATCTGATCTTTCAGTTCACTGAATACAGTCTTAATAGTGTCTTTAGGTCTGATGAATTTAAATTCAATATTGAGTCCTTCAAAAATATCCTTGAGCATTTTCAGGTGTCTAGTTTCGTCTTTTATAAATCCATTGAAAATTTCTTTCCCAAATGGATGACTCGTTTTGTTGCATGCATCACTATAAAATGAGATAGCATCGGTCTCCATTTTGATAGCTGTTTCAATTGCATCTTTTAACATTGTTTCCCCCTGAGAAATAGTTTATAGATTAATTATATCAATATATTTTGTATCAATCTATTAATAACGGAAAAAAACAGTGCTATAAAGTTTACCTTTTTAGAAGAAAATAATAGCACTTTCTAACGGTGTAAAACGTTAGGAGAGACCTTTATAGATTGCTTCTGTCGATAACTTAACAAGAGTCCGGATAATCACCCCAATAAGTGCAAATAATACCTGTATTTTTTTAAAAAATACATTTTGGGAAGTAATATATTTTTTAAAAAAATTGATTGACAACTGAAATATTGGCTAATACAATTTAAACATGTTTATGGCAAAAATCTGCATTATATCTGCTAAAGGCAAATTCATATATACAGCATTAAATTTTTTCTCAATTATAAATTAATAGCATTTAAACATTTTTATTTTAAGGAAATCTAAGAAATGAAGATAGGACAAAAAATAAAGGAGTTACGCACCCGCCAGAGAATTACTCTAAAGGAACTGGCAAAGAAGACAGGGTTAACTGCGAGTTTTTTTTCGCAATTAGAAAGAAACCTTACATCTCCTTCGGTTACTTCATTGGAGAAGATTGCTCAGGCTTTGGATAATAAAGTTAGCTATTTCTTTGATAGCGATGAGCGAAAAGAACTGGTTTTTATTAAAACAGGCACTGGCAGAAAATTTCTTGATGAAGACAAAAATGTATTTTGCGAAGAATTGGTCTCAGGTCTTTTTACTATAAAGATGAAGCCGCAAGTTTTTACCTTAAGAACTGGTGCAGAATTGAAGAAGGAGCTAATTTATTCCAAAGGAGAATGCTTTGGGATGGTGGTTAAAGGAAGAATAAAATTTCACTTTAGTGAAGAAGAACTGATCTTTGAAGAAGGAGACAGCATTTATTGTGCCTATACCCAAAGGCTGAAGAAGGTTAAGAATGCAGGTGATACTGAAGCCAGACTTCTCTGGATTGTTTTTGATTTTTCATGAGCGGCATTAAACATAATATTCTTTTTTCAGGAGGTGAAATCGGGGTGATGTCCAAAAAAATAAAAAGGACAGATTTCCAGTGGTAGAGAGTAGAAAATTTACGCGCCTGAAAGATAATATTTTAATCTCTGGCCATTTAGTACCAGAAACATTTAGAGGATTTAAAGCATTTACGAGGGATATAAGCGCCGGTGGATTAATGTTTGAGACTGACAGAAATATTCCTGAAGGGAGCTACTTAGAGATGGAAATATATCAACCCATTGTCCACAATAAGAAAATGATTTTCTCTATTAATGTTCTGGCAAAGACAATCTGGACATCGAAAATAATTAAGCATGATTTTCAGAAATGGGAGAATAGATATAAAGTAGGAATAGAATTTTCAGAAATAAAAGAAGAGGATAGGCAGAAAATAAGGAATTTTGTAAACGAGAGCATTTTCTAAGATGTACTGCATGTGTTTTTTTATGCCTGTTAATGTAAGTGATATTTAAACTAGATTAAATAAAAATAAACTCATTAATAGATGAATTATAAACGATGGGGAGCTTTACAAATGAGTTTAATAGAAAGTGAAGTTTGTAATCCACCTCTACGAGTCGTAGACCGCGCTTCCTCCTTTCTTAAGGTGGGGCGTAAAGCCATATGGAGGACATGCCCCTATACGGGGTGAGGAGTACAACTAAGAGGCAAAGGACAAAGATTAAGAATAGGAAGTATGCACTAAAAAGCAGGGTGCAAAAAGTAAGGAGTGAGAGGTAAGGAGCAAGAAGTAGGCACTAAAAACAAAGCAAATATAGTTTCTTTAGTTAGTTTAGTTTCTTTGGTTTCTTTAGTTTAACCCAGATAAACTAAGCAGATAACCGTTGCCGTTTAATATAAAAGTTCTGAAAAGTTTTTATTGAAATCTTCTGTAAATGTAATAAAATTTTATTAAGGGGACACTTTTAAAGTATCGAGGCTTCTCTTCGAATCTTCGGGACATAAATTTGGCCTGAATCTTTAATTAGTTGAAAGGAGTCAGAAAAATGGCTAAATGGAATATAGATCCTGACCACTCTGTTGCTACTTTTTCAGCTCGTCATATGATGATAGCAAATGTGCATGGTCAGTTCAATCAGATTAGCGGCACAATACAGTTTGAGACTGATGATATAGGTAATTCTTCAGTTGAAGTTGTAATAAATGTCTCTAGTATTACAACAGGTATAAAGAAACGGGATGAGCATCTTCTAAGTCCTGATTTTCTTGAGGCTGAAAAATACCCTGAGATTATATTCAGGAGCACAAAAGTCGAAAGCGCAGGTGACAACAGCCTTAACATAACAGGTGATTTGACAATACACGGACTTACGCGTCCAGCCGCCCTCGAAGTGGATTATTTTGGTCCGGTTAAGAGCCCCTTCGGCGGGGAGATAACCATGGGATTTTCTGCAAAAACCAGGATCAATCGTGAAGACTTTGGCATAAACTGGAATGAGCTTATGGAAAATGGCGGCGTTATGATCAGCAAGGATATCGAAATTGCTCTAGAGATTGAGGCTGACCGCGTTACTGAATAGACTAAGCCCTTTTCAGTCATATAATACAAAAGCTGAAGTGAATAAGTTAAGATAAATCAATAAATTCCTGTATTTCTTTAGATCGGTTTTTTCTTGACAGGTTGTGCTTTTTGCTATTAATCTGATGTTAATATTTTACCCCATTAGAAAAAGCCAAATTCTTTCTAACGGGGTTTACTCATAAACATTTTTATTTAATGGGGGTAAAGATTATGAAGAAGATCTCGGTTTTTGTAGTGATTTTGTCATTATCGGTTATTACAGCTTCATTATTTCTGATCTCAGCATTTGCTCAGGTGGTTATTTCAGACAGTCCGTTTACTGTTGGCAGAATGGTTGTTTCTGAAAGAATTGAAGACAGGGAGCCTGTTGGTATTACAGAGACATTTTCGCATGTAATAGAGAAAGTCTACTGTTTTCTTGAGGCAAAGGATATTATCGAGGATACGAGTGTCAGCTTTGTCTGGTACTATGGTGATAAAGAGATGGCAAATGTTGCTCTCCCGCTTAGACAGGGTCCGAGATGGAGGACATATTCGAGCAAGAATCCGGCAGGTTTAATCGGTGAGTGGAAAGTTGAACTTCAGGATGCTTACGGGAATGTACTGAAAACAGTTGAATTTACTGTAGAGTAATTTCCTAGCCACAAATACATTTATTAAAAAATAAGCCTGTGCAGTGATAAAAGAAATGATCTTTTAAAATGTTGTCTTTTTAACACATTAAGAATGGGAAAAGGCATAAGTTTTGCAAATACTATTGAGGGTGAGAACAGTACGAAAGCGGGACGAATAATTAATAGAGGGATTTAAAAAAGGAGCAGTAAGATGAATACAAGAGATTATTATGACGTTTTAAAAGGGATAATGACCAGGTACTGCCAGGCGGATCATAATATTATTTTCGTACAGAATATCTCTGCCTGGTGTGAGGATCAGGGCATACCAGAACCGGACAAGGAAAAACCTTTCAAGATTATATTAAGGGGTGAATCCGGCTGCAAGATGTTGATAAGGGAGAATGTACCTGAGAAGATCATCGATGAAAGGATTAACGCAATGAGTATCCGTGGTCAGGTTGAAAATGTTGCATTTGACAGGGCTGAGTTGCTTGATTCAAACAATAAAAAGCTGGTATATATGCTTTTAAGTGAATATGCATCGAGCCTCCCCGATATAGGTACGAATGAACTTCTTGCAGATGACTGGGCTTTTAGTGAGATGAAGAAGCTTGGATTTTTTAAGCAGTAAACCCGTTAGAAGAAAATAACAAAAATTTCTAACCCTGAAAGACCTCTGGTCTCTTATAGGGCAAGTAGCGGGGCTTTCTAACGGAGTAAATCCCGGTACAAAGATTAAACTTTTTAAAGGGATAATTCCATTAGAAAAAATGTAGCTTTTTATGGGGTTAAATTACGTCGTTCTGACTCAAAATAAATAAAGCAAAGAAAAGATAGTTTTATGCCACATTTTGGATTAATGGATGAAGATGCACTTGGTCCTGTTGAGGCACCTCTGCAGCGCGCGAAGCTCCACATACGAGGCGGGAAGAGACGGCTTAGGCAGGGCAAGATATCAGATGGCATTTTAGCGCTCTATGATGCGATAGTTTCAGCAATGGATTGGTATATAGCAGTACCGGAACGCAGGGAAAACCTTCAGATTGAAAAAAATGATGATTTAAAAGACGATAAAACGCTCTTTACTGTATTAACGCGTTCAGGTGTTCTTGATGGTTCATTTGATTATGAAGCATTTGATGCTTTGGTAGAAGAGGCATTACACAGTCAGATGACTTATTATGACTATACTGAGGTGCTCAAAGGAATTGAGTCTTTTATGAAACAACTCGGTGTCATGCCATTTAATGAGGATGACCTCCCTCCGGAAGACCCTTCAACATTTTAGTTAGAAGTCCTGCTAAATATCTAATAGTCTCTTTCTTATATCTATGGCTGCTACTGCACCTTCGCCTGCTGCAATAATAACCTGGTCATTACCTTGATTGAGTGGACCGACTATGTATAGCCCGCTCAGTGATGATTCGTAGTTATTATTCACCAGGAACTTAAAACCGCTGCTATTCCTCTTTAGATCAAGTTCTGAAAGGAATTCATCATTTAAACTGTAACCAAAGTTTGACATAATTACCTCGCATTTCACCTTTTTACCATCGTCAAGTTCAAGAGACTCCATCTTTTCTGTTCCGATAATTTTCGAGGGCTGTCCTATTATCAGGTATATATTTTCTTCAGACAACTCTTCTTTATATTCATCCGGGATATTATCCTGATTAAGTACAAGTGTGATATCATCTGTATACATCTTTTTCATTGCAATTGCAAGGTGGACTGTTTTTAAGGAGTCCCCTATAATAACCAATTTCCTGCCGGTTGTCCTGTATCCATCGCAATCCAGGCAGGTGAAGAAACTGATCCCTAGAAATTTGTGAATGTTGTCAATGGAAGGCAGGTTATCATAGACTCCTGAAGAGACAATTACAAATTTTGAAAGGTATTTCTTATTTTCAGCATATACTTCAAAATATTCCTTTTTCAGGACCTTTTTGACAAGTCCTTTTACAATGCTTACATTAAAACTCTCTGCCTGTTCAATGCCTATCTGAATAATTTCTTTGCCCGAGATAGCCTTCTGTGTGAGAAAATTTTCGATGTTTCTGGCATGATGCGTTCTGCCTCCTCCCCTGTCTATGAGAAGGGCTTTCCTGTTGTATCTTCCAAGGTAGATGGCTGCCTGAAGGCCACCGGGACCAGCACCGATAATAATACAATCATATATTTTCTTATCAGCCATAAAACAGACTTCTTGTCACATAGTCATAAATTATAATGAGTAACATATAGATTAGTTATTATAAAAACATTATGTTCAACTGCAAGAATCGTACTAAACCCAAACCCGTGCAGTTAACCCAAAAAATGCGTGAGGAGATCTATTCGACTGACGAAACTTCCTACTTCCTACTATATTCCTTACTCCTTGAGAACTAAAAGGTCACGTCTTACGGTAACGGTTACGAAGCCCGTTTACTCTTCGCATAGCGCAGAGCGCTCGGGTGCATAGCGCTTTTTTTACTGCTTACTGCCTACTTCTTACTCCCTACTTTTTTGGCCCTGCACCCTGCTCCTTGCCCCATGCGTTTTACTGCTTACTTTTTACTCCTTACCCCTTACTTTCCTTTTATCTTTGCCTTACAGTGCCTACTTCCTACTTTTTGCTTTTTTGTGCTTACTGCTTATCGCCTACTTTTTTAGTGACCAATAACTGGTGGTTGTAATAATCAAAAGAGAGTGTGCCGTGGCACACATATGTGGTGGCACATTTATGTGACATGCTACATTATTAAACGTTTTTTCCGGCCTGTCATTTCTTCTATATCGTTTGCATAGCTCGAAATTACTGCTTTTTAAAAAATATAACAATTTGTTCCTGAAATGGCATATATCTTGATAAAGAAAATTAAGGACTCTTTTTGTTAATTAGAAAATTTGTTCTATATCAGTAATGAAGGGGGGTTTTATGCTGAAAGAGGGGATATCAAAAGAGACAACTGAAGAAAGAGGCTTATGTCCTTTTATACAGGATCCTTCTGAATACTGTTACATAGTAAAATGGGACAGTAAATATACTTTTTCCGCGATATATTACTGTGTTAACAGTTATGAGGAATGTGAGATTTATCAAAATAGAAGAAATGAGGAGTATGCAGAGAAATGAAATGCCCTTTTTTAAAAGGAGACTACGTTTCCTCATGCAAGGCAATTGAGGAGATTTATATCCCGAGCCAATTTGAGATTAATGAATATTGCAGGAGTAAGAACTACAACGTTTGTCCGTTATATAGACAGTATATAGACAAAATTGCTCTTAAATGGGTGTTAATCAGAGAAAGGGTATAAAACTTTATTAAATCTCTCTACACCCATTCCGTAAACCTGACAGTATTCATTTAAAAACATGACTGCTCAGCAGTATATTTAGTTAATGTACTCCTGACTTTTTTCGTCAAGGAATAATTCGAGAAATAAATAATAAAGGGCATAATCGAAGTAATCGACTAAGATGCTTTTCATAGTTGCTTTTCTGATTGTTCTTTCATCTGCTTATAAGGATGTAATCATAAAAGCAATAGAAAGCTTTGAAAATCCTTATACATACTGAGTTACTTTAAGGAAAATAGTCTTAATAAATAATTAAGGCAAAGTAGACTTTACCTTTGACAACGGCATTAACCATCATCTCCTTTGGCTTGATAAAGAGACGTTTTTACCTTTAAAAGGTATCTTCATCCAACCATGAAAGAGGAAGTTTTAATGGACGACCTTGAGATAAACATAGAACTTGGAGAGAGTTTTTTTGATATTTAAACAGTAGTAATAGTAAGTTAAAGCCATTATAATATATTAGAAATACCTTTCAAAATTGTTTTTAAATCAGGGGTAACTATTGGCTGAAAAGGAAAAAAAATCCAGAAAGACCCGGAATAATACCGGCATCGGGGAAAAAGCACCTAAACATAAACGAATCCGGCACTATAATTCTACAGTTAAAAAACATTTAGGTATTAAAGATAAGATTGAAAAGTCACGAAGAAAAAACGCTGATCTGTATGATACTGCTACCAGAAATATAAAAGATCATGTAAATCATATTAAATGGCTCTTCTCAAAAAAGAAAACAAAAAAGAAATTTAAACCCAATTACGGAAATCTCCTTGAATTAAACAGAATACGCCTTATACTGGATTCAGTCGGAGAGAAATTACTTGAGGATATTGTCAACGACTATCTGTTGCTGCTTGAGACTTCGACTGCTGTATACGAAAAGAACGGAGATTATGCACTCGGAATATTTAGTTCCGGCTGGTGTAAGTTCTTAGACGAGGCATCACGCAAAATGTGCGATACAGATGATAACAGGAAAGCATTAGAAAGCAGCAGATGGGGTTGCCACGAGTCATGCTGGACAGAATGCTCAAAGGTATCTATTGAAACCGGCCAGCCTGTTGATATAGAGTGTTTTGGCGGTATCCGTATTTATGCTGTTCCTATATGGGTTGACAATGAAATTGTGGGATCAATCAACTTTGGCTATGGCGACCCTCCCAAAGATCTGCATAAATTGAAAGAAATTGCCAAAAAGTGCAATGCCAGTATTGATAAGCTTAAAAGATTATCTGAATTATATGATACCCGTCCACCTTTTATTATCGATATAGCCAAAGACCGTCTGCTGTCATCAGCAAAACTAATATCAGAGATTGTCAAGCGAAAGAAGACAGAAGATACCTTGAAAAAAAGTCAGATAATGTATCGCGGAATAGTAGAGGATCAGACTGAGCTGATCTGCAGATGGAAACATGACGGTGAACTTACCTTTGCCAACGAGGCTTACTGCCGGTATTTCGACGAAAAGTTAGATGAGCTGGTTGGCATTAGCTTTATTCCTTTAATTCATGAAGAAGACAGGAAAATGGTCAAAAAGCACTTTGACGCCCTGAATCGTGAAAACCCTGTTGGGATGATCGAAATCCGTGTTATTGACACCAAAGGAGTTATAAGCTGGCTACAATGGACAAACAGGGCGATATTTGATGATATGGGCAATTTTATTGAGTATCAATCAGTTGGGAGAGACATAACCGAACGCAAGAAGGCAGAGGAAGAATTACAAAGTACCAAAAACTTGCTTGAGAAATCCTTCAGCAGTATAAGTAATGCAATTTTTATAATAAATCCTGAAAATAGAAATATTATCTATTGCAATAAATCTGTTTTAGATATCTTTGGTTACAGTGAGAAAGAATTGATAGGTAAAAACACAGAAATTTTACATGTAAATCATGATACATACAAAGAATTTGGCAGCAGACTTTTTGCTTCCCTAGAAAATAGTCATATTTTCAATACAGAATTCCAGTTGAAGAAAAAAGATGGAAGTATTTTCCCTGTTGAAATCACTGTAACTAAAATAACAGGGATAAATGGAAAGATAGATAAAATAGTAAGCGCCGTTCGGGACGTCTCCGTTCAAAAAAATGCCGAGATTAAGTTGAAAAAAGCTTTTAATGATTCAATAAAGCGCAGATCTGAAATTGAAGGACTATTAGAGGGTTCACGGGCGGTTTTGCAATTCCTTGAATATAAAGATGCTGCAAGGGTAATATTCGAATCCTGCAAGAAAATAATTGATGCTAGAGCCGGATATGTTACCCTTCTGTCAGAGGATGGTAAAGAAAATGAGGTTCTTTTCCTTGATGCAGGGGGGCTCTCATGTACTGTTGATCCTTCTCTTCCGATGCCTATAAGGGGACTTCGTAATGAAGCGTACCAAACGGGTAAAACAGTTTACGAAAATAACTTTAACAAAAGCAAATGGATGGAGTTTATGCCCGACGGTCATGTAAATCTCGAAAATGTTCTGTTTGCACCACTGATTATAGAGGACAAAACAGTTGGGTTGATGGGCATAGCAAACAAACCCGGTGGTTTCAAGGAAGATGATGTACGAATTGCATCATCATTTGCAGAAATTTCCTCTGTTGCTCTCTTTAACAGCAAATTATTATTTTCAATTAAGGATAGCGAGAAGAGATATCGTAACTTAATTGATAATTTACATGCAGGAGTTGTTGTACATGCCCCGGATACTAGTATTATTCTTAATAACCAAAAGGCACATGAAATTCTGGGACTCAGTTATGATCAAATGATTGGGAAGAAAGCTGATGATTCCGTATGGAATTTTATTCGTGAGGATGGGACCGTTTTACCTATTGAGGAATATCCTGTAAATCAAGTAATCTCAAATTATCAGCCTCTGAAAAATTTCATTTTAGGCATTAAAAGACCTGATAAAAGGGACTTAGTATGGGTTCTCGTAAATGCCTTTCCGGAATTCAATGAAATGAGTAAATTAAAGCATGTTATAGTTACCTTTATAGATGTAACAGAGCGACAGCTTGCAGAGGAAGCATTACATAAGAGCGAAGAAAGATATAGACGGTTAGTTGAAGGATCTCCTGACCTTGTATATATTTTTTCGAATAAACGCGGAGGCATCTATTATTCATCAAATACCCTGGAAATTTTGGGCTATTCACCATCTTATCTTATTAAGAACAGTTTTCTGTGGCACGACTCGATTCATCAGGATGATTTGCCTATGGTCGATAAAGCCATCAAAGACTTCCATAAAGGTAAAGGATATGAAATTAAATACAGAATAAAGGATTCTTCAGGAAACTGGCACTGGTTTTTAGACCGCTTCATCGGGAAATTAATTTATGACGATGAAATTATGATTGAAGGCCTTGCAACAGACATCACCAAGCAAAAACTAGCAGAGGATGCTGTCATTCATGCCAAAAAAGACTGGGAGAGGACATTTGACTCAGTACCTGACTTAATCATGCTCATTGATAAAGATTACCGTATCAGGCGTGTCAATATGGCAATGGCAAGAAGATTCGGAATAAAACCATCAGATGCATTATGGCGGTTTTGTTATGAATACATGCACAGAGATGGTAATCCTCCTCCATCTTGCCCCCATGCACTGATGTTGTCTGACGGGCAGGCTCATTCATTTGAGCATTATGCTGCGCATTTGGAAAGCCATTTTTTTATCAGTGTGTCACCATTATACAATTCTGATGGAGAGATTGAAGGTGCTGTCCATGTTGCACGTGATATTACGAAAATTAAGAAGGCTGAAAAAGAGATTCTGATATCCAATAAATTTCTTGAAATCACAAACAAGAGCATAAATATATCTGAAATGCTAAAAGAATTTATTGCGGAAATTCAGAACATTATAAAATGTTCTGCTGTAGGAATCCGTTTGCTGGATAAAGAAGGCAACATCCCCTACCAGTCTTATAACGGATTCACAAAAAAGTTTTACGAGACAGAAAGCCCTCTTTCGATCAAGTCAGACCAGTGTATGTGTATCAATGTCATTAAAGGGGAAACTGACCCGGAATTCCCATTCTACACAGAAGGCGGGTCTTTCTATATAAATGGTACCACACGATTTCTTGCTACTATTTCTGAAGAAAGCAAGGGCAAGACGCGCAACGTCTGTAATCTTGAGGGATATGAGTCTGTTGCGCTGATCCCGATTCGCTTTATTAATAACATTATTGGATTGATACATTTAGCGGATTATTCGGAGAACATGGTTCCATTAGATACAGTTGAGATGTTTGAAAAGGTTGCACTGCAAATAGGTACGGCTATACATAGGGCATATACAGAAGCAGAATTGAAAAAATACCGTGAACAGCTTGAGGAATTGGTAATGGAACGGACAAAAGAACTTGTTAAGGCAAACATAGAACTCGAGTCAAAAATTGTAGAACGTAAACAAGCTTTGGCAGCGCTCAGGGAGTCTGAAGAAAGATACCGTGATCTGTATGACAATGCTCCAGATATGTATCATTCCTTAGATAAAGATGGAATGATTATAATCTGTAATGAGACTGAAGCAAGAATGCTCGGCTACAGTAAAGAAGAGATAATCGGCAGGCACATTAAAGACTTCTTTACAGAGAGTTCCGGGAGACTTTTCGATAGAGACTTCCCGACATTGAAAGAAAGGAAGGTTCTTATGAACCTGGAAAGGGAATTCCTCAGAAAAGACGGAACCACTTTCCCGATAGTTTTAAATGTCCATGCTGATTATAATGAAAAAGGTGAATTTATTATGTCTAATGCTGTTGCAAGAGATGTAACAGTGATTAAGAGAGTGGAAAGTGAGATACGCCTAAGTGAGCGCAGATACCGGAGTCTTTCACAGGAATTCAACACACTGCTAAATGCTATCCCTGACTCACTGATGCTGCTTTCTCCGGATATGAGAATTTTGTGGTCAAATACCGGTACTACTTCAATATTGGGCAAGGAAAGATCCGAGATGATCGACCGACACTGTTATGAACTATGGTATAACCTTAAATCCCCCTGTAAGAATTGCCCTGCAGAAAAGAGTTTCCGTACAGGAGAAACAGAATTTGCTCAGATATTACCTCCCGATGGGAGATTCTTTGATGTCAAAGCCTTTCCCATAAAAGATGATGGTGGAAATGTCAGTAATGTGCTTGTGATAACGATTGACACAACCGAAAGGATTAATCTGGAGGCAGAGGCGATGCGTTCCGCTCATCTGGCATCGCTGGGTGAACTGGCTGCCGGTGTAGCTCACGAGATTAACAACCCGATAAACGGAATTATAAACTATGCTCAGATATTGATAGACAGGAACAGAAGCAGAAGCAATATGGATATTGTTGAAGACGATATCTCTAATCAGATTATAAAGGAGAGTGACCGGATAGCCAGAATAGTAAAGAGCCTTCTTTCCTTTGCACGGGATACAAAAGAGACAAAGGATCCCGCTAGCATCTCAGATATAATATACGAATCACTTTCCCTGACAGCTACACAGTTACGAAAGGAAGGTATTCATGTTGAAGTTAATATCCCGGGTGAACTGCCTGAAATAATTGCACACTTCCAGCAGATTCAGCAGGTCTTTTTAAATATTATAAATAATGCAAGATATGCTTTAAACCAGAAATATCCCGGGACACATAAAAATAAAATCCTGGAGATTTCAGGTGAACAAAAAACAATTGACGGGCGTCATTATGTGCGCGTAATTTTTCACGACTGTGGTAATGGCATTCCTGCTGAAATAATGGATAAGTTGATGAATCCATTTTACTCTACAAAACCGAGGGGCAAGGGCACCGGCCTGGGTTTAAGTATCAGCCATGGCATTATCACTGATCACGCCGGCCGTATTACAATTAAAAGTAAAGAAGGCGAATTTACCAGTGTTATTATTGATTTACCGGTAAAGACAAATGGTTCAGGCAGGGTATGAGTGCAAGAATTCTTGTAATAGATGACGAGAGGGGCATAAGATATACTTTCGAAAGCTTCCTTTCTGACGAAGGACATGAGGTAGATGTTGCCAGGGGTTACGACGAGGCTCTTGCCCTATTGTCTGATAAGGATTTTGATCTGATATTTGCAGACATTATACTTGGAGCTAGCACCGGCATTGATATCCTGCGTGTGGTTAAGGAAAGGAATCTCAATTGTCCGGTAGTAATGATTACAGGTGAGCCTAATGTTGAAACTGCCTCAGATGCTGTTCGTCTAGGTGCCTTTGACTATCTGCCCAAACCTATAAGAAAGCATGAGATATTACGTATTACCGGCTTGGCTCTTCAGCAAAAGACAGCAATTGATGAAAAAGAGAGATACCGCAAAAACCTTGAGGCTATTTTCAGAAGCGTCAAGGATGCAATTATTACAGTGGATAAAGAATTGAATGTAGTCGAGATCAATGAAGCCGCCAGAAATTTATGTGGAATGTCCCGGGAAACAATAGGAAAGCCAATCAGCTCTCTGCCACTTGGCTGTGACGGGAAATGCCTTGAGGCTATCGAGAAGACTATCAAGGAAAAACAGCCGGTTGAGATATACCGTCTTGAATGTGAACACAAACAACGTCCCAGACATATTGTCACCATAACAACATCACCACTTTTTGACAGCAAAGGTATATTTTCAGGAGCAGTTCTGGTAATCAGGGATGAAACCCGTCTGGCTGTATTAGAGCGTGATATGGATGAGCGTAAACAATTCCATAATATAATTGGCAAAAGCGCTGATATGCAAAAGATTTACACCCTTATTGAAAATCTTGCGGATGTTGAAACCACTGTACTGATCACAGGTGAAAGCGGCACAGGCAAGGAATTGGTAGCTGAAGCACTGCATTACAGAGGAATACGCAGTGATAAATCTCTGGTCAAGGTTAATTGTTCGGCTCTGCCTGAAAACCTGCTTGAAAGTGAACTGTTCGGGCATGTTAAAGGCGCATTTACTGGCGCTATTAGAGATAAGCTTGGACGGTTTCAGAAGGCTAACGGCGGTACTGTCTTTTTGGATGAAGTTGGAGATATGTCGCCCATGATGCAGTTGCGCCTGCTCAGGGTGCTTCAGGAAAAGGAATTTGAACGTGTTGGTGATTCGACGCCAGTTAAAGTGGATGTCCGGGTAATAGCGGCTACCAATCAATCTCTTTCCAAGAAAGTAAGACGTGGCGAGTTCAGGGAGGATCTTTATTACCGCCTGAAGGTTGTCGAATTGCATCTGCCGCCTCTAAGGGACAGACTTGAAGACATACCGCTTCTAATGAGCTATTTCCTTAGAAAGTTTAACAGCAAGTTTAACAAGGATATTATGGCGATATCCGAAGATGTTCAAAAAATGTTTATGGATTACGACTGGCCCGGTAACATCAGGGAGCTTGAACATATAATGGAGCATGCCTTTATCGTATGCCGCGATCCTGCTATTACTATTGATCATCTGCCAATAGACTTCAGAAACTCTATAAAGGCTGAAGCTTCAATTCCAAAAGGCATAGAAACTGATTATGCTCAGGCGATAATTCAGACTCTTGAGAAGACAGCCTGGAACAAGGCAAAGGCAGCCCGCCTGCTCGGTATAAGCAGAAGGACCCTCTATCGGAAAATAGAAGAGTTCAACATTACTAGTAAAGATTAATTCGGTTACCTGAACATTAAACGGTCACGGTTACGATGCCCGCCCTGTCAAGTAAGCTTTTCTACTTTACAGGGCACGTTTCGTAATCTGGTTTTTCTGGTTTCTTTAGTTTCTATGGTCTATTTGGTTTAAGGACAATTTAATTCTCCGAATTGGAAGTGAGCTGCGCACCCAGTTAAATAAACATATAATGACAATTAACGGGGCAGGCTGGAATTTAATGCTTCGCACTGGAAGATAGCCTTCGGCTGGAATATATATATTTATTATATAGTTTACTTAGTCATTTACTTCTAATCGCCTACTTTTTTCCTGA
>CAYFQB010000052.1:0-5765 GCA_964345225.1 uncultured Nitrospiraceae bacterium | reverse complement strand
GTATACTTGCAGAAAAACCTTTACCCCGTAAAATAAGTTGCTATATGAAAACCTATAGATGAATTTCTGGAAAACTGTAGAATTTACTAAGCTGCATCAATAATACCATTGTACGGGGTGAACAAATCACCTTATTTATACAGATCATTTTATATGATAACGTGAAGGCAATCGGGTATTGAGAGGATTTACAAAGGTGGTGCCCCGAAAAGTCGGGATAAAATGGTAAAGACTTTTTCTGCACATACACCTGCTTTTTTTATACTGAAACGCATTCTTTGGTTAATGTTGAGAGTAAATCCTGAAATTGATATCAGGGAAAATTGAGTTTTTGTTTTCAAGTAGTGAAAGATTTGACCCGTTTATGTGTTTTGAAGTTATTTCTTTATGAAGCATGAAAAAGTTATTTATATGTTCCTTAAACTTGTTACTTGCAAATTCATAAGTATTGCTGGATTTCATCATGAATGGCCAGTCACTTGCCTGTGCTAACAGGAGTTCTCTCAATGCCTGATTGAGAGCCCTTTCCGGTAAGCCGCTTGTATGAATATTTCTGATGGCAAGTTCTTTCATCACTTTTGCTGCATGGTAAAGGTGCCTGTATATCCAGCTGTTTGATTTGTCTATCCACGTTTCACTGTATCCCCTGTAACCCCAGCTTGACATGGAAGGTATGACTGTCTCCATATGGTCATTTTCAGATATATATTCTGTTGCTGTTATGTACCTTAATGTCGGATTTTTTGCAGAGCCTATCCTGAAAAAGAAATCAAGCCATTCAGGCCCTTCAAACCACCAGTGGCCGAAGAGTTCAGCATCATAAGCCATGGTTATAACAGGTTTTATCTTTAGTTTTTCATTTATAGACAGGATCTGATTCATTCTGCTTGCAACGAAGTGTTCGGCATGCATTTCTGCTTTCTCAATTGCTTTTTCGATGATATAAGGTTCTTTGTTGTCAGATTTGTCGGTTATCCTGAAATATTTAATGCCAGTGAATGTTCTTATTCCACCTGGAAGATGGTGCCTTATATATTTAAAATCGAGGTCAAATCCGATGTCACGGTAAAAATCCCTGTAATAAGAATCACCCGGATATCCTTCTATTGAGCTCCATACCTGTTTTGATGATTCTGCATCTCTTGCGAAAGCAACTGAACCTGAAGGAGTTTTTACAGGGGCATATATGCTGTAGTTAGTATTTAGAAGGCTGTGACTTTCGAGGAAAAAGAAACCAACTCCAGAGTCTTTTATTAAAGAGTCAATCCCAGGCATAAAACCACATTCAGGTAGCCATATGCCAGTTAAATTTTTTCCGAATGTGCTGCTGAAATGTTCTGCAGCTGATCCAATCTGTACCTTTGCAGCAGTTGGTTCCGTCATGAGTGCTGGGAGATAGGCATGGGTAACAGCAGTTGTAATAATATCAATTTTATTTGAATTCAGCAAAGCACCGAATGCAGTTGTTAAGTCTTTCCTGTAAATATCTTCATAAAGATATCTTGTCTTTAAAAATTTGTCATTATACATCCTTGCTACAGGTTCAAATCTGATATCCCCCTGGGTCCTTAAAATTTCTTCCTTTGACAGTTCAATCAGATTGTTGATATGTCTTTGATACCTTTCCCTTAACAGACTGTCATTGAACATTTCGATCAGTGTTGGTGATAGTGAGAGAGTTAATCTGAAGTCAATATTGTCATTCAGGAGTTTTTCAAGTATCTGAAGTAGAGGTATGTAGGTCTCTGTTATTGCCTCATAGAGCCAGTTTTCTTCTAGATAGTATTCATAATCAGGGTACCTTATATATGGAAGGTGGGCATGAAGTACTGGTAAAAGGTAACCTTTGGTGCTTTTGGATAGGGATGTAAGCACAGTAATTAAATAATATATGATAAAAAAAAGTTGGGCAAGCCCTGTACGTCTGGTACACGATAAATGGCAATTGCAAAATAATGACTGTAAAGTGCAAAATGTAGGATATATGAAGGACCTGTTTTTACCTTTTAAAGGGTATCGCTATGTACGTTTTTCTTAATAATAAAATTGTACCGAAAGCTGAAGCGAATGTGTCGGTATATGACCACGGCTTTATGTACGGTGATGGAATCTACGAAACAATGAGGGTTTATGACGGGGTAGTTTTTATGCTTGAAGAACATATTGAAAGGCTGGGTCATTCAGGATCCTTCATAAAACTGAAAATTCCTGGCAGGGAATTTATCAGTGATGCTGTTTATAAAACACTTGATGCCAATAAACTTTCAGATGCCTATGTCAGAGTTACGGTTTCCAGAGGAAAGGGCTCTATTGGTCTTGACCCCGAACTTTGCAAAGAAATCACTTTTGTGGTGATTGCAGAGGAATTCAGGCCATACCCGGAATCTTACTGTAAAGATGGGGTGAAAATTGTTCTGGCAAAGACAAGGAGGAATCTTATAGAGGCATTAAATCCGAAAATAAAATCCTTGAATTTCCTGAATAATATTCTTGCAAAGATAGAGGCGAAAGAAAAGGATGCCTATGAGGCCATTATGCTGAACAAAGACGGTTTCATAACTGAAGGGACAGTAAGTAATATCTTTTTTGTAAAGGACAGTATATTATGCACACCATCGGAAAATTCAGGCATTCTCGCTGGAATTACAAGAGAGACGGTCATAAGTATTGCTGACAGAAATGGGATTAATGTAGATGAGGGGATGTTTTATCCAAACGACCTGTATAGTTCAACAGAAGTTTTTTTTACAAATTCAACCTCAGAGGTCATGCCTGTTTCTATGGTTGATGATGTCAGATACAGAACAGGGGAAATTACAAAGACCCTGCAAAGACTGTATAAAGAAGAAGTTAACAGATACGTAAAAAAAGTGAAAAGTGAAAAGTGAAAAGTGAAAAGTAAGGAGTAAGGGTATCGTTAATTGAAGATTGAATCTTCAATTAACGATTTCTTAACTTCCTACTTCTTACTTTTTACTCCTTACCCCTAACTCCTCACTCCTCACTCTTTATTATTTACTGCTTACTTCCTACTTCTTACTCAGGTATTTTTACAAACAAATAGACAGCGATGATACCAAATATGAAAGGTATAATCCAGGCTGAAATAAAGGCTGGTATGATGCCTGCATATCCAAGTGAGAGCATAAAGGTATAACCGAACCAGTAAAAAAGGCTGATAAGAAGTCCGAGCCCTGCACTGAAAAGACCACCGCCCAGCTTTCCTCTTGAGGATAATGATATGCCAAGCAGCATCATGAATATATTAATCAAAGGAAAAGAGATCTTGGAGTTCAGGTCAACAACCAATTTTATATTCTTGAACCCGGCGTTTTTTAATCTCTGCGAGTATCTGTAAAGCTCTGATATTCCCATTTCGTCAGGTTTCTTAATCTCCTCTGTAAAAAGGTCAGGAGATTCAAGATACGGATAATTCATGGTTTGAAGCTTTTCAAGCTTACCTGTCCTGATATCATATCTTGTGATATTTTCCAGAATCCATATATCTCCATTCCAGAAAGCCTTTTCTGCCGCAATCCTTTCTCTAAGAATATCATTTCCAAAGCGAAAAATATCGACTCCCTTGGCTATTTTTTTATCGATAATATAGAGATCTATTTTTACAGGAGACCCGTCTTTACTTTTAAGCCAGAGGCTTCCCTCTTGAAATGTAAACCCCTTTCTTTTGCCCTTAATTTCATGTTTAAGATCTATAGCCCTTTTAGAAAATTCCGGGACTATTATTTCGCTGGTTATGAATGCAACAATACTCAATAGAATGCTGATTAAAATAAACGGATAAAAGAGGTCTCTTAATCTTCCCCCTGCTGCTTTTATTACGGTAATCTCCTTTCTTCTAAATGCCTGGCTGAATATAAAGAGACTGCATATAAGCACTGAGACAGGTAGCAGGTAAATGAAAAATTTGGGCATTATATAGACTGAATAAATAATTAACTTGCTGGCTGATGGGAGATCGTCAATTTTATTTATCAGTTCCAGGAGACTGAAGATTACCGATAACCCGATGGTGATCAGTATCAGTAATTGAAAAAAATCTTTCAAATATAGCTGTTGGATAGTCTTCATTTCATTTAGAATTCGCTTTTCTGAACATTAACAGTGAGAATATCCCGAGTATTATCATGGGGATCCATCCACCAATATAATGTGGCATTTTCCCTGCTATTACCAGATTTTTGCCGTATATTAGTAATATGTAGTACACAATAAAGACAAGCAGTCCAAGTGCAAGACCACCGAGCCTCCCTGATTTTCCGGCTATCAGTGATAAGGGGGTGCCAAGAAAAATAAGCATTAAACATACCGCAGGCAGTGAAAAACGTCGGTGGAGTTCTAGATATAGACCAGCCTTTTTTTCATCCGATGAAACTTCTTTTGCTTTACGGATAAGCTCAAAAGGAGTAAACTCGGTTTTTTTGGGTGCAGGCGATTCAGTATCAAGATTAAGCGCCATCTTGTATCTATCGAAATATAGTTCCGTAATATTTTTACCCTTTATTATATTGATATACCCATCTTTAAGGTAAAGGCCAATGCTGTATTCGTCCTGCATGAAAAGCTCTCCTTCTTTTGCCATCAAAACCTTTGGCTCGTCTTTGCTGCGGCTGTCGTATATGAAGATCTTATCAAGGGTGTCAGGGGATTTCTTGCCTTTTACCATGATTACCATATCCTTAAAGGAAGTGTTAAAAGTCCCTTCTTCTATGGCAAGCGTTGACCTGACAGTAATTATCTTTGTTATTTCTTCTCTTAACTTGATGCTGCTTTTAGGTCCAATTGAGAAACTGACCGCAATACTGAAGAGAAAGCAAAAAAGGCCTAGCAACATTACAGGATAGGAGATTTTTTTGAAATCCATGCCGATTGCTTTTAGAATCACTATTTCATTATCCATGTTCATCCTCCCATAAACGAGGAGTGTAGAGAGTAAAAGCGACATAGGAATTGTCAGAAGAAGAAGCTGTGGCTGAAGATATAAGATGATTTTTGCTATATCATATATTGTTGCTCCTACTCCGGTGAGAAGCCTGCTCAGCTTGAGAAGTTTTTCCATCATAAGGATAGAGTTCAGGAAAGCGAGAGTTATCAGAAAGGTAATAAATAGTTCTTTCAGGGAAAATTTGTGTATTATTTTCATTTTCATGGATTATACCATAACATGAGCGAGACAACGCCTCACACACGCAACCAGCAATTGTATTTTATTTACACGACTATTGTTGTGAAATTGAGACATATCACGCAATTTCAAATAAGTGGCTGTTGAGAGATCGTGCTTAATAACATCTTGAAAATAAAGCATTATTAACCTTAAAACAATTAAAAATAACAGATTGGCCCCATTTTTGCTTAAAATACAGACAACGTATTTATTTAAAAGGATGAACAAAAAACCTTGACAAAGAACATAAAGGAATGATATAAATTCTGCAAATTGGCATAACATATCGAATTAATGGGGATTCTTAAATGGACACAGCCTTCGTTGGATGTAGATTGTTTTAAGGGGAGGTGATAGGATAAAGAAATAACAGTTATAGAAAAAAGAAGCCCGCTTTGCGGGAAAGAATATTGAAGTTTGGCTTTTGGATGTTCGGATTTTAATGCCGGACACCCAACTCCGAACTCCGAACTAAAAAAAGAAGGAGGGTAAGAAAATTGAAAAAGTTTTTGGCGATAATTATAGGTGCACTTTTTGTACTTAGTTTTGCAGCAAGCGCCTTTGCTATCCATGCTGAGAT
>CAYFQB010000051.1:0-10500 GCA_964345225.1 uncultured Nitrospiraceae bacterium | reverse complement strand
GATTCAGATTTTGAAAAAATAGTAAATATTGCATCAAAGGACACAAAGAAAGGTGCGGAGATAGTTGCAAAAAACTTCTATCGAATCTTACGAAAAAATGGTTTTTCCGAAGAACAAATAATAGGCATTGCAACTAATCTCATAGACTGTTTGACTGAAAGTTTGAAGGGTTGTGAGCACAAGATAGCAGAGAAACGTCACGAAGAAGATATGACTTCTGTGTCTTCAAAATTCTCAAGATTCAGCAACAAATAGGTCTGCTAATTTCTATATTCAAATTCCATTGGGATTCAGTACTTTAAATAAATAAAAAGGGACAATAATATGCCTAAGTTACCAGCAAAGAAGATTGGAGCGACTTTATTAATATTATTCTTATTAATACTGGGCGAAATCCGGTTAGGTGAGGCACAACCTGAAAACAGACCAGAGTATCTGCCTGACGAGATTCTTGTCAGGTTCAATGACGGTGTTGATAAAGAAGCAATAGATTCAATAAAAATGCGTCTAAATGGGAAGATTATTAGAAAGTTTAACCTCATTCCTGTTCTGCAAATTAAAATTCCGGCTGATACTGTCCTGTCAGCCATAAAATTTTTAAGAAGCCTGCCAGAGGTTCAATATGCTGAACCAAACTATTTAAGATATCTTGATGCAGCACCAAATGACCCCAGATATACCGAAATGTGGGGATTAAATAATACAGGTCAGACCGGAGGGGCATCTGATGCTGATATAGACGCTCCTGAGGCATGGGATACACTAACAGGTAGCCCTGATATGGTTGTTGCAGTTTTGGATTCAGGTGCAGACCTTAATCATGAAGACCTCGCCGGGAATATCTGGACAAATCCTGGAGAAATATCCGGTAATGGTATCGATGATGATGACAATGGATATATTGACGATATAAATGGATGGGACTTTGCCAGGGATGATAATGATCCCTCAGATACAGAGCCCATATGTGGCGGACACGGAACCCATACATCCGGTACTATCGGGGCACGGGGAAATAATGGAATTGGAGTAACCGGCGTAAACTGGAACATAAAGATCATGCCGCTTAAGATATTTAAAAGATATTTTCTGATACTTTGTTCAACATCAAGTTCGGATATAATCGATGCAATTGAATATGCAACTATGATGGGTGTAAGGGTCTCGAATAACAGTTACGGTGGTTCTTCATACAGCCAGGCCGAATACGATGCTATTCGTGCTTCAAAGAGCCTGTTTGTTGCAGCAGCAGGCAACGGAGGTCTGGATGGTATAGGTGATGATAATGACGTAACACCTGAGTATCCTGCAAGCTATGACTTAGATAATATAATCTCGGTAGCCGCTACCAATCACAATGATATTTTCGCATCTTTTTCAAACTACGGCACAACATCTGTTGACCTGAGCGCACCTGGAGTGAACATTCTGAGCACGACTCCAAATGATACATATAGCTTTTTCGATGGAACATCAATGGCAACTCCGCATGTTGCAGGAGCTGTTGCCCTGCTTATGGGTCATGACCCTGCCTTAACCAACAACGAGGTAAAGTGGAGAATATTAAAAGGCACGGATTATAAAGCACTGCCTGTACTTACAGGTGGCAGACTTAATGTCCACAATTCACTGACACTCCCTCCTCCACAGGTCACCATAAATGTTATACCTAACGGGCCTACTACCGTATCAAGGGGTGAGACTATTATATATACAGTAACGCTCCATAACGCCAGTTCTTATCCCAATATCGTCGATGCATCTGTTGTGGCCGTATTACCAGATGGCAGAGAGTTTACTCTTGCCAGCCGTAGTTTAACTGTACCGGGTAATATTACATTAAGCCAGAACTTCTCCCAAAAAATATTATTAGGTATCGCACCGGGTGAATACCAACTGGCAGGCAGGGTAGAGATGCCATTTACGAGTTTCGATGAGGATATAGAACTGTATACAATTGAACCTTAGCAGGGTATGTAGTATTACTTACTATCCTTAATGAATTATGTACAAGATTTGATATTCTCTGCAATCCATAAGCTGAGTTTTACAGAAAAGCTGCATGGATACTCCAAGATAATGGTATGTGGCAGCATTTGCTGTTCTAACATACCTTAATATAAATATTTACCAGGAAAGTGGCAATCTGGCAAAGCATTTGGCATTCAAGTTAGCAAAAAGGAGGGATTAAAAGTAGCATGAAAAAAGAGTTTTTTCAGAAAACAAGCATAAAGGTCATAATTCTCACCGATCATCTGATTTTTGGAGATGGCCTTAAAAATATCCTTGGAAGTGTGCAGGATATTTCTGTTATCGGAAAGACGACATCTATTACAGAAACTATTGAGATATCTAAAGTTATTATGCCCGATGTGATATTAATGGATGGTGTTATGCTTGAGGCAGAAGGCAGGAAACTTTTTGATTTCATAAGTAAAAGCGCATATTCTACAAAAGTGCTTATTCTGGCAGAGAGTTCAGACGAAGAAACTACATTAAGGGCGTTGTCATTTGGTATATCAGGATATATAAACAGGAAGGCCTCATCCGATGACATGATTAAAGCCATCAAGACTATACATGGTGGAGAGGTATGGATTGAAAGGGGAATTACATCCAAATTTATTGTTCGTTACTCAAACTCGAGAAATACTATCAAAAAACTTACAATTAGAGAACAGGAGATAGCCTTACTCATAGCCAAGGGGTGCAGCAATAAAGAGATTGCAAATATACTATCTATAAGTGAAAAGACCGTAAAGAGCCATATATCAAACATCTTTAAAAAGATGGAAGTATCAAGTCGATTTAAGATAGTTTCTCAACTTATCCCGTTTAATCATCATTAAATCTTACTAAAGTCCTAATACCTTAATACTAATAAAATACATACTTTAGACCAATTGACTTATTGAAAGTGGAGAAATATAATTTTATAAGGAAAAATAAGTCAGTACAAAAAGATTTAAACAATATAATCTATATACTTTTTGGGGGGTCTAAATGAAAAAATTTATATCAATTACGGCTTTATTAATGTTCTTAATTTTTCTTTTAATTGGAACAGCCTTCTCCAGCGATGGTGTAAGCTCATGCGGACACGAAATGGCTATTGTTCCCGTTGAAGTAACAACAATTACAAATAATAATCCTGTTTGTACTCCGCTAAATGATACCCCGGCAATTAACGATGCATGGACAACAAACGACCCGTTTGGAAATCCTCTTAATGAAGTATATGATTTTACTGCCAATCAGGATACGCTTGCTTTTGTTGTTGAATACTACCATACAGGAGGTCTTATTCCTGAACAGTGGTCTAGAGGGTGGAAATGCGGTTCTGAAATAGCAGTTAGAACCTGCCATTTTGACTGGACGATTGGATGTCTTCCTGCAGGTTTTTATCTGCTCATAAATTATTTCGACCCTGTTGAATTTCCAGCTGGGGAATATGACTGGGCATCAAAAGTTGGAGATGTTGTTTTTGGATGGCCAAATATGAATGAATCGCGCCCCTCGTGCTTCAGGATTCATTAGTAGAGTTACTTCTATTTAAAGGTTTTTCGACATTTCTGTGGAACAAATAACCACGAAGGCACAGAGTTTTATAAACAAGTCTTTTAATTCCATATAGAAATGAGTACTCTCTTTGCCTCTGTGTCTCCGTTGTTTATTTTGTATTATTTATTCTCACAAACAATTCACTGAAGATCACTATTAAATAACAATGGAAATAAGGAAGTTATTTTTTATGACGGATTATTTGATTATCATTCTTTTTTGTGTAGTATTTTTTTATTCCGGCCTCGCGGTTGCTGATGATATCCCTCTCTCTATAAGTAAAGATCAAAGAGCTGCCATTGCAAAAATGAAAAGAATCTCTTCAAAAAATTTGGTTGTCAAGTGGGATGAAAAGAGGGGTGTATTCAAGTTTATTTCTGGACACCTTACCAGGCCTTCCGGCATATCAAAGGAGGAGCTGGCAAGAGAGTTTATTGAACACTACAGGGTATTATTTGGCGTAAGAGATATTAGCGAAGATATAGAATTTGACCGTTCAGACACAACATCCAGTGCTCATTTTATCCATTTCAAGCAAAAGAGGGGCGGATTGGATGTTATAGGTGGTAAGATCACTATAAGGGTTTATAAAGGTATAATAACAACTGTTGCAAACTATTTTGAGCCCCACATCCCTGTAGCAACAACGCCTGCTCTTTCCATGGAAGAGGCCGAATCCATTGCCAAATCTGCAGTAGATCTTCCGGAAGAGACCACTGATACTGTCCTGTCAGTATTCCCCTGGGAAGAAGAATTCTATCTCGTTTACAGGATAGATTTCCAGTTTAAGCCAGATCCAAAGCCAACAAGATACCGGGTTTATGTAGACGCAAATAATGGCGATATTATCCTTATTGAGAACAGAATCATGCATAATGGTCCTGCTGTTGGAACTGGTATAGGTTTGGACGGTATACTAAAGACCCTTCACACATATAAGATAGGAGGAACATTTTATCTTGGTAACCTCCCCCTTCCATCGACAAGTATAAAGATAAAGACATTTACTGCCAATAATACCACATACCTTCCAGGAACCATAATGACTGATGGAGATAACTATTGGGAAGATCCTGCAGGAGTTGATGCACATTTCTATGGAAACTTTGTATTTAAATTTTATAAGGATAATTTCAGTAATTTCTCCTGGTTTGGAGACAGCAGTTTCAGTCATTCAGGCGGCCTTATCTCGACTGTTCACTTCGGTACTGATTACGATAATGCCTTCTGGAACGGAAGCCAGATGGTATATGGAGATGGAGATGTCATTTTCTACCCTCTTTCTGGAGCATTGGATGTAGTTGCCCATGAGATTACACATGGTGTAACAGAGGCTATAAATAGCCTCGTATATTGTAAAGAGCCCGGGGCACTGAATGAGTCGTGGTCGGATGTCATGGGGATGTTTGCATCTATCGATTATGGCGATGACCTTCCTTACTGGGCAGCAGAAGAGATTATGAAAGTCGCCGAAATTCCTGGGTATGAGGCATACTATGCCCTTAGGAGGCTGGATGACCCTCCTTTCAGAACAGATAGCTATCCTGAGAATGATTATAACCCCGCTGGCCCCTTAAACAGCTGGGGACACCCTGAACATACATCCGAGCAGTATATTGCGGAGTGCACGCTGTTGACTGACTGGGGTGGAGTCCATATAAACTCTGGTATTCCCAGTAAGGCCGCGTATCTAATTACAATAGATATTGGCTCTGATAAGGCAAAACAAATCTACTACTATGCCATGTTCTACCTTTCTTCCACCTCTGAATTTGCAGATGCAAGATATGCCGTAGAACAGGCAACGATTGACCTTTATGGTACAGGATCAGAACTCTCGTCAGTTCAGAATGCCTTTGATGCAGTAGGTATACCATAGGTTTTTCTATGCCGGGTATTCAAAAGGGGTGTGAGTAAACCCCGTTAGAAGAACTGGGCTATCTTACGGGGTAAATAAGAATATGCATAAGGGAAAGGAGGTGCTTAAGTATTTACTTTATTACTTATTAATCCCTGTTAGAAGAAAATAAAAACAATTTCTAAACTGGGTAAACCCCGTTAGAAGAACTGGGCTATCTTACGGGGTAAAAATAATTGAAAAAAAATCAAACTACAATCATATGGAGGGAAAATGAAAAAAATTGTTATTGCTTTATTGATGGTTTTGGTCTGCGTTATCCCTGTTACAGCAGGTGAGATCTTATCAGTTGAGGGCTTAGATATTCAAATACAGGCTATGCCAGCTGATGAGTTAATATTTCCGAATATTACCAATTTCTATGGGAATACTTCAGATGTAACTTCAGATCCAGATAACTGGTGTTTTGGAGCTGTTACTCAAACAAACTTTAACTGGGGTGATAGAATCGCAACAAATGCTTTTTTCAGTGATATTGCAGAGGCAGATGGCACGAATGATTATGATGTTACATTTGCAATTAAGCTCCCTTCAGGGAAAATTATGGTAATCCAGAGATGGACAGCAACTTTTACCGGTCTAACTCCCGGTTCAAACTATAATTTCTGTGTTTCTGAATCTAACCAGACACCGCCAGGTGGTCCTTCAGGATTAGCAGTTCCATGGGGTAAAAGGATAATTCAAGTAGGCGGTGGCGACTCAGTTCAAGGACAACTTGGAACTGTTGTACTTTATTAATTTCGACAATCTTTAAAGGGACGGTATTTAAGTGCTGTCCCTTTTTCCTTAACCCTTCTCTAATCGAAAATAAACTATTATAAAGATGTTAAAGAAAATGAAGATAAAGAATTTGATAATATTGTGTGCCATGTTACCAATAGTTTTAATCGCCTTTTTTTTGCAGGGCGTTTTTGCTGAGGAGCTTGCAGGTAAAACAGCTTCGATTAACCTTAATACTGCACACCCTTATATAACCGGAAATGTCGGTGAAATAGTGGAATCTTTCGAAGTCAGAAAACAGGGTGCAACATTTATCATCGTTCATTTTAGCAATTTTTCACTCAACGACAGTGACTATGTTGAGATTAGGGACGCAAATGGTATCCTGAAACAGGTTATTACCAATGATGACCCTGGCAAGACCGATCTATGGGCATTTCTTGTTGACGGTGATACTGCTTTTGTAAATCTTATCTCTGGATCAACTGGGGCACAGGCATATGGCTTTGATATTGATCAGTATGGTTATGGTATAACTCCATTGAGGATTGAAAGTACATGTGAGATAGACGATAAGGTCGATATTGAGTGCGTTAGCAATACCCCGCAATACGAGCGTGCCAGGAGTGTTGGGAGGATGTATTATAAGAAGGACTACTATTGGTATCTCTGCACTGGTTCATTAATCTCCCAAGAGAATCATTTTCTTAGTAATGAACACTGTATTAATAGCCAGTCTGTTGTGAATACCCTGCAGGTTCGTTTTAATTATCAAAAAAGTATATGTGGCGGTAACATATTAGAATCTTACGATACGTTTTACGGAGACACGTTTCTAGTATCTGACTACGATTATGACTTATCCCTTATGACTCTGTCAGGCAATCCACAGGCTACATATGGATATCTGGAACTCGACCCCAGAAATATGGCACTAAATGAGACAGTCTATATTCCGCAACATCCCGGCGGACGTCCAAAGATGTATGATAGCGGGCCTGTTGTAGATACTGTCGTTCACGGGAGGACATTTAATAGCGATTTTGGGCACCTTGTTGATACAGAAGGCGGAAGTTCTGGTGCTCCTGTTATCTCAATGAACGACCACAAGGTTGTCGGATTGCATCACTGGGGGGGATGTACATTCACGGATGGACAGAACCAGGCTGTACTAATGAAAAATGTATACCCGATTATTGAGCCCTACCTGACCGGGCAAATTGACCCAATCCCTTATATCAAAGCCAACGGCTCTGATGGTCCAATATCAATAACAACTGCTGATAACCTTTCAGTAAAAGTGGCACTTGATTCCGGGAGTTATGGAGGTGATAATGCAGACTGGTGGTTATTAGCCGATACACCTTTTGGCTGGTATTATTACGATATAAACAGTAATTCCTGGTTACCTGGCCAGACTGTTACATATCAAGGCCAACTATTCGACCTTAGTCCTTACGAGGTCTTGAATATGTCAGGTTTACCCGCAGGCAATTATACCTGTTACTTCGGGGTTGATATTAATATGAACGAGACAATAGACTTTGGCCAGTTGTTTTACAATGATGTGGAGGTGAATGTCACCGACTAATCAAAAAATGTTTTTGAAGCAGTTATACATTTTATATAGTTGGACATGTTTCTTGAGCGGACATAGCTTCTCTTTTTATAATTATGTATTGAAATCATATCAAAACTGAAGTAACAGGGGTGGAAAAAATGAAAAAGCTTTTCAGTTTTTGTTTACTAATCTCAAGTATCTTTCTTCTGACGGGATGTACAGGTACCCTGAAACAGGGGTATTTTTCATACTCTGAGGGCTTACCAACAGGACAACAATGGAAATGCAATCCGGCTTTTGGAGACGTCAACAGTGATGGACTTTTAGACCTTGCAGCCATACCCCGTAAGGGTAATGGCGCGCGAGTCTGGCTCAATCAAGGTAATGGTATCTGGTCTGAGGCATCCGATGGACTAGTCCTGCAAAATTCCTGTGGAGGAGGAGTCGATTTTGGGGATATAAATAATGACGGGCTCATCGATTTAGCTGTGGGAGACCATTGTAAGGGGCTCTACGTTTATAAAGGGGATGGAACAGGAAAATGGGTTTCCGCTTCAAATGGATTGCCCAAATTTCAGGCTGATGATATAGCCCTCGGGGATTTTAACAGAGATGGCAACCTGGATCTCGTTGCCTGTTCAGCAAATGATGAAGGGATTCGCATTTTTACAGGCAATGGAAAGGGCGATTGGAATGCGGCCTCCTACCCTGAGCTGCCAACATCTGATGACTGTCATGAACTTGCACTGGGAGATTTTAACCATGATGGTATCCTTGACATAGCAGCAACCATGATACATCAGACCCGTGCATGGATCAGTACGGGTGAAGGAAATTGGAAAGAATCCTCCCATGGCCTTCCCGAGCCACCATGGGGCGGTCAATACTGGGGTATTTCAGTTGGGGATGTCAATGAAGACGGCCATCTTGATCTGGCCCTTGGAAGAATCGTAAAGGGTCCTGAAGTTTTCCTGGGTAATGGGAAAGGCGTCTGGAGCCCCGCACTTAATGGTCTTTCTGCTATACAGTCAGCTTGGGGAGTTGCCCTGGGAGATATTGACGGAGATGGCCATACAGACTTGCTGGCCTCAGGGAAAAAGAGCCTGAAAAATCATGGAAATGTATTTGGCTTATTCTTCTTTCAGGGAGATGGAAAGGGCAATTGGAAATTTATTGAAAATTCTGGCCTGCCTCAAGATGGTATGTCACAGAGTTGGGGGTTGGTTCTTGCCGATCTTGAAAATGATGGGACCACCGAGATTGGAGGATGCTTTGGAAAAGGTAACACAAAGCCACCTCTATTTTTGAATTTATTAGACAAGCGAAAGGATCTCAACTCCAAAGGTGACTTTGGTCCCAGTGGCTGCATTCGGGTATGGAAAATGTATTGAGTAACGTAAGCGATTTTGCATTTCTACTAACTTAATCAATAAGGGCATGCCGCTGTATAACGGCATGCCCTTTCACTTCATAATCGTTTTGAGCCGCTATTTATGCTACGGCTCCAGGTTCAACAGGAATATATCGTATAATCCGGCGCTGGTATGAATATTACCGCCAAAATTCAGAGTATACTCAAAGTATCCTGTTACAGCTAGGTTGCTATCACCATTCACTGCGATTGCATTACCAATCTCACTGCCTGTGCCATTGAAAATCTCTGACCATATATGTGTGCCAGACGCTGAATATTTAGCTACAAAAGCATCATATCCTAAGCTGGAAAATGCTCCACCGCCAAAGTCCACTGTACCAAAAAATGTCCCTGTAATGATTACATTGCTACTGCCGTCTGTAGTTACTCCCATGCCAAAGTCTGAATTTGTACTTCCGAAACGCCTTGACCATATATGGTTGCCTGAAGCCGAGTACTTCGCAATAAAAATATCATACCCGCCTGCACTCGTCATCACACCACCGCCAAGGTCTAACGTTCCCAGGAAGTGACCTGTAACGATTACATTGCCACTGCTGTCTACGGCTACTCCCATACCAACCTCTGAATTTGTATTTCCGAAACGCCTTGACCATATATGGTTGCCTGAAGCCGAGTACTTCGCAATAAAAATATCATACCCGCCTGCACTCGTCATCACACCGCCGCCAAGGTCTAACGTTCCATCGAATCGCCCTGTAATTATCACATTGCCATTACTGTCAATCACTATGCTGTTAACATGATCATAGCCATTTCCACCCAAGGTCTTTGACCAGATGTATGCGCCTGAAGGTGAATATTTGGCCATAAAAATGTCGGTGTAAGAACTCCCTGTCTCAATACCTCCACCAAAATCAACCTGCCAGCTACTGCGTAACCCTGTCACAACTATATTGCCACTGGCATCCACTGCTACGGCCTTGCCGTCTTCTGTGGAATCACCCCCAAAACTTTTTGACCAGAGATGGTCGCCAGTTGCAGAGTACTTCGCCAGGAAAACATCTTGAGTCGGGCCTAAATATGGGTGTGCGAAGCTGCTTAATGCCCCGCCACCCAAATCTATAGTTCCTTTGAAAAACCCGGTCACTACTACATTACCAGATCCGTCCACTGCTACTGATTGGCCTCGATCCCAGTCAGTGTCCCCAAAGCTCCAGGACCACATGTTTGAAGTGTCTTCAGTGGTAGTAGCATTGGCAGTATTGGAATATCCAGAATTTCCGGCTGTGTTGTATGCTCGTGCCCTGTAGTAATAGGTTGTACCTGATAAAAGACTGTTATCCAGGTAGCTACTTACATCCT
>CAYFQB010000050.1:0-61697 GCA_964345225.1 uncultured Nitrospiraceae bacterium | reverse complement strand
CGTTTTTCAAGGGTTATCGTCCCCAGTTTTATTTCAGGACAACGGACGTTACCGGGATAACGGAATTACCTGATGGGGTAGAGATGGTAATGCCTGGTGACAATGTAACGCTCAAAGTGGATTTGATATCACAGATAGCGATGGAGAAGGAGTTGAGGTTTGCAATCAGGGAGGGTGGCCGTACTGTTGGTGCCGGTGTCGTTACAGAGGTAATAGAATGAGAGACGTAATTTTATTTCAGTGTACAGATTGTAAAAATAAAAATTACTCAAGCATGAAGAACAAAAAGAATACTACAGATAAACTTCAGAGGAAAAAATACTGCAGGCATTGCATGAAACATACAATGCATAAGGAGATAAAGGCATAAGATACTTAAATAACAATCACCAAAATTCAAAAATCAAAGTTTTTGGAATTTGTAATTTGGAGATCGGGATTTTTAAAAGTAGGCCAGTAGCTCTAACGGCTAGAGCATCGGACTCCAAATCCGAGGGATGGGGGTTCAAATCCCTCCTGGCCTGCCATATGAAAGAGAAATAATTAATGATAGAAAAGATCAAGAATTTTTTTAGAGAAGTTAAAATCGAGATAGGTAAGGTTGTATACCCTAGCCGGGAAGAATTAATAGGATCAACATGGGTTGTTCTGATTACGATTATTATGATATCAGCATTTCTTGGAATAGTAGACCTGGGTCTTACAAGGCTGGTAAAGATGGCATTAGGGTAAAAACATGCAGAAAAACATGCAGAAAAATTGGTATGTAGTACATACCTATTCTGGTTTTGAAGAAAAGGCAAAGATTTCTATAGAAGAAAAGGTAGAAAGCAGGGGATTGAAAGACAAGATATCGAGGATTCTTATCCCGACAGAGAGAGTCGTGGAACTTAAGGGGGGTAAAAAGAGAGAGAGGGATAAAAAATTTTATCCTGGTTATATACTTGTTGAAATGGAACTTGATGATGAAACCTGGCATCTTGTAAAGAGTACCCCCAAGGTGACAGGTTTTGTAGGAGGGAAAAAACCTGTTGCGATACCACAAGATGAAGTTGAAGTAATTATGCAGCAGGTTGAGAAAGGTCCCGTGCCCCAGGTTAAGACCCAGTTCCAAAAGGGAGATAATGTCAGGATTATAGACGGCCCTTTCAGCAATTTTAATGGTTTTGTTGAGGAGGTTGATCTGGACCATGGAAGACTTCGTGTTATGGTTAGCATTTTCGGCAGGCAGACGCCTGTTGAACTCAATTTTTTCCAGGTAGAGAAGAATTAAAAAGTTTAGAAATAAGGCAGGAGGAAATAAATGGCAAAAAAGGCGGTAATTGCCCAGGTAAAACTTCAGATAGAGGCAGGAAAAGCGACCCCTGCTCCACCTGTTGGCCCTGCACTTGGTCCACATGGAGTGAATATTATGGAATTTTGCAAGGCATTTAATGCACAGACACAGGCACAGGGAGATACATTAATACCTGTGATATTGACAGTTTATACAGACAGGTCGTTCACATTTATTACCAAGACTCCCCCGGCATCAGAACTGCTTAAGAAGGCTGCGGGGATAATAAAGGGCTCAGGCAGTCCAAATAAAGATAAAGTTGGGAAGGTTACCTCAGCACAGATCAAAGAAATTGCAAAGACAAAGCTCCCTGACCTTAACGCATATTCACTGGATGAGGCAATCAGGATAATTTCCGGGACTGCCAGAAGCATGGGCGTTGAGATAGTGGACTGAAATAGGAGGAATCGATGGGCAAAAAGTCAGCTGCTGCAAAACAGAATATAGAACAGGGCAAGGAATACTCTCTTGAGGAAGCCATTAATAAAGTTAAGGAATTATCATATGTAAAATTTGATGAAACATTGGACCTGTCATTTAATCTCGGAGTAGATCCAAGGAAATCAGATCAGATGGTGAGAGGGACGATTGTACTGCCTCATGGGACAGGCAAAAATGTAAGGATTCTGGTTTTCGCAAAAGGAGAAAAAGAAAAAGAGGCTAGAGATGCAGGTGCAGACTTTGTTGGTGCCGAGGACATGGTAGAGAAGATAAATAAAGGATGGCTTGATTTTGACAAGGCCGTAGCTACGCCTGATGTCATGGGTATTGTTGGCAGGCTTGGCAAGATCCTTGGCCCAAGAGGGCTGATGCCTAATCCCAAGATTGGAACCGTTACATTTGATGTTGCCAAGGCTGTAAAAGAGATAAAGGCCGGAAAGGTGGAATATAAAACTGAAAAGGCAGGAGTTGTCCATGTGCCGATTGGAAAGGTTTCCTTTGAATCTCAGAAGCTGATAGATAATGCAAAGGCCATTATCAATTCTGTAATTAAGGCAAAACCATCGGCAAGCAAGGGTAAATACTTAAAGAAACTGCATATTTCATCTACTATGGGACCAAGCGTGAAGATTGATATAAATTCGGCGACTGCAGCGAAATAGGGATTGGTCGGCCCGTTGGGTTGACTATATACATTTAAGATATATTAGTCAGAGACAGTAGGTGTAAAACTTAATTTGGCCTGACGAGTTTAAAAGATAGGCCAGCCTACCGAGGCTTACAGATAAGATGTAAGTAGTGTGAAAAAGAAAGGGTCTCTGAGAAAGGAGGAAAGAACTGAATAAGGATGAAAAGGGACAATTAATTGCTGATCTGAAAGACAAGTTTTCTAGAGCCAGTGCATTAGTATTCACAGATTACAGAGGTATGTCAGTAGCTGAACTTACTGAACTTAGACGCCTCCTCAAGCACCCTTCACTGGAATACAGGATAGTAAAAAATACTCTTGCTAAAATTGCATGCAAAGATACCCAGATTTCTGTAGCTTACGATGTTTTTGAAGGTCCTGTAGGTATAGCTATTAGTTATGATGACCCGGTACTGGTTGTGAAGAAAGTACTTGAATTCAAAAAAACTAATGAAAAGCTGAAGGTCAGAGGCGCAGTTGTAGAGGGGAAATTCTGCGAGCAGAATGAGACAGAAGAGATTGCCCAACTGCCTTTTAGAGAAGGCTTGCTTGCAATGCTGGCAGGAGTTCTGCAGGCACCCTTGGCTAAAATGGCAGGAGCACTTTCTGCCACTGTCAGCAGTTTTACCCATGCAATGGAAGCGCTTAAAATGAAACGTGAATCATAATGAGTTTAAAACGGGATAATGTATTACCAATTACATAATTATTGTAAAGGAGGATAAAAAAAATGCCTGTAACCAAGGAAGAGGTTTTTGAATTTATTGATAGTATGACAATTATCGAAATGTCAAAATTTATAAAAGAGTTTGAAGAGAGATATGGTGTTACAGCAGCAGCCCCTGTTGCTGTTGCAGCAGCCTCTGGTGCTTCTGCAGCCGCACCTGCAGCTGAAGAGAAAACAAGCTTCGATGTAATATTAGCTTCTGCAGGGGATAAGAAGATCCAGGTAATTAAAGTCGTCAGAGAAATAAGCGGTCTCGGACTCAAAGAGGCAAAAGACCTTGTCGACGGAGTTCCCAAACCTATTAAGACAGGTATTTCCAAGGATGAGGCTAACTCAATTAAGGCAAAATTGGAAGAACAGGGAGCAACGGTAGAAGTTAAGTAATAGGCGAGATATAACATAATAGTAATGAGTGACAAATCTTGTCACTCATTACTAAAATAAGAAGGAGAATTATGGCAAGGGTTCTTAGAAAAAGATTAAATTTTGGAAAAGTTACTCCTTTCCTGGGTGTCCCCAACCTTATAGAGATACAGAAGGAATCTTATGAGAGGTTTTTACAACGGGATGTCCCTATGGGAAAGAGGGAAGAAGTCGGGCTACAGAGTGGTTTCCTCAGCGTGTTTCCGATAACAGATTACAATGAAACTGCTTTTATTGAATTCATTGGATACGGTATTGGTGAGCCTAAAAATAATGTAAGAGAATGTTTGCAGAAGGGCATAACTTATGCAGCACCCCTTAAGATAAGTGTTAGACTGAATCTATTCGAAATAGAAGCCAGCGGAGAAAAGAAGCTGAAGGAGTCGAGAGAGCAGGAAGTATATATCGGCGAGATGCCTTTAATGACCGAGACGGGCACATTTATAGTAAATGGCACCGAACGTGTTATAGTCAGTCAGCTTCATCGTTCACCGGGCGTTTTTTTCAGTCATGACAAGGGCAAAACACATACAAGTGGAAGACTGCTTTATTTTGCAAGAGTTATACCCTCCCGTGGCTCATGGCTGGATTTCGAATTTGATGCTAAAGACATTTTATATGTAAGAATAGACAGAAGGAAAAAGCTGCCCGTAACAATAGTACTCAAAGCCCTCGGATATTCAAATGAAGATATATTAAAGACATTTTATCCGGTTGAGTCAATAACTATAAAAGGCAATACATTTAATAGAAATGTTAGTCCGATTCTTGTTGGGATTAAATCTACAAAGAATATTATTGCTCCAGCCTCCAAGGAGGTTATTGTTAAAGAGGGTAGCAAGATTACAAAAGCCGCAATAAAAAAGATGGAAGCCTCCGGTATCAAGACATTCCCTATATCAAGGGGAGCGATAATAGACAGAATTACACTTAAAGATATAATTGATCCAACTACAGGAGAGGTAATTCTTGAAAGCAATGAAGTTGTAACAGAAGAGTCTTTCGAGAAGATTCTAAATTTAAAAATAGATAATCTCAGCCTGCTTTTTATAGACAATGTGCATTATTTGTCTTCGCTCAGGGACACACTATTGACTGATAAGGTTAACAACCAGGATGAAGCCCTTATGGAAATATATAAGAAACTCAGACCTGGGGAGCCGCCAACTGCGACTGCTGCGAAGGATTTATTCAATGGTTTATTTTTCGATCCCAGAAGGTATAACCTTTCTTCTGTAGGAAGGTTAAAACTTAATAAGCGTTTAGATCTCGATATACCCCTTGAAACCAAGGTACTTACAGACAAAGATATCATAGAAATAATCAGGTATATATTGGGGCTTAGAACAGGCAATGGAGAAGTTGACGATATAGACCATCTTGGGAATAGAAGGGTAAGAGGTGTCGGTGAACTCCTTGAGAACCAGTTCAGAATCGGTCTTGTAAGAATGGAACGCGCTATAAAGGAGAAGATGACACTTACTGAACTTGATTCAGCAATGCCTCATGACCTTATAAATTCAAAGCCGGTGATGGCTGCTATTAAAGAATTTTTTGGATCCAGCCAGTTAAGTCAATTTATGGACCAGACGAATCCTCTATCCGAAATTACGCATAAAAGAAGGCTTTCTGCACTTGGTCCGGGTGGCCTGACAAGGGAAAGGGCAGGTTTTGAGGTCAGGGACGTTCATCCTACACACTATGGAAGGATATGTCCAATAGAAACACCTGAAGGCCCGAATATAGGCCTAATCACATCTCTTGCCTCTTATGCCAGGGTAAATGAATATGGTTTTATCGAGGTGCCTTACAGAAAAGTTATTAATGGCAAGGTAACACAAGAAGTAGAGTATTTTTCAGCTATAGAAGGTGAGAAATTTATAATTGCAGAGGCAACTTCACCAATAGATAAGAGAGGAAATCTTATAGGAGAGACGGTATCGGCAAGAGAAGGCGGTGATTTCAGGATGGTTATACCCCAGGAAGTTCAATATATGGATGTATCGCCAAAACAGGTAGTAGGAATTTCAGCTGCACTTATACCTTTTTTGGAAAACGATGATGCTAACAGGGCACTGATGGGCTCGAATATGCAAAGGCAGGCTGTGCCGCTTCTCCAAACAGAGGCGCCTATAGTAGGAACAGGAATGGAGCAGGTGGCAGCTAGAGATTCAGGTGCCCTTGTGCTTGCAAAGAGACCGGGCACTGTTGAGAAGGTAGATGCATCAAGGATTGTTGTACGGGTTGCTGGCGATAAAGGAGGAGTTGATATATACAATTTAGTCAAATTCCAAAGATCAAATCAGGCAACATGTATTAATCAGAGGCCGATTGTTAACGTCGGCGATACTTTAAAGAAAAACGATTTTTTGGCAGATGGACAATCTACTGATTTAGGCGAACTTTCTCTCGGCAAGAATGTGCTTGTGGCCTTTATGCCCTGGGGTGGATACAATTTTGAAGATGCTATTCTCATAAGCGAGAGGCTTGTTAAAGAGGACGTTTATACCTCCATACATATAGATGAATTCGAGTTAGAGGCAAGAGAGACAAAACTTGGTTCTGAAGAGATAACAAGAGATATACCGAATGTTGGTGAGGAGGCATTAAAAGATCTCGATGAGAGCGGAATTATAAGGATAGGGGCAGAGGTAAAGCCCGGGAGCATATTAGTAGGCAAGGTAACCCCAAAAGGTGAAACCCAGCTTACCCCTGAAGAAAAATTGCTGAGGGCAATTTTTGGTGAAAAGGCAGAAGAGGTAAAAGAGAGCTGCCTTTATGTCCCGCCTGGAATTGAGGGCACTGTTGTTGATGTAAGAGTATTTTCAAGAAAAGGGATTACAAAAGATGTAAGGGCAAAGAGCATAGAAGAGGAAGACATTCAGAGAATGCAGAAGGATCTTGAAGAGGAAATAAAGATAGTAAAAGAGGAAAAGTTCAAAAAGCTGCGCGAGCTATTAACCGGACAGAATGCTGCTGAAGATATCAGACATCCAAAAACAAAAGAGGTTATTTGTGCCAAGAAAAAGGTGATAACTGAAAAACATCTTGAAAAAATCAGAGATGAACATCTGGCACGAACAAAGGTTGAAGACATAGAGGTTCAAGCGAGGATTGAATCCATAAATAACGAGGCTAACCACTATGTGCATTATCTTGAGTCAAGATACGATGAAAAGGTCGACAGGGTCAGGAAAGGTGATGAACTCCTTCCTGGAGTTAATAAACTGATAAAAGTCTATATTGCTATGAAACGCAAGATCCAGATAGGTGACAAGATGGCAGGACGGCACGGCAACAAGGGAGTTGTAGCGATGATATTGCCTGAAGAAGATTTGCCGCACCTCCCTGATGGTACTCCTGTTGATATTGTATTAAATCCCCTGGGTGTTCCTTCACGTATGAATGTCGGGCAGATATTAGAAGCTCATCTTGGCTGGGCTATTCAAAAACTCGGAATGCATGTGTCAACACCTGTATTTGAGGGGGCAAAAGAGGCTGAAATAAAAGATATGCTTAAAAATGCGGATCTGCCGACAACTGGCCAGATCACACTTTATGACGGCAGGACCGGAGAACCGTTTAAAAGGCCTGTTACAGTTGGACATATGTATATGATGAAGCTCCATCATCTTGTGGATGATAAGATCCATGCACGCTCCATAGGTCCGTATTCACTTGTAACACAGCAGCCTTTGGGAGGAAAAGCCCAGTTTGGCGGGCAAAGACTCGGCGAGATGGAGGTATGGGCACTTGAGGGTTACGGATCTGCATATACGTTACAGGAATTTTTGACAGTTAAGAGTGACGATGTTACAGGAAGGGCAAGAATGTATGAAGCGATAGTGAAAGGTGAGGCTACCCTGGAACCAGGTGTTCCGGAGTCCTTTCATGTATTAATAAAAGAGCTCCAGAGCCTTGGACTAGATGTTGAGCTTCTGGAGAAAAAGAAGAAGGAGGAATAAAGGTTGGCTGAAGATATTTATGCCATTTTTCAGAAACCAAAAAATCCTAAAGACTTTGAAGCGATAAGAATAAAACTCGCTTCTCCTGAGAAGATAAGGGAATGGTCTTATGGAGAGATAAAGAAGCCTGAGACTATTAATTACCGTACTTTTAAGCCCGAAAGGGATGGTCTTTTTTGTGCGAAGATTTTTGGGCCCATAAAGGATTGGGAATGCATATGCGGCAAATACAAGAGAATGAAACACAGAGGTATAGTCTGTGACAAATGCGGCGTTGAGGTTATACAGTCAAAAGTAAGACGGGAAAGACTCGCTCATATAGAACTAGCCACGCCTGTAGCACATATCTGGTTTCTCAAGGGAGTTCCGAGCCGTATTGGAACACTACTGGATATGACAATGAGAAATCTCGAAAAAGTGCTTTATTTTGAAAGTTATGTTGTAGTTGATCCGGGAGATACACCACTTAAATTTAAAGAGCTTCTTACTGAGGAGGAATATAGAAAGAAAACCGCTGAATACGGAACAAGATTCAAAGTTGGAATGGGTGCAGAGTCAATAAGGGAGCTTCTGCAGACTGTTGACCTGGATGCCTCGAGTGCAGAGCTTAAGGTTAAAATTAAAGAAGCAGTTTCTTTAGGTGTGAAAAAGAAGCTGACAAAGAGGTTAAAGGTTATAGAAGCATTCAGAAAATCCGGGAACAAACCGAAATGGATGATAATGGATGTTATCCCTGTACTACCACCTGATCTCAGGCCACTTGTGCCATTGGAGGGCGGCCGGTTTGCAACATCTGATCTTAATGACCTTTACAGAAGGGTAATAAACAGAAATAACAGGCTTAAAAGATTGGTGGAGTTGAAGGCGCCAAGCGTAATAATCAAGAATGAAAAAAGAATGCTGCAAGAGGCAGTCGATGCCTTATTTGACAATGGCCGCAGGAGCAAGGTTCTAAAGACCGCTACGAAAAGGCCTTTAAAATCACTTAGCGATATGATAAAGGGTAAACAGGGTCGCTTCAGGCAGAACCTTCTCGGCAAGAGAGTTGATTATTCAGGCAGGTCAGTGATAGTAGTTGGCCCTGAGCTCAAGCTTCATCAGTGCGGTCTTCCCAAGAGAATGGCGCTTGAACTTTTCAAGCCGTTTATATTCAGCAAGCTTGAGGAGAAGGGATTTGCCACAACTATAAAGGCAGCTAAAAAAGTTGTAGAGAAAGAATCACCAGAGGTGTGGGATGCTCTGGAAGAGGTTATAAGAGAGACCCCTGTACTTTTGAACAGGGCACCAACACTGCACAGACTCGGTATCCAGGCATTTGATCCTGTTCTTGTTGAAGGTAAGGCTATAAAACTTCATCCTTTGGTATGTACTGCCTTTAATGCTGACTTTGACGGTGACCAGATGGCAGTTCACGTACCGCTGTCTATAGAAGCACAAATTGAATCAAGGGTATTAATGATGTCGGTAAACAATATCCTTTCACCTGCCAATGGCAAGCCAATTCTCGTACCAACACAGGATATGGTTCTTGGTATTTATTACCTTATGAAAGAGAGAAAGGGTGTGCTTGGTGAGGGCAAGAGCTTTTATGGACCTGAAGATGTCAGGATGTCGTATGATGCAGGATTTTTAAGCGAACATGCGAAAATAAAGGTGATGATAGATGGCCAGTTTGTCGAGACTACAACCGGAAGAGTTATTTTCAGTGAGATTGTTCCAAAAGAGATCCCTTTTTCCATGATTAACAAGGATATGACCAAAAAAGAATTGTCCAGAATAATAGAATTCTCCTACAAGAAGGCGGGCAAGCGTGATACAGTTGTATTTCTGGATAAGCTTGAGAAATTAGGGTTCTATTATGCAACAAGTTCCGGAATTTCTATATGTATGTCTGACATGCATATCCCCTCGAAGAAGGTGGATATGATCCATAATGCCGAACAGGAAGTATTAGAGGTTCAGAAGCAATATGCTGACGGACTTATAACACATGGCGAGCGGTATAACAAGGTCATAGACATATGGGCCAATGTCACTGAACGGATAGCAGACGAGATGATGAAAGAGCTCGGCGCTGAAGACGGCAGAATTGCTTCTGAGGAGGAACTGAAGGAGAAAAGGTCTTTTAATAGCATATTTATGATGGCTGACTCTGGTGCCAGGGGAAGTGCTGCACAGATAAGGCAGCTTGCCGGGATGAGGGGCCTTATGGCTAAACCTTCTGGTGAGATAATTGAGACCCCAATAACAGCCAACTTCAGGGAGGGGCTTACGCCTTTGCAGTACTTTATATCAACTCACGGTGCAAGAAAAGGTCTTGCGGATACTGCATTGAAGACTGCAAATTCAGGATACCTTACACGCAGGCTTGTGGATGTTGCTCAGGATGTTCTTATTACGGAGGTCGATTGCGGTACAACAAACGGTATATCTGTTACTTCATTGGTTGAGGGAGGAGAGATAATACTGCCGTTTGAGGAGAGGATTCTTGGAAGGTGTTCTTCTGAGGATATAAAAGACCCGATTACAAAAGAGCTGATTCTTAAGAAAAACAGTGAAATCGATGAGATAATTGCCAACAAGATTATTGAAGCAGGAATAGACAGGGTAAAGATCAGGTCTGTACTGACATGCAATACTAAATTTGGCGTATGCTCTAAATGTTACGGCAGGGATCTCGCCAGGGGAGAAACTGTTGAGATAGGAGAAACAGTTGGAATAATAGCTGCTCAGTCCATTGGAGAGCCGGGAACCCAGCTTACAATGAGGACATTCCATATCGGTGGTACTGCATCAAAAGTTGTAGAACAGACCATTTTAGAGGCCAAGAATGCTGGTACTATAAAATTTATTAATATAAATACTGTTAGAAACAGAGAAGGCCTTCTGATTGTTATGAACAGAAACGGAAGTATAGCCATAGTGGACTCCAAAGGCAGGGAAAGAGAAAAATATTCTATTGTCTATGGTGCTAAACTTCTGGTGGTGAAAGGACAGAAGGTTGAGAAAGGGCAGAGACTTGTTGAGTGGGATCCATATTCAACACCGATACTTACAGAGGTAAGCGGAAGGATTGCATTGGGAGATATAGTCGAAGGGGTGAGTGTCAAGGAAGAGGTAGATGAGACAACCGGACTTTCACATAAAGTTATCATAGACTATCCTGTTCATATGAGGCCGAGAATTTCTATCAAGGACGAACATGGGAAAGCAACCCTGAAAATACCAGGTACAAGCAATCCTGCACGGTATCTCTTGCCTTCAGCCGCCCATATACTTGTTGATAGAAATGATGTGGTATACTCCGGTGATATACTTGCAAAGATTCCACGTGAGACAACAAAAACTAAAGATATAACCGGAGGTCTGCCAAGAGTAGCGGAGCTTTTTGAAGCAAGAAGACCAAAAGAGCAGGCTATTGTTTCTGAGATTGACGGTATAGTTGAGTTCAGGAGTGCTCTAAAAGGCAAACGTATTGTTGTTGTTAAGGGCGGGGAGACAACTAAAGAGTACGATATTCCGAAGGGTAAACATGTAAGTGTTCACGAGGGTGACTGGGTTAAGGCTGGTGAGCCTCTAATGGATGGAGCGGTAAACCCTCACAGCGTTCTTGACATTCTTGGGCCAAAAGAGCTCCAGAGGTATCTTGTTGATGAAGTTCAGAAGGTTTACAGACTGCAGGGTGTTTCAATCAATGATAAACACATAGAGGTAATCGTCAGGCAGATGATGAAAAAAGTAAGGATAGAAGACCCGGGAGATACCACCTTCCTGATCGGCGAACAGATAGACAGGATGATCTTTCAGGAGGAAAACACTAGAATAAAGGCTGAAGGTGGCAGGCCTGCTCAGGGCAAACCAATGCTGCTTGGAATAACAAAGGCTTCTCTTTCAACAGACAGTTTTGTGTCTGCTGCATCATTCCAGGAAACCACACGGGTGTTGACAGAGGCTTCAATAAACGGAGCTGTTGATGAATTGAGGGGCCTGAAAGAAAATGTAATAATGGGAAGAGTTATACCTGCTGGAACCGGAATGTCAAGGTACAAAAATACATTTGTGAAATGGGAGCTTACACCTGTTGTTCCAGAACATGCAATAGAAGAATAAATTAACAGCGATATAAATCCCCCTTAAAAGTTCTATGTTGCTTGATTAAGGGGGATTTTTTATTAACCTAAAAGACCTTAATATTGCTCAAAAATTTATTTAATCAGCCTAAGGCGGATTAACTCGTCGAATGGATATACTCTTTATTGGTCATTCTCTGATCGAGTTTTTTGACTGGCAGGGCAGATTCCCTGCTCACAGGGCTGTAAATCTTGGTGTGGCCGGAGAGTCAGTGGAAGGACTCCTTTCAAGGGTTGATAAGATAACAGAGGAATATCCTTCAGCAGACCTTATCTTTATTATGACCGGATTAAATAATATCGCAATGGACGATTTCGATTTTTTTCCTTCCTATAAAAAGATAATTGAAAAATTATCCGAATCTTATCCTGCAGCACGAATATTAATAAACAGCCTTTTGCCGACACTGGTAGATTTCATATCGGATGAAACAGTTAAAGATGTAAACAGATCACTCGGGAAGCTAGCCATTGACACCGGTGTTGAATTTTTTGATATATACGGGCTGTTCATTGACGAAGAAGGCAGGCCAGTGAAGAAACTTTTCGAAGATGACGGTGTGCACCTGAGTTATAAAGGGTACGCTTTATGGTCAAAGGCTCTGGAGAAGATAATTTACCCCGTTTAGAAATTGTTGTTATTTTCTTCTAACGGGGTTTACTGAATTAATTTACAATGGCGGTTTTTCATTCACCAACAGCCAGTAATAGCCTATTTGTTTTACTGTTTCAACAAATTTATCAAAATCAACAGGCTTCCTTATATAGCTGTTCACACCCAGATTATAGCTTTCCACAATATCCCTGTCTTCCTTGGATGATGTAAGAACAATAACCGGTGTTCGACGTAAATTGTCATCTATCTTGATTCTTTTCAAAACCTCAATACCGTCTACTTTAGGGAGTTTGAGATCAAGAAGGATAACGCCAGGAGTTGTATGTTTTGATTCAGAATGGTCAGTCCCGAAAAGATAGTCGAGTGCCTCCTGTCCATCCCGTACTATCGAAATATTGTTTAAAATGTTATTTCTCATTAAGGCATGTAAGGTTAATTCTATGTCATCGGGATTATCTTCTACCAGGAGAATCTCAAGATCCATATTCAACATTTTATCTTAGCCTTTTTAAATACCTAAAATTCTGTTGTATAGTTTATTGCATTATACAAAAAAGCAAATATGATATATATAAGCTTTTTTAATATTCAATGAAAATAACATAAATACTTCCTAAATCTCAATAAAATTATTTACCCCGTTAGAAAGGCGAAGTTTTTCTAACGGGGGTTACCCCATTTAGAATATGTTGATATTTTTTTCTAACGGGGGTTACATTTTTTTGAGGGGTTTTCCCTTGAAACTGCCAGTAATTAACTCAATGATCTCATCAGCAATTGTTTCTATCGGTTTGGCAGTAACGCTGATCACATGAAAGCCGCCTTTTTGATATATTTTTCTCGCGGCTTCTAATTCTTCAAACACAGAAGAGGGTTTTGTATAAGTTAATGGCCCTGTTATTCCCATGCGTTTTTGCCGTTTTTTTCGGTGATTTATAAGGTGCTCATATTCGATGCTCAAGCCAATGACTCGACGCCGGTCGATCTTGTATAGTTCTTCAGGTAAAGGGAAATCCATAACCAAGGGAACGTTTGCAACTTTCCAACCCTTGACAGCGAGATACATACTTATTGGCGTCTTGCCGCATCGGGATACACCGATCAGCAAAATATCAGCTAAGTGAAGGTCTTGAGGTTTTTGACCGTCATCATGAGCTACTGCGAATTCAATAGCCTCAATCCTGTCAAAGTAATCTTGACGCAACTGGCGGTATAATCCCGGTTGTTCCACCGGTTTCTGCCCCAATACTTCGGCCAGTCGGCCAAGTAAAGTACCAACAAGGTCAATTGTTACTATGTTCTGTTCTTTTCCCAAATGGACAAGAGCTTCTCTAAGCTTATTATCCACTAAAGTATGGACAATTGTACCACCGGTGTCTAATACTCTAGAGACTGCGTCTTTAATCTGTCCCATTTCTCTAACATGGGCTATTTTGATGACCGGCACCTGGGTTCTTGGGAATTGTGCTAATACTGTTTCGACTATCTGTTTGCCACTTGTTCCTGAACCTCCAGAAACAATATAAATGGGAGGAGGTTTGATTGAACTGTTTTTATTGTTTTTAGTATCCATGATTGTCCCCCTTTCTAAAAGATAGAAAAATCCACATATTAAGGGGTAAACCTTACTTTATATTTATTATGTTATCATAGTTTAGTAGGTGTAATTACAAACCTATAAGCAGGCTGGTTATGGGCAAGATGAAATTCATAGCTGATGCCATGCTCGGCAGGCTTGCAAAGTGGCTAAGACTTTTCGGCTTTGATGTACTCTATTATCCACACATAGAGGACAGGCTGATCATAAAGATTGCCAGGGAACAGGAAAGGACCGTGCTTACCAGGGATACCCACCTTCTGAGAAAAAAGGGATTAAAAGACTGTATTTTCGTCGAATCAGATGACATATTCATGCAGCTTAGCGAATTAAGAAACAGGTTAGATTTCGATAAAGTTTCACCGTTAGGCAGATGTACTGTCTGCAACGGAGTCCTATTAAAAGTATCTCAAAAGAAAGAGATAAAAGAGTATGTCCCTGATTTTATATATCACAACTTTAATGACTTCATAAAATGTGCAGGTTGTGGTAAGGTTTACTGGAAAGGATCCCATCAAAAAAAGATTAAAGAAAAAATTATAGAGATTTTATCCGCACCGGTCGCCTCCGGCAAATCGTTCTCCTCGGAGGATCCCGATTTGTCGGGACAGGGACGAGCAAATTCGCTTATCCGTCCAGATGAGAAAGGTTCTGCCGGGGCGGACAGAGAGAAGGAAAGAATTGAAGACTAATATATCTCTATTGATTCTTGTAATCTTTGTTATATCTCTCATCATAACGCTTAATATTTTTTTCCAGCAAAGCTATCAGAGCGAAATGGCAGAGCAGTTTAACCGTCAGCAACTGCTTATTGCAAAGTCCACTGCAAAGAATATCGAGGCAGAAATACAGCGTCTTGAGGAGGAGGCACTGTCTTTTGCAAGATTTATATCAGACAGGGGAGTTGATGATAAAAACCTGAAAGAGTTTGTCAGTATTGCCCTGGCTGAAGCAAGAGAAGATATAAACATAAATATAAAGCTTCTGGACAGTAAAGGAAGAATGGAATATACATCTTTGGGTGAATCCCCCGATAACAAAGACCTTGGATTATTCGAAATGGCAAAAAAGGTTACCCCAGGAGAAATGCGGTACTTTGACATGCTTGCCGAGGACAGGAAATTCATTATGCTTACACCAATAGCACGGACTGCAGAAGCAAGAGGTGTTCTCATAATGGAGATAATGATAAAAGATATAAACAAGAAGTTTTTAGCTCCAATAAGAGTTGGTATCAGGGGACATGCCTGGATGATGGACAGTTCCGGGACATTGTTGTATCATCCGACACAGCCTGGAATGATCGGGAAGAACCTTTATAAAACTGACAGATCATGTTTTGAATGTCACAAATCGTTTGAGGTGGAAAAGAAGATACTGGAAAGCGGTGATATAGGTTTCAGTTCCTACATTGCCCCGTACGGAGAAGATAAGCTTATTGCATTTTCCAGGGCCAGGGTTTCCCAGATGTCCTGGATTGTATGTGTTTCTATACCTTACTCTGAGGTAACCTTCAGTATAAGAAATAGCATGAAACTACATTCAATGCTTGTCATATCTATTTTTCTGGCTACGGTAGCAGGAGCATTTGCATTTATATTAATAAACAGAAAAAGAATAAAAGCAGAGGAGAAGGCAATATATCTTGAGAGACAGAGACATCTCGAGAAAGAGATACTGCAGACAAAGGATTACCTCGAAAACATTCTTGAGAGTACAGAATCCAAGATTATGGTGCTTGACAAAGATAAGTTAATCAGGACTGTGAATTCAGCTCACGAAAGACTGAGCGGCAGGAAAAAGGAGGATATTATCGGGAAAAACTTTTTTGATATTTTCCCTGTAGTCACAGATAGCGACAGGAATATGATAGAACAGATCCTCGAGAAGTGTCTTGAAGGAAGCAGCCATAGGCTGAGCAATTATCCTTATGTGAGGTCTGGTAAAACCCTGTATCTCAACATCAGCATAAACCCGCTTATACTTCATGGAGAGGTCTCGGGGATAATACTGGCAAGCGGTGATGTTACTGAAGAGGCGAACCTTAGGGATGAGCTCAAAAATTATGCTACTAAACTTGAAGATATCGTTAACGAGAGGACTATAGAACTGCTGAATGAGAAGGAGAAACTTAATGCTATTGTAGAGACACTCGAGGCAGGACTTTTCCTTGTTGAAAGTGAAGGTAAAATTTCCTGGATTAACAGGACACTTAAAGAATGGATCGGGGAAGATAAAGTCAAGGAAGTAACTCTTGATAGAATATATGATGGTAATGAGATCCAGATATCTATAGCTGACAGAAAGGTGACCCAGGAGGTTATCCATCGGGATCTCGGCAGGAGAAAAGGTTATTTCCAGATAACATCAACACCCCTGGTTGGCCATGACGGGAATGTTCAGGCTCTCGTTCTAATACAGGATATTTCTGAGATGAAGAGGATTGAAGAACAGATGATGCATTCAGAAAAACTCTCTGCTCTTGCAAGGATCTCCGCAGGTGTTGCACATGAGATAGGCAATCCCCTGACTTCCATCTCCTCGTATGTCCAGATTTTAAGGGAGATGGATTTTGATGATTTTACAAGGGAGAGTCTCGATATAATAGCAAGACATATTAACAAGATTGCTGATATTGTAATGCAGATGTCAAGTTTCTCAAAGACAGCGGCCACAGATTTAAGACCTTATGATATCCATGAGCTGGTAGATTCAACGCTTGAACTTGTCAGATATGATAAAAGAATGAAGAATATCAATACAAATATAGAAATGCCGGATAACCTGCCAAAGGTTATGGTTGATGAGACCCAGTTAATCCAGGTATTTTTGAATATTATTTTAAATGCTGCTGACGCGATGTCAAATCAGGGTCTCCTTGAAATTACATCAAGGAAGCTTGACGGAGAAGTTGAGATATCCTTTGCAGACTCCGGTCCCGGGATTCCTGATGAGTATATTGAGAAGATATTTGATCCGTTCTTTACCACAAAGGAGAAGGGAACAGGCCTTGGCCTTGGGGTCAGTTATAGTATTATTAAAAGTTATAAAGGCGATATTTCAGCTGAGAATAAAGTTGGAGGTGGAGCAATTTTCAGGGTGAGGTTGCCATATCATTTATGAAATGAAGACTGATCAATACAAAATACTTATAGTCGACGACGAAAGGGATATCTGCAAAGCCCTCGAATTCCTGCTTTCGAGAGAGGGATATAAGGTGATAACTTCTTACAGCGGGCAGGATGCACTGAGAAAGATAGAGACAGAAGAATTTGACCTGATAATAACCGACCTTAAGATGGAAGGCATTGACGGTATGCAGGTTCTGGAAAGATCCCTCAATATTAATCCTAATCTTATAGCGATTATCATGACTGCCTTTGCATCTGTAGAATCAGCTGTTGAAGCCATGAAGAAAGGTGCAAGCGATTATATAGTTAAGCCTTTTATTAACGAAGATGTAAAGATGACCGTAAGAAGGCTTTTAGAACACAAGAAGATTTTACTGGAGAATATTGTATTAAGGCAGCAGCTTAGCCAGAAGTTCGAATATAGAGAATTTGTGGGAGTCTCTGCCCAGATACTCAGGGTTTTTGAGCTGCTTGAGAAGGTTATACCCACAAGGAGCAATATACTTATTCTTGGAGAGAGCGGGACAGGGAAAGGAATGATTGCAGAAATCGTTCATTATAACAGCCAGCGAAAAGACAAGCCTTTTATTTCAATAAACTGTTCTGCAATTCCTGAAAACCTGCTTGAAAGCGAGCTGTTTGGATACAGGAAAGGAGCTTTTACGGGTGCGGTATCTGACAAGAAAGGCCTTATTACAATGGCTGACCATGGCACCCTCTTTCTCGATGAGATAGGTGACATGCCACTCAGTCTGCAGGCAAAGGTGCTTAGAGTGCTCGAGTCTGGAGAGGTACTTCCAATTGGCGACACCAATATGAGATATGTTGATGTGAGAGTAATTGCCGCAACTAACAAAAATCTGGAGGAACAGATAAAACAAAAACTCTTCAGGGAAGACCTTTACTACAGGCTTAATGTAATTGAAATCAGGATTCCATCATTGAGAGAGAGAAAAGAGGATATAGATGTTCTCACGAGGTATTTTATTGAGAAGTACAGTAAGGAAAACAATAAAAAGATTACAGGCATAACAGATGAAGCAATGGAACTTTTTATTAATTATGTATGGCCCGGTAATGTCAGAGAGTTAGGAAATGTAATTGAGAGGGCTGTTGTTCTGTCAAACTCAGAGAAAATTGGGGTTACAGAACTGCCAGAAAGGCTCAAAACCCCGGAAGGATTTATTAGCAAGCAGACCCTTAGAGATAAAATGGATTACTGCGAAGAGAAGATAATAAAAGAGGCATTAAAGGATAGAAACTTTAATAAAGAGGAAACTGCCAGGGAGCTTGGTATAGACCTTGCGACACTCTACAGGAAAATAAAGAAGTTTGATATAACTGAACAGTGAAACGAGTTGAGATAGAGTATGCCTGATACAACACTAACAGGGCATGACGCAAAGCGTAAATGAAAGTAAGGAGTAAGGAGTAAAACGCAAAGCGCATGGCGCAAAGCGTAAATGAAAGTAAGGAGTAGGCAGTAAGGAGTAAACAGTAGGCACTAGGGAGTAAGCAGTAAGCAGTAAAAAAAGAACGCCATGCGCCGAGCGCCAAGCGCCATGCGAAGAGTAAACGGGCCTCGTTACCGTAACCGTAAGACGTAACCTTTAAGATTTGCAATCGATAATGAAAAATTGGAAATTGGAAATTAGAAAAATAAGCAAAGCACAACAGTTTTAAGATACGGGGAAATACCAGGATTTATTCGAATAATAATCCTACTTTAAATAAACGGTCTTCTAATTTTTTACTCCAGCGGATGGTTCCTGTTTGGGAAGAGACAGGCAGAACACTATTGATTGTTATCTTCTGTCCTTCAGAGACGGGGTTAAATACATAGAGGCATAGACCTGTGTTGCTGCAATTGATGGTAACACCCTTATAGATTTTATCAGAATCATCCGGATCCAGGACATATTCAATCTTGGAAGGGAAAGCATAACGTGTGTGATTTCTTCGATCTACTTTAACATATGCCATTTAATACCCTTAAAAATAAAGATAATCTTATTGATTGCTTTTATCATATAATGACTAAATTGTCAATTATTTATTAATAAAAATTATTTATTAATTTATTTTTAAAAATTATTGATCTAAAAGCTCCCTCAGTCCGTACCCGTGTCATTTTTCATTTATGACATTTATTACATTTCATCGGGCCGAATGCTCTCTGGTCGTTGTGGCAGCTTCCGCAGAACTTGCCATTGTATATCTCATCCATTCTCATGCCTGAGCCACCTTTTTTATATTTAAATATTGACTCGTGACAATTGTTACATTTAAACATATCTGTATGAAATTCATGGCTAAATATTGCTGGAGATACGCCGCTTGCCGTGTAAGAGAGTTCTTTTTTAAAGCTCGTCATCTTGTGACACTTATTACAGTCTGTTGAAGCGAAGGCTATCAGTCCATTATGACATTTGCCGCATGAATTACCCTTGTACATCTCGTCCATTGTTATCCTTGAAGTTCCTTTCTTCATCTTGAAGTTCTCTGGATGGCATTCACTACAGTTGAATTTTTTTGCATGTTTCTGATGAGAGAAATTCACAGGCATTCCTGAAGCTTCATAATCGAAGTTTTCCAGCTTGTGGCATCTGTTGCATACATCTCTGTTTATAGTCGATTCTTTGTGGGCCTTTATTATATGGCAGTGATTGCAATGGACCCTGAAGTTCATATGGTTCTGATGAGAAAATTTTTCGCGTTTGTCTATAGAGAATTTTTCATAGGAATGACAATTAAAACATGGGAGAGAAGAATTCTTTAACGATGTAATAACAGGAGACTCTTTCTCTTCTATCATTACCTGTTCATTTGTCTTCCACCTGCAGGAAAATATCAGCAGTACAAGAGATAATAAGGCAATAACTTTCAACATCATTACCCTAATCCTTTTTCTTCTTTTTTGTTCCCTTTTCACTCGGCGAATTACCTGAGTCGTCAGGAAACAGCATTTCATACTCGAGTGGGTGATGATGTTTTAATTTTTCTGTAGATATTTTACCGGTTATCCATATCCAGTTCATGGGAAAGACTTCCGGCTTGAGGTGCTCGTTATAGAAATGCCAGAACAATATAAACACTATTGCCAGCAGTGCCTCATCACTATGCATTACACCCAGGAGTTCCCATATCCAGCCAGTAGCGAATTCAGGAATGATATAAGAAACCTGCATGGGGAAAGCGAGTGCAAAACCGGAAAAACCAATGATAAGCATACCCCAAAAGACTGCCCAGTAGTCAAATTTCTGTACATAATTATATTTACCGAACCTGGGCTTTTCCTTTGACAGGCCGAAAAAATACATAATGTTTCTAATTAAATCAAAGACATCCTTTGGAAGGGGGATAATAGTAGTTCTTAAGTCAATGGTCATCTTTTTTGTAGCATAGAGGTAGATGAGATAGATTACATGAGAGGTAAAATCAATCAGCATTGTAATACCGGCAATCCTGTGTATCAGCCCTGCTGTTTCCGGGCCGCCCCAGATACGAATCCAGATGCTTGACAGGCCCTGTGGGTCATGTGCAAACTTAAGCCCCCATCCTGTGAAGCTCAAGATAAGAAATGTTGTAAACAATACAATATGCTGTATCCTGAATATAATGTCAAATCTCTCTATTTCCTTTGGAATTTCTTTGGTTGTTTTATTTTTCCGGCTCATTATTCGTCCCCCTTTTTCCTGAAAACCGCATCTCTGATATCTGAAAACGCCTCAAGCAGAACATGCAGAATAATAAATGTAAAAACTCCAATTGTAAGAAGTGATAATCCTAATTCTGCATAATGCGGGATAGGTCCGGGTGGTTTGTGAGTAATAGCAGGAATAAATTTCTCATTAGCACCCTCATGACATTTACCGCAGGTTTTAAGTTTGTTTTTACCAAAAATAGGTGAAGCAGGATCATCTTTTGATTTTATATAATGTGCATTGTGGCAGCTTGAGCAAACCGGTGCCTCAGTATGGCCAAGATGCAGTTTCTTTCCATGAAAACTCTTGATGAAGCTCTTCATCACATAATCCTGTAGGCCGTATTTTTCTATTATCTCGCTGTCTCCATGGCATTTCCCGCACATTTCAACATGATTCTTACGGCTGACAGTCGAGTTTGGGTCTATAAATGGCTTTATATAATGGGGTGAACCGTGGCAATCAAGGCATAGTGCACCGTCTATCTGGTTCTTTTCGATTATATTCAGGCCGTGTACACTCTTAATTACCTCGCGATAAATCTCTTCATGGCAGTTAATGCATGCAGCAGCAGCAACAGGGTCTACCGGATGTTTTGAAGCGATTTTGGATGAAATGGAGAGAACCGGAGTAGGGACGGCTAAATTTGGTGAAGAATGAGGATTGTCTGAAAACCTTAAGTGGCAGTCTGTGCATGACAGGGAGCCATGTGATGAGGCATTATATTTTTCAGTATCCACATTGAGTTCGATATATACACCACCTGATGATTTTATCCTTCCTTTCATAGCGCTGTGGCATACAAGGCAGTTTGCAGGTTCTTCTGTGAAACTTATCTGCGGGGATAATATTGTAAGATAAAGTAATAAAACAGTTATAACTAAAAGTTTTATATTAAACATAAGCACCTCATTATTTATATTTTATCTCTTTTTTAAACGTATAGCTAAAAAAACCAGTGCTAAAGCTTTTCCTGCAAACAATATATTCAGGTATTGTAAGGTAAATCCAAGCCTAAAAAAAGAAGTGATTACACTATTATGTATAAATTTTAATTAATTTTTTTAAATAAAAAAATAATACTAACATAATTTTAAATTATGATTCAAGGTTAATAGATGAAAGAAATTGAATAATAAAACATTCCTATATGTATGGGTATATATAGTAATTGATAGATAAATCGGCACGTTTATTTTTATTTTCTTAGCATTTCAGCTATATAAGTTTAATCTATTTCTTCGCTAGATAGAGGTATAAAATTCGATTCAAAAGCGGGGTTTTCAGAGGGTATCATGTTCCACTATATCCGACTATCGAAATACCAATACTGTTGGATTCTTTTATTATTTCTTCCCTGTCAAGGAGGATACTTTTTTTTGCCTCAACTGCAAGCACCCGTGCATTTACCTCAATCATTGTTTTAAGTGTGTCTAATCCAACAACAGGGACATCAAATCTCATATCCTGATCTGGTTTGCTGACCTTTACAACGACAGCACCTGCTCCAGATAATTTCCCCCCCCTTTCTATTGCGCTGTCGGTGCCTTCTATTGCTTCAATAGCCATCACAGCCTGATCTTTAACTACCACGGTCTGCCCGATATCCAGTCTGCCGATCTCTTTTGCGATTTTCCAGCCAAATGCAATATCTTTCCATTCATCTTCTGAAGGGACATTCTCTGTTAAAACTCCTTCGGGTGTCAAAAGATGTGAACTGAAGTCTGTAGTATCAAGAAGAGATATGCCGTCTTTTTTTAATTCGTTTGCTATAGCCAGAAGAATGGAATCGTCGCTTCTGTCTTTGAGATTAAAAAGCAGTTTTATAGCACGAAGGTCAGGTACAATTTTACTTTTATATAGCAGTGATTTCGGTACTTTACCAGCCATTACAGTATCTTTAATGCCGGATTTTTTTAAGGCTTCGATTATATCTCCAAATTTACCGACATTAATCCAGCTGATTTCGTCAACAAATGAAGATAAAGACTTATCCGCAAGGGGTTCAAGCCCTATTGCAAATACAGTATAACCTTTTGAACGTGCATAAGATGCGATCGCCTTTGGAAGTTCTCCACTTCCTGAAATAAGACCTAATTTTTTCACTATCTGCAGATCCCGCGTTTGTTTTTCTCGATGAACTCAATAAGATATTTAATCTCCTCTGTAGCTGGAAGATCTGACTGGATTTTCTTCAGGGCATCTTTAAGGGTTCTTTTTTCCCTGAAGAGAATCCTGTAAGCCTTTTTTATAGTATTTATTGCAGATTCCGAAAAGCCATGCCTTTTAAGGCCGATTGTATTAGGGCCGAAGAGCCTTGCCCTTGCTCCGGAAGCTATCATGTATGGAGGTATATCCTGGCCAATACCGCTGAAACCACCTACCATTGAATATCTTCCTATTCTTGTGTACTGGTGTATTGCAGCCAATCCGCCTATAACACAGTTGTCCTCAACAAGTACATGGCCTGCAAGAGTTGCTGCATTTGCCATAATGATGTTATTGCCTATTTTACAGTCATGGGCAATATGTACATATGCCATAAGAAAATTATTATTGCCGACAGATGTAATTCCATCTCCGTCTAGAGAAGCCCTGTGTATTGTTATATACTCTCTGACAATGTTGTTATTACCTATTATAAGCTTTGTTTTTTCACGCTTGTATTTAATATCTTGCGGGGGTAATCCAATGCTTGTGAAGGGATATATAGTACAATTTTTCCCTATCTCGGTAGAACCTTCAACAATTACATTGGATAGAAGCTTTGTCCCCTTTTTAATCTTTACTCCTTTCTTAATGAAACAGAATGGCCCGATTTCAATGTCAGTATCTATTTCTGCCTTGGGATCAACTATTGAGGTAGGATGAATTTTAGTTTTCATTAAAGGTTATCTCCTTTGTCTATTATCATGGCGGTTAGATCAGCCTCTGAAACCAGTTTGTCATTTACCTTGGCAGTTCCTGATACTTTCCAGACATTTCCTCTCCGTTGTAAAACTTTGATTTCCAAAATGAGTTGATCTCCGGGGGTAACAGGATGTCTGAATTTTGCATTTTCAATAGCCATGAAGTACACGGATTTTCCCTCAGCCCCTGAATAGAAAGCCATTATGGCTGCAGCCTGAGCTATGGCTTCTATTATTAGTACGCCGGGCATTATAGGCTGTCCTGGAAAATGTCCCTGAAAGAAAGGTTCGTTTATAGAAACGTTTTTTATGCCTGTTATGCTTTCTCCTGGCTGTATCTCGATAATCCTGTCAACAAGAAGAAATGGATATCTGTGAGGCAGATATTTCATTATTTCATTTATGTCCATCATTCAGAATCCCCCTTTTCTAATCTGTTTAATCTTTTTTCAAGTTCTTTTAATTTTCTATTCATTTCAGGTAATTTTGAAAACAATGATTGGGACTTCAGCCAGTTTTTATGTTCAATAGCAGGCGAGCCTGTATACACCCCTTTGGTATAGTGTCCGGCCACTCCTGATTGTGCACCTATTATTGTTCCTGAATCAATCGTGGTATGGTCGGAAATCCCTACCTGCCCTGCTATTGTAACGAAGTTACCTAATTCACTGCTGCCGCCGATTGCCACCTGGGCAACAAGCAGAGCATTTTCTCCAATTTTTACATTATGGGCTATTTGCACCAGATTATCTATTTTTGTGCCCTTGCCTATAAATGTATGACCAATAGTTGCTCGGTCAATAGAGACATTTGAGCCTATCTCAACATCATCTTCAATAATTACCCCTCCAACCTGAGGTATTTTATAATGTGCATTGTTTTCATATACATATCCGAATCCGTCAGAGCCTACTACTGTTCCGGAATGTACTATGACTCTATCACCGATTTTGACGTTTTCTCTTAGTACAACATTTGGATAGATTATGCATTGCCTGCCGATTGTTGTAAATTCACCGATAAAGACCCCTGGCAATATAACAGTTTCATCTCCAATAGAAACATCATCCGATATGTATACAAACGGGGAGACAGCGACATTATTGCCAATCTTTGTCTTGTCAGAAACCACGGCCATATTGCTAATACCTGGTTTTATAGATGGTTTTGGATAAAAATACTCGATGGACTTGGCAAATGCGTAATAAGGATTGGATACTTTTAATTGCGTGATGTTAATGCCCTCGATATGATCTTTTACAATTACACATGAGGCATTACATTCGTGCAGATCTTTCAGGAATTTCGGGGAAGAGATAAAAGTTATATCTCCCTTTTTTGCGTCCTTGATCCCTGATACACCGGTAATTTCGGTTTCCGGGTTGCCGATAATTGTTCCATTTACAATCTTTGAAAACTCTTTAAGTTTCATCTGGAAAATTAATTGAAATTATAAATCCTGATATCTAAGTCAGTGGCATAGGATTCGAGGATTCAAGCCTGCCTGCTCGCCTCGATTCGGCGAAGCGGGCCGGCAGGCAGTGATTCGAGTGAATTCGCAATGGGTAAAGCGTGATGCGTAATGGGTATTTATTTTACTCATTACATATTACATATAATGGATTACGGTTTTTTGATTCCCTGACCCCTGTACCACTTGAATCCTTTATTTGGCTTTTGCCTTTGATTTATTATACCTTTTAATCACAGTGTCTGTTAGATCAATTTCTTTTTCTGAATAGAGGACTATTCCCATGGCTTTTTCAAGTATTATTGTATATCCCTCTTCCTTGCCTATTTCCTGAATGACTTCCCTTAGCTGTTTTATGATTTCATCTGTGAATTCACTTTCCTTCTTTTTGATCTCGTTCTGTGAATCTGAAACAAGTCTTTGATATTCTTTGATTGATATTTCAAGTTCGTCTTCCTTGTCATTTCTGGCCTTTTTTGAAAGGACAGAAGATTGTTTTTCTAATTCACTACGCAGTTTTTCCAGTGCCTTGCCTTTTTCATCTATGGTGATCTGTTTTGACTTAACAAGAAATTCCAGATCAGCTTTAGCCTTTTTCCCTGCATCCGACTCGTTTAATGCCCTAAGTAAATCCACAAAACCTATTTTAATATCATTAGCATAAGCTGACTGCCCTGCGAGCAAGACAATAAGAACCGCAAAATATAAAATTTTTTTCATAATCTATTCTCCTTAGGATTATTTTTTAAAAAAATGTTCCGAAAGCAAATTCAATTTTATTTGAGCTTTCATCCGGCTTTCTGTCTAAATTATGCCCCCATTCAACTCTAATTGGTCCAACTGGTGAAATCCATCTAATGCCTGCACCTGATGTGTATCTTATTTCGCCAAAGTCATCAAATTCGTCGTAAGAATTGCCTGCATCAAAGAATACAAGCCCTTTTAATCTTGCTTCGGTCAGGATAGGGAAAATATACTCTAAATTGAATATAAGTTCTTCAGTCCCTCCGATCACCTCTCCAGTCTCAGTATCTCTTGGCCCGGCTTCTCCAAACCCCAGTCCTCTTATTGTATAAATTCCACCTACATAGAATCTTTCATAAAGAGGAAGTTCTTTATCAAAGATACCTCTGGCATACCCGAAGCGGCCTCTTATCATAAAAGTAGTATTCCCAAGCGGGAAATACCAGCCTGAATCAATTAACCCTTTGACAAAGGCATTGGTACCTCCGAGCCCGGCATAAGTAAAAGACAATGAATTTCTGGAACCTCTTGAGGGGTCTAAAAAATTATTCCTTGTATCTCTTGTAATGCGGGGTGTGATGCTGCTTGTTGTTCGTGTCCCTTCCTGGTCTTTTATAATTCTTGAGGCATCTTCATCAATATCATTTATAGTTGCCTTTTCATAATTGTAAGTAATATTTCCTCTCCAGTATTCCGATAAGTCTTTTCCAAAACCTAAATAGAAGCCGAATGCTCTCTTGTCATATTCTATATACTCCTTTTCAGTCTTGTAAATGCCTGTTGAAAGGGATAACGGCTTGTCCAGGAACCAAGGGTCCCTGAAAGAAATCTCGTAATAGGATATCCTGCCCCCGAGTTGAGCCCTTAATTTTATATACTGCCCCTTTCCAAAAAGGTTCCCCTGGGTTAAGTCAACTGTTGCAATAAATTTATCAGTTGAACTATATCCTCCGCCGATACTTAGAAACCCTGTCGGTCTCTCTTTGACTTTAACTTCAAGATCAACGATTTTTTCTTCATATTTAGGTTTAGGCACTATATCTACAGCTTCAAAAAAATTAAGGTTATATAACATTTCATGACTTCTCTTGATTTTGGAACTGTTATAAATCTCACCTTCATCAAGCCTGAACTCTCTTCTAATAACCTTGTCCCTTGTTTTGGTATTGCCTGACACTTCTATTCTGCCAATCCTGTACCTGTCGCCTTCAACGATATTCAGAAGGACCTCTAACGTCTTGTTTTCGTCATCAGGGATCAGGTCAGGTGTCACGGTAGCAAGGGCATATCCATTTTCTGAATAGAGGGTTGAAATTGTACGAATGTCTTTTTCCATCTCACTTTTTCTGAAAAGTTTGCCGGGTTTAAGGCTTATTTTTTTCTTCAGGGTTTCATTATCATAGAGTTTGTTCCCTGTAAAATCTACCGAGTATATATTGTATTGATGACCTTCTGAGATCCTGATTTTTATAGTCATATTTTTTTTCTCTTCATCTAAAATGATTTCCGGTTCGGCAATGATCGCCTTTATAAAGCCGTTATCGAAGTAGAGATTTTTTATTTTTTCGATATCGCTTTCCATCTGGTCCTTTTTGTAATATCCAGAAGATGTTACAAAAGAAAAAAGCCACCATTTTTTTGTATCCATAACCTTCTTTATTTTTCTGGTGGAAATATTATTGTTTCCCTCAATTACTATTTTATCAATCTTAACTTTGGTGCCTTCTACTATCTGATATGTAAGGCTGACCTCATCTTCAGAAATTTTTTTTATAACAGGCACTACGTTTGAAAGCCAGTAACCCTCATCTTCATAAAAATATTTTATTCTTGAGGCATTGTCCTGAATAAAAACAGTATCAGCAATCGATCCAGGTGTTATTGTTAACTGTTCTTTGAGTTTCGAATCATCGATCTCTTCATTGCCCTGAAATTCAATTTTTATGATTGTTGGTTTTTCCTTAATGACGTAAATGAGTTTAACTCCACCCTCGAAAGCCTCAATTTCTACCCGGACATCTTCAAAATACCCCATTTTATATATAGTTTTTATGTCCTCATTGGTTTTTTCGTCGGAAATAGGCTCACCAAGTTTCTGAGAAATTTTAGATTTTACCGCCCCTTCTTCTATGCGCTTAAGCCCTTGGATTTCAATCGCATTGACAATCGGCATCTCCTGGGAATATGAAATGCCGCCTGTAAGAATAAGAAAAATTATTATTAGTAGTATCCTGTGCAATTTTACCCCGATTATGTTCAATATTTTAAGTGAGAAACTCGGTAAGTATAGCATTTTATTAGGGGTAAAAGTAAATCAAAAAGTTGGCCTTATAGTGGCAGATTATCAGTAAATAGAAAATTAGAACATCAGAAGAATAAGTAATTGTGATTCTTAGATTAATTTTTTTTATTTGACCATTAGTCAACTGGTGTTTTAATCTGTTAAGCGCTTGCTTTTCTGAATTTAAGGGGCTATTTCTGAATTTAAGGGGCTTCGAAAAAAAATCATAAAGGAGGTTAATATGAAGAAGTATGATACGCCGTTAATTGACGATTTGGAAAAAGGTCCATGGCCGAGCTTCGTTACTGAGATGAAAAAGGCTGCAAAGACCAACGAGATGTCGAATGATGCACTTGGACACCTTGAAAAGTGTTACAAAACCAGGCTTGGCTACTGGAAACATGGTGGAATTGTTGGTGTTCTCGGATACGGAGGTGGAGTTATCGGGAGATATTCTGAGCTTGGTGCAGAGTTCCCTGGTGTAGCCCATTTCCACACCATTAGAATAAACCAGCCAAGCGGTTGGTTTTATACTACCAAGGCATTAAGAGAGATTATGGATATCTGGGATAAATACGGGAGCGGTTTGACAAACATGCACGGTTCAACAGGTGACCTCGTGCTGCTTGGTACAAAAACAGATGCGCTTGAGCCGCTGTTTGCAGAGTATTCCTCACGTGGCTGGGATCTCGGTGGTTCTGGTTCAGCTTTAAGAACCCCGAGCTGCTGTATAGGCCCGGGACGCTGCGAGTGGTCAAATTATGATACCCTTGATCTAACTTATGCACTTACCCAGGAGTTTCAGGATGAACTTCACAGGCCGGCATTTGTTTATAAATTTAAGATAAAGAGCGCAGGTTGTGCCTGCGACTGTGTTGCATCTATTGCCCGTGCTGATATGTCAATAATCGGGACATGGAAAGGTGATATACAGATTGATCAGGGCGAAGTCAAGAATTATGCTAAAAAGATGAATATTAATGACGAAATTGTGAGCATGTGCCCGACACAGTGCATGAGCTATGATGGCAAGGAACTCAAGATAGACAATGCTGAATGCAGCAGATGCATGCACTGCATAACAAGGATGACAAAGGCTTTAAGGCCTAGTGGTGAAAGAGGGGCAACCATCTGTATCGGCAGTAAGGCACCGATCGTTGTCGGCTCTCTGCTTTCATGGGTTATTGTCCCGTTCGTTAAGATCGAGCCGCCATATACTGAGATAAAGGAATTAATCCGCAAGATGTGGGATTGGTGGGATGAGAATGGCAAACCAAGAGAGAGGATCGGCGAGGTTATAGAAATAAAAGGTATGAGGTCGTTCCTCGAGGCTATCGGCGTACCGCCTCAGCCACAGCAGGTTAAAGAGCCCAGAAAAGATCCGTTTATGTTCTATACTGACGAGGATATTGCAAAGTGCAAGGCAAAAGAAGCGGAAGAGAAGAAGACAGGTAAATATCAATTTTAATAAATATAAAGGAGGATAAAAAATGGCATTACCAGAGAGACAAACAGATATAGGCCCCCCTAATTATGAGCAGTTTTTGCCGCCTGTAATAAAGAAGAATTATGGCAAGTGGAAATACCATGAGATTCTGACTCCCGGCACGATGGTTCATGTGGCGGAAAGCGGTGATAAGATATGGACAATTAGGGTGGCATCTCCGAGGATCCTGGCTACAGATACAATCCGTGAGATATGCGATATTGCTGATAAACACTGTGACGGGTATTTGCGTTTCACATCGAGAAACAATGTTGAGTTTCTCATATCAGATGAAAAGAAACTCGATGCCTGTGTTAAGGACCTTAAAGGTAAAGGCTATACAATCGGGGGTATTGGACCAAGGATAAGCAACATGGTTCATACTCAGGGATGGGTTCACTGCCACGGTGCTGCTACTGATGCATCCGGTATAGTTAAGGCTGTAATGGATGAACTATATGACTACTTCACCACAAAAGAGCTCCCGAACAAGGTCAGGCTTGCCCTCGCTTGCTGTGTTAATATGTGCGGTGCTGTTCACTGCTCTGACATAGCCGTTGTTGCAGTTCATACCCTGGTGCCGAAAATAAATCACGAACAATTCAAGAATATGTGCGAGCTTCCGACAGTTATTTCCTCCTGCCCGACCCGCGCTATAAGCCCGGACCCTGCAAAAAAGAGTATTAAGATCAATGAACCGAAATGCATGTACTGCGGAAACTGCTTTACTGTCTGCCCGCCTATCGCTATAAAGGATGCCGATCGCGACGGAATCGCAATTGTTGTAGGCGGAAAGATAAACAGCCTCAGGAGCAACCCGAAATTCTCCAAGCTGGTTATCCCGTATATCTCTAACGAACCGCCCAGATGGCCAAAGGTTGTTGCTGCTGTAAAGCATATTGTTGAGGTATATGCTTCTCATGCAAGAAAACACGAGAGGATTGCCGAGTGGATTGACAGAATAGGATGGGAGAAGTTCTTCAAGCTTACAGGTATTGAGTTTACATTCCAGTGTATCGATGACTTCACCTTTATGAGGGATACCATGAGGACTGCTGCCACATTTAAGTTTTAGTAAAAAATAAGGGACAGGGCAGCAGTTGATTTTAAACTGCTGCCTTGTGTAAGATATAAACAAAATAACAGTTTAATAACGAGGTAGGGTAAATGGAAACAAGTGAACTTCAGGACAAAATCTTTGCCTTCTGTGAAAAGGCAAAAGGAAAAAAGAAACTGAAAGAAAAGGATATCATTAACGGAATTAATGCAGAGACCGGTGTTGAGAAAGATGTTGTCAAAAAAGCTATGAGAGCAATGATTGATGTAGGAAGGCTTATGTATTCCTATGGCGGCGGTGCGAGTTCTGTTGAGATACCGAGTGAAGAATACTTAAGAGAAAAAGGCCTGATTAAATAAAGTTGATTTGCCACATCTAATATTTAAACAGAGGGGACTTGACCCCTCTGTCCTTACCCTTTTTTGCTCATATAATAAGCTCTATAAAGTTTATCTATATTATGCCAATCATAATTTTTGTCAAATGAGTATATAATAAGTACTAACATGGTTAGCGTAAAGTCTGTAACAATAGTAAGCCTATCGTTTTTATTACTGCTACTGGTAATGTCTTTAGCCGCAAAGGCTGATGAGTCCAGATGGAAATTAATTCATAGTGATCATAGTGATGATGAAGCAGGTATTTCATTTTATATAGATACCAAAATCTTGTTTTACATATCAGAGGAGAATTTGAGGGTATGGACAAGAGAGATTTATACAGATTTCTCCAATGAATCCCTTAAAGATATAAACTGTCCTGATTATATGTATAGGAATATCGGCTGTACCAAGTATAGTGAAAATAAGGAGCCTTTAGGGCCCTGTTACAGTGAAGATACACCCAATGAATGGATAGACATAGAACCAGAATCCCTGGAAGAAAAATTGCACGATGCTATATGTGTCGATGTTGAAAGCCCGTAAAATTGCTTATCACAGAGCATAAAATATAAGAGGTACGCTATTCCTTTTTTTGGAATAAATTAAACGTATTTTAATACTGCATATCGAGGGATTATCTAAAGTATGAAATCTCTGTATCCCAGGCTTGTTATTGCCGGTCTGAAAGGTGGCTCAGGAAAAACCATGCTTTCTCTTGGGTTAATAGCAGCCTGGGTTGAAAAGGGTTTAATAATAGTTCCTTATAAGAAAGGGCCGGATTATATTGATTCAGGATGGCTTTCCTCGGCAGCGGGGCAACCCTGTTATAATCTTGACCCTTTTTTAATCACTAAAGAAAAGGTGCTCTCATCTTTTAAAGAACATTTTCTAAGAGCTGACTGTGCTGTCATAGAAGGCAACAGAGGACTTTATGACGGTATGGATTCAGCAGGGACATACAGTACGGCTGAACTTTCCAAGATACTTAAATCACCGGTTCTCCTTATATTGGACTGCACAAAAGTCACAAGAACGGCCTCTGCAATGGTTCACGGAATACAGAAATTTGATAAAAAGGTTGATATAAAAGGGGTTGTTTTAAACAATATAGCGGGAGCCAGACATGAGAAAATTGTAAGTGAGGCAATAGAAAGATACTGCAATATCCCGGTACTTGGCTCCATACCAAAGCTAAGACAGGATTTTCTCTCTGAAAGACATATGGGACTTTTATCTTTTCAGGAACATCCAGAAGTAAAGCAGGCGATTTCTTTTACTGCAGAAATAGCAAAAAAATATCTTGACCTCGATAGGATATGGGAAATTGCCCAAAAAGCATTTCCTATGGATGTTCGGTCTGATTTTAAAAATCCCCCCTCACCCCGTATAGGGGCGTTGCCCCCTCGCGGCTTTACGCCCTCCTTTACTAAAGGGGGGTGGTCTACGAATCGCAGAGGGGGATTAATTAATTTAACACGCAACACGCAACACGCAACAATAACTATAGGAATCATCAGGGATTCAGCCTTTCAATTTTATTATCCTGAGAACTTTGAGCAGCTTGAGAAAGGGGGAGCTAAACTTTTACAAATCAGCGCATTAAAGGAGAAAAAGCTCCCTGAGATTGATGCCTTATACATAGGGGGAGGATTCCCGGAGACACATGCTATTTTACTTGCAAAGAACAGAGACTTTAAAAGATCACTTAGAAAGAGAGTTGAAGAAGGATTGCCAGTATATGCAGAATGCGGGGGATTAATGTATCTGGGCAATGCACTTGAGCTTGATAATAAAACTTATCCTATGGCAGGAATTTTCCCGGTTAAATTCTCTCTGGGAAAAAAACCCCAGGCACACGGCTATACAATAGTAGAGATAAACCGGAAAAATCCGTTCTATAAAAAAGGGGTGGTTTTAAGAGGGCATGAATTTCATTATTCAAGGGTTGTTGAAATAGAAAGTAAAGAAGGCATGATGTTTTCATTTAAGATGAGGCGCGGCAATGGTATTGCAGATAAAAAGGATGGACTGTGTTATAAAAATGTATTGGCCACATATACCCATCTTCATGCACTTGGCTCGCCTGAATGGGCTGATGGTTTGATAAAGCTGGCGCTTTTATATGCTAGAAGGAGATCTAAAAGAAAGAATAATAGAATTATTAAAAAGAAATAATTATTCCGAGATTCTTGGAATCGCCAGGAATGAACAGGGCATATTCAGAATACTTGTCTCTTTAACCTACGATAAAAGTGATCTTTTATGCTGGAAGGCTATTGAGGCGTTGGGAATTATATCAGGGGAAATAGCCAAAACCTCCCCCGGAATTATCAGAAATTTGGCAGGGAGACTATTATGGTCAATACGCGAAGAATCAGGGGGCATAGGATGGAGCGCTCCTGAGATGCTCGGGGAAATAGTCAGAAACAGCCCCGAGGAGTTCTCGGATATTGCACCGATTATAGCATCCTTTCACGATGAGGCAATGCTCAGACAGGCGGTACTCAGGGCATTGCTGAGAATAAGTGAAGTGGCGCCTCATCTAATTGATTCTTCTGCAGGACTAGTAAAGGAATATTTACATGATGACGATGCAGTTGTGCGTGCATATGCCTTAATGCTTGCAGGAAGTTTAGGATTGAGAGAATATAAATCTGACATAAAGCTTCTCCTGAATGACGGAAATACTGTGAAAATTTACCAGGATGGGGACTTCAGGATATTTACAGTGGGACAAATTGCAGGGCAAACTGTTATAATGTTCCGTGGAGGAGAAAATAAGTAGATGACAAGGGGAGGCCACGGCAGTAATATTCTGAATTGTCCATTTTGTGATAGACTTATTGACGAGCCTCGTGAAATAAAGACCAGTCTGGGCAGTATATTAACCGGTGGAAAATGTGAATGCGGAGCAGTGTATGTATATGATCGCGGAGGCCATAATCTTGGCGAGGCATATGTAGATTTAATGGCATATGCATGCAATGACGACTGGGACATGGCCTGGAGTTTGATACCTGATGTTGACTATGAGCTAAGGGAATTAACTTACGACAGGAGGCAGAAAAAATTTGCAAACAGTCAAAAGAAAATAACACCAACTTATTTATTTGTACTACTGAAAAAACCGATTACTTAGAAATCAGAATCTTTAACATTTGATAGTGATGGGGGTTAGTTTAAAAAAATATCTTTAAATTGAAAAGATAAATAAAGATGATTTGATAATAAGTTTTTTTTATTTGACCGGAAGCATTAATGTGTATTAGTGTTTATAGCCTAATCTAATAATTGTAATTGATAAAAAGAACTCAAATCTTATATATTTAGTTTGGATCACTCATTATGTATTGCTTTAAGGGAAAATATCCCTACAAAGAATAAATCTATATAAAGAAAGGGGGAAGAAAAATGCCAATAATGGAATTTCAGGGAAAGCAGGTTGAGGTAGACGAGGAAGGATATCTACAAGAACTTGATTCATGGTCAAAGGAGCTTGCTGAGCATATGGCATCGCTTGAAGGTATAACATTGACAGAAGCCCACTGGGAGGTTATTAATTTTCTTAGAGAATACTACAAACAGTATCAGATAGCTCCAATGATAAAGATTCTCGTAAAAGAGATTGGGAAGGTTATGGGGCCTGAAAAAGGTAATACAAAATATCTCTATCAGCTTTATCCAGGTGGTCCGGCAAAGCAGGCATGCAAATATGCAGGTTTGCCAAAGCCTACAGGCTGCGTATAGTTTTTAAGTAACGAGTAACGAGTAACCAGCTTTGAAATTCTATCATCAGCTCGTTACTCGTCACTTGATTCTAATTTAATAAAAAAAGTTAATAAGGAATTTGAATAGCAAAATGTATTTTGCTGCGCTGCAAAGTTTTTTTACTTTTTTTACCTTTATTACTTTAATTATAGGCTTTCTTTACTTTAAATCTGTAAGGAGCGGCCTATACTGGATATGAAGCTGAAAGACCTCTTACTTGAAAAGAAGTCTGCCATTCTGGGAAGATGGTTTGATACAATACTGGAGACCTATCCTGCTGATACTTCAAGATTTTTAAAAAGTCAAAAGAACAGGTTCGCTAATCCGGTAGGATCAACTATCTTGGAAGGTATAGAGGGTATATTTAATGAAATCCTCCAGCAGGATGTAGATTCCGATAGAATTTCTACTTTTCTCGATAATATTATCAGGATCAGGGCAGTTCAGAACTTTGATCCCTCGCGGGCACTTGCCTTTATATTTATTCTAAAGAAAGTTATAAGAGAAGAGCTGGATAATGTTCCTGAACTAAATTCAGGACAGGAAAACAAGATATCTGAAGAACTACTTGAGTTTGAATCTCAAATAGATGGTCTGGCTCTTATTGCTTTTGACATATATATGAAATGCCGGGAAAAGATTTATGAGATTAAGGCTAATGAAGTGAAAAGAAGGACTTTCAGGCTTTTGCAGTTGGCAAATCTCATAACTGAGAATCAGGGGGAGAAAGATCTGGGACCGGATTTCAAAGAAAATAATTTTTCTAACTTATAAAGAAAGGAGGCGGCTAGATGAAAATATTATTTTCGGTATTCATGGTTCTCTTCCTTGTTTTGCTTGTTTTTGTAGGAGTGAATATTGCAGGTCTACATTACCTATTTGGAGTTGTAATACCATATGCAGCTTTATTAACGTTCGTGGCTGGATTTGTCTATCGAGTTGTGAAATGGGGGCGTTCTCCTGTACCTTTCAGAATACCAACAACCTGTGGACAGGAACAGTCCTTGCCATGGATAAAGCAAAATAAGATAGAAAATCCATCTACAACGCTCGGTGTTGTTATTAGAATGGCACTCGAGGTACTGGTTTTCCGTTCACTCTTCAGGAACTTAAAGACTGAACTGAGGGACGGCAGGTTAGTATACGGGTCTGATAAGTGGCTGTGGCTGGCAGGCTTGGCGTTTCATTGGTCTTTCCTTTTTATTGTAATCAGACATCTCAGATTCTTCTTAGAGAATGTTCCCTATTTTATAGGCGTGATGGAGAGTCTGGATGCTTTTCTGCAGATAGGTGTGCCTCTGCTTTACATGACCGATATTGTAATCCTGGCTGCAGTTACTTACCTGTTCCTGAGAAGGGTCATTATACCGCAGGTAAATTACATCTCCCTTGCAGCAGATTACTTTCCACTGTTACTGATCTTTGGCATTGCTCTTTCAGGTGTTCTCATGAGGTATTTCTTCAAAGTGCATGTTGTCGGTGTTAAAGCACTGGCTATGGGATGGGTCAGTCTTAAGCCTGTTATACCAGAAGGCGTAGGGGTTATCTTTTACATACACCTGTTTCTGATCTGTGTTCTGTTTGCGTACTTTCCCTTCAGTAAGCTGATGCATTTGGGTGGAGTCTTCCTCAGTCCCACAAGAAATCTTGTGAATAACAATCGCATGGTAAGGCATGTAAATCCATGGGACTACCCTGTCAAGGTACATACCTATGAGGAATATGAGGAAGAATTCAGGGATAAAATGAAAAGTGTCGGAATACCAGTTGAAAAGGAGTGAACATGTCAAAACTTCCAAAGCCAGAAGAACTAATAAAGATAGATTATAAACCTCCTAAAACAGGATGGATGGATACCCCGGTTGTATTTAAACCGGACACTTTTTGCTTTGGTGCAAAAGCAAAAAACCTTAAAATAGTTGACTTCCCTAACGCAAGGAATTGGTCGCCAAGGGAGGAAGATTGGAAGCTTCCCAAAGAATGGGAAGGCACCATATTGGAGGCAATGGCGGATAGGTTATCCAAATACCGTTCGTTTAAGCTTTTTATGGATATCTGTGTGAGATGCGGCGCCTGTGCTGATAAGTGCCATTTCTACATCGGCACTGGAGACCCCAAGAATATGCCTGTTCTAAGGTCTGAACTGATGAGGTCAGTGTACAGGAAATATTTCACCAATTCCGGGAAAGTTCTTGGAAGACTGGCAGGCGCAAGAGAACTGACATATGATGTGCTTAAAGAGTGGTGGTACTATTTCTATCAATGTACTGAATGCCGGCGCTGTTCTGTATTCTGCCCCTATGGAATTGATACAGCAGAAATCACTATGATGGCAAGAGAATTTACTAATCTGCTGGGCTTGAATACAGACTGGATTTCAGGGCCTGTTGCTTTCTGCTATATGAAAGGAAATCATCTGGGCCTTGAGCCTCATACTATCAAAAGCAGTATGGATATCTTCCTGGATGATATTGAGACTATAACGGGTATTAGGATAGAGCCCTCATTTAATAGAAAGGGGGCTGAAATACTGTTTGTCACGCCATCCGGTGACCTTTTTGCTGATCCCGGAACATTTACCTGTATGGGATATTTAATGCTTTTCCACGAATTAGGGCTTGATTATACGTGGAGCACATATGCTTCTGAGGGTGGAAACTTCGGCTTTTTCACCTCGAATGAAATGGCTAAAAGGCTGCACTACAAGATTTATGCTGAGGCCAAAAGGTTAGGTGTAAAATGGATACTTGGAGGGGAATGCGGCCATATGTGGAGGGTCATCCACCAGTACCTGGATACATGGCACGGTCCGGCGGATTTCCTTGAGGAACCCGTCTCTCCGATAACAGGCACTAAATTCGAGAATGCAAAATCAACAAGGATGGTTCATATAACAGAATTTACCTCGGACCTTATCAAACATAACAAACTCAAACTCGACCCAAGCCGTAATGATCATCTGAAGGTGACTTTCCATGATTCCTGCAATACAGCCAGGGGCATGGGGATTTTAGAGGAACCAAGACATGTAATAAAGAGTGTATGTAACCATTTTTACGAAATGCCTGATAACACCATCAGGGAGCAGACCTTCTGCTGCGGCAGCGGCACTGGGTTAAATGCATCTGAAAATATGGTGATAAGAATGCAGGGAGGCCTGCCAAGAGCGAATGCTGTGAAATATGTTCATGAGAAATACGGGGTGAACATGCTGGCAAATATCTGTGCAATCGACAGGGCAACATTGAAGGCTGCTGTGGAGTATTGGGTTCCTGAGGTGGAGGTTACGGGTGTTCACGAACTGGTCGCAAATGCCCTGGTGATGAAAGGCGAAAAAGAGAGAACTCAGAATTTGCGCTTGGAACCTCTTCCAGGAAAGGAGGGTAATGAGTGATGTATAACGGAGGCAAAATAATAGCCGGGCTTATTATATTTGTCCTTCTGATGACATTTCCTTTCATTTACAATGTGGGGACAGCTAATGTTGTACCTGAACCAGACATCAATACACCCGAGATACAGAAATTGGCTGAAAAAAAGTGTTTAGAATCCAAGGAAATTATGAGACCTGAACACATGAAGATGCTGAATGACTGGAGGGATTCGGTTGTCAGGGATGGTCAAACGGTCTATGTCAATTCAGAGGGGAATAGTTTCACCATGAGTCTTCAGAAAACATGTATGAAATGTCACTCAAACAAGAAGAATTTCTGTGATAAATGCCACAATTATATGGCTGTTAAACCTTACTGCTGGGATTGCCATATTGCACCGAAGGAGAGTGAGACATGATAGATAGAAGACAATTTTTAAAAATAGCTGGAATTTCCACAATAGTAGGGCTTGGAGGCTCGTCAGTTATCAATGGTCTGACGAGAAAGGGCTTGGAGGCTTCTCAGATTTCTACTGACCCGAGAGCATTGAAGGCGAAAAGATGGGGCTTTGTCGTCGATATGAACAAGTTCAACACAGAAGAGGATCATAAAAGAGTGATGGAGGCATGTCACAGTATCCACAATGTCCCTGATTTCGGCAATCCAAAGGATGAGATAAAGTGGATATGGACTGAATCATTTGAACATACTTTCCCAGGTCAGGAAGATGAATACATGTCACATGAGATGAAAGAAGAACCCTTTATGGTTTTTTGCAATCACTGTGCTAAACCTGCCTGTGTAAGGGTGTGTCCAACAAAGGCTACGTTTAAACGCGAAGACGGGATAGTCATGATGGATATGCACCGCTGTATCGGCTGCAGGTTCTGTATGGCTGCTTGTCCATACGGTGCAAGGAGCTTTAACTGGAGAAACCCCCGGCCTTTTATCAGAGAGGAAAATCCTGAATTTCCAACAAGAACCAAGGGTGTTGTGGAAAAATGTACTCTCTGTTATGAGAGACTGGCTGTAGGTCTTAAGCCTGCGTGTGTTGAAGAATCCAATGGTGCAATAATTTTTGGAGACCTGGAAGACCCTAACTCGGAGATCAGAGAGATTATCAGGACAAAATACACCATCAAGCGTAAACCCGGGCTGGGAACAAATCCCGGTATTTACTATGTGATAGGAGGTAATGACCATGCTTGAGAAAGCACTAACCGGAAGTAGAAACTACTGGACATTAATCGTCATCCTGCTTGGCATTATAGGGGCGGGGTTCATTGCATACCTCTTTCAATTCTTTATTGGTCTGGGCATAACAGGTATGAGCAGGGATGTCTCATGGGGTTTTTATATTGGTCAGTTTACCTTCCTTGTTGGTATCGCAGCCTCAGGTGTTATGGTGGTCTTGCCTTATTATTTGCATCACTATAAGAAATTTGGCAGGATTACTGTTTTGGGAGAATTTCTGGCTATCTCCTCTGTGGTGATGTGTATTTTATTCATTTTTGTTGATCTGGGTCAGCCGACCAGAGTCATGAATGTAGTACTGCACCCAACACCTAACTCAGTAATGTTCTGGGATATGGTCGTCTTACTCGGTTACCTCATTCTCAATGTAGTTATAGGCTGGACTGTCCTGGGAGCAGAGCGTAAAGGCACTCCCCCACAGAGCTGGGTCAAGCCTTTAATATATCTCTCTATTGCATGGGCTCCCAGTATTCATACAGTCACGGCATTTCTTTATGCCGGCTTACCAGGGAGACATTTCTGGTTGAGTGCTATTATGGCAGCACGATTCCTGGCTTCAGCTTTTTGTGCCGGGCCTGCGCTCCTTATCATTCTGGCCCTGATTTTAAGAAAATACACTAAATTTGACGCTGGCAAAGAGGCTATTCAGGCGCTCGGGAAGATAGTAACTTATTTCATGATTACAAACGTGTTCTTTCTTGGGCTTGAATTCTTTACTGCATTTTACAGCAATATACCCGGACACATGCACACATTCCAGTACCTTTATGCCGGTCTCGAAGGACACGGCAAGCTTGTTCCAATGATGTGGATATCCAATGCCCTTGCGGTAGTAGCCCTTGCAATTCTTATTTTCCCTGATTTGCGCAAGAATGAGAAGACGCTGGCGGTGGCTTCAGCAGCTGTTTTCTTTTCCCTGTGGATAGATAAGGGATTTGGCCTTGTTATTGGCGGATTTATACCCAACATGTTTGAAAAGGTATTTGAGTACTGGCCTACATTGCCTGAAATGTTAATAACACTTGCAGTATGGGCGATAGGATTCCTGATACTTACGGTTCTCTATAAAGTAGCTGTTTCGGTAAAAGAAGAGGTAGAGGTAGAGACATAATTTATAGAAGGAATTGTAATTAATTTTTTTTATTTTATTAACCTTTAAGGTTAGAGCAAGGAGGTGAATTTTCAGTGTGGATTGTAGAAATTAATAGTGAAAAGTGTGATGGTGCCGGGGAGTGTGCTAACAATTGTCCTGTGGAAGTATTTAAGGTGGAAGGTGACAAATGCGTCATTGTCCAGGCAGACTTATGTGAGGGTTGTGAGACATGTATTACTGTCTGCCCGAATGAAGCTATAACACTCAAAGAGATGTAGTTGAGTGTAATTTAAATAATATTAACAAATGATTTAAGATGCTGGGGTGTCTCCTCTTGAGACATCTTAGCATCCTGCATATAAAATATATCACTTGATCGGCATAATAATTATTTATTATTTTCAATAACTTAGCCTGCGTTGCTTTTGTCCCTTTATAAAATCCCCCCCTGAAAGCCCTTTAGTCTCTTATGTGTTAGGGTAGATTTTATATAGTAAATTAATTATAATTTATATAAACATTATCCAGTTCATGAACCCGGAAAATGCAGATATTGCTCAAAAATTTATTTAACTCGATTATTGTATTGAAATTATCCTTAATCGTTGTTTGAATGAAAATATACCATTTCGAATATGGCAAAGGTACGTTAAGGTATCGAAAAATTAATTTTTTCGTAACACATGCATTTTCCTAAATAAATTTTTTGGGTAAATTAAAGGGGGTGAATTTTCAGTGTGGATTGTAGAAATTAATAGTGAAAAGTGTGATGGTGCCGGGGAGTGTGCTAACAATTGTCCTGTGGAAGTATTTAAGGTGGAAGGTGACAAATGCACCATTGTCCAGGCAGACTTATGTGAGGGTTGTGAGACATGTATTACTGTCTGCCCGAATGAAGCTATAACACTCAAAGAGATGTAAGTAAAGAAGTAAGGAGTAAAAAGCAGGGTGAAAGGAGCAAGGAGCAGGGCGAAAAAGGCAAAGAACAAAGAGTAAGAAGTATGAAGTAAGCAGTAGGGACGAAAGACGTAACCGATAACCGAAACGGGCCCTGTAAAGTATAAAAGCTTACTTGAGAGGGCGGGCCTCGTAACCGTTACCGTAAGACGTAATTAATTACGCTATGCGCTACGCGAAAATAGTTTCTTTAGTTTAAACGGGATAAACTAGAAAAACAAACCAGAGAAACCAGGTTACGATTATTTAAGTCTCTTGCAGAGTTCTGCTACGCGGGCTCCCAGCTTAAATGCATCTGTCGATGCACCCTTATCGGGTGCACCTACGCATGCAACACCATAGTGGCCAGAGGCACTCAATGGATCACCCACTATAATCATGCTGTAGATGAGCATGCACTGCAGTATCGAGATTATAGTCGTTTCCTTGCCCCCTGTATGGTGTCCTCCTGTTGCAAAGGCTGCACCAACCTTGTCCTCCATCTTGGAACGTATACCAACGAAATTATCAAATACCCTCTTGAGATCCGCAGCCATGACACCGAAATATACTGGTGAACCGGCAATGATCCCGGCGGATTCAATAAAATCCTCTTTAGTGACATCCTTGGTACTTTTAATTACAACTTTGATGCCTGTTGATTCAACTCCCTTTGCTACCTCCTGAGCGAGTTTTTTTGTATTTCCTCCCTTTGAGTAACAAAGAACAAGAACTTGCATAATTTATATCACCTCCAACTTCATAGTATTCTATCTTTACCCCGTTTAGAAATTGTCGCTATTTTCTTCAACGGGGTTTACTTTATCTGCCGGCATATATTGAAAACTATGGATTGCACTATCTTGTGCCAGAGACTTTTGAATATTCGCTGCCTTGACATTTCGGACAAAGAGGTAATGGGTATCTATCATTGTCTATACCGACACTTTGCCCGCAGTTTTTGCAAATGTATAAACCTTTACCCGGACTTTCTCCAGCAGTTGGCATCTTTTCCTCCTTTAATAGCTAATTGTTAATGTTCAACCTGTCAGCCAGCAGATATTACAGACTGTAGATTTGTTATTACGTTCTACAGTACATCCTGAGATTCTGTAATTGATGTGGGCTGATTCCTCATGGTCATAGATATAAATGGAGTCACCACGGACATTACCTATAAAATATGAGGAACTCTCGCTAGTATGCCCAATAAATGTATTCCCCTCAATTATGATGTCGAAGGTTTTACCATTGATAAAGGAATATTGATATCTGCTGTTGCTGAAGTATCCTGTAGTATTGCGCCATTTGGTGTCATCGATCTCCTTGATATAATCGAAATCCGGCAGGCTGGTTATGTCAATGTGACGTAACTTTGCATAGTCATATACGGAAGATATTTTCTTGCCTGCGATTATACGGCCGACAATGTATGCAATGCAGGCATAGGTATGAGAGTTCATACTTTTGTCAGCCCATCAGCATTTTGTGAACCCGCAACTGCGGCAGACTGCACATCCTCCTTCATGCTCGACTGTACCTCCGCACTCAGGACATGCCCCTATAAACATTACGACACTCTGTATTTTTAGTCCATCGCCATTGCCTTTTTCACCTTTCTGCATATATTTTTCAAGTGCCTTTGCAATGGCATCAGAACATGAGGTTATTTTCCCGCCATTTGTCCATATCTGGTTATGGCAAGTTATACCCTTGAGTTGCTTAATGACTGCCTCAGGCTCAATATTTGAACGCAAAGCAAGGCTTACTAGCCTGCCTATGGCCTCAGACTGACTTGCGGCACATCCTCCAGCTTTTCCCATATGTGTGAAAAGTTCAAATAGCTGTCCATCCTCATCTTCATTAACAGTAACATACAGGGTTCCACAGCCGGTCTTTGTGTATCTAGTTTCTCCCTTTATTGATTCAGGTCTCTTTCGCGGGACAATCTTTTGCTGAACATGTGGCTCTGTCTCTTTCTGGGTCTTTCCGGTGGAAAGCACCTGCTTATCCCTTGACCCGTCACGATAAACAGTGACTCCCTTGCAGCCGAGTTTGTAAGCGAACATATAAACATACTCTACATCCTTTGGCGATGCATCTTGAGGGAAATTAACTGTCTTAGATACGGCGTTGTCAACGTATTTCTGGAATGCTGACTGCATGGCAATATGTTCCATAGGCGTTATATCATGGGCGGTCACAAATAATGACTTGATATCTTCAGGTATTTCATCGAATTCATGTATCGACCCTTTTTCTGCAATCCTTTCAATAAGGTCTCTGGACCAAAAACCGCGCTCCTTAGCCACATTCTCAAAATATGGATTTACCTCTATAAGTTTCGTGCCTTCCATGACATTTCTTACAAATGAGACAGCGAAAAGTGGTTCTATTCCTGAAGAGCATCCTGCTATTATAGAAAGTGTTCCTGTCGGGGCTATTGTTGTTACTGTAGCATTCCTTAATTTCATCTTTCCGTCATATATACTTCCTGGATAATTTGGGAAAACGCCCCTTTCCTCAGCAAGGGCAACAGATGCATTTTTGCCTTCTCTATGTATGAAATCCATTACCTCTTCTGCAAGCTGGATTGCCTTGTCAGAGTTATAAGGGATGCCCAACTGAATTAGCATGTCAGCCCAGCCCATTACACCAAGACCTATTTTCCTGTTTGACTTAGTTTTTTCCTCTATCATTTTAATAGGGTATTTGTTTAGATCAATGACATTGTCAAGAAAATGTACTGACTTCCACACGGTGCTCCTAAGTTTCTTATAGTCTATCTCCCCGTCTGTTACCATCATTGCAAGGTTTATAGATCCGAGATTACAGGACTCATACGGAAGAAGAGGCTGCTCACCACATGGATTTGTTGACTCTATACAGCCGACCTGTGGAGTCGGGTTAGACATGTTTATCCTGTCTATAAATACGATTCCCGGTTCTCCATTTTTCCATGCATGATGTACTATATGGTCAAAAACATTTTTTGCCTCTAAACTTTTTACAACTTTCTTTGTCCTTGGGTTAATAAGGTTGTATTCTTCATTATTTTTTACAGCCTGCATGAAGCTGTCAGTAAGGGCAACAGATATGTTAAAGTTATTAAACCTTATGTCATTATCTTTTGCTGTAATGAATTGAAGTATATCAGGATGGTCGACTTGCAATATACCCATGTTAGCACCGCGCCTGGTGCCGCCCTGCTTTACTGCCTCTGTTGCTGTATCGAATACGGTCATGAATGAAACAGGACCTGAGGATATACCCTTTGTTGATCCTACAATATCACCGCTGGGTCTGAGATTGGAGAAACTGAAGCCGGTACCGCCACCTGATTTATGTATAATCGCAGTGTTTTTGACTGCATCGAAGATGGATTCCATCGAGTCCTCAATAGGAAGCACAAAACAGGCGCTAAGCTGGCCAAGCCTCCTCCCTGCATTCATAAGTGTAGGGCTGTTGGGAAGAAAATCAAGTGATGATAACAATGAGTAAAATTTTTCCTCCAGTAATTCAACCTCCTTATCTGATTTCCCATACATAGAGTCAGCAGAGGCTATAGTCTTTGCTATTCTTCTGAAAAGCTCTTCAGGGCTTTCAACAACAGCACCTTCCTCATTTTTCTTTAGATACCTCTTTTCGAGAACTTTTAATGCGTTTGGTGCGAGATTAATTGTTGATGAAGAACTTCTCATAAAAAAATCCTCCCCGGAAATTATTTGATTTATTTATTAAATTATTAAAAATTATTTTAGCCCAAAAGACAATTCTCTTTCCTGATAGATAATAAAAATAGTTACTTATTATAAGTCGGCAGAAATTTATGTTACTGTATTTTGTAAATTTCCCCATGATAGAGAACAGTTAAAATAACAATAAATTGTATAACGTTACAATTAAACCACAATATATTGTGCATGTCAAGATAAAAGTATAAAAATTATAAACGTTTTGATTTTAAAAAATATTTCCTGTGAATTGGGTGTTTGTTATTTGTTGGGTATTTTTTAACAGGCAGGCAGAGGGTAAATTACGCCAGAAGTCCTTTGACTCTTACAATCTCATCAAATGAGGTTTCGCCTTTTAACAATAATTTTATAGCATTTTCCCGGAGAGTTTTAAAGCCTTCGCTTTTTGCGATCTGTTTGATTTGAGCAGGGGCTGCTTTATTATCAATTGCAATCCTTATCTTATCCGTTATTTCCATAACCTCAAACACTCCTGTCCTTCCGAGATAGCCTGTTCCCCTGCACTGTGGACAACCTGTTCCGATGGCAACATTTATGTTTTTAGCCTTATCGTAACTTAACCCGAGTATTTTGCACTCGTCTTCAGTTAGATGATACCATTCCACACAGTATTTGCACACTTTTCTTACAAGTCTCTGAGCTACAATCCCGGTAAGCGTAGAATTTATTAAAAAGGGCTGAATGCCCAGATCAAGTAGTCTTGTAACAGTGCTTGGTGCATCATTTGTATGGAGTGTTGACATTACAAGGTGTCCTGTTAGTGCTGCCTGAATAGCATTATCGGCTGTTTCAAAATCTCTTATCTCCCCAACCATGATTATATCAGGATCTTGCCTGAGAATAGTTCTCAGGCTGCTGGCAAAAGTAATGCCGATCTGTGGATGGATGGAAGTTTGGTTAAAATTCTCATAGATCATCTCAACAGGGTCTTCTATGGTGGTAAGATTTACATATGTTGTTGAAAGTGTCTTTAAAGAAGAATAAAGGGTTGTTGTTTTGCCGCTACCGGTAGGACCGGTAACAAGTATTAGCCCGTACGGAGCTGCAATAAAAGTATTGAAGATTTCTAAATCTTTATCAAAAAACCCTAGTTTATGGAGATCCTGCATCAGTATATTTGGATCAAATATCCTGATCACAACTTTTTCTCCAAAAGATACGGGCAGGGTTGATACGCGAAGTTCTATCTCTTTACCATCCTGGTCTGTTTTGATCCTGCCGTCCTGAGGTCTTCGTTTCTCTGCTATATCCATTCGAGACAGTGTCTTAATGCGGGAGACAAATGCAGGATGTACAGGCTTGGGCATTTTATGGATGTTATGTAGTATGCCATCTATCCTGAATCGCACAAGACTGTAGTCCCTTTTTGGTTCTATGTGTATGTCCGATGCACGTTGGGAATAGGCGTAATGCAGAAGGTATTCGACTGCATTGATAATGTGCTGGTCTGTTGCGCCAAGTTCTGAAACTGATTTTAGTTTTACATATTGTTCAAGATTACCGAGATCTATCTGCGATGTAAGTTCATTATGGGCAGCGTCTATAGAAGATTTGAAACCATAGAACTCCGTGATAATCTTCATTATATCCGATTTTGTCGAGACGACCATCTCTATCTCGTATCCTTTAGATTGTTTGATTCCTTCAATACCTTCAAGTTCAAATGGATAAGATGTAGCTACAGTCAGCATATTGCCTGAAATATCAATAGTCACAAGCTGATACTTAATGGCATATGGCCTTGAAATTATCTTTGTTACTACATCAGAATCAAGCTTTAAAGGGTCTATTTTTAAAAATGGCAAACCGAGATGCCCTGCAACCTCTTTCATTATGATCTCTTCTGTAAGGATTGTGGAATCATTGCCTTGTACTTTTAATTTCATGTGATCAATAATATCGATAAGAGAAATATCGGGATGTAGAATCCTTCCACGCCTGATAGTTGTGCCTTTTGATTTAAGAAGCCTGGAACGGATCAGGTCTTCTTTAGAGAGGATATCTTCTATCTGCTTTTTTGATAAAAGCCCTGCTGAAGAAAGTATTTTCAATAAAGATTTTTTTATTTTTTCATCCATTTAATTACATTAAATAATAGCATATGAATCTAATATTGTACGAGAATATATTTGCTGTTTCTTCTTTAGGTTACGTCTTACGGTCACGGTAACGACGCCCGTTTCGTAATCTGGTTTCTCTGGTTTTTCTGGTTTATCCGGTTTAAACTAAAGAAACTATTTTTGCTTTTTTACTCCTTACTGCTTACCGCCTACTTCCTACTTTTTTTGTGACTTAATCGAAGTAGGGAAAATATAGAGAAGAACCTTATATAATAAATATATAGGGTGATATTCTAAAAGATGAAGATTGCTGCCATATTTATAATAGTTCTTTTGATCCTATTGGTTACGAGTTATTTTTTTATTAAAGAAGTAATGATAGAAGAACCGGGTATCTGCAGGTACTGCCATTTTATCACTGTATATTACAACAAGTGGGAGAGATCGACTCACAATATGGTGCCATGCCTGAAATGTCACAAATATGGACCCTTTAATGCCCTTTCCGGACAGCTTAGGTTTATTGCAGGGACATACAATCCGAGGCCGTTAACAAATGTGCCTGATTATAAATGCCTTCAGCCCGGTTGCCATGAAAGGAGATTAATAGAGTCCAAGGTGAACTTTACAAAGTGGGATATTGTTTTTGACCATAAACCCCATTTTACGCAGCATAGAAGAGGGATAGACCTGCATTGCAGAAGCTGTCATTCAGATATTGTTCAGGGAGAACATATGAAGGTATCGACAAATGTATGTTTTCTTTGTCATCTGAATGTTAAGGATACTACAGAGCATAAAAGAAGATGTACTGTATGTCATAAGGAACCAAAGAGAAATGTCAGATACAGGGGGGTGCTGTTTAGCCATCTAAAGCCGCTTGAGAAAGGCTACACATGTAACAGCTGTCATATATCCGTTAAGATAGGAGAGGGTCTTGTCCCTAAAGAGAGATGTTTTTTCTGCCATATAGACCGTACAGAGAAATACAATGATGCCGTTTTTGTACACCAGCAGCATGTTACAGGAAAACAGATAGACTGTTTCTTCTGTCACCAATTTGTAGAGCACGGTAATATAAAGATGGCAAAGGACATTAAGAAAATAACAAGATAATAATTAGTTAGAAAGATAAGGGTGTGAGATCAACTGAAATAATCTTTAACCCTGCAGATTAAGATATGAGATTATCAACTTCTCCGCTGGCTTGTTAATTGAGCTTCAACCGGTAAAAATTCAGAATTCAGTCTAAAAGTCCTGTCAGGACTCTAGTCTGTTCTTCAATGTTTCTGGTTGCATTCTCCTGCGCATCTTGAAGTTTGTGAAGCTCATCAGAAATATTCAGTGAAGCGAGTATAGCTGCTTTAAGGGGTGTTATATTAGTAGAAGAATTGCATACCTTCTTAAGTTCAGCATCAACAAAAGCAGCCAGTTTTTTTATGTAATCTTCAGGGGCATCGCCTTTAATCGTATATTTTTGGCCCAGTATTGTAACTTCAGTGCTTCCCATTTTTATCAGATTTCCAGGGTTTCAAGCTCGTCTAAAAGCTCTTCTACTTGGTTTTTGATTGATACTTTTTCTGATTTTAAAGCCTCTATTTCCTGATTTTTTTCATTTAGAAGGTCTTCGAGTTCTTTTATCTTTTTTTCAAATAAGTTTTTTTCGTCCTTTAATAACTTTACTTTATCAACAGCAACAGTAATTTTTTCTTCAAGATTTTTTAACCTGTCCAATGATGGTACCTCCTTTTTTATATTAGAAGATCTGTCTTCGAAAAAAGTATCATTATCAAAAAGAGTTCTTTCCCCTCCCATTCTACAAGTAAAATACCAGATACTAACCTGTAATGTCTATATGAATATTTTATAGTGGATTAATCAACGTATTTCTGTAAAAAGTTGAAAAAATCATGTTACCACCGTTAGAAATTACGGGGCTTTTTTACGGGGTAAATAATAATTATGAATTACAAAGTTAAAAGTTAAAGTTTGCCGGGTATTATGTCAAAATCTGTATCCTCTGTAAAAAAATTTGAGAATTTTTTGTACTGAAAATAGGAGGTTATAACTCTTTTGACATAATTTCTGGTTTCGGGATAAGGGATATCCTCGATAAATTCGTCAACTGAACTGTAGTCCCCACTCTCTATCCATTTCCTTACAATCAATTCGCCGGCGTTATAAGCAGCAAGGACATAGGCCAGTGATTTGAACTCATTAAATAGAGATTTTAAGTAATATGTTCCAAGCTGGATGTTCATTTTTACATTATTTATCTGTGATACTTTGTATATACCGAGTTTCAGCTTTTTGTCCAGATTATATGCTGTCTTGGGCATAATCTGCATGAGTCCATATGCGCATGCAGCTGATTTTGCATCAACATCAAATCGGCTTTCTTCCCTTATCACTGAAAGTATAATAAGAGGGTCTAACTCGAATTTTATTGAAATTTGTTCAATGATATCCCAGAATGCAATAGGATACCAGAACATGTGCAGTTTTTCGGAGTATGGAATTCTTGATACCAGATCAAGTGCACGTTTGAATTCTCCAAGCTCATGAAATTTTGAAATGATATATATCAATCCTTCAGTTGAATTAACCATTTTTATAAAATCTGTTAATTCCATGACTGTTTCTTCAGACATACCGAGAGACAGAAGGGTCTCAATTCGCTGGATTTTCCGTGAGTTTTCAGTGTACATAGTAAATGAATTTTCTTTGGGTGAAACAGATTTGACAATTTTCTTCTTATTTTTTACATATGACAGAATGCCATAAAAATTGTCATCCATTCTAAGAAGTGAGTTATAAAGGTCTGTTGCATTGTCACCTAAGGCTTCGATGCTCCTTGCCTGCCAATAAAGGTATTTCGGATTATTATAAGTAAAGTACAACTTTGAGAAGATCTCTGATGATTTCTTATATTCTCCTGAAACATAATAAGTCCATCCCAATCCCCACATAGCTTTCACTTTTTCCGAGGGATAATTTTTTAACACATCATTGTAAATCGTTAGAGCATTTTCGATGTCTTTTTCTCTTCTCTTATCAGAAGCCATTGCAATAAGAAGATGAGCTGTTTTCCTGTTTTTCCTTGCTATGAGTTCATTAAGAGCCATATCAAACCCTTCTCTATCTCCTGCTCTATACAGGGAGAAGGCCTTAAAGTAAATATCATCAATCTTGTCGTAGATTTCCGCTGCCTCAATATATTTCTTCTGCATGAATAGTGATAAGCCAAGACTTTTATTTATCTTGAAACTGTTGCTGCCATCGTCAATTAGCAGGGCTTTTCTTAAAGCGTGCTCTGCCTCTTCATATTCATGTTTCTTTTTCAGATTTTCAGCCCTGACAATGAGGTCTTTTGACTTAATATCCGAGGGGTTCAATTCAGAGTAAGCAGTATTTGATAAAGCACCTCCATTTATATATATGTCCTTGAATACAGATGTTGCCTTGCCATCTTCACCTGTTGCCTTTAGGAAAAGGCCATACGTAAACTTTATCTCTTCATCTTCAGGATAGTCCTTTACATAGGACTTTAATAATTGCAGAAGATTTTCTCTGGCATGCTCACTCGCCTCTCTGATCTCTGATCTTCTTGCTTTTTTTCTCAGAGGCGACAGGGGATACTTTTTAAGCAGTGTCTGAATTGTATCAAAAGCTTTCCCGTGTTCTCCAAGCTCATGATATGCTTCAGAGAGATAAAATAGTGTATAGTCTTCAAGCAGACTGAACTCTTTCATGGCACTGGAAAGATTTTTAACTGCATCGGTATAATTGCCTTCATCAAGGTTATTTTTGCCATTTTTGAAATATTCTACCCCTTCGATATCTACTGCGCAGGCATTATTAAGATTTAAGATCGGGGTGGAAAGCAATACAATAATGCAACATAAGATAATCCTGCATGGAATGTATTGAAAATTATTCCTAATAATAGTCTCCATGTCCTTACCTCACAGTCCTTAATAATATCATTATGATAGACAAAAACATTTTCTTAAGACAATCTTTAAGTAAGAAGATTGACATAAAATTGATTGATATGTAAATAGAATATTTTAACTTTGCTATGGTATATTTTTACTATGATTAAAGACCTTGGACTTCATGGCAGTATCGGCCCTGTGGATTTTTTTGCATTTGTTATTGGCGTAAGCACATACAACACATATTTCTTTGAGGAGGGGAGTTCAAGTATTAGATTTTTCTCAAGAGGCAATGAATTCACAATATCGGAAGATAATATAAGTTATAGAGGTATAGGCGGAAGTTTTTGTGAGTATATGTTCGGAGTTGAAAAGCCTGTAAAGGATTTAACGAAAAGCGATATTTCAAACCGATTGATAATGTTTGGTGCATTTTTGGACGATAATGAGCAGGTTGTTTTTACTAATGAAACTGACGGGTCAGAAACATTTTACAAGCTTTTTCTGATGGGTCATGCTGTAAGAAATTATTATTTCATAGTTTCATCTGAATTTAAAGATGATTACAGAAAGCGTCAGAAGGATGTATTAATGTCTGTCGGAAAATTTCTCAAAAGAACAGATCTGTTACGTGATGAGAAAGATTCAGAGATGATAAGCAGTTTTTTCTCGGAACTAAATGAACAGAATTCAATACTTTTCATTTTCAAGTTGATCAACAGGGGTAATCAGGAGTATTACAATGCCTTTAAGAATTTATATTCAAAGAACAGGGAACTCAACCCACATGAAGAACTATATCTTGAAGAGATAGCTTTAAGAAATAAAATTGACAGCTATCAGCAGGAAAGGATGAAAATTGATATTATGTACAGGCACGCTGAAAACAGGGTTGTAGTTGATGAATATAGAGACATTCTTATAAGAGGACTCATGAAAGATGTGATCGGTGCTTCTGAACATGCAAAGCTGAGCAGGCTTAGAACATTAAGTATAAGAAATGACATACCTATTGTCCTGTTTGATAAGCTTGATGAACTTCTGATGAAGGACAAAAAGGTTCATGAAACAGAGGAAAAGGATTATCTGAAGGATGTGAGATCCATACTCGGAACTCTCTTTTTCAAGGACACTTTACTTAAACAACATATAATAAAGGAAGATATAGTAAGGTTAATAAAGGCAAAGCACACCGCATATTATAGAAGTGACAGAGGTTTCGAGCAGATACTTCTAGATGCAGTAAAGGCCACTGATGAGATTTCACATAAAACTAACGACTTCAGTTTATTTGAGGAGTTAAGTTCCATTATTACCTACTTTGACAGGTATGATAATGTACTTGCAATGCTAAACCACCTGGCTTTCATTAAAAACATAGAATTCAATGAGGATTCCCTGCGAAGCCTTATAGGAAACAAGATGGAATTTGATAAACTGGACAAGAACCTTTTTAAATCAATTTTTATAAAAGATCTGGTCGAAAATAAATATACAACAAGCTATGGTAAAAGAAAGTTAAAACTACTCTTCAAGGGGATAGAGAATATTACGAATGGTGAAGCATCTTTTAAAGATGTTATAAAGGATCTTAAGAAATTGACAGATGAAGAAAAGATATACTATGAAATACATGATGCCTTAAAAGAAATGATGAAAGGCTATTTCCCCGGCATGGAAATAAAAGAATTAAAAAAGCAGTTCAAAAACGATATAGCAAAAAAATTGGCTAAGAAGGGAATTAGTGATAGAATTCCTGCAAAACTTTTTGAAAAGGCGTTTATAGATCTTCGCAAGGAGTACTTATATCTGAACCAGATATTTCCTGCAATAATTTACCAAGGGAATTCTTCACTGAGGGAAGATTTTCTTGAAAACAGTGGTCTAGACCGATTCTATGTCGAGTCTCTCGAACAGGAATATTTTAAGGAAAAAGGACTTGACATGGTGCTTCTTGAGACAATCAGGGAAGGAAAAGAGATTTCAAGTATTGGAGGCGGCGAGCGGATTTGAACCGCTGAATAAAGGTTTTGCAGACCTCTCCCTTAGCCACTTGGGTACGCCGCCAATTCAGTAAGCAGTAAGAACTATGCAGTACAGAGTAACAGTTCAGAAAAAAAGTTTGCTTTTTAGTGTATTCTCTTTCCGTGTACTGCGTACTGCTTACTACTTACTTAATTGCTGATAATATGGAGCGGGAAACGGGGTTCGAACCCGCGACCCCAACCTTGGCAAGGTTGTGCTCTACCAACTGAGCTATTCCCGCATTTTAAACTTATTTTTTAAGTATATTTTCGTCTTAACTCTTAACTTATCTTTAGCTAATAGGATATAATTATCTAATATAACATACTAATTTAAAAAGGAAATTTTTGTCAATATGGTTTACCCTGATTTAGATGAGTTCACAAGATTATCCGTGAAGGGAAATTTGATACCTGTATATAAAGAGATTCTTGCAGATACAGATACACCCGTTACAGCTTTTTTAAAGCTTGGCGGTACGCCTTCATTTCTTTTAGAGAGTGTGGAGGGAGGCGAAAAATGGGCAAGGTATTCTTTTATAGGCGCACGGCCTTCTAAAGTAATAAAAGGTAAAGGCAGTAGAGTTGAAATCATAAAAGACCGGATGGATTCCTGGACTTTTGAATTAGAAGATCCTATTGATTTGATAAAAAAGGAAATGTCTGTATATAAACCGGTTGAGGTCAAAGGTCTTCCGAGATTTTATGGCGGCCTTGTCGGTTATATGGGATATGACATTGTCAGGTTTTTTGAGAGTATACCGGATGGAAACAAAGAAGGCATTGACATGCCGGATTTTTTCTTTATGTTAACAGACACGATACTCATATTTGACAACCTGAGACAAAAAATTAAGGTCGTATCCAATGCACATATTGAAGGGAAAGATTTAGTTGAAGCTTACAATGAGGCAGAACAGAAGATCAATGATATTGTTTCAAAGCTTAGTAAACCCTTAGTTATTCAAGAATCCAGAAACGCTTATAAGTCGGATAGTTTTGTATCAAATTTTTCTAAGGAGGATTTCCTTGCCTGCGTGCAAAAATCAAAAGACTATGTAATGGCCGGAGATATTGTTCAGGTAGTGCTGTCACAGAGATTTGAATGTTCTACTTCAATAGAACCTTTTAATATCTACAGATCTTTGCGCGTAATTAATCCTTCACCGTATATGTATTATCTGGACATTGGTGATGCACAGATTGTGGGGTCTTCTCCAGAGATATTAGTAAGGGTCGAGGAGAATAAGATAGTTCTCCGTCCAATCGCCGGTACGAGAAAGAGGGGGGAAACAGAGGATATTGATATTGCCCTGGAAAAAGAATTAAGAAGTGATCCAAAGGAGATTGCAGAACATATAATGCTTGTAGATCTGGGCAGAAATGATGTTGGAAGAATTGCGAAGATTGGTTCGGTGAAGGTTACTGAATTGATGACAGTCGAAAGATACAGCCACGTAATGCATCTTGTATCAAATGTAGAAGGTGACCTGAAAGAAGGACTTGAGGCTCCCGATGTGCTTGTAGCCTGTTTCCCGGCAGGGACTGTAACAGGAGCACCAAAGATAAGGGCAATGGAGATAATAGAGGAGCTTGAACTTACCAGAAGAGGACCATATGCAGGTGCTGTTGGATATTTCAGTTACTCAGGGAATATGGATACTTGCATCACGATAAGGACACTTATAATAAAAGATGGCAGGGTATATGTACAGGCTGGTGCAGGAATAGTTGCCGACTCTGTTCCTGAGAGGGAATACATGGAGACTGTTAACAAGGCAAAGGGTATGATGAAAGCAGTTGATATGGCAGGGAAAGGAGTTATATAAACGCAAAGCGCAAAGCGAAAAAGGCAAAGAACAAAGAGTAAGAAGTAAGGAGTGAGGAGTAAGGAGTAAAAAAATGCAAAATGCAAAATGCAGATTGAAGATTGAAAATTTAAGATTGAAAACTAGAGGCGGAAAAAGACTAAGATAAAAGAAGACGACGGACGTAACCGACAACAGAGACGGGCGTCGTTACCGTAACCGTTAGACGTAACCTTTTAGTTCCCAAGGAGTAGGCAGTAGGCACAAATAAAAGACAGGTAAAGGTACAGGTACAGGTAAAGAAAAGTAGGAAGTAGGCAGTAAAAAAAACGCATGCGCCGAGCACCCTGTGCAAAGCGAAAAAGGTAAAGGTACTATAAATGTTATTAATGATTGATAATTATGATTCATTTACATATAACCTCGTCCAGTATTTTGGGGAGATCGGGGAGGATATTAGGGTTTTCAGAAACGACAGAATCTCTGTTGAAGAAATAGAAATGATGGCTCCAGAAATGATTGTGATATCTCCAGGCCCATGCACCCCAAAGGAGGCAGGCATATCTGTTGATGTAGTAAGACACTTTGCAGGAAAACTGCCGATTCTTGGGGTATGTCTTGGCCATCAGTCTGTTGGTGCAGCTTTTGGGGGTAAAATTGTTCGTGCACCTAAGCTTATGCATGGTAAGACATCGATAATATACCATGACAGCAGGACTGTATTCGAGGGGCTCCCAAACCCATTTGAGGCAACAAGATACCATTCACTTGTTATAAAAAGAGAGAGCATGCCGGATTGTCTTGAGATAACGGCATGGACTGAAGAAGGTGAGATCATGGGGGTAAGGCACAAAGAATTCATCATAGAAGGGGTCCAGTTCCACCCTGAGTCGATATTGACTGTTGTAGGGAAAGATCTGCTGCGAAATTTCCTGAAGCTCAGACCAAAAAATACAATCTAAGAAGGGGCCCCAAATCCCGAAAATGGACTTTATGTCCTTATTTACCCCGTAAAGAAAGCCCCGCCATTTATGGCGGGGATGCTATAAACCCAATTAGATGTTTACTATCTAACAGGGTAAATAGAAATGTAAATTCCTTAAATAGGGCGGAGTTTAAAGCCCCGTCCTTTCTACGGGGTATACCAACAAATGGGATAAAAAAAGTAGCATAAAATAAGACAAATTCCCCGTGTTGCCTAGGAATTTATACCAATTATCATAACCTAGCTGTTCTGATATTTTTATAATTAGAGAGGCGGTCAGCACGCTGAAAGGTTGAAGATCATTGACATATTAGAAAGCAATATCTTAACATAAGTAACCGATAACTACAGGTTTAGACAATCTGGTAATAAATTTATAAGGAAGGGGGTAAAGGGAGAGATTTTTTTAAAATCTCTGAAAATCTAAAGAAAAGGAGGGATGAAGGATGTTTGCTGAAAGTGCTGAAAACAGTGCTGGAAAAGGCACGTTAGGCCTTGTTATTCTGGGACCGATATTCGGCATGCTCTACGTATTTCTTCTGCCTTTGATAGCGTTCATGACTCTTCTTCTTGCTTTGCCAGGTATCGCACATGCTAAAAAGTCGGATATTCTGGAAAATTCACCTATGTGCATTAGCTGCCACTCGTCAAAGGGTCTGATCAAAGTATTAAAGAATAAAGAGAAGATGTCAGTTTACGTTAACAAAGCCGATTTCAAAAATACTGTACACAAATATCTTAGTTGCGTTGACTGCCATAAAAAGATCTCAATGGCAACTCATCCAGGCAGGGTATTCAGTAGCAGAAGAGCATTTGTTGCTGAAGCCTCGAAAGCATGCAGAACCTGTCATACAGACGCCCAGCTTAAAGCAAAGCCGATTCACGCTTATCTGACAAATAAAATCCATGGTCCACCATGCTCGGAATGCCACGGCGCTCACAATGTGCAGCGCATTGCCACATGGAAACCCGCCAGAGCAGACAATCAGTACTGTCTTACATGTCACAGTCAAAAAATGACAAAAACACTTAACAATGGAGAGAGACTGTCACTCTTCATTGACCCGTCTCAATTGAGTAGTTCTGTTCATAACAAGCACAAATGTTCAGACTGTCACGCTGAATTCTCCAGGAAATCTCACCCGGTTGAGAAGTTTAATAGCAGTAGAGAACACTCAATTGCGGTATCAGAGGTATGTAAAAACTGCCATTCTGAGAAGTATATGGCAGTAAAGGAAAGTATACATTATACAATGATAAGCAAGGGCAATCTGGATGCTCCTGTCTGTACAGACTGCCACGGATTTCACTCAGTTAGTCCTGTGGCTGCCTATAACACACTGAGTGGTGTGCCCTGCAGAAGATGCCATGAGAATGTATTTAATGTATATTCAAAAAGCGTTCATGGCGTAGCAAGAAAAAATGGGGAGCATAAGGCTCCTTTGTGCTCTTCATGCCATTTCGCGCATGAAGTCAGTGTTACAGCAATGACCGAGAAGATAAAGGAAGCATGTCTAGGTTGTCACGAAGAAGCTGAAGCAGCACATGATGAGTGGCTGGTGAATTCTGCTCTACACCTGAGTGTAGTATCATGCGCTACCTGCCATTCTCCGGACTCAGGAAGGGGGGTTTATCTGAGACTTTATGATCAGAATACCGGCAAGCCCTTTACAGAAGAACAGATCCTGGGAATACTGGGAACAGATTATGAGGGATTGTCGCAAAGAATGGACGCACATGGTGATGGCATCGACTCTTACGAGCTCTGGAATATAGTCAAACTGATAAATGGGAGTGGTGCTGATGCCAGGGTGACATTCTTCGGCAGAATGGATGTAAGCAATGGTCTAGAAGCTCACCAGATTTCTTTGAAGAACAATGCGGTAAAGGAATGCGAAAGATGCCATCAGGCAAACTCAGACTTTTTCAAGAGTGTAACAGTAGCTGTAATTAAAGCTGACGGCAGAGTAACGAGATATAATGCCAAGCCAGAAGTGCTTGGATCAATGATTTCCCTGCTTTCGTTAAAGCAGTTTTATGTTCTTGGAAGTACAAGGCTAAAGGTTCTGGACTGGATCGGCATTCTAATGGTCGTTGGTGGAATGTGTGTTCCTATTGGCCATGTTACCCTGAGAATATTGACTTCACCTGTAAGGGAAGCCAAGAGACTGAACAAGATGAGACGAAAAGGGGGACATAAATGAAAAAGATATATCTTCATCCAATACCTGTCAGAATCTGGCACTGGATAAATGCTATCAGTTTTATAATACTGATAATTACCGGTCTGCAGATCAGGTACCGTGAATTCTTCGGACTAATGTCATTTGAGACAGCTGTTGATATACACGAGTATACAGGATTTGTCCTTATCTTCAACTTCTTTATCTGGTTTTTCTATTACATCCTCACGTTGAAGATCAAGATATATATCCCCACTCTTAACGTTAAGAAGTTCATCTTGGGAAGTATAAAGCAGGCAAAATATTACGGTTTCGGGATTTTCATGGGAGATGAAAATCCTCATCACCCTACTCCAGACCACAAGTTTAACCCGATGCAGCAGATGGCATACCTTGCCATAATGATGCTTCTTATTCCTTTACAGTTAATCACTGGTTTGTTTCTCTGGGATGTCAAGATGTTCGAAAGCTGGATTAACCTTGCGGGTGGGATAAAGATCATTGACACTATTCATGTGTTTCTCTTCCTGTTCTTCACATCATTCCTTTTCGTCCATATATATCTTGCCACGCTTGGTCATACCCCACTTGCCCACATAAAAGCTATGATTACAGGATATGAGGAAGAAGAGGAACATGGACATTGATAAAGCATTGGAAGTATAAACTTGAAATTTTAAAAGGGGCTGGTCAAATCCAGCCCCTTTTATATTGAAAAGATATTTACACCGTTAGAATCGGAAATAAAACAAATCAACTGTCTGTTTCTACGATATAACTTTACTTAGTATCTCGTTTAATTGTTTGAAATTATAAGGTTTGCTTATAGATCCAATAAATCCATATTTTGTGTAATCAATGATTATTGAATCGTCAGTATATCCGCTTGTGACAATCCCTTTAACCTCTGGGTCAATCTCGATCAGCTTCTTTATTGCTTGTTTACCCCCCATGCCCCCAGGTATCGTGAGGTCAAGTATAACTGCATCAAAGGATTTTCCGCTTTCTTTTGCCTGTCTGTATAGTTCAATTGCTTCATTTCCTTCAATTGCGTGCTCGACTTCGTAATTCAAATGCTTCAACATCTCACCTATAGTCTCCCTGACTATTTCCTCATCATCCATTACCAATATCCTTCCCTTGCTTGGCAGTTGCCTTTCCTTTTCCCTCTTCTTCTTTTTAATGACCTGTTTTTTTGTGGCTGGAAGGTAAATATGGACTGTTGTACCAACCCCTTCTTCAGAATCAATTAAAATCCGCCCGTCATGTTTGGTTATGATAGAATGGCATATTGCAAGTCCTAGCCCACTGCCTTTCTGTCTTGTGATGTCTTTAGTGGTAAAGTATAGGTCAAATATCTTAGACAGATTCTCAGAGGGTATGCCAGTGCCCTGGTCTTCTATGGATATCTTAATGTAGTCTCCTTTGGTAAGCGGGAGACCCTTCTTTTGAGTAACTTTTTCATTCTTTGCGGTGACTTTAATTATCCCACCACGGGGCATGGATTCTTTGGCGTTGATAATCAGGTTATTGATTGCCTGGCTTATCTGAGACTCATCTATTTCAACAGGATATAAATCATCTTGAAGGTTCAATTTAAAAGAAATATTCGAGCCACTTAAAGAAAATCTTACTGTTTCTTTAAGTATTTTTGATATTAAAGTTACTTTCCTTAGAGGCTCTCCTCCTTTGCTAAAGGTAAGAAGCCGGTAGCTTAATTCCTGTGCCTGCTGGGAGGCAATTTCCGCTTTATTCAATCTTTCGTGAATATCATTTCCGGGCTTGATATACATGCTTGCCAGCGAGATGTTTCCTATAATTACCTGCAGAAGATTATTAAAATCATGGGCGATACCGCCTGCAAGAATCCCAATTGATTCTATTTTCTGTGATTTTAAAAGTTCTTCCTCCATCTTTTTTTGGTCAGTGATATCCCGGACATATTCGATGACGCCTATCAAATTGTTTGTTTTTGAATCCAGATATGGAAAAGTGTGGAGCTCTTGCCAGCCCCTAAAACCTTCCGGACCTGTGAAAGGAACAACTTCATATGACTTTTTACCACTCATCAGGGTTTCAATACTCGGACATATGTCACAGTGCTCTGTACGTCCATGATACGCCTCATAGCACTTTTTACCCACAAGAGGCAACTTGTGGGCATACCATTTTTCTATGATTGGGTTGACAAGCATGATATTAAGATCTTTATCAAGGATACTGATTCCATCCTGGATGCTGTCAAGAATGTCTCTTAGAAATTTTTCCCTCTCTAGTAAGAGAGCCTCAGCATTTTTGCGTTCTGTTATGTCAGTATCTGCGCCTCTATACCCAAGAAGATTCCCTTCTTTATCCAAAATTGGCATACCACTTTTTTCAAAGATCACTATTTTGCCATTCTTATGAATGTTTGGATTAACAAAGTTGCGAAATTCTTCTTTCCGAGAAAAAACTTCAAAGGAGGCTTTCTTCAGATCTTCTCTAACATCATGTGTAAATAAATCATAAAAATGTTTCTTGCCTACAATCTCTTCAGGTTTATATCCAAGCACATTTTCAACTACCGGGCTACTATAAGTGTATAAACCCTCATTATCCACTTCCCAAATCCATTCACCTGCACTATTAGCAACTTGCTTAAAACGTTCTTCGCTATGATGAAGCGCTTCTTCAGCCTTCTTCAGGTGAGTGATGTTTTTTGAAACAACTGTTACAGCTATTATTCTCCCGCCTGAATCTTTAACGGGACTCAATGTTCTTAGAAAATATTTATTGTCCCTTTGGCTTACGTGTTCATGATGTACAGACTGGCCTGTCTCGAATACCGTATCTACTTTTTTATTAAACCCCATTGTCTCTTCAGGTGAATGAAACTTGCTGTATGGCTGGCCAAAATATTCTTCTTTTTGAAAGCCCATTCTCGAGAGATGTATTTTGTTCATCAATAAATATCTGTAATCCCTGTCTATCAAATATATGGAGTCGTCAGTAGATTCCACTAAAGAGCGATACTTCTCCTGAGTCTCCTGGAGAGTCTTTTCAACCTGCTTGTATTTGCTTTTAAGCGTTTCTAATTCTTTTATGAGCAGTTCTTTTGATTTGTTTTTGTCTTGCATGCTAACAACACGGAGGTATAAAGTACTGTGCTTTAATGGAAATTATCATAGAAAGTAATTGATCTTCAATTGAGATCTTCATGAAAAAATTAGATAACAGCTAATATTAAAATACCAATTAGTAATACTAATAGATCTATAAATATTATTTTTAGAAATAGGATTCATAATTAATATAAATATTCTTCAAATTCATTAACCCAAAAAATGCGTTTGAAGCAGGTATACTTGCAGAAAAACCTTTACCCCGTAAAATAAGTTGCTATATGAAAACCTATAGATGAATTTCTGGAAAACTGTAGAATTTACTAAGC
>CAYFQB010000049.1:0-3272 GCA_964345225.1 uncultured Nitrospiraceae bacterium | reverse complement strand
ATCAAGGTTCTCTGTGATGCACCTGCATCAGCAGAGGACACCATTCCAAAATGGGCTGAGAAAAATGGTTACAAGTTCGAGTCTGTCAAGATTGAAGGGAAACACTGGGAACTTTTCATCGAGAAGGCATAGGTATTTAAAGCAGGGGAAGGCTTTGTAAGATAAGTCTTCTCCTGCTTTAAACATTCAGTTCCAGCAGTATAGTTTTATACTTATTACAGAACCATTACGAAGAAATCAATTATTTCTCCTCAGTCTGAATGTAATTGGTACTTCTATATCTCCTTTTACGACAGGAAATGGTGCTGCCTTGATAATGGTATTCTTAGCAGCATAATCAAGGATATTAAATCCAGAGCTTTTTATAATTTTAATATTCTTTGGCTTTCCTTTTGAATTAACAGAGAATTCTGTTATAACAGTGCCCTCCATCTTATTTTTTACTGCTAAAAAAGGATAAACAAGATTATCCTGAATCAAATCATGAATAATCTGTCTGGAATTTTCATTAGCACTTCTTGTACCATTATTTTTCCCGATGTTTGGGACGCCTGGATAACGGGTAGATGATATTATTTCGGAAGCTATGGCATTATTAGGGATTAGAATATTTGCAGGCTTTGCAATCCCGGCGTTCCCAGCAGATGAATCTCTCCTGTCTGTCTGTATAACCTGTCGAGTACTATCTGAATTATCTTCAAATCTATTCATACTTTCTGAAGACATGTGATTGACTTTTTTTGTAACAGTGTTACGCAATACAGTGGAAGCTTCAACATTATCCTTTCCTGAGATTTCAGACTGTTGCATATTCTGCTCGTACCGGACCATCTTGTTGGCAGGAGATTCTTTTAACTCCCCTGCCTTCTCGGAATATACTAATTTTTCAATAAACGATACCATAATAAAATTCTCGTTTTTTGCAACGAAATTTCTGCCGGCTACAAAAACGGAAGCAACGACAATTATATGCAGTATTAGTGAGAAAATAATATTTCGTCCGAATGTCAACATGGTTAAAAAGTTATTGTAATGCCCCCGTAATAGTTCCTTTCAGGAGCAGGATAATATTTGACATTTCCAGAAGACCATCCATAAGCACCGTATTCAGAATATTTTTTATTAAATATATTATTAACCCCAACATAGGCAGTCAACATTTTATAACTGTATGAGAGTTTTGCATCTGCTGTCAGGTAAGATGAAAGCTTTTCTTTATTATTTTCAACGTCATTTTCCAAAAATCGTTTCCCCATCCAATTGGCTTTCAGCACAAGCAGAATTGACTCCTTCAATTTTATATCCGCTCCAAGATTGGCGCTATATCGGGGTATCAAGGGAATATAATTTCCCTTATATAGACCTGATTCGAATGTTGCTTTTGTATATGTCAGATTTCCAAACAGCATAATGGAATCGAGCAGCCCTGCTGAGAAGCCGATTTCAGCACCTTGATGCTTTGTTTTGTCAATATTCTGGTTTTCACCGAAAAATCCCACTGCTGGGTTAAGAAAAAGTTCGTCCCTGACGTCCATATAGTATAAGGTCAGTTTTGTCTCAAAGCTTTTGTTAAAAGCATGGACTATTCCGGTTTCGTATGTATCAGCCCTTTCCGCTTTCAGCTCGACTATGGTACCGTCATATGCAAAAAGCTCATCAGTGGTTGGCAGTCTGAAGCCTTTTGAGTAACTTGCAAAGAGTTTGGATCCATCAGCATAATTATAGGCAAGCCCTGCCTTTATTGAACTCTCATTAAACTTCTGTTCCCCCTCTCCTGATGAGAAATCTGTCTCAACAATATCCTTAAATCTGGCTTTAGTATACCGATATCCGGCAATCAATATCAGCCTGTCACTAAGGAAAAATTCATTTTCAACATAAAAGCCTATCTCGCGTTTCTTAATATCTGTCAGAGTTGTAGATTTGCCAAAGAAATCGAATACATTCTTGTTATCTACATCTGAGCTGGAGTAGTCAATACCCGTAACAAGAATGTTCTTGCGGTTAAAAAGGTTAGGTCTGGCAGTCAGTTTCAGCTTGATGTTATTCGTATCGGTATCCCTTATCGTATTGCTGCTGTAAGGGCTTCCAGCTATATCCCCTGCCAATTTGTCATCAAGCTCACGGCTGTTGAATTTATAGCCTGCATCGAGTTCTCCCCAACCAAATGACATGACAAGGTTTGCTCCATAATAATATTGCTTATAGTCCACTCCATTCTTAGGTTCTGTTGTCTGTCTTCTGTCATCCTTAACTTCGCTTTCTGTAAGTCCGCCGGGGAGTCCCTGATGGTCTTTGTGATAGCCGGCATTAATATCAAGAAATAAATTTTTGGTAATGTTAAAAGTAAAACTCGAGTTTGCGTCATTTGCATTGAACTCACTATTATCACGGTACCCATCAGTCTCACGGTGTTTTATAAATAGAAAATAACTCAGTTTCTCTGTGGCCCCTCTAAAAATGAAATGCTCCTTATTGCCTTTGAAGCTTTCAATCCTTGCGTCAAATTCTACTTCTGGCCGGAGCTTCCTGCCCTTTTTCGTAATAATATTTATGACTCCTGCCAAGGCGTTATCGCCGAAAAGTACACTGCCACCTCCCCTTACAATCTCAATTCTTTCGACACTTTCAAGAGGTATAAGGTTCCAGTCAACTCCGCTGAGATCTATCTCGTTTATCTTTTTACCGTCGATAAGTATTGCTGTATTAAGCCCCCGGCCAAACCCCCTCAGGTCAACTGTAGATTTTGTTCCAGTCCCATACAAGTCTCTTATAATAAGTCCCTCTTCATTTCTCAAAAGATCCTGAACCGTGGTAGCAGTGGATTTTTTAATATCTTCTTGAGTTATTACCGTTACACTAGAAGAAATTTTCTCTACTTCTTCTTCAGCTCTTGTTGCAGTAACAACCACTTCTTCTAACTCTATCTTCTCATCTGCCCAAGCTGTTGAAAGAATTAAAAATGTCAGAAGCAGGAAACATAACTTCTTCATATATACTCCTCCTTTTAATTGGATTATGTTATAAAATTTGTAACTTTATATCTCCTCTTAAGCTCCGTTAACAGATAAAGCAACTGTCTCTCCCCACGATCCATGATGAAATATACAGTTTATCCTCCTGAATAATCGCAAACCCCTTAGATATTATTTTCATGGCTTATGTAAGCGCTGCCAGTTTCTGACCTCTTTATCTCAATTGCCACATCGAATGCCTCTTTAAGCCTTTGTTTTGATAACACTATTTCTGGATTTCCATTGCCTATTATTTCC
>CAYFQB010000048.1:0-5452 GCA_964345225.1 uncultured Nitrospiraceae bacterium | reverse complement strand
TCGGTTTTTGACCTGAACTTGTGACCGAGGCTTTCCAACTCTGCCCTGAGTTCCCGGAAATTATAGATCTCGCCGTTATAAGTTACAGCAAATTTCCCATCTTCTGTTATCATAGGCTGATGCCCGGCAGGCGAGAGGTCGATTATTGCAAGGCGTCGATGTCCGAATCCAATAAAACTGTCAGTATAAAATCCCTCTCCATCCGGACCTCGATGGGCTATTGCATCGGTCATTTTCCTGAGAACAGCAGGCGAAACCGGTTCTCCGTTTAAATTAAATATTCCGGCAATACCACACATATTTAAGCTTGAAGCTCTTTTATTGTTTCAACTATATACTGGTAATCCTCTGATTTCATTCTATTATGAAGAGGGATCGCCATTGTGAACCTATCGCAGTCCCGTGCGTTCGGATAATCATCAGGGCTAATCCCAAATTTTTCTTTATAAAAACCCAGCATATGTACAGCATGAGTACCAGGGCGAGTGCTAATTCCTTTTGATTGTAGATATTCCATAATGTCGTTACGGGACATCGGTGACTTGCTTTCGTCAACATAACAGACATAAGATTGCCAGCCGTGTTTGTACCCTTCAGGTACGCTTGGGGTGTGAAGCCATGCCAAATCAGAGAGTTCACGGTTGTAAAACTCAGCCCATTTCTGACGCTCCTCAATAAATGAATCTAATTTAGTGAGCTGTACCAATCCTACCGACCCTTGTAAGTCAGTCATACGATAGTTAAAACCGAGCATATTGAATTCGGCCATTATATATGGTTGCGGGCCCTTATGACGCTGTTCCTCGGAAATACTTGCACCATGGTTCCGCAGCATATCAATTTTCTCGGCAAGTTGGTCATCATTGGTTGTTACCATACCACCTTCACCGGTCGTTATCGACTTGCGGGGATGAAATGAAAAAGCAGCTGCCAAACCTAAAGTTCCTGCATGACGCCCTTTATATGAACTGCCGGCAGCGCAGGCAGCGTCTTCAATCAAGGTTATGTCCGGCGCTGCTGCTGAAATGGCATCAATATCTGCACACAGTCCGAATAAATGCACAGGAATAATCGCCTTTGTACGTTCATTCAATTTATTGGCAATCTGAGATGCATCCATATTAAAAGTCTTGGGCTCAACGTCGACAAACACCGGTTGAGCACCGCAATACAAAACAACATTTGCAGTCGCTATCCAAGTAAAAGCAGGGACAATCACTTCGTCTCCAGAACCTATATTTAAAGCAGAAAGAATCAAGTGCAGGGCGGTTGTGCAGCTTGTTGTTGCAATGGCATGTTTAACTCCGTGCCTTTGAGCAAAAGCCTTTTCAAATTCAGCAACCTTAGGTCCCTGAGTAAGCCATCCTGTCATCAAGGAATCTCGAACAGCTTTCCATTCCTCCTCTCCGGTGGCAGGATGTGATATTGATATGTTCCTCTTATTATTCATCAGGTAATCCAGCCTCACGGCGTTTGCGTGCAACCTCTTCTTTATGACTATTACGCCATTCTATAAGTTTCTTGAGTCCGGTTTTCAAATCTAGAGTTGCCTTAAATCCGATTTCTTCTTCAGCTTTCTTAGTGCTACCAACACGGTTTTTAACAAAAGTCGTACCCCCTGGTTCATACTGAATCTTCAGATCAGAACCCGTGACTTCAAGAATAAGCTCCGCAAGTTCCTTTACGGTTGTTCTAACCCCAATCCCCACATTGTAAAATGTGTCAGTAGTGTCTGCCTTCATGGCATCTACATTTGCCCTGCCGCAATCTGACACATAAATAAAATCATATGCCTGTGATCCATCACCGTAGACAATCGGTGGCAAGCCTTTATCAAGACGGTCAAGAATTTTCATTATGACAGCGATATATGCACCACGATAGTCCTGTCGTGCGCCATAGACATTCATATAACGGAGGCCGACATAATCGAAATGCCTGTCAGTATCTTTATATCTGTTATATAAAGCTCGGCATATATGCTCACCGGCAATCTTTGTTGCCCCGTAAAAGTTTGTATTATTATACGGATGATTTTCTGTCATCGGGTCTTCCTCTGCATCACCATACACGGATGCAGACGATGAAAAAACAAGCCGCTTAACACGGTTGTTGATACATGCCTCGAGCACATTAAAAGTACCTCCGATATTTACTTCGAATGCTGAGCGAGGATAATCATAACAATGGAGAAGCCATAACGCTGCAAAATGGAATACCCCATCTATTCCCTTCACTGCGGCATTCAGGATATCACGATGCATAATATCACCACCGAGACCAAAGATATTTACACGAGGGTCTTTCAGTGCTTCAGAAATGTTTTCCTCGCTTCCGCGTGTAAAATTGTCATAGATTCTGATTTCAGCCACATCCTCTTTTAAGATTTCGTCCACAGTATGAGATCCAATAAGTCCAGCTCCACCTATCAACAATAATCTCTTGCCACTTATATCCATAAATTAAACCTCACAAATTATAATATTTTAAATCCCTAAATATATTTTATGGTGTCTTGCCAATTAGCTATTCACTAATGATCAAAAAAGCTTTTAATACAGCCTAAGGTATAAACTGTCTCTTCTTCTCTCTGAAGCGGCTCTATTGGCAGGCTAAGCACATTTTCACATGCCTGTTCAGCATTTACAAGACTTCCTGCAATCTTGCTTCTGCCATCAAATACCTTCATTTTATGAAGGGGGAACGGATAATAGACCATTGTGCTTATGCCTTTTTCTTTCATGTATTTCTGAAGTTCGTCACGCTTTTCAGTACATATAGAATATTGGTGATAAACATGATAAACCTCAGGTAAAGGCACAGGTAAAGGCACAGATACACTATCTAATCCTCTTAAACCTTCATTATATATTTCCGCAATCTTTCTCCTTCGTTCATTGAACTCATCTATATATTTTAACTTTGCAAGGAGGACTGCTGCCTGTATTGTATCAAGCCTTGCATTATATCCTATATGGTCAACATTATACTTGTCTTTACCTCCATGTTTTAGAAGCATCCTTACAAGATCTGCTATCTCGTCATCATTAGTTGAAACCATCCCGCCGTCTCCAAATCCACCAAGGTTTTTAGAAGGGAAAAAACTGAAAGCACCGGCAGTTCCTATCGAGCCAAGTTTTTGTGGTGAGCCAGTCGAACCATTCCGCATACCACCAAATGCCTGTGCAACATCCTCAACGACAAAGAGATTATATTCTTCTGCAATCTCCATTATCTCAACCATATTGCATGACTGTCCGTAAAGGTGAACTGGTAGGATACCAACGACTCTTGAGGTTGAGGCAGATGTAAAGGTAGAAGTTAAATATTCTCGAATCTTATCTGGATCGATGTTGTAAGTCGATGGGTCAATGTCTACAAAGACGGGAGTTGCACCTGCCCTGAGAATTGCATCTCCTGTTGCAGTGAAAGTAAAGGGTGTAGTGATAATCTCATCGTCTCTGCTGAAGTATTCCTGACCTTTTGTCTTAATAGCCAAGGCCCTGAAAGACAGTACTAATGCTTCGGTGCCGGAAGAAACACCTATACAGTGCTTGACACCGATATATTCAGAAATTGTATTTTCGAGTTGCTGGACTTCAGGTCCTAATATCCATTTCTGATGCTCAAGACATTTGCTTATTGCTAAATCAATGTCTTCCCTCATATAATAATATTCAGCTTTTAGATCCAGAAGTGGTATATGTCTCACTGTCTTTCCTCGATAACCTTCAATTTCCCACGAGATTCTCTATAGGTATTACCGCATGATTCACAAGCAAGTTTATTCTTTTTGGGTACAAGTTTTATTCCACAGCGGCACATCCATCCGCTCAACTTACCTGGATTGCCGGTAATAAGGGCATAATCAGGCACGTCTTTAGTCACAACCGCGCCTGCACCTATAAATGCATATCTACCAAGGGTAATTCCACATACAATTGTGGCATTTGCTCCCAGCGTTGCACCTCGTTTTACAAGTGTCCCTCGCAATTCCTTCATTCGTGGAATTTCACTCCTTGGGTTGAATACATTCGTGAAGACCATAGACGGACCACAGAAGACATAATCTTCAAGTGTAATGCCCTCGTACACGGAAACATTATTCTGGATTTTCACATTGTTACCTATAAAAGCATTAGGTCCTATAACAACGTTCTGACCTATTTTGCAGTTTTTACCTATTTTAGAACCCTTAAGTACGTGGCTGAAGTGCCAGATACTTGTACCAGTCCCTATGTCCGAAGGTTCATCTACTATCGCTGTCGGATGTAAAAAATAAGGCTTATCTATTACAGGATCTTCATGCATACCGACCGGTTTGCCTTTGGACTCCAGTGAAAGCTGACACGCATTAAGCACCCTTAAAACTCTCAACCCCTCTTCCCCATCTGTTTTCGACTTACTTCTGAGTTTTATACATTCAATAAAATGGGCACATTCCTGCTTGAGAGGTTCAGTCAGTTCAATATCTACGATCTGCGCATCTTTTTTATCAGGTATAGGGATATGCCCTTTCCAGCTTATTTTATGGGGAAATAGGAGGAGTTTATCCTTTTTCTCAACGTCATCAAAAACCGCCATCTTCTCTGAACCAACAACAATGAATTTTTGTTCCTTATAGGGATGAAGCCAGCTTACAAATATATGGGCTTTAATTCCTCTGGGAAAACTTAATGTACTCAATGTCACATCTATTATTTTCTCTTGTAAGTACTGGCCTCCGAAAGAAGAGACCTCCTCAGGCATCTGTCCCGCTAAGGAAAGAATAACGGATATATCATGTGGTGCAAAGCTCCAAAGTATGTTCTCTTCCTGTCGGATTTTTCCCAGATTCAATCTATTAGAATATATATAGTAAAGCTTGCCGAGTTCTCCTTCGTCTATCATCTCTTTTAATTTCAGAACTGCAGGATGATATTGTAGCAAGTGACCGACCATAAGTATTTTTCTGTTTTCATTGGCAATTCTGTTTAACTCCATCGCCTCATTTATTGAAAGACTTAATGGCTTTTCTACAAAAACGTCTTTTCCTCTTAAGAGAGCCTGTTTGGCAAGTCTATAATGCGACTCTGCAGGCGTTGCAATAGCAACAGCATCAACCTCTTTAAGTGAAAAAACTTTATCAGGATTGTTAAAAACCTTTACCTTGGAATACTCTTTTTTAAAATTGAGAATTTTTGTTTTGTCTTCATCACATATTGCAAAAAGGGACTTTAGATTATTGAAATTTCTTATGAGATTTCTTCCCCAGTATCCGGCTCCTATAACAGTGATATTAGTTCTTTTCACTATTGCCTCCTTTAAAAAAGTCCTGTCGATAAGTTTTTTTGCAGGCTACCGCCATTCAGGTATTTATACCCGTCCTGACAATCATCTAAGGCAACAAGAATTAACATTGCCATTTTAAACTTTTACAACTTCAACTACTCTGATCTGCTTCAGCCGTCTG
>CAYFQB010000047.1:0-4367 GCA_964345225.1 uncultured Nitrospiraceae bacterium | reverse complement strand
CTGAGGCGGCTGGTGCTGTGGTAATAGAACTTCCATTTAATCTCGGATATGGCGCGGCTCTTCAGACAGGTTACAAATATGTCTTGAATAGAGGTTATCAGTTTGCAGTCCAGATGGATGCTGACGGCCAGCATGATCCCTCATATATAATACCGCTTCTTGGAGAGTTACAATCAGGCGGGACGGATATGATAATTGGTTCAAGATTTCTCGGTGAAGGTGAATACAGGCCACCTGCATTTAGAAGAATAGGGATAGCTTTTTTCAGGGTAGTCGCATCGGTAATAACAGGCAGGAAAATAACAGATCCTACCTCAGGCTTCCAGGCATTAAACAGAAAAGCTATGGAGTTTTATGCAAGCGATGCATATCCAGTTGATTTTCCGGATGCTGATGTCCTGATAATGCTTCACAGGAAGGGCCTGATATTCAAGGAGATCCCGGTAAAAATGAACCAGAGCCCAAAGAAAAAGTCAATGCACAGCGGATATATACCACTATATTATCTCTTCAAGATGATCCTTTCGATTTTTGTAACACTGTTGAGAAAGGAATAAAAAGTAAAAAGTAAAAAGTAAAAAGTAAAAAGTAAAAAGTAAAAAGTAAAAAGTGAGGAGTGAGGAGTGAGGAGTAAGGAGTAAAAGCAAAAAGTAGGAAGTAGGAAGTAAGCAGTAGGCAGTAAAAGCATAAAGAAAATTTAAGAATGCAAAATGCAGAGTACAGATTGAAGATTGAAAATTGAAGATTGAAAATTAGAGGCAAATAAAGACTAAGTAAAAGAAGACGACAGACGTAACCGAAAACCGAAACGGGCATCGTAACCGTAGGACGTAACCTTTTAGTTCTCAAAGACTAAGGAGTAAAACGCAAAGCGCATAGCGCATGGCGCAAAAAGGGGGTAGACATGACCTTTAGACTTCAGATAACAGCTGTTATAATCGGTGTCTTTCTCTTATTATATATAATTGAACTTGTACGCAGGAGAAAACTGAGGGAAGAATACGCATGGTTGTGGCTTGTTACGGGAGTTACCATTGTTATTTTTTCTGTATGGTACGATCTGCTTGTGAATATAAGCGAATTTCTGGGCGGCATTGTACCATCAGCAGTACTGTTCTTTTTCGGATTGATATTTATGCTGATTATAGGAATTCACCAGTCTGTAAAGATTTCCAGATTAACTGACCAGGTTAAAGAGCTTTCACAGATACTTGCCATAATGAATCACAAAACAAGAGAAAGGTCAGAAGAGTAACCCCGTTAGAAGAAGTTCGACTTTCTAACGGGGTAAAATCAGGAATTGAGTTTAATTTATACCTGCACATTGACATAAGATCAATGATTCTGATATTGTAATTCAATTTTATCCCGTTAGAATATAAAGTATTGCTATTTTCTTCTAATGGGTTTACTAAGGCTTAAAGATACGTCCTGCACAGGAGTATTAATGTTGAAAAATTGTAGTATACTGTTTTTATTTATAGTTGCTTTAGCCTTTCTCCTTGCCGATTCAAAAGTTGCGTACTCCAAGCAATTTCCCGACTGCTCCAGATGTCATAAGATCAAGTTTGAAGGAAAGACAGTCCATCCCATAATAAAAACAGGCGGTTGTGTGGCATGCCACACAAGACCTCACGAGAGGGAAGCGAAGCCGCAGAAATTTCTTTTTGCAACAGGGCTTGACCTCTGCTGGAGATGCCATGACAAGGCTGAATTTTCCAGAAAAGTAGGACATCCTCCAGTTGCAAAGGGTGAGTGTATGTCATGCCATGATGTGCATATAACTGATGCCCCAAAACTACTTCTCTCAAAGATGCCTGATATATGCTTCAAATGCCATGATGAAAATAAGTTTATTAATAATGTAAGCCACCCGCCTGTGATAGAAGGCAAATGCACTTCATGCCATGAGCCTCACAGCGGTGAAGCTAAAAAACTACTTTTAGCGGACACACCGGATTTATGTTTCATATGCCATGAGAAGGAAAAGTACCTGTCAGAGAAAAAGAAGAAATATCATGCACCTGTGCTAAAGGGTAAGTGCATGGACTGTCATGACCCGCATGCATCACCAGCACAAGGCCTGTTTTCTGCAGAAATTCCTGATTTATGTTTTAACTGCCATATTAGTTCTGAATTCAAAAACAAATATAATCACGGTATAGTGGCAGAAGGCAAATGCATGAGTTGTCATGAACCGCATCAAAGTGATGCAAAAAAGCTTCTTATTGCAGAATCACCTGAACTATGTTTCATTTGCCACGACAAGTCAGAATTCACCAGAAAAGTTGAGCATCCTATAACATCATCAGGTTTATGTACTGTATGTCATGATGCTCATGCCTCTCCATACATTGCACAGCTGTTTGCTCCAATAACTGAAACCTGCCTTGAGTGTCATCCAAAAGTAATCAAGATGCCCCATATATCAGCAAGTATTTCTCAGGCAGGTCATCCTCTGAAAGACAGAAAAGATCCAAAGTCTAAATATGGAATACTTACATGTGCAAGCTGTCACAGTCACCATAGTTCAGATTATCCGGTTCTGCTGAGATTTCCTATGGAAAGGCCTTTTGATATCTGTCCAAATTGTCATGATTTTAAGTAAACCCCGTTAGAAGAAAATATCAAACACTTTCTAAACGGGTAAACCCCATAGAAAGGACGTGGCTTTATACACCGTCCTCTTTAAGAAATTAACAATTCTAATTCCCCCTGTTAGATAGTAAACATCTAAAGGGGTTTAAAGCATCTCCGCCCCGTAAGAGATCAAAGGTCTTTCGGGGACCGCCATAAATGGCGAAGATTTCTTTACGGGGTAAAAAACAGAATTGAGAAGCCTTAATCTGAAAGAAATCTGCTCTCAAAGTATTACCTCATAATTATATTTTTTTGTATTTTTATAATGCTGGGTGTACAATTATGCTAATTGACTTTGAATATTGGCATTATTTATGCTTATGAAAAACATTAAGGGTTTAAAATTATGAAATGTCATGTAAAATTTAAAATTATCATAATTCTTTTCTCGTGTTTTTTATTTATATTGCAGTTTGCAGCGGTCATTCAGGCAAGAGTTGCCGGGGATTGTGAGGCCTGCCATGCACTCTATCCTGGAATGATGGAGAAAGTCAAACCTGACGAGCCACCCCAGTATGTATTAAGAAACGTCCTCTGTGTAAATTGCCACACCAGTAATAACAGGGATACCATTAAAGTGATAGGTGGAGTTAACGTGCCTGTGATTTTGAACCAGGTAAAGCCGGTCAAACCCCTGGCAGGTGGAAATTTCTATTATGTTGCAGGAGATTTTGGTAACAGGAAAGGTCATAATGTTGAATATATTGCTTCGATGGATCCAAGATTCCAGGGGTTACCTCCAGGATATAACAGGAAATCAGACCCCTCAATTATAGGATATGATCCTAAAAAGCCTCTTGCCTGTTCAGGTTCTAACGGCTGCCATGGTGATAGAAATATAAAAAATCCTGTTGCCTCTATTATGGGCACTCATCATGCAGTTGATTTTCCTTTAGATGGAAGCACTACAGCAAAGAGTTACAGATATTTAAAAAATACCAGTAAAGTAAAGGGTGTTCCAGGATTTGAAGATGATGAATGGGACAGGAACAGCTCTTCAATAAAGCATAATGAATACTCTATAAAAATTAACGAACTCTGCACAAGCTGTCACGGCGATTTTCACGGTGCTGGTCAAACCGGGAAAAAGAGTCCGTGGTTCAGACATCCAACAGGTATTCCTTTGCCAAAGAAGGGTGAATATTTAATGTATAATCCTGATATCCCGCCTCCACCTGAAAAAACTGAAATAAGGATTTATAGTGTCGATGCACCGGTTAGCAGGGCAAAGGTTCCAAGCTCATCAAGCGATGAGGTAAAACCCGGCATTGACCTCGTTAGCTGTCTCTCATGCCATGTAGCCCATGCAAGCCCTTACGAATCAGGCCTCAGATGGGATTATGATTCTTTCTTTACAGGAGAGGGAGGTCAAGGCGGTTGTTTCATATGTCATACAGAGAAGAGGGAGTAGCAATGAGCAAAGCGCAAAGCGCAAAGCGAATAGAGCAGGTCATTGTACAAGACGATACAGGGCAGGAATTAAAAAGCAAAAATCTCTCTGCGCTCTTTCGTATGTTTTTTGCCTTTTCCCTTTTGCTTATAGCCCTTTCACTGTTTTGTTTTATCAGTACAGTTGATGCAAAGGTAAAGGGGAAGTGCAAAGATTGTCACAGCATGCATTATAGCCGTGATGGAGAAGAAATGACATATGGTGAACGCACAGGGCCATTTCCTATCTTGACAAAAGGAGGTTGTCTTGGCTGTCATGCACAGTACCCGGCAGGTTC
>CAYFQB010000046.1:0-60377 GCA_964345225.1 uncultured Nitrospiraceae bacterium | reverse complement strand
AATCGCCATGGAACAGTTAAAGATATGTCCTGAATGTGCATGTGAGTATTACGCGCATATCGAGCATTGCGCAGACTGTGGAGTTGTGCTCCTGACTCAAGAGGAAGTCAAAAAGGCGGAGGAGGAGAAAAAGCTTGCTATGGAAAAGGAGCTGGAAAACCAGGTTGTGGTTCGGGAGGGCACACTTAAGTGGATGCGTGAACTCTATGCCGTGCTTATTGATTCCCGTATTCCATGCATGATTACTACTGATGAAGGGTGCAACAAAGGATGTTGCGGCAGCACACACAGGCTGATGGTTTCATCAGAGAATGCTGAAAAGGCATACGATCGCATTGAAGCATACTTCATGGAGTGTCATCCCGAAATCAAGGCTTCTCAGGAACTAGCCAGACAGGGTAAATGCCCTGCATGTGCTTCTCCAATAAATTCTGATGCGAACGAGTGCCCGGATTGTGGCCTTCCGCTTATTATTCTTGAGTGATGTAATCTAAAATTTCAAGATAACCTTTCTGTTATATGGCCTGTTCCGCTATTTTTAACTGGCTGACTCGAACAGCCTGAGGACGGTGAGCCCTTCGAACAAAAGAGACTGGAACCTTTCCGGACTGATATGGATCCCCTTTCTGTATACGAGCAGATGGTCCTCTAAACCCTCGATGCAGAGTCCCTTGTTGTTCTCCAGATAATTGAGGATGTTATCGTTAAAGAGCTTACGGACTGCGTTTTCGTCAGGCCCTGTGAGTACATAGTACTTTGAGAATTGAGGATGGGAATCAAAGTCAATATCCTTCTGCCCTATAATCTCTTCAAGCTTGTGAAAGACATCCTCCGGGCATAGGGAAAAATATGGAAGCCCCAGGTATTTTGACCTGAGAAGCAGTACTGTTAAATTGAAGTTCTGTATTGACTGACCATGATTTTCCACGAAATAGTATTCAAAGAGTGTTATCTCTGCATTGTCCCGGTATCCATGAAGAAGGTTCCGTACGGAGGTGCCGTAACCCCTGGAAAAAAGTGAGAAGCCTGTTACTGTGTTATAAAAATCATTGCCGGCCTCTTTCTTAAATGCCAGGCCTAAGCGTCTTGCAAAATCCTGGATTGTGGCGCTCCTTCTTCTCTCGAAGAAATGCACCACCCAGAGCAACAGTGCTCCGGCGATCACTATCAGCACAATGAAGTTTGCGTTTTCCATTGGTTCTTAATATAAGTATACCGGAGTCGGGATAAAGAATGAATAACGCATAATTTATGGTTTATCACGTAGCGTAATTACCATTTTATTATTGATTTTTTTTACTTTACCCTGTTAGAAAGCCCCGCTGCTAGCAGTGGGGATAAAATAAATTCTTTTTTGAGAACATGAGATATAATGCCCCGTGAGAGCTTGCCTGCTCGCGTCGATTCGGTGAATCGGGACGGCAGGCAGGCCTTATCGTTAGAAGGGCGAAGTTCTTCTAACGGGGTTTATTCTTTACTTTTTCACTTCCCGGCATAATCGACTATAATATAATTAGAGAGGGGGTGCGGAGATGATAATACAGGATATAGACCTTCTAAAGGGAGTAGATCGCAAGGTTGCAGATCAAATAGCAAGCATCAGTTCGGAGGAGAGTTACACAAGTGATACTGTCCTGTTTCAGAAGGGCGAAAATGCAGGAAATCTCTATGTTCTCAAAGAAGGAAAAGTTGATCTTGTTATAAAAAACGGCGGTTCTATCTTCTATACACTGACAGAGCCCGGAGATGTATTTGGCTGGTCGAGCATGGTTGAATCCGGAGAATATTCTGCCACTGCTGTTAGCGTTACGGATTTGAAGGTACTGAGGATAGAAAGGGAGAAGCTGGAGAAGATATTCAGTCTTCATCCTAAAGACGGCCTCATTATTCTCAAGCGTCTGGCAGGTATAATCTCTAAGAGACTCGCAAACGCCTATAAAGAGCTCCTGAACGCCAGAAAGCAGGATACTACTCCTGCATACGGATAATAGAGGTAAGCCTTTCCACTGACTGCACTTTCAAGGATACTGTTGTCAGGCTTATCTTTGAGGACACTTGTTTTTTTGTTTCGACATTCTGCCCTAATTCTGAGAGATATACAGCATTATGACTAACCGCTTCTCTGTTACGGCTGAAATTAACATACATAACAGTCAGAACTTCATCTATTATCGGCTTTGATAGTATAGCCACAATTAATATTATTTAATTCATAATATATAAATTATAATTAATAAACTAATTAATAAATATAAATTGACAGTTTCTGCTATATGTGGTAAAAATTAAGTATAAGGTATGGATCACCCTAAAAAGCTGAATCCTTCGTGAGAAGGGGGCTGAAAGCGGAGGGTTTTAACAGAAAAAGAAGCCGAACTGACAAAGGATGAACCTTTGATAAGTTCGGCTTCAATGTTTAAGAAGGGGGGGGCAAAATGATACAAGCAAAGGTAGTACAAAAATATGAAAAAGACATTAAAGAAAAGCTGAGGAATCTTTATGAAATTGGTATTGATATAGAAGATTGCATATATTTACTGCAGGTTGCATACATTCATGATTCAATACAGCACCTGAACGACTCCAGGACAAAGGCTGAAAATATTATCTTTAATGCTCATAAGGTTACAAATGAGGTGGCAGAACTAATATTTAATGAACCAAATTTTCAGGTCTATGAACCGATTCCTGGTCATTTTTTAAATATCGGTAAAAGCTTAGAAGAACTTGCTGAGCTGATTGATAAAAAAATAAAAAAAGGCATACTTTTCAGTGACAAATGTTGCGGTGAAACAATATTTCTCTTGCAGAGGCTTATTGATATGATGAAACCTACCGCTGATATGATATTTACTAGAAATAAAATACTGGCTAACTACGTTCTGGAGACCGAAAAAGGTGTGTCAAGAAGATCACTGGAATATGCAACCTCACACGAAGAAAAGTTGATCGAGGGTATATGTTTTTCTGAAGAATCTACAATTTATCTTAAAATGCTCGACGTTATAAAGAGTATTGCCTGGCGTTCGAAAAAAATTGTTGAAAAGCTCATGGAGTGAAATAGAGATTATATCAAGCTTTTTATATCGATGTTTTGGTTTATCTCTTAAGTCTAACTAATAAGGCTATCTTTTTATCATCTGACTCCAGGTTATTCAAGAATCTTTCGCAGATAATATCTGGTTTGCCCTCGACAATTTAGAAGTTACTTTATTCCGAAAAGATCATCTCTTGTGCAGGAAAGTTAATCTGCTGTGTTGGGTTTTGGCATTTAGGGGACGTTCCTGTGGTTAATTATTTTATATAAAAATATTATAAGAAGAAATCGATATGAGAATAAAATATCCTATCCAAAAAATTCTGCTCCCGGTAGATGGGAGCGAGTATTGCAAAAGTGCAGTTGTGTTTGCAGGCTGTCTGGGTAGTTTAATGGGCAAAAGGCTTGCCGGCATTTCCCTGATACGTGTTATACGAGGCAGTTATCTTAGCAGGCACATAAATTACGTGGACTTCCGTGCAGAGGTATTAAAGCAGTCAGATGTATTCAAGAGGATTAAGAATGAACATATTGAAAAAAACATTACACCCTTTCTCAACGATGCTGAAAAAACATTGAAAGAACTGGGTGTTCAAACCGATATTGAGAAGATAGTTATTGACGGAGACCCCGCAGAAGCGATCGTCAGCACTGCTGAAAAGGACAATTTCACAACAATCATCATGGCACGAAGAGGACTTTCAGAAAGAAAAGAACACTCTCTCGGCAGTGTAACAAATAAGGTTCTCCACGCTGCATTTGGACAAACTGTATATGTTGTCGGGAACAAGGTAGTAAAAAAGAGAGTAAGTCCCATAACAAAGATATTAGTACCTGTTGATGGTTCTTCTTACTCACTAAAAGGGGTAGAACATGCTTCCTCTCTTGCAGAGATTTCAAAGAATTCTTTAGCCGGCATAACATTACTGAGGGTTATTAATATTTCCCGTTATGAGAAAAGCATTATAAAGGGAAGAGATCCGGAGAAAGAATCAAAAGAAATTCTTAACAACGCCAAAAGTATTCTTATTCAGGCAGAAATTAAGGAAGATCTTCTTGATCAAAAGGTAAGGATAGGGATACCAGCAGATGAGATATTGAAAGAAGCTGAGGAAGGTGGCTATAAATTGATTATTATCGGCAGAAAAGGCCGTTCTACATTCAGAGACTATCTCATAGGTAGTGTCAGTTCAAAAGTACTTAATCGCTGTTACTATACAACGGTTGCTATCGTTGGAGGCAACTAAATCACAATTCGGGGGGAAATCTTTAAGAATTTTGATTAGTTATTGCCCCGGAATTATAATACAAGCAATATAAATTTCTATCTTGAATTATTTTAAAGGAGAAGCATGGATGTTTCTCTGGATTGCATTTATTATATGTACTTCTGTTATTGTCTATTCGGGATCGAAACTTTCCAGATATGGCGACGTCATTGCTGAGAAAACCGGGATGGGCAGGACGTGGATCGGGCTAATCCTTATTGCATCAGTTACTTCCCTCCCCGAACTTATTACAGGAATAAGTTCCGTTACCTATGTGGATGTGCCGAATATCGCTGTCGGTGATGTACTGGGAAGCTGTGTGTTTAATATGTTGATCTTTTCTTTACTTGATTTCTTTCATCGCCGGATGCCTATAACTACAAAGGCTCATTACAGCAATATCCTTTATGGAGTTATAGGGATACTTCTACTCAGTATCGTCTCAATTAGCATTTATGTAGGGGATAATATCGCTTCTTTATTATGGATAGGGCTTTATACTCCGTTATTGGGCCTTATATATTTTATTGCCATGAGATTAATATTTAAATATGAAAAACGCCAGATAGCTACATATATAAAAGAGGTAGCTATTGAGATGAAATATAAGGATATTTCAAAGAAAAAAGCATTTGTAAATTATTGCATAAATGCCGTAATTGTTATTATTGCAGCTATCTTACTGCCCAAAATAGGTGAAGGCATAGCTGTGATATCCGAACTTGGGCAGACATTTGTCGGCAATATATTTATTGCCATTTCAACATCACTTCCCGAGTTAGTAGTTTCAATGTCCGCTCTAAAAATAGATGCCGTTGATCTTGCTATCGGCAATCTGTTCGGAAGCAATATCTTCAATATATTTATCCTTGCAATAGACGATATCTTTTTCATCAAGGGGCCCCTTCTTTCGTATGTCAGTCAAAATCATTTAATCCCTGCATTGGCTGCTATTTCTATGACTACAATAGCAATTATCGGAGTGATGTATAGTGCTGAGAAGAAACGATTATTTCTTGCCTGGGATTCTATGGCTATATTAACCGTATATATAATTAATCTGATATTACTATACATGTTCAGGTAAACCCTGTTAGAAGACCTTAAAAAGGAAATTATTTTTATCCCCGCTGCAAGCCCCGAAATACCTCTGATCTCTTACTGGGCAAGCAGAGGGGCTTTCTAACAGGGTCAAAAACCTACTCAAAGCTTATGAAGTATTTTGGGTCTATTTTCCGAGCAACTTTTGACGGTATAAAACCCGCTGTTACAGTAGTGATAAACAGGATAGCCATTAAGATGGAAAGATAAAGAAACGGTATATGCAGACTTACTTCCCAGCCAAATGAGATTTTATTTATCACGTGAATGATTACCATGCTTATCACAAGTCCTATTATTCCGCCCACCACTATACCCGCAAGTCCAACGATACTCGCAGAAAAAACCATAATCTCAGTAATATGCCTCCAGCTTCCCCCGAGATATCTAATAATGGATATTTCCCTTTTCTTCTCGAATACAAGTATAAGGAGTGTGTTTATAACGCCTATGAGTGAGATTATTATGGCGATAAATTCGATAGCATACGTAAGAGCAAAACTCTTATCAAAGATTGCGAGGCTCTGCTTACGCAATTCGCTATTGTCCGTTATATTGAGAGAGTAGATATCTGAAAGTTGTTGCCTGAGTTTACCAATAAACTGCTCGGCATCTGAACCCTCCTTTAGATAGATTGTCAGTTGTGTTGCATCATCAAGTCCCCAAAATTCCCTGAGCCATTTACGGTCCATATATATAAAACCTGATGTAGTTGAAAAGCTTATAGAGGTATAATTTATGGTGAATTTTTCTTTTCCTTTCGGGGTCAGAATCTCTACCTCGTCACCTATGTTCAGGCCATATTTAATTTTAAGATAATCTGATACAGATGCCTTTCTGCCTGCCCCGAGTATTCTCAATCTTTCTTCTTCTTCTCTGCCCAGATTAACTTCCTTCCTGTATTTGCTCCATATAGCAGTATTGCCAAAACCTGCTATAACCTTTTTACCGTGAAAATCTATCTGCAACGCCCTGAACCTGCCGACATCCATTACTTCCGGAAGCTGTTCTAAATGTATCACTAGCTCATTGGGCAGGGGATCAAAACAGTAATTTGACTTACATGATGCAGGTTTTACATATATATCTGCGATGAGATAAGTATTTAACCAGTCTATAAATGAATTCTTCAATGAAAAGATGGATGACAGGAGTGCAATTATCAGAGCCGAGCTTATGGCAACACTCATAAGTGCAACGGAAAAACGGTAACGGCTTCCTTCTATATCGCTTACGGTAATCTTTCCGGAAGCCTTGAATATCCTGTAAGCAGGGATTCTGATAACCTTTAACACCTGTGAAAGGAAAACAGGAGCATTGAATGTACTTCCCACAATAAAAAGGAGTATCCCCAGATAAGCCAGATAGGGAAAGTTGAAAGGAATATGCCTGTAGTCAAGGTAAATTATGAATCCTCCTGAGAAAATAAAGAAAAGTCCTGTGTAGGAGAATATCTTCTGCCGGCGTTTATAATGTTTCTCGAGCGAACCTGCCTTCGAACTCTCATGAGGTCTTACATGTGCGGATTCGATTGCCGGTATGACTGATGCGATGAATGATACAAACAAACCCAGCATCATAGACTTAAGTGCGTCACCCTTGGTAATCAAATAATCTGATATGGATATACTATGGTAGATAGTCGAAACGGTCTTTTCAACAGCCACAATAGAAAAATAAGAAAAAAGCTGACCGAAAAGAATACCCAGAAGTGATCCAACAAATCCCAGGATGACTCCATGTACTGTAAAGAGTAATACAATAGTCTCTTTCTTTGTGCCCAGTCCACGAATAATACCTATTTCTGCCCTTCTCTTTACAACTGATATGAATACGGTGTTATAAAGCAAAAATACACCAACAAGAACTGCGAGAAACGTTATAAACTGGAGGTTATATCTGAACGAGGAAATCAATGACTCCTGCTGGCGAATGACTTCCCGTTTATTATCGAGAGAAAGGTTCGATGGAAGAATCCGGTGTATCATCCTCGCTGTCTTTTCATCTGTTGATATATCTATCTTTGTCAGGAATCCGGCTTTTCCGAAATATTCCTGGAAATTACCAATATCCATAAACACGGTATTCGGAGGCAGTGATGAGGCTTCCAGAATATCAATTACCTTTAACGTATATTCCCTGTTGTATACAAAAGCATTTAAGGTATCTCCCTTTTTTATCTCGTGTCTTTCAGCAAATGTTTTTGTTACAAAAATGGAGTTGAGTCCCCTGAAAAAATCTTCTATGTCAATGCGTCTGTCTGATGAAAATTCGAGAAACCGAGCAACCTTAATTGTATAGATACCGTTTATATCAACTGTTACACCTCTGTCAGGAAGGTAACCGTTTGCCCTTACGACCGGAAAGGTATTTCCCTCGATTTTCCTGATTTTCTTGTACACATTCTCGTCAAAATCGATACCGGATATATCAACAACTTCATAATTTGAATAGGGATTAATACCCTGAATACTCTTTTCAAAGGAGTTAACGGCCCTGTCTGAAGCTACCTTTACACCTACAAAGAGGCCGATTCCAAGCGAAACACCAAGAATGGAAAGAAAAGTCAGAAACTTTTCTTCTCTTATATTTCTGAAAACAATGAGCTTTATAAGCCTAAGAAATTTCATTTGTGGAGTATACCATCTCTTATTGTTATAACCTTGTTCGCATAGTTAGAAATGGAGAGATCGTGAGTAACGAGAATAACCATCATACTGTTTTTCTGTGCAATCTCCTTTATAAGCTCCATTATGGAAACGCCGGTCATGCTGTCAAGATTACCCGTAGGCTCATCTGCAAGTATTATTTCTGGTTCGTGTATCAGGGCACGTGCTATAGCTACCCTTTGCTGTTCACCGCCCGAGAGTTGATAAGGAAGATCGTTTTCTCTACCCTCTAATCCGACCATCTTTATCAATTCTGCTATTTTATCTGCATAGCCTGATGAACCTTTCAGAAGAAGCGGCATCTCGATATTTTCATATACGGTTATATTCGGCAAGAGGTTGAAAAACTGGAATATAAAGCCTATTTTTTCCCTTCTGTAAGACGTCAACTGTTCTTCTGAATATGATGAAACTACTTCGCCATCTACAATAATCCTGCCACTGTCGGGTATGTCCATGCCTCCGATCAGGTTCAGGAGCGTGGATTTCCCTGAGCCAGAAGTTCCCATGATTGCAATAAATTCTGCCTGCTTAACATTCAGGTTAATTCCCTGAAGGACACATCTGTTTCCGTAACATTTAACGACATTTTCAAGTTTTATCATATGAACATTTATATCTTTCTATCTGTCAATTCTTTACAGCCTTATTGTGATGCAAAATAAATCTATTATTAAACAGGGAACTAATATCCAGTCATTTCTACATATGCCCTGCCCTTAATGTTACCATTTACCTTGCACGTACCTTCCCAGTAGTAGTTCCATGTTGAATACATACCGATAAATTCCTGGTCTTGTATCAGGGGAGTAACTTTAATGAATACATTTTCTGAAGGGATCGATATTTCCCATTTAGTCGGGTACTTTGCACCTGTTTTCTTCGATGTGTAATGTTTTAACACTTTAACGGTAAAATCATCTTTCGAAAGATGCCTGTAACTTCCATCCTTATAAACAAAGGTACCCGATGAAAAATCATCAAACGAACCGTCTTTCTTTCTTATAAGATAAAGCATGGCTTCCCGTTCATCATCAAGTTGCACTGCAAACCAGTCCCATCCTTTATAACTTTCCCCCAGCCCCCGTGAAGAAATCTCTCTTTCAAACCAGCTCTTCCCCTTCACACGAAAAACAGCATCTTTTATTTTCAATATTCCTTCTGTCTGCAGACTTGTATTCGAAAAATACAGGGAAGATATAAGGGGTGACTCTTCAGATTTTCTTGAATATCCTGCTTCACCGTTTAAAACAAAGGGCTTATTTGGTACCAGTGACAGGGATATAAGTTTATCATTGCCTGTTGCTTCTATATGCATCTTATCAATTTTGCCTTCCATTAAATCATCTCCTACCCATACCCTAAGACGGTCTACGCTTGCCCCTGCAAATCCGAATGCACCCGTGTCGCTATCAGCTGCATATGAGAATCTCCTTTCCTGCACATCTGAAATTGCAAAGTGTGATATATATATGTTTTTCAGTCCAAAACGTGATTTATATTCTCTTTTTTGAACTCCTACCGCGAAAAAAGTGAGCTCATATCCAAACTCTCTCCCCTCATCATCAAACAGATGACCAGTAAAATACCACCACTGTATCCGATAGTCTTTTCTGTAGAACAAATCATCAGGCAATGTTATTGTGTCACCTTCTGAAACATCGCGGTACCCCAGTGCGAAAGCAATTGAAGCACTCAATAAACACAGAAAGATGCATAAAAGAAAAAGAAAATGCTTTTTTATATTATCCCTCATACTCCACTCTTTCTGGCTCCATAAATCGTAGCAGCGCCAAAAGTCATCGGATAAACAGTCACCTGATTGAATCCGCATTGTTCCAGGATAAACCTAAATTCTTCGGGTGAAGAGAAAGCCTGTATTGATCTTGGCAAATAAGTGTATGGAACATCTGTCTTTGTTATTAACTTTCCGATAAAGGGAATAACCTTAAAACAATAAATTTTATAGAGTGACTGAAACCAGGATGTATAAGGTCTTGTGAGTTCAAGACAGAAAAATCTTCCTCCTGGTTTGAGAACTCTATGGATTTCATTCAAAGCTGGAATGGTATCCTGGATATTTCTCATGCCAAAAGCTACAGTTACCACGTCGAATGAATTTTCCGAAACAGATAGTTTTTTTGCATTTGAGATGATAAAAGTAACATTTGAAGTATGAGGGTTAAGTTTCTTCTTTGCAATGTTTAGCATATCTTCACAGAAGTCAACGCCAATAACAGATCCATGAAGCCCTACTTTTTTTGAGAGCAAGAATATTAATTTCCCGGTACCCGTACAGACATCCAGGACTTTCTCACTACCTTTTATTCCAGAGAGTGAAACGAGCTTTTTTCTCCAAACATTATCCAGTCCGAAACTGAGAAATGAGCTTAAGAAATCGATATGAACAGCTACCGATGAAAATATATTCTTTATAAAGATATCTCTGTGGTTCATTTAAACAATATAAAGGGTTAAAAAGCAATGATTTATATAAGCAATATACCCCCTAATTTAAAAATAACATATTTTATCCGCCTTTACCCCTTTAGAAAATCAAAAGCCTTCTAACGGGGTGAACAGTAGACCGCTGGCATAAGCCCTTGATGATAGAAGGGCTTTATCCTATGCTTTGGAGGTTCCGCTTCAACGTACCGTATTCGTAAGCTTAACGGAGCAATTTAAGGAGTAATTACTTCCGAGTATATCTGAAATAATAAAACTAAAAAAGAATTTATATAAAAAATAATGATGACATAACTACTTGATAATAAATGATTTATTTTGTATATATCATAATAAATTTAAATCTGTAATTTACAAGATTTATATTAATTATAGCATTAGCTTACCAGCTAGTTTTTTGATAAAATTTAAGTATGGACATACTTATTAAAGTATTAGAGGCAGAAAGAGATATTCAGAAGAAGCTTGAGATCGAACAGAAAAAGTCTCGGGAATTTCTAGAAAAAATCAGACTGCAAGCAGACGAAAAGATTGTGAAGATAGAAGAAATGGCGAAAGAATCATTCTTTAAGACGATCGAATATAAGAGACGAAAAACTGAAAAGAAGGCTGAAAAGATAATCCAGGAGGCTAATTCATTAGCAGAGAGTTATAAACAACTCAATGATGAATTATTAAAAAAGATTATTAAAATTAATCTTATCAGGATTCTCCCTGATAAGACATTTTGGTCCGATGATAGTCAGAATGTCAAAGATTGAGTTAGCAGGCCCTAAAGGGGTTCTTGATGAACTGCTCTCACTTTTACAGGAATTTTCTAACCTTCAGATAGAACCCGGTGAAATTGATTTTATTGAAAAGCCGGATGAGGACTTTATTAAGTCTATAATGCCTGATGAGAGCACTATTTCTGAGAGACTCTTTCTAGAGGACCTTAGGGCCAAACTTGAGGAACTCTTTTCCTATCTGCCCGATATCCAGATAAGGACAAGTTATCTTGAGCCCCGTTTAATTATTGATTCTGTATCTGAAACGCTAAAAAAACATATTCAGCATTGTAAAGATATTTTTCAGAGGAAAGAGGCTTTTCAGGACGAGATGTCCAGTCTAAACAGATACAGGCCATTTCTTGAAACCGTAGGAACTCTCCTCAAGGATGTTAATGATATGCCTGATCTTGATTTTATAGGCCTTACTATAAAAGACCTTGAAACAGTTGAGTACCTGAAAGAGCTCCTTTCAAAATTGACAGACGAGAGATTCGAACTACTAACAACTTTTGCATCAGACCGGTCAATAGTAGGGTTAATAACCGTTGAAAAAGCGGAGTCTGAGAAGGTAAGGAAAATACTTGGTGAAGAGCATATTCCGGAACTCACATTCCCTGCTTTGTTGAGCCGCTTAAGCTTTCCTAAACGACTTTCGTATCTTAATCAAAGAATTACTGAAATATCATCAGAAGTTGATATGATCAATATTGATCTGCAGAAATTTGCATTACGGTGGGGACCTATCTATCAGAAAGTCAGAGATTGGGTAAATGACAGGTTATCATTGCTAAAAGCAACGACTTCTGCCTTTGAGACCAGGATGTGCTTCTTCTTCTACGGCTGGACGCCTTCTAATAATGTTGAGGTGCTGAGGCAGAAGGTAAAAGAAAAATTTTCCGGAAAAGTAATTATTACTGAAAAGGAAATCAGAGACGAAGACCTTGAGAAAATTCCTGTTATCCTGAAAAATCCCCCTTACTTTAAGCCCTTCGAAATCTTTACAAAGCTTCTGCCGTTACCGAGATACACATCGTGTGACCCGACACCATTCATAGGAATATTCTTCCCTATATTCTTTGGGATGATACTGGGTGACATAGGCTATGGGCTGTTATTTCTGGTCATTTCTCTCTTCATTAAAAAAAAAGTTTCCAACAGAACCATATGCAATGCTTCAAAAATACTGTTTATATCTTCTGTTTACTCTATCTTTTTTGGCATTCTCTATGGAGAGTTCTTAGGAGAAACCGGTCATATACTCTTTGGCATGAAACCAATTTGTGTCGAGAGAAGAACAGCAGTTATCCCGATGATCTATTTTTCTGTTACGGTAGGAATAGCTCATATAATATTAGGCCTTGTCTTAGGTATTATAACAGCTTTTAAGAAAAGGACAAAAAAAGAAGCATTCTATAAATTTTTTAATATACTCATAATCCTCTGTATCCTGTCCCTTGTTTTATCCTTTTTAGGACTTTTCCCCGCACTCTTCAAAAGGCCTGTCATCATTGTAATACTTATACTTGCACCTTTATTGTTTTATACAGGCGGACTCCTTGCACCGTTTGAAATACTTAAGAGTATAGGGAATATTATCTCTTACGCAAGAATAATGGCTATAGGGCTCACTTCTGTCCTTATTGCATTTGTAGCAAATCGTTTAGCTGGCATGACAGGTGATATAATAATCGGCGTTGTAATTGCTGGATTGATACATCTGCTGAACATGGTACTCGGAGTATTTTCACCCACTATTCATTCATTAAGGCTTCACTATGTTGAATTCTTTGGCAAGTTTCTTGAACAAGGTGGCAGGAGATTTGAACCTTTAAGCAAGACGAAGCATTGATTTGCAAGCAGTAAATATTCATGTCATAAGGGGGGAATCATGGAAAGAATTCTGATAGCTTTTGCTTCAGCCCTTGCAATTGGACTTACTGCAATTGCAACTGCATGGGCACAGTCAAAAATAGGGGCTTCGGGTGCTGGGACACTTGCCGAGAAACCAGAACTCAGCGGCATAATAATTATTTTAGTTGCAATTCCTGAGACGATGGTGATACTCGGATTTGTAATCGCAACGATGATACTCTTTACAGCAAAATAAATGGGATATAAAGAACTGATAGACTCTCTCCTAGAAGAGAGTGAAAATAAAATAATAGCATTACATCAGGAAACAGAGGCTGAGACTATGAGGATAAAGTCAGAAGTCTTGAATAAAACAAAACAGATTAAAAACAACTATAATAAACAATATCTTTTGATGGTTAAAGAGCTTTCAGAAGGAATACTTTCCGAAGCTCGTAAAAAAGCAACGATTATCAGACTCTCAGCAGAAAAAGATCTATCTGACAGACTGTATTCCCTGGCATTCACATTACTCCAAAATCTGAGAAATAAAAACTATGAAAAAGTATTCGAAGTACTCATAAGCGAACTTCCCCCTCTGCAATGGCAGACTGTAAGGGTTAACCCTGAAGACAAAGAGATTGCCATAAAATACTTTCCGCGGTCTGAAATTATCACTGACAGAAAGATTTCTGGCGGATTAATAGTAATAACAGATGATGGGAAAATCCATGTCGACAACACTTATGAAAAGAGACTCGAAAGGGCATGGACAATTATACTTCCCATGATAATGAAAGATATTTTGGTTTAAATCATGGATCTTCTAAAGAGTTTTGAATTCGAAGGTTATCCAGATGATTACCTGCTTTCCAGAATAAAGGGAAGGAGGGTATATTTGATAACTAACTGGCAACAACTTCTCTATAGCACCAAACCATTTGAGGAGCTTAAATCCAGTTTCTATAAAGACTTCTTTGAAAAGGATTCTCAAGAAAGAATATGGGAATGGTTCTCCATGGAATTTCAATGGGTATATCTTCAGATGAATAGAAAGTTGCGAAACATATTTTCCCAGTTTTCCCTTTACTTCGAAATAGAAAAAACACTCCTCCCGTGCCTGAGGTATAAATTAAGAATAGACGAAGAGGGAACCGTCGAGAGACTCTTATCAACAAGTCTACTTTCGTATGAAATAACAAAGGCTTTTAAAAAAGGTGATCTCTTTTCTGTCCTTGAATGTCTTGAGGACAGTTTTATTTACCTTACAGATAGTTTCGCGGGATTGAAAGAGATTTATTTAAAAGATGGACTTATGGCTGTTGAGCAGAAATTCATTTGCACCTATTTAGAATATGTGGTTCGTTCTGAAACTCATCATATTTTAAAGAATTTCTTTATTGCCCTGATAGATATAAGAAATACTTTAACCATGCTCAAACACCTGAAGTGGAATATATATACACCCCCTGCTTTTGTATCTGGAGGCAATTTCGAAATGAAAAAACTTAAAAAAATAGTCGAAAAACATGAAGTATCTTGTGCTAGCAAATATATATCAAGGCTGACAGGCACTAAGACAGCAGAAAACGATCCTTCAGTGATTGAAGCCTTACTCCTCAAAAGACTAACAACAGCTTTAAAGAATACAGGGAGGGAACCTTCAGGTGTCGGGCTGATACTCGATTATCTCTGGAGATGTTACATCCAGTCACTTAATTTGAGAACCATACTTTATGGTAGCAGCATTGATAAAGAAAGCATTGATAAAGAATTAATACATTAACATTGTCATGGGGAAAATAATATTCATAATACCTTCAGACTCAGAATATGGGTTCAGTCTTGCGGGGTTCACTACTTATAATGCTACAGAAGAAGATATAGAAGATGTAATTAAAAGAGTACTGGCATTGGAAGATTCGAGTCTTGTTATTGTTGAGGAAACTTTGTTGAAGGGAATACCCGAAGATAATCTCAGAGAAATTGAGAAACGCTGGCATGGAATACTGCTTGCACTCCCATCACCGGAGAGGCCAGAGGCTGAGTCAGAAGATTATGTATCAAGACTTATTAGAAAGGCCATCGGCTATCATGTGAGGTTGAGGGTATGACCGGCAGGATTAAAGGCTTATCAGGTCCAACAGCAAAAGTCGATATGAAAGGATTGAAACTCTATGAAAGAGTTCATGTTGGTCATTCAATGCTTACTGGTGAAGTAGTGCGACTTGATGAGGATAAGGCAATCATACAGGTCTATGAGGATACTCACGGACTGGGTATAGACGAACCGATAAAAGGAACCGGAATGGCCTTTACTGTAAAATTAGGACCAGGGCTCCTTTCATCAATGTTCGACGGTTTACAAAGACCTCTTAACAGATTAAGAGAAGAGACAGGTTCATTTATCATTGGAGGCAAGGAACTCGATGCTATTGACTATAAAAATAGATGGCAGTTCTTCTCTTTAAAAACAAAGGGGGAGACTGTATCGTCTGGAGAAATAATTGGTTATGTCCTTGAGAATAATTTCAAACATTACATTTTCTTTAATGATAACAGAGATGGAAGACTCTCCTGGATAACGAAGGACGAATTCAGCCTTGATGAACCGGTGGCAAGACTAGAGGACGGAAGGGAGGTATTTGCTTTTCATGAGTGGCCAGTGAGAGTGCCAAGGCCTTACAGAAAAAAATTGCCTCCTTCTGAACCACTCATAACAGGTCAAAGATGTATTGATTTCCTTTTTCCATTAAGCAGGGGAGGTACCGTAATAATGCCTGGGGGATTTGGCACGGGGAAAACTATACTCGAGCAATCAATTGCAAAGTATGCGTCAACAGATATAGTTGTCTATGTTGGTTGTGGCGAGCGAGGTAACGAGATGGCAGAGATGATAGAGGAATTCGGAATGCTAAATGATATCTGGACAGACCGGAAACTGATGGAAAGAACGATTCTCGTTGTGAATACATCGAATATGCCAGTGTCAGCCAGGGAAGCTTCTGTTTATACAGCAGTTACGATGGCTGAGTTCTATCGGGATATGGGATATCATGTACTCTTCATCGCTGACAGCCTGTCAAGATGGGCAGAAGCTTTAAGGGAAATATCTTCTTCTCTTGAGGAAATGCCTGGAGAGGAAGGATATCCCACGTATCTATCTTCACGACTGTCAGGATTTCTTGAAAGGGCTGGCTCTGTCGAAACGATGAACAGACAGGTTGGCTCACTCAGCATGGTCCTATCAGTATCTCCACCAGGAGGCGATTTTACAGAACCTGTTACTCAGGGTTGTATTAGAACCGCTGGTGCATTTCTTATGCTCGACACATCACTTGCGTACAGGAGGCACTTCCCTGCTGTTAACTGGCTCCGTAGTTATTCACTATACGAAAGAGACATTGCTTCATATTATAAAGAGAAGTTATCCCCGGAATGGGACGATCTTAAAAAACAATGTAAAGAGATACTCCAGAAAGAAGAATCTCTGAGAGAGGTAGTAGAAGTAATAGGACTAGAAAGTCTCCAGGATGCTGACAAACTCATAATGATAGTTGCAGAAAAGATACGTTTTCAGTTTCTCTGTCAGAATGCTTATACTGAAGACGCATTTTCACCACCCGACAAGACGCTTTCGATATTCAAGCAGATACTTGATTTCTATGATGCTGCAACAGAGAGGCTTAAGGCAGGGAAATCTCTTGATGAAATATTAACTCAAAAAATAGTTTAAACGCAGAGATAAAGAAATGAGACTTTCTGAACATATATACAGAACTATTTCTTCAATAACAGGACCTTTACTTTTTGTGCAGAGTATATTCAAGGCTCGAATAGGTGAAATAGTAAAGATCGTTTCACCAGAGGGAAGGCATTTTGACGGAGAGATCCTTGAAATCAACGGGGATACAGTAATGATTGAAGTTTATAGTGAAACCCGGGGACTCGATATTCAAAACACATCTGTAATATTGACAGACTCTGTGAAAAATGCAGCCCTTTCTTCTGATATTATAGGCCGGATATTTAGCGGCTCATTTATACCCATAGATGGTTTGCCAATGTTTATACCAGAGAAATGGGCACCTATTACAGGTTTCCCGATGAATCCTTCAGCGAGGGCAAGACCTGAAGAGTTTATTGAGACCGGATTTTCTGTCATTGATGGACTTAATACACTTGTGAAGGGACAGAAACTACCAATATTTTCATGTTCTGGTCTTCCGGCAAAAGAAGTTGTTGCACACATTCTTAAAAGATCACGATCAATTACTCCTGAATATTCAGACGAAAAGATTATTTTCAAAGAAAGCCAGTTTGTCGTAGTCTTTACCGCTTTAGGTATAACTTTTCATGAATACTCATTTTATATGAATATTCTCAAGGACATGGGCACAGGTTTCGTTGCCTTTGTTAACATGGCTGGTGATACAGTAATGGAGAGATTTCTTGCACCAAGGTTTGCTCTCACCGTGGCTGAATATCTTGCTTTTGATAAGGGAATGGACGTACTGGTAATAATTACTGATATGACCAATTACTGTGATGCCCTGAGGGAGATATCAACAGCAAGAAAGGAGCTTCCGGGAAGAAGAAGCTATCCAGGTTATATGTACTCTGACCTTGCTTCATTATATGAACGTGCAGGGCGTATTCTTGGAAAGAAAGGATCAGTAACAATGCTTCCAGTGGTTACCATGCCTGAGGATGATATAACCCATCCAATCCCGGATCTCACGGGGTATATTACAGAAGGACAGATTGTCCTAAGCCGAGAACTTCATCAGAAGGCAATATTTCCACCAGTGGATGTACTGCCGAGCCTCTCCAGACTAATGCAACGAGGTATTGGAGAGGGTCGAACCAGAATGGACCATAGAGAGATATCCAACCTTCTTTATAAATATTATGCTATGGGAAGGGATCTCAGGAGACTTGAATCAATAGTTGGCAGGGAAGGCATGACAGAAAAAGACAGATTGATGCTTGACTTTGCCGATGCCTTTGAGGGGGAATTTGTGAATCAGGGAATGCAAAAAAGGGATATTTTTGAGACTCTGGATACAGGATTGAAACTGCTAAAGACGTTTTCCCTCATAGAATAATTAATAAAAATTCGTTACAGAAATGATTCACCCAACAAGGACAAACCTACTATTTCTAAAAGAGAAGTCTCATTCAGTAGGTAAAAGTATGAGTATCTTGAAAGCTCGCAGAAAGGCATTAATAAAGGAATTTCTCAATACAACAGTGCCATTTATCAAGTCACGAGAGGAAATCAGAAAATTATATGGAAAGGCTGTTAAAGAGCTGGTATTCAGCCTTGGATACGAGGGCAAAACGAATATCGATTCGATATCCGTTTTAACTGAAAGGGATTTCAATGTGAATATCATTGAGAGAATAATTTGGGGGGTGAAGTTTAGAGACATTCTCGCAGATGAATCACCTGTCAGAAATCTTGAAGATAGGAAATATAATTATTTCCTTACTACAGCTCATCTCGAGGAGTGCATATACCTTTTTGAAAAACTTGTTGAATCCTTAATCAGGATAGCCGCTTTCGAGAACAAAATAAAAATAATTTCTGATGAGATAGGAAAGACCACCAGAAGGATTCGTATATTGGAAGAGAAGATACTGCCAGAATTGAAACAGGAGATAAGGACAATCTCACAGCATATAAATGACAGGGAAAGAGAAGCTCGCTACAGTCTTAAGAAGTTTAAAGAGATAGTATATGAGGTCAGGTGAATTCTTATGCAAAAATAATAATTATGCTTTTATCAGGAAAGTAAACCCCGTTAAAAAAGTGTTGTGTGTCGGTGGCTTTATACCACAGACTGCAAAATATTTTTTAACCTCCGATTTCTTCAAAGGCTTTTTTTACGGGGTAAAAATGTAATAAAAAATGTTAAAGACAAAGCTTTAACTGATAAGACTAAATAACAGAATAAATATAATCTTACGTGGAATATCATGCTTGAAATAGAGAATTTATCTGTAAGCGTTGAAGGTAAACGTATATTAAAGGATGTTAATCTGCATATTATGAAGGGAGAAACGATTGCCCTTTTTGGACCTAATGGTTCCGGAAAGACATCTCTTTTACACACGATAATAGGAATGCCAGGTTACAGAGTAGAGAACGGCAAGATTATATTTAGAGGCGAAGATATTACTAAACTTTCCATTGATGAAAGGGCAAAGCTTGGAATCGGCATGGCCTTCCAGCGACCCCCGGCTATTAGAGGAGTGAAGTTGAGAGATATACTTCGTATTTGTATGGAGAAGAGAAATGCGTTCAATGAAGGAAAAATCGACGATTTTACAAAAAAAATGAACCTGCTTAATTTTAAGGCCAGAGATATAAATCTGGGTTTTTCTGGTGGGGAGATTAAGCGCTCTGAGCTCTTACAACTGCTTGCCCAGAATCCCGAGTTCATAATGTTTGATGAGCCTGATTCTGGAGTAGATCTGGTAAGTATAAATTTGATAGGCCAGGTAATAAATGAGTTGCTTGAAAAAGACACAATGGCAGGCAGAAGAACAAGGGCAGGGATGATTATTAGCCATGCTGGTTATATCTTGGATTATGTAAATGCTGATAGGGCCTATGTCATGTTGAATGGCACTTTATACTGCTCAGGTAATCCAAGGGACATTTTAAAAGATATAAGAGTCAAAGGCTATGAAGGGTGCGTAATATGTACAAATTAGACTTTAAAGGGAATGCTAAAAAGGCAGAGAAGAAACCATCTCCTCTTGGGCCTAATATTGATCTTACCGCTTATTCTGATCAAGCAAAAGTGTATAAAAAAATTCATAAGTTAAGGGAATTATCAGATGAAGCTAAAGAGAAATCTATCAGCGTGGGTATTGATGCAGAGGAGGCGTGCAGGTCCGGGTCATTTTTCCAAGTTAACCATTCAGTTATACTAACATCTACATATCAGAGCGGTCTGGAGGTCATGAGTATTACTGACGCTCTGAAAAAACATGATTGGCTCTCAGACTATTTGTGGAAAGCAGTGAAAGTGGATGCAGACAAATATACTGCACAAGCTGAACTTAAAAAAAATCACGGGTATTTTATAAGGGCAATGCCCGGGGCAAAGGTAGAATTTCCCTTACAGGCCTGTCTGTATATGACCCAGGAAGGTTTAGCTCAAAATGTACATAATATAATAATTGCCGAGGAGGGCTCAGAGCTTCACATTATTACAGGGTGTGCAACAGCCCCGATGATGAGGAGAGGACTTCATGTTGGTATTTCAGAGTTTTATGTGAAGAAGAACGCTCATGTCACCTTTACTATGATTCATTACTGGGCAGAGGAAATGGCAGTAAGACCCAGGACTTCTACGATTGTGGAAGAAAATGGTATTTTCATGAGTAACTATGTTTGCATGAAGCCAGTAAAAACACTTCAAATGTACCCCACTGCCTACTGTGTTGGTAAAAATGCAACCGTGAGATACAATACTATTTTATTTGCTTCTGACGGTTCGAATATGGATGTGGGTTCCAGGGTTTTCTTAAAAGAAAGGGGCAGCAGGGCAGAAGTTATTGCAAGGGCTATAACAAATGGGGGAGATATCATTGCAAGGGGTCATTTGATAGGCGAGGTCCCAGGCATCAAAGCACATTTAGAATGCAGGGGTCTTATTCTTTCAGAGAAAGGGAGAATTCACGCCATACCTGAGCTTGAAGGCAAGGTAAATAATATTGATATGTCCCATGAAGCTGCAGTTGGAAAGATTGCAGAGGAAGAGATTCGCTATCTAATGGCAAGAGGACTTAGCAGTGAAGAGGCAACGTCCGCCATAATCAGAGGTTTTCTGGACGTTGAAATCAAAGGCCTTCCTGAACACTTGGAGATGGAGATAAAAAAGGCTGTAAGTTTAGGCGAAGAGAAGGGTCCCATATTTTAAAATTAAAAGGTTTTTGCAGCAAGGTTTGACAGCCTTTGAAAATCTCAAATAGCAGTCATTGCGAATGAAGCGATGCAATCCGGTTCCTTTATAAATCAATGTTTTATAAAGTTTAGTTCACTTTTCAATATAAATTGTTGTAATATTTGAAAAAATCGGAGGCGAGTTTTTGAACTACAGGTTAAGCCCTTCAGATCTGACTTTTCTCTATAATGGATGCAAGCACTGCTTTGTTTTAAAGGTTAAACACGGTATATCTCAGCCATCAATCCCCCTACCCGGTGTCTTCAGTATCATTGCCTCGCTTCAAAAAGATTATTACTCTGACAAACGAACAGAAAATTTTTGTCCAGATCTGCCTCCCGGAGTTGTCCGGCATGGGGAGAAAAAGGTAAAGTCTGAGACCATTCAACTATCAGGATGTAAAAGCACATGCTTTATAAGCGGTCGTTTTGATATCGTAGTTGAACTTGATGACAGTTCTTACGCTGTAATGGATTTCAAGACCGGAAGCCCCAATGAAGGAAAGTCAGAAATGTATGCAAGGCAATTGCAGGCCTATACTTTAGCTTTAGAGAATCCTGCACCTGATGCATTGAAATTGAGCCCGGTCACAAAAATGGGGCTACTCTATTTTACGCCTGACAAGTGTGAACAATTAGCTATAGACAGGCAAATGCTGGAAGGTTCAATGAAGTGGATAGAGATAGAGCGCAACGACACAGCATTTATTGACTTTCTTAAGGAAGTTGTCAATGTCCTTGATGGGCCTATGCCAGAACCACAGCCAGAGAAGTGTGACTGGTGTTCGTTTCATATTAAAAAAGGCGGTGCTGTTGGTTCTGATGATAGTGCAACAACGAATAATGATCAATCAGCACCCGATTGCCCTTTATGCAGTGGACCTATGCGGCTTAAAGAAGGAAAATATGGTAAATTCTGGTCATGCACGAGCTTCCCCTCATGCCGGGGAACGAGAAATATTTAGATGACTCTATCAGAAATTATCAAGACAGGGGCTGAGGTATAGAGTATAAAAAGTTAATCTTTGTTGTTATCTTCCACTAAATCACTTATTTTATCAGTATGTTCTTCTATTGCACGCTTTTGCTGACGCCTCAACCTCTTTTCTTCCTGTTTCTTCTGTCGCAATAATTCTTTTTTTCTTTTTGCGCTCTTGTATAAAGAGGCACGTTTTGCCAAGTCCAGACCCCCCTTTTTTAAAAATCAGTGACTAATGCTAACGTGTCTGTTCTGTATCTTCCTCCTTGAGTTTTTAGTTTTTCTCTTCTGAGCTTTTTTCTGCTTATTTTTTAACTTTATAGATGGTTTCTCATAGAAGCGCCTTTTTGTAAGTTCCCCCATAAGACCATCCCTCTGGAGCTTACGTTTGAGAAGTTTTAATGCCTTTTCCAGACCACTGTCATCTACCTTTATCTCCAATATCCTGGTCCCCGTCCTCTAGTATGGGGCCTTTTTTGTCTTCCCCGGTCGCTCCTTCTTCCCCTTTCAGTCTGAGGCCTCGCCTTGCTCACTACAACGGTCCTATTCATGAATTTGGTTCCGTTGAGTGTGGATATCGCTCTCTCAACATCTTCATCAGAGGACATTTCAATAAAACCGAACCCTCTTGACCGTCCAGTCGAGACGTCAGTAATTATCTTCACAGACTGAACTTCTCCTGCGGCGGCAAAAAAATCTCGAATAGCAGCATCATCCGCTTCGTAAGGGAGGTTTCCTACATAAATCTTCCTTGACATTGCACCTTAGCCTCCTTGCAATATTAGTCAGACATGTTATGCTACGTTAATAATTTAAACATCAAAGCGCAGGGTCTTTCCTGCAAAACGATAAAGGTACTTTAGAATGAAGAATATTCATCGGGGAATTGAAAAACCAGGCCTTGGTTTATTAAAAGCCTGGTTAATAAATTTAGATCTTTACAATATTAGACGCCTTTGGACCTTTTTCGCTTTCAACTATTTCAAAGCTTACAACATCGCCTTCGGACAGAGTTTTGTAACCATCGCCCTGAATAGCGGTATAGTGAACAAAAACATCACCGCCATCTTCACGTGTAATAAAGCCATATCCTTTGGACTCATTGAACCACTTAACAGTCCCTTTTACCACACTGACACACCTCCTTTGTATAATGTAAAATTATGAAGCATAAGGAGGATATGTCATAAAAAACGCAAACGACAGTTATTGCAGATTATATACAACAAAATACTCCAGAAGCTTCATTCGAAGATTAACATGTTATCGCTCAAAAAGGCAAGTATATTATTGGTTTTTCTTATGTCAGGGAGCTTACATACAAAAGGCAGGCTACTCCTCTTTCTGCTTATACTTATGACTTATTATTCCCATTTTTTTCATCTTCTCTATTAGTGTCGTCCTGTTCAGACCTAAAATACTTGCAGATCTACTCTTAATCCCCCCTGTCTTTTCAAGAGCTTTGAGTATCATGTTTCTTTCTATATCTTCAACAACTTCATTAAGTTTAATCCCTTCTACGGAAATACCAATAGTGTCGTTTATATAATCGTGCATCATGGAAGTACTAAAGCCTTTTTTAAATCTACGGGACGATAACTGTCGATACTTTTCAGGAAGGTCTGAAACCTTTACAATATCACCGCTTACAAGAATTGTGAGTCTTTCAATCAATTTTTCTAACTCCCTCACATTGTCTGTCCACATATAATTATAAAAACAATCCATTGCTTCTTTAGAAATTGCAAGAGGCTTTCTTTTTTTCTTCCTGGAGAATTCATTCACAAAATAATCCACTAAAAGCGGAATATCTTCAGTCCTGTTTCTCAAGGGAGGAATATGCAGAGGTATAACATTCAGTCTATAGAATAAATCCTCCCTGAAATTTCCTTCCCTGGTTATCTTTTCGAGATCCTTATTAGTTGATACCAGTATCCTTAAATCTACCTTTATTGTAGTTGTACCTCCAACTCTCTCAAACTCCTTTCCCTGAAGCAGCCTTAACAATTTAACCTGCAGTGACGGTGCTAATTCAGCTACTTCATCAAGAAAAAGGGTCCCCTTATTTGCAAGCTCAAAGCGGCCGACCCTTGTATTTAGAGCTCCGGCAAATGAATCCTTTTCATGACCAAAGAGTTCAGATTCCAGAAGCTCATTGGGTATTGCAGTACAGTTTACGGGTACGAATGGTCCCTGTGCACGAGAGCTGTTATAATGGAGGGTCTTTGCAATAAGTTCCTTGCCGGTCCCCCTTTCACCTATAATTAGTACTGTACTGTCTGTATCCGCTATCCTTTCTATTACTTCATACACCTTTTGCATGCCTGGTGAATTACCAATGATTCCCTTAAAGTTATACTTCTTTTTGAGCTGCTTCTTCAGCATGATGTTCTCTTTCTGCAGTTTTGACATATCTATAGCTCTATTGATAATTATCAGGAGTTCTTCCAGGTTGAAGGGTTTGGTAATATAATCAAAAGCCCCCATCTTCATCGCTTCAACAGCAGTCTGTATTGTTCCGAAGCCAGTAATTACAATAAAAGGAATATTTATTTTTGAAGCAGATATTACCCTTAAAATATCCATTCCCTGGATTCCTGGTATTACAAGGTCACATAATATAACGGAAAAATCCTCTTCTCTGATCAAATTAAGGCCTTTCAGGCCATCATGGGCTAATCTGATATAAAAACCTTTATCCTGCAGAAATGACTGAAGTAAATCCCTGATAAATTCATCATCGTCAATAATAAGGATTTTGTGCATAGAACCACACTAACAAATTATTTGAATAACGTCAATACTTTGACAGTTATTTCTTTGAATTAAACATGTGGCGGGGCAAAGTGTTCAATAATAAAGCTTTTTTCGTCCTCTTCTGTCTTGAGTTTCCCTCTAAGTTTTTCATCAAGCAGTTCTTTTAATATTTTAGAATAAACGGGACCTGGCGGAATCTTTAATTTCTTTATATCACGGCCTTTTAAAAGGGGCTTGATCTTTTTCAGTTCTATAAGAAATTGTGATATCTCCTTCTTTTTTCTTGTGTCTTTCGTGACAGCCATAGAAAAAAGTAGTATTTCGATATCCATATTTATCAGAAGATGATAGAGTTTAACATGATCATTCAAAGGAAGCTGACCGAGTATTTCATTAGACCATGATATGCTTTTCAGGATTATTTCCTTGATCTTCGGGGGTGTGGAAAGTCTCTCAAGGGCCTCTTTTCTGTCACTTTCCGTGAGATTTGAAAGAAGGGTCATAAGATACAGAATTCCAATATCAGGCTTCTCTTCCAAATACAGCAAATTATACCATGCGAGCGTTTCGTACATTGACAGTAAAGTAGCTTCAAGTTTTTCGTCGAATATCAGATCTTGATGGATTACCTTCAGAAGTCCGAAATCAGAAAGTCTCTTCAATGTGCTGACAGGATTCGTTTCGTTAAAGGCGATAAAAAGTTCTTCATACAGTCTTGATCCCGAAAGTCTCTCAAATAAATTCATTTTTATTGCGGACTTTATGAGATTTACTGTATGTTTGCTGAGCTTGAAACCAAATCTTTCAGAGAATCTTATAGCCCTGAATGCACGTGTCGGATCCTCAACATAGCTGAGATTATGAAGTGCCCTTATGGTCTTTTCCCTGATATCGCGCATGCCCCCAAAAAAATCAACCAACTGCCCGAAATTTTTTGGATTCAGTTTTATGGCAAGGCTATTGATTGTAAAGTCTCTTCTGTAAAGATCCTTCTTAATTGATGAAGTTTTAACCTTTGGAAGTGCAGCCGGTGACTCGTAGTATTCAGTCCTTGCTGTTGCTATATCCAGTCTGAGTTCATTCTTGAAAATCTGGGCTGTTCCAAAACGCTGATGAGATCTCACCTTTGATTTTAATTTCTTACTCAAGGCCTTGGCAAAGTCGATTCCGTCTCCTTCTATTACTATATCTATGTCAAGATTTTCCTGGCCGAGCAGTAAATCCCTGACCGTTCCTCCCACAAGATAGGCGCTAAATCCCATGTCATCAGCAATTTCTCCAGACACCCTCAGTATTTGTAAAATTTCCTCTGGAAATCTGTCTTTCAGCGATGCTGACAAATTCCTTCCTGTTGACGGCCTCTCTGTTATGTCCTCTTTATCGAGACGCTTCCTTCTTAAAAATTCCTCATAAAGTACCCTCAACAGGTCTGTCCTGGTGATCGCACCGATTATTAAACCTTCCTTTATTACAGGCATGAATCTCTGATTCTGTTCTATCATTATTGTCTCTATGTCTCTGATCGGCTTGTCAGGCCCAACGGTAATGGCATCTGTAGTGGAAAATTCTGTGCACCTTTTTTTCCCAAAACCATGAAAGAGTGCCTTTTCCACTATTTCCCTCGATATTAACCCAGTATATTTCCCTTCTTTTACAATTGGGAGCACATTTACTCCGTATCTTGTCATGGTTACTTCTGCACCTTTAATTGAGCTGTCCCACTGTATTGTGATTACAGGGCTGGTCATTATATCAGAGGCAACCTTGCCGGGTTTAACGTATTTTGAAAAAAGATGTGTTAATCTGTCTTCAATAACCTCGACTGAAGCCTCTTTTATAGTTGCTGAAGCTGCAGTTGCATGCCCTCCTCCACCGAACTCCGCTAAAATTAATGCAACATCGAGTTCAGGTACCCTGCTCCTTGCGACCAACAATATTTTCCCTTCCATACTTAAAAGAAGAAACACAGCATCAATATCTTCCATATCCATTATCCTGTGTGCAAGATGTGCTGCATCCCCTATATAACTCTCCCGGGCTGCCTTGGCTATAACGATCCTTATTCCTCCGAGAACTATCTCTTTTGATGATTTCACAAGTTCGTTCAGGAGATCTAATTCCTCTATATTCAATTCTATTTTAAGGTAGCTTGAAACAATGTTCAGGTTTGCTCCATTTTTCAGGAGGTATGAAACCGCGAGCAAGTCCCTGCCCGTTGTCGAGGGGAAAAGGAGGCAACCTGTTTCTTCGTATATGCCGAGTGTGAGTATCGTCGCTTCCATCGGGTTGGGATGGAGTTTCCTGCTTCTAAGCAATTCCGTAAAGATTGTCGCAGTGGCACCGACCTCTTCAATCTTCTCAACCTCTCCTCTGATATCCCCTTTTACAAAAGGATGGTGGTCATATATATGAATCTTCAGATTTTTATTAGAGAGCAGTTCAGCGAATGGTCCGATCCTTCCAGGTTGTTTCGTATCAACTATAATCAGCTTTTTTATCTTTAAAGGCTCGATATCTTTAATGCGTTTAATTTTAACCGGCTGAAATACCTTTAAAAACTCCCTCAGTTTACGCTCCTGGGAGCCGGGGAAAATAATCTCTGCATTGGGATACAGCTTTTTTGCCGCAATCATTGAGGCAAGAGAATCAAAGTCAGCGTTAATATGGGATGTAATTATTTCCACTATATATTATTTTTAACAGGTATTAATATTAAAATACAAACTAATTTTAGATATAATATACCCAGTAGAAAGCACAGGTCATTTAACCCAACTTTGGATGCTGAAACAGATGTCAGGGGCAAACACCAAAAATGTCCGGTTACTTAAACAAGTGTTACAACTGTTACCCCGTTCCCTCCCTCAGATAGTTTACCTTTCCTGTACTCTTTTACGAGCGGGTGCCCCTTCAGGTGATCACGAACAGCCCTGGCTAACAGTCCCTTACCGACTCCATGAATAATAACTACTTCATGCAATCCGGCAAGTGATGCATGATTCAGAAATGGTTCAAGTCTCGATAGTGCTTCACTAACCCTTAACCCTACAAGTCTTATGCTTGATGAAACTGAATCAACAGGGCTGACAGTCTCAAATTTATCCTCATTACTTTCTGTCAAAGACTTTCCACTTATAGAACCGATATCTGTTAAAGGTATTTCCATTTCCATGCTTCCAGCCCTTACCCGCACCCGTCTGTTCTTATGAATGATTTTTATGACCTTTGCATCATATCCGAGAGATTTTATATTTATCATATCTCCCAACTGTATTTCCTCTATTGCAGGGGGTTCGTCTTCTTTCCTGACATAACGCTTGACGTTTTCTATAACACCTCTATGCATTTGTTCAGCCTTTTTTATGCTTTCACGGATTCTGGCTTTATCTCCCTTTTTTACCTCTTCAAGATGCAGATACATCTGTCTCTTTATATCTGAAATAATTTCAGAAGCTTCTTTGTAAGCATTTTCAAGCATTTCTTTTTGCCGTGACTCGGTTTCGGCAATCTTCTGTTCGATTATTCTTACCCTGTTATCAAGTTGTATTTTTTGCTGGGACAACTCAGCAAGGGCCTTTTCGTATCGTTCCCTTTTTTCATTCAGATCTGCAATCAGATTATCAAATTCGATTTTTATTCCTCCAACCATCTCCCGTGCAGAGTCAATAATGTTATCAGGGAGTCCGTATTTTCTGGCTATCTCGAGTGCATGTGACTGTCCGGGCTCTCCTATTCTTAACCTGTATAACGGGGTTAGGGACTTCTGGTCAAATTGCATGGATGCATTCAGCATTCCTTCTGTCATGTGTACAAAAACCTTTATTCCTGCGAGGTTTGTCGTGGCGAAAACTAGTGCACCTCTTTTTTGTATTTCTTTCAGTACAGCACAGGAAATGGCTGTACCTTCATCAGGGTCAGTACCTGTTCCCAGTTCATCAATCAGTATAATCGTTTTTGAATCTGCCCCCCTTAATATTCCGGCTATATTTGAGACATGAGCAGAAAACGTTGAAAGATTGTTTTCTATGGATTGTTCATCGCCAATATCAAGAAGGATATTACTTACAATAGGAAAACTGGATGACGCGTCAGCAGGTACAGGCATACCCGACAATGCCATGAGCAAAAGCAGCCCGATTGTCTTGATTGAAATGGTCTTACCGCCAGCATTTGAACCTGTTATGACCATTATTGTATCACCATCACCTAAAGATACATCAAGCGGCACAACATCCCTGTGGACGCCTGATTTTTGAAATGATCGCACCAGGAGGGGATGCCGTGCGTTTACCATTATAATTGTGCCTGCTTCATTTATGTGGGGGTTCTGCATATGCATTGTATCAGCAAACTGTGAAATGCAGTTGAGAGCATCTAGATAGACAATGATTTTATACTCTTTTTCCATCTCATCTGCTTTTGCCCTTATCATCGATGAAAGTTCCCTCGTTATACGTATTTCTTCTGCTTTTGCTTCAACGACAAAATTTTCGAGTTCGTGAGAGAGATTTAGAATACCAAGAGGTTCAATAAAAACAGTCTCACCTGTATTGGAAACATCATGGACTACTCCAGGTACCTGCCCTTTTGAGTCCATCCTCACCGGTATTACCCATCTTCCTGATCTCTGTGTAATAAAATTATCCTGAAGAAAAACAGAAATCTTATTATCTCTTATCATCTCCTCAAGTTTCTTTTGTATTTTATATTCGAGTCTTTTTATTTTCTTCCTGAGATCAGAAATCAAAAATGAGGCGCTGTCGAGGATATTCCCCTCGCTGTCGATTGATTTTCTAAGAATATCCAGTATATCGGGATGGCCTGTTAAATGTTCGGTGATTTCCTTCAAAAAAGGGATATCCCCCTTTTCATTACCCTGCAAACTTATTTCATATGCAGTTTCAAGAACCGGCAAAAAGGCTGAAAGTTCATATGAGTCAAAAACAGCTCCTTCCGGTCTTATTTTTTTAAACAAATAAGATAAATCCTTAAAAATGTTAAATTTCAGAGGGCTTCCTTCATGGGAAATCCTGCGAATATTCTCTATCTGTCCTAGTCTTTTTATGATCTCCTCTTTGTTATTCATCGGAAATATATCTAATATGGCTTTACGTGAAGCATCGCTGTGTGCAGTCATAGAAATTATTTCGAGAAGTTTATTGAACTCTAGAAGGTCAACAGCGGTTTTTATTGTCATAGGAAGTTAATTATATATTTTTCTCTGGTCTGATTATCTCCATGTGAAAGTTTACCCCGTTAGAAGAAAATAACAACAATTTCTAAACGGGGTAAACCCTATGTTCGCTCAATAACTAATCTATATCACCACGCTGCAAGCAGCAGGGCTTTCTAACGAGGTAAAATGTCAAGGAAAGTTCAGAATAAATATAAAACCTTCACTGACCGAATACCAATACCTTATCTCTCCCTTTTCTCTTTGCAGTGAAAAGTGCATCATCTGAACAGGATATAAGGTCATCATGTGTCTTAATTTTAGTGTGGGGGTAACTTGCTATTCCGATGCTTACAGTCAACCCCTTTTTATCCTTTATGGCTCTGAATCTATATTCCCTTATAAATTTCCTTATTCGTTCAGCCTCAAGTATTGCACCTTCAACAGGTGTCTGTGGCAGGAGAATAATAAATTCTTCACCACCATATCTTGCGAGTACGTCACTCTTACGAGAATGTCTTTTAAGTAGCTGACCAAATTCTTTAAGGACAATGTCACCAGTTTTATGCCCGTAGACATCATTGATTTCTTTAAAGTAGTCTATATCAAGCATAATACAGCTTATAGGCAGATCATATCTCTGGCAACGGCTGAATTCCTCGATGATTCTATGGTAAAAGTATCTGATATTATACATACCTGTAAGGAAATCAGTAATTGCAAGCTTCTCAAGCCTGTTTTTTTCATCCTCTGCCTGTTCGAATAAAAAGGCATTATAAAGAGCGTTGGCTGATGAACTAGCTATGGAATCTAAGATCTTTATTTCGTTTTCAGTAATGGTATGGATTTTCTTGGATGTCCTCAGGAAAAGCGTTCCTATAACCTTTTCGCGGAAGACGATTGGTATGACAAGTATGGAGCGGACACCGAGTGGTATGATAATATTCTTTACTTTCCGCATTATGGGGTCCATCGATATGTCTTTTATTACAACCGGTTTCTTTAATTTAAGGGCTTCCATTATCTCAGGATACTTCTGAAGTCTTAGTTTGATACCGGTGATATTGGGATCCTCATAGGTCGCTACAACAAAGGCATTCCTGTGGAGCCAGTCTACTCTTACTATGGAACATCTTGACACATTGATTATCTCAGAAATCTTTTTTACGATCCTGAATAATATTTCCTTTGGATCAAGAGTACTCGAAATCAATTGCATCAGCTCTGTAATTATTTCAAGCTTCCTGATCTCATTTTTCATTCCCTCGAACAAGTCACTCTCTAAAATAACATTTTCGAGTTTATATTCAAGATCAATTTTATGGTATGGTCTGCAAATATACCTATTAACATTGTAATTTACAGCACTTTCTATGCCCTTCTTAATATTCCCTGCAATGATAGCGATAGTCGGAAAACCGGTTATTTTGTCTGAAATTGACTTCAGAAGAGATGCCTGGACAATAACTGCTAAAGGCTTATTTTCATTAATATATATACGAAAAGAATTGATGGTTTTAAAATAATGTGCATTGAATATTTTTTTGTTTTTGAAGTATTTTTCAAGGAATTTAAGGATGGTATCGTTTTTAACAAATATTGCTATCTCTTTCTTTTTAGTCAAGATCATATCTTTCTTTATTTACTATATATTATTTACTAAATTACTATTTTTAATATACTATCTCCTTTTTTATCAAGAGTCAAAAAAAAAGTAATTTAATACTTTCTTGATGAGGAATTAAGATATTTAAATCATTCGGTAAGAAACAACTCAAAGACGTGATGGCTTTCCTTTAAATATCTTCAGCAGTCTGCTGAAATCATGTGTATTCAGGACATCCTTCTTTTCGAGCCATCCCCTTCTTGCTACCGAAACACCATATTCCATAAAGTCAAACTGATTGATGTTGTGGGAATCTGTGCTTATGACCATCGGAACTTTTTTAGATTTTGCAATCTTTACATAAATATCAGACAGATCAAGCCTCATTGGATATGCATTTATTTCAATTGCTGTGCCTGTCTTTGAAGCGGTATCAAGAATTTCTTCAATGTAGACTTCATAGGCCTCCCTCTGGCCTATTAACCTGCCGGTTGGGTGGGCTATTATTGAAACATAAGGATTTCTCATTGCCGAGACTATTCTCTTTGTTATCTGTTCTTTCGGCTGTTTGAAGCCCGAATGTACAGCGGCTATAACTATATCAAGCTGTTTTAAAATATCATCGTCAAAATCAAGACTTCCATCGCTCTTGATGTTAATCTCAACTCCAGAGAGCAATCTGAATCCTTTGATCTTTTTATTAAGAGCGTCTATTTTCCTTTTCTGCTCGATGATTTTTTTCTCGTCAAGTCCTCCTGCGATTCCGAGTCCTTTGGAGTGGTCTGTTATTGCGATATATTTATATCCCTTTTCAACCGATATCCCGATAAGTTCTTCGAGTTCATGGTTGCCATCGCTCCAGCTGCTGTGGACATGAAGGTCTCCCTTTAAATCTTTTCTTTCTATTAGATCTGGCAAAGAGCCACTTGATGCAGCCTCTATCTCGCCCGTGTCTTCTCTTATTTCAGGCGGTATATACTGCAGTCCAAGAACATTATATATATCTTCCTCAGACCTACCGCCTAATTTCTCCCCGTCCTTCTCCCTGAAAATTCCGTATTCATTCACCTTCAGCCCTGACCTTAAAGCAATCTCCCTCAGCCTGATATTGTGTGCCTTGCTACCTGTAAAATATGAAAGTGCAGAGCCAAAGCTTTCTTCTTCAACAACCCTTATATCCACCTGAATACCTTCATCAATGATAACACTTGATTTAGTCGGCCCCTTCATTAGTACTTCTCTAACAAATGGCATGTGCGAAAATACATTCATCACGTCTCCAGGACTTTGTGAAGTTGAAATGATATCGATATCTCTGGCAGTATCCTTCCATCTTCTGAGGCTCCCTGCAATGCTGAATCTGTCTTCAGGAGCTTTCGAAGACAGATATTCAATTATTTCATTCGCTATAGGAAGAATCTTACCTATCGGATGTCTCATTGAATATCTTTTTATCATTTCAATGCCCTTGATTATATTTGCCTCTGTCTTTTCCTTAATGCCCGGCAGAGCCGATAATTTATGTTCCCTGATCAGCCTTTCGAGTCCATCTATATCTTTAACACTATATTCTTTATAAATCATCCCCACGGTTTTCGGCCCAAGTCCAGGCACATCAAGGAGTGTAACGAGACTCTCCGGGATCTCCACTTTCAACCTTTCATACGCTTCAACACGGCCTGTCATTAGATACTCATCAATCTTTCCGGCAAGGTCCCTGCCTATACCAGGTATCTTCAACAGCTCCTCTTTTGACAGTGAGGAGATGTCTTTTCCCATGGAATTAATATTAAATGCTGCTTTTCTGTATGCACGTATCCTGAAAGGATTTTCCCCTTTTATCTCTAGGAGATCTGCAATTTTATTGAAAATATTAGAAATTCCGATATTCTTCACCTTAAAATACCTCTAATATATTTTCTATTATATTGATTGATTTATTCCACTTGCTTTATTAAAAAACGGAGGGTAAATCCTGTTGAAAGGGCGGGGCTTTTTTTACGGAGATAAATGAGGAACTAAAACATATACTCAGGCAGATGATAGTAAACCCCGTTAGAAGAACTTCGCCTTTCTAACTGGGTAAAAAAATAATTATTCCTCTAATGTGATGGCTTCCACAGGACAATTTTCTTCGGCTGCCTCACAGCAACCAACATATTCACACGCCTCAGCGTCAATCACCTCTGATTTACCTATTACCTCGTCCAGGTGAAAAACAGCAGGGCATATCTCCTCACACGCACCGCAGCCTATACACAGCTCTTCATCTATGATCACATTCATTGTATCTTCTCTACAATAGCGGCAGCCAGGAGAGGGAACATAATCTCATGATGCCCGGTTAAGGCATAATTTCTGCCACATTTCAAAGTAGGCCGTTTAAGAACATTCTCTTTTGGTCTGTAATGCTGGATAAAATCCATATTAACAGTTGTTATATTTTTCACCTTATTACCCAGATTCCTTGCAATATTCAGGGCCTTGAGAAAAACTTCAGGAAGTATGACCGCCGAACCCAGGTTTATATATACACCACCCTCTAGGTCTGCAACAACTGAACTCAATAATTTGAAATCTTTCATGCTTCCTTTACCAATTGCAGAACCGTCAGCTTCAGGATGCATATGTATTATATCGGTCCCCAAGGCAACATGAACTGTTACAGGGATATCGAGGGTATACGAACTGGAGAATATGCTTCTGTCCTTAAATTTAAACTTCCCCTTATTGATATATTCACCAAGGGCCTTGCCTATACCGTATCCCTTTTTTACTCCTCTATTGATTGCAAGATTCACTCCTCTGCCTGTATCTCTTGCCATGCCAAAAGAGCCTGAATGAAGCTCCCTTGCGATATCCTCTGATGTATGTCCCACCAGGGATACCTCAAAGTCATGGACTGCACTTGCCCCATTTGTAGCCACAGCTGTTATAACATCCTTTTTCATCAGCTCAATAATAATCGGGGAGAGTCCCAGTTTTATAGGATGGGCACCCATGCCCAGAATAACAGGTCTTGATTTCTCCCTTGCCGAAACTACGGCATTTACAACTGACTTGAAATCCCTCACGGCAAAGGCATCGGGCAGTTTTTTCAGAAAAGCAGCAATGGTATCTCCTTTGGCAGGCATTCCGGCAAAAGACCTTATTGATACCATGCTTTTCCTGTCTGACAACGAATAGGATTTAACGGATTTCAGAGAAACAGGCAGATATTTTTTCATGGAGTAGATTTTAACACATAATTAACATTACTGAGTAATTTTTTGTCTTACAGGTTGGAACTACTAAATTAAAACCGGTGTTAAACCAGGAAACAGATTTTTGTTTTAAGGAATTTTTATACCATATGCCTTGATCTTGCGGTGCAGGTTACTTCTTTCAATATCAAGAATTTCAGCTGTTTTTGTTATATTCCATGCATTCTCTTTCAGTTTTTTTGTTAAGAAATCCTTTTCGAAAAATTCCCTGGCAACTTTTAATGTCTTGTGAGAGAAATAATCAGAGCTTGTTGAGTCCTGCATGGAAAGTTCGCTACCGGTTATTGTTCCGGAAGGAGTCATAATAACAAGCCTCTCAAGTAAATTTTTAAGTTCCCTGACATTACCTGACCACGAATATTTTTGAAGTTCTTTTACTGCTTCAGGCAATATCTTTTTAGGCTGCTGTCCATACTCCAGTGCAAACGACTCAAGAAAATAATCTACAAGTTCCGGAATATCATCTCTTCTCTCCCTGAGTGGAGGAACTTTTATAGGAATTACATTCAATCTAAAATAAAGATCTTCCCTGAAATTCCCTTTTTTAACTTCTTCCTTTATGTCCTTGTTTGTTGCCGAAATTATTCTGACATCTATCTTTAAATTTTTACTGCCTCCCACTCGCTGAAATTCCTGACTTTCAATTACTCTCAGTACCTTCGCCTGAGTCTGCAGAGACATGTCTCCTATCTCGTCAAGAAAGAGGGTACCATTATCAGCAAGTTCGAATTTACCTTTCTTCTTTTCAAATGCCCCTGTAAATGAACCCTTTTCATGACCAAACAGTTCGCTTTCAATCAATTCTTGAGGGATTGCAGCACAGTTAACTTCTATAAACGGTTTATCTGCCCTTAAGCTGTTCTCATGCAAAAGGTGAGCAACAAGTTCCTTGCCCGAACCGCTTTCACCGAGTATCAATACCCTGCTGTTACTGGGAGCAGCCATCTTTATCTGTTCCCTGAGCTCTCCCATCTTTGATGCATTTCCAATCAATGTCCATTTCCTGGACAGATTTTTGCGCAGATTCTTATTTTCAATCTCAAGATTTCTTTTTTCGATTGCCCTCTGCACTGTCAGCAGAATTTTCTCCATAGATAATGGCTTCTCAAGAAAATCATATGCGCCTATCTTTGTTGCCTTGACTGCAAGTTCGACATTTGCATGTCCGGAAATTATTACTACTGGAAGGTCAGGGTCGTATTCCTTCAGTTCTTTCATTGTCTGAATACCGTCCATCCCCAAAAGCCATACATCCAGCAGAACTACGTCGGGAGTTGAATCCTTTGCAACCCTTAACGCTTCCTCACCAGAAACGACTTCGATAGCCTCATAGCCTTCATCCTGCAGAATCCCTGCAAGGGTTTCCCTTATCCCTGCTTCATCATCAACTATCATTACAGCAGCTTTAGACATTTAACCTTCCTTTATAGGCAGTTCTATTGTAAATATTGTTCCTCCTGGCTTATTGTCCCTGACCCTTATGTATCCTCTGTGTTCTGTTATTACCCTGCTTGCTATCGCAAGGCCAAGCCCTGTACCATCCCTTTTTGTGGAGAAATAAGGCAGAAATAATTTTTCCTTGTCTTCCTCCCTAATGCCTGATCCATTGTCTGCTATATCTATATAAATCCTGTTCAATGCGACATCATGATTAATCTCTATGTCAATCGTTCCCTCGTTCTGCATTGCCTGTCTTGCATTGTCAACAATATTTATCACCACCCTTTTAAACTGCTCTGCATCTACTTCAACAAGAGGTTCACTGTCCTGTTTGGCTACTTTTATCTCAAGTCTTTTATATTCTTTAAAGAGGCTAACGACCCCTTCTATTATAGTAGAAATTAACACCGGGGTTTTGATTATTTCAGGCATTTTACCAAATTTTGAAAATTCATCAACAAGTCTTTTTAAGCTTTCCACCTCCCTGCTGATAGTCTTTGTCGAACTCTCAAATACCTGCCTGAAATCAGCATCTTTGTTCTGCCATTTCTTTATCATATGTTCTGTCGAGAGTTTTATCGGGGTCAATGGATTCTTAATCTCATGAGCTATTCTTATGGCAACCTCCTGCCAAACCAGGGCTTTCTGTGCCTTGACAATTTCTGTCAGATCATCAAAAACGACAAGGGTGCCGAGAAAGTTATGTGAATCTCTAAGAATATTTATGTAAACTCTCAATAGAATCAGCCTGTTATTAATGTTTACCTTGATCTCCTTTTCTATTCCCCTGAATTCATTTACCCTTATACTTTTAACTGTTTCTTCCAGTTCTTCTGATCCCACCATTGACAGGAGCACAGAATAATTCTTGTTTAGTACCTGTTCATGTGTTATGTTAAGGATTTTACACGCTGTGGTGTTAATTGTAAGTATGTTTCCAGATGTGTCCAGCGATATTACCCCTGAATTTATATTTTCTAGTATGTTCTCTATTATCAGCCTGCTTCTTTCAGACTTGGTCCATGCGCTTTGCAGTGATTCCTTACTCTCCTTCAGCTCTTTTACCATTCTGTTAAACGAATCAACCAGGAGACCTATCTCATCGTTTCTGCTGATATTTACTCTTTTTTCGAGGTTTCCCCTTGCAACCTCTTCTGTCGCAATAGCCAGATCCTGGATCGGGTCTGTAATACCCCGGGATATTCTGAGGGCAACCCATAGTGCTGTAAACAGTATCAGCAAGGTGAAAAAACTCAATATAAGAAGGTAGTTTATTTTAATCGGATTCTTCCACGACTCCAGTATAAGGTAGTTCCCATATGCCTCGGTTATTTCTTCTGCATTCTTACTGATACTTTTATTTATGAAAGATTCAACAACAATTAAACCTGTCTGTCTTTTTCCCTGATATTTTGGAACAACAGCCCTTATGATATCACCTTTTTCCCCTGTTATTACTTCAGTATCAGCCTTGCCTGCAAATCCTGCCCTGACAGTCTCAGATGCATTCTCAGGAACTTTCTTAAGATGTTTCACTGAATAACTCTCTGGAACAGGCTTGCCGGAAGCAACTGCTTCAGCGTATAAAAGGGTCTGTTGCCGTTTCATCTCATAAGCTGATTTTGCAATTTCAATAGACTGGTTAAGCGGCTGTTTTATCTGAGGGTCAAACCATCTGTCCAAATAGTTTGTAACTACTCCGCTTGATATAATAAACAGGAATGCCGAAGGAATCAGGGTCAGGACAACAATCACCACAACGAATTTTGTCTTGAATTTATATCCAAGGACCCTGTTTTTTCTTTCCATATATATTCTGAAAAGACTCTTACCTACAAAAAACATCAATGTAAGCAGGGCTACTAAATTCAAATTCAACAATATGAAAAGCAGAAGTTTTGTAAAGAACGGGACATTTTCGAGCCCCATATAGTAAATCTCTATCCCGAACACAGTAATAATAAAGACCGAGATAGTTACCAGGAAGATGATATAGCGCAGATTTTTCATTCGTTGCCCTCAATAATAAAGAATCCTGAGTCCTTTGTTATCTCAAACTCGTTTTCTGAAAGAAAAATAAAAAGATAACCTATTACAGGAGGAAATTTTCTCTTTTTGGATTCTACCGTTATCTTCACAAAATATTTTGCAGGTTCAAGTTCACGCATATTAGTAAGTTTCAAGTCATTGACTGACAGCGTCCAGTCAAGCATTGACTCAAATGACCTGAATCTCTTCTCGATAATTACATTGCCATCATTTGAGGTAGCCACATATTCTTTCTTGATCGGGTCAGCTTTAATTGTCCGAACATAAAATTTTCCAAGTACAAACTCATCAGGCCACATTCTCCAGACTCTGAAAAGGTCAATATAAATTTTTAATTCCTTGTCTATGCCCTGCCTTATCTCCTGAATATTCTTCTCTTCGAGCGTAACAGAGAATGTCACATAAATCTCATTACTTGCAAGTTTAACCACTGGTCCGTAAATAACCTGACCCTCTGACAAAACAGGCAGAAATGCAGAAACAAGTTGAATTAATATTACAATAAATCGTAACATTGAAGGCTTGATTCTCTCCAAAAAAATTATTTTCATTATAGCATATTGATTATGTTATGTTATTTAAGGCAGAATTGGGGATTAATTTAAGTCTTTTACTATATTTAAAAACACTCAAGAGCTTTTGCTCAAACGAAGTGCAAGAACGGAGGGTGATATGGAAATCAAGACAGTAAAAATCGAGATGCCCGTTGACTGCAATATCATACTCGGCCAGACCCACTTCATAAAGACGGCGGAAGACCTATATGAAATTATTGCAACAACAGTCCCGCAGGCACAATTCGGCATAGCATTCACAGAGGCCTCAGGCCCGTGTCTAATCAGAACCGAGAGCAACAACAACGAGCTATTAAGTGTATGCATCAAGAATCTCCAAGATATAGGTGCAGGACATGTATTCTGCATTCTTCTTAAGGGAGCATTCCCTATTAATATCCTGAACCAGATAAAAAACTGTCCAGAGGTATGCAACATCTTCTGCGCAACCGCCAACCCTGTAGAGGTGCTTGTTGCAGAGACATCCCTTGGAAGAGGGATAGTGGGCGTTGTCGACGGACTCCCTCCGAGAGGTGTTGAGACTCCACAGGATAAGGCACAAAGGAAAGAATTTCTCAGAAAAATCGGATATAAACTTTAGGAGTTTAATTTAATATGAAAATACCTGATCTGAAGTTTGATAAAAACGGTCTCATTCCTGCCATTATCCAGGATACAGAAAATAATGAGGTCTTGATGATGGCATATATGAACAGTGAATCTCTTGAAAAGACATTGTCTACCGGTCATGCACACTTCTGGTCACGTTCGAGAAACAAGATCTGGAAAAAAGGTGAGACGTCAGGACATATTCAGGAAGTCAGATCCATCCTCTATGACTGTGATAAAGATACTCTGCTGCTTAAGGTAATTCAGAGAGGTCCGGGTGCATGCCATACAGGTCACAGGTCATGTTTTTTCACAGATATCGAGGGCAGGGAAACCGCGGGCAAGGTCTTTTCAGCAGAGGATATCTACGGCAAAAAATGATACTTGACGATATTTACAGGATTATCTTGGAAAGGAGGAAAAATCCCTCCCCGGATTCTTATGTCTCTGCTCTCAGCGCAATGGGGAAAGACGAGATCCTGAAGAAAATCGGAGAGGAATCTGTTGAGGTTATAATTGCCTCAAAGGCACAGGACAAACAACAGGTTATAAAAGAGCTTGCAGACCTGTGGTTCCATTGCATGGTTTTAATGGCTGAGACAGGTATAAGTCACTCGGACATACTTAAAGAACTCGAAAACAGGTTCAACAAAAAAAATACATGGCATGACTGATTGCTTATTCTGTAAGATAAACTCGCGTAAAATTCCTGCCAGGATTGTACATGAAGATGAGAGCGTTCTTGCATTTGAAGACAAATATCCTCAGGCGCCAGTACATATTTTAATAATACCCAAAAAGCATATTTCTACATCTCTGGAGCTTACAGAGCACGAACGTGAACTTATCGGAAAACTTTTTCTGGTTGCAAACAAGATCGCTCTGGAAAATGGAATTGCAGGGCGCGGCTTTCGTCTTGTGGTAAACACCAACCCTGAGGCAGGCCAGAGTATTTATCACGTGCATCTACATCTGCTCGGGGGAAGGCCCATGTACTGGCCCCCGGGCTGATCAATCTTCTATGCCGGACAGATAGACAATGTAAGAATCGTCGGTTGTGTTGACTTCTATTCCCACACCGTTTTTTGCAAGGGATGAATATGGCGGTTCTTTATAGGTTCTTACTACCTTCCCCGAAAATGTTTTCGACCCGTTATTGGGAAGGGAGATATTAATTTTCAAAATGCTACCAGGGGAATAATATCTGGTTGTCCTTATGAACAAACCATTTTCTGATATATCACTCGTTATGCCTGTGTGCTTTAAATCCTTTCTGCCGAAATTTACGGCAATCCTTTTTATGATCCGTCTGCTGCGTCTCTTGTCCATAAATAAATGGGCTCCCTATTTGCCTTACTCTATTGCATTTATCGTATGGTGCCGAAGGCGGGACTCGAACCCGCAAGGGTTTCCCCACACGCCCCTCAAACGTGCGTGTCTACCAAGTTCCACCACTTCGGCAAGTCTTAAAATATACTATAACAGTCTGAATCTTTTCAAGGTTAAATTTATTCATACAAAGCATCTCCAGCTCCATGATGAATAGTATATTTTAGACTTGAGATATTCTATCCCATTTTTATAAACCAAATTCATCAAACAAAGCATTTCCAGTAATTACACAGGTTTCTTTTTATCAACTCTGTTGTTTTCTCCGCTTCATTCAGTCCGATATCTTTCTTAAGTATACCGGGGATTGGGTATGGCTCTTTTAGATCTAACTCAACACCGGTTAGCCCGGCTATCGATGAAAGCCAGCCCAAGGAAATCACCTTTGGATCGTAACTGTAACCAGAACCTACAAAATCAATAACTCTACCTTCACATATCTTATCGGCTGTTTTTCTTACTATATTTCCGATCATTTTAATGCCTTCCAGTGTCAATCCCAATTGCGTTATTTTATCTGTAAAGTGGGGATCAGCACCGTCCACCAACAGTATTATCTCAGGGTTAAATTCTTCTGCTAACGGGACGATAATTTTATTGAGCACATATTCATAAGCCAAGTCGCTTGACCAGGGTTGTAACGGTATGTTTACGGAATACCCTTTGCCCATTCCATCTCCTATTTCATTAACGAAACCCTTTCCAGGATAAAGAGTTCGTGGATCTTGATGTATTGATATGTACATCACCCTTGGATCGAGGGAGAATATCTCATAGATACCATCTCCTGCATGTGCATCTGTATCAAGGATTAATATCCTTTTTACTCCATAATTTTTTATTAGATTCTCGGCACATATACCGACATCGCTAAATACACCGAATCCTTTTTCATAATCCCTTCCTGCGTGTTGAACACCACCCCCTATTACAAATGCCTTATCAAACCGTTTAGATTGAACCAACTCACCTGCAAGCTTTCCAGCACCTGCCAAAAGCTTTGTGGCTCTCACAAAACCAGGAGAAAGTGGTGTATCGTGTGGATCCCTGCTTTCACACCTTTCGATTCTCTTGATATAGTCCTCAGTATGTACCAGTCTTAGATCATCCTCTGTTGCATAAGCAGGCTCAATTATTTCAAATGCAGGATTATCAGCAATCTTTTCATCAAAAAGGGCCTTGAAGTTATCATATCTTTCCATGGTGAGCACGTGCCCGAGATCATACTCCTTTATTTTCTCACTATAAAGAACTGCTGCTTTCATAAAATATATTTTCTCAGACTTTAACCCTTTAATACAAAAATACAGGGATTAATATCAAGAGTTATAGCTTTTTTTTGCATTAATATAATATTTGCCTATTAATTTAATTTAAGATTAATTATAGATATTCTGTCAATCACCCATTAGTTTGAAATCAGAAAAATATTGAGTATTAAAACTTTAGTTCTATTATTGCTTTTTGAATCATTTATAAGATTTGTGAAAGCTATGGTGAAATGTTCAGATATGATCAACCAATTATTTCGTCAATCATACAGTAAGATCAGTATTTATAAGGCAAGCGATTATTTTTTATCTTCAATCATTTTTAGCAGGTCTATCGTTATCACAAGATTCTTACCTTCTTCTTCCGTTACGGCGTTATAAAAATCGCATATTTTACAGTCCAAATATTTCTGAGCATAAATACCCTGAGCCTCTCCTTTGCACATTGTGCCTGCTACTACCCAGCATGCTCTTCCCGCGTTTTTCCCTTCGTGTACAGCATCAAGAACTGTATAAGTTGAAGCAGGACATACTCCCATATCAAAAGCTTTGTTTCCACCCGGCTCTCTTCCACATTTTTTAAATTCCCAGCAATTTAGTTTCCCCATCTTCCTTTCCTCCTGTAACAACAGTATTACTTACCCGAAAAATGCATTTGAAGCGTGTATACATGCTATATAGTTGGGCATGTTTCTTGAGCGGACATAGGGTCCTAGAGTCATTGGTCAATAGTCAATGGTCATTTATCATTGGTCAATAGCAATAAGCAGGATTAGCTTTATCCCGATAAATCGGGATAAAATTGTAAAGACTTTTTCTGCACATACACCTGCTCTTTTAATACTTAAATGCATTTTTTGGGTTAAGGTATTTACTAGAAACCTGCTACTGCTATACGTGCGAAATTAACGAATGCAGACGGGAGAATGCCGATAATCAGTACAGCAGCTACTGTTATTGCAAGTGCCAGTCCAACAGCCGGTGATGTTGTAAGCTGCACTGTTTCTTTCGGCTCTTTCATGTACATATACATCACTATTCTCAGATAGAAGTAAGCTGATATTGCACTGAATATCACGGCTATTATAACCAGCCATGTATATCCGGCATTTATTGCGCTCATGAAGACGTAGAATTTGCCCATGAATCCTGCAGTCGGGGGAATGCCCGTGAGCGAGAACATGAATACGAGCATCAATGCAGAGGCCAACGGATGTTGTTTTGCAAGGCCTTCATAGTCTGTTATGTTATCACCCTTAAATCCTTCAGACCTGAGCATTACTATTACTGCAAAAGCCCCGATGTTCATGAATGCATATATCAGCAGGTAGTTCAGAACGCTTGCCATGCCATCGCTTGTGCCTGCTATTATCCCCAGGAGTGCATAACCGGCATGGGCTATTGATGAGTACGCAAGCATTCTTTTTATATTGGTCTGTGAAAGCGCAACTATATTTCCCACACCCATTGTAAGTATCGCTATAGGAATAAGAACCGCTACCCACTCTATCCTGACTGAACCAAACGCTATCATGAAAACCCTGCCGAGCACTGCAAAGCCCGCAGCCTTTGGTCCTACTGACATAAAGGCTGTAATAGATGTTGGTGCACCTTCATAGGCATCAGGCGCCCACATATGGAAAGGCACGGCAGCTATTTTGAATGAAAAAGCGACTGCAAAGAGTATCATGGACAGCATCAGAATCGGATTTTTCGAAAGTTCGTTATTGATTATATAGGTTGATATATACTGTATGTCTGTTGTTCCGGTAAGTCCATATATCATGGCTATCCCGTAAAGCAGGAATGCTGATGCAAATGCCCCTAGCAGGAAATACTTTATGGCAGCCTCGTTTGATTTGATGTCGTATTTTATAAAACCAGCCAAGATATAGGTGCTTAAAGCCATGAGTTCAAGCCCTAGATAAAGAACAATCAGGTCGGCTGCTGAAGCCATGAGCATCATGCCTAAAGTCGAAAAGAGTATCAGGCTGTAATATTCCCCGAAATTTATACGTTCTACAACTATGTACTTTACCGAGATCAAGATAGTAAGAACAACATTAAGGAAGAAGATGAGTTTAAAGAACGTGCTGTAGCCGTCAGATATGAACATGCCGTTAAAAGTGGTGCCCATAGATCCTAAAACCATGTATGTAACTGCTGATACTCCTATTATGCTCAGGAAGGCGATCGTCTCTTTTCTCTTAATGAAAAGGTCTGCTAAAAGTATAGCAAGGGCCAGGCATGTCATTACAATCTCTGGCATTACAGGCCCAAGATCAGGCAATACAAACTCAGGCATTAAAAAACCCCTTTCATTTCATAATCTCGACAACATTTTTTGCAATGCTCATCTCAATACTGCCGCCTGTATTGACACGTTCGAGCAGGTGCTGTACTGACTCATGCATGAACCCGAGAAAAGCATTCGGATACACCCCTATCCAGAATATCAATATTATCATCGGCAAAAGCGTAATAAACTCTCTGGTGTTCATATCATCAAGCCCAATGACCTTTTTATTAACCTCCATGAAAAACAGCCTCTGATAAAGCCATAACATATAGGCTGCGCCTATTATAATACCTGTTGCAGCAAGCACACCTGCCCACTGCCTTGCAGCAAAGCCGCCCAGTATTATCAGAAACTCTCCAATAAAACCGTTCGTTCCCGGAAGCCCGATTGAAGCGAGTGTGAATACCATGAAGGCTGCAGCATAAACAGGCATTACGGTTGCAACACCACCGTGATCCGCTATCTGCCTTGAATGAGTCCTCTCATAAATAATCCCTACACTCAAGAAGAGGGCGCCTGTAACAATCCCGTGGTTTATCATCTGGAGTATTCCACCCTCCATCCCCTGTGTATTTAGTGCAAAGATTCCTAACGTTACAAAACCCATGTGACTCACGGAACTATAGGCAATCAAGCGCTTAAGATCTGTCTGTGCAAGGCAGATTATCGCGCCATAGATTATGGCTATCACTGAAAGAACAAGCATTACGGGGGTCATCGCCTTCGATGCCTCGGGGAATAAAGGCAGAGAGAATCTGAGGAATCCGTAAGCACCCATCTTGATAAGTACTGCCGCAAGGACCACGCTGCCTGCTGTCGGCGCCTCTGTATGTGCATCGGGAAGCCATGTATGCACAGGGAACATCGGAACCTTGACCGCAAAAGCCGCAAAAAAGGCCCAAAAAAGCCAGAACTGCATATTGTACGGATATGTTTTGGTCATGAGCTCGAGTATACTAAAAGTCTTCCCTGCGTAGAAACAAAGGACGATTATTCCGACCAGCATGAGCACGCTTCCGACGAGCGTATACAGGAAAAACTTCACCGCAGCATAAATCCTGTTAGGTCCTCCCCAGACACCGATCAGGAGATACATCGGTATGAGCATTGCCTCCCAGAAGAGATAAAACAGGACAAAATCGAGAGAACAGAATACTCCTATCATAGCCCCTTCCATTAACAGTATGGATATGTAAAACTCCTTTACTTTTGTTTTTATTGCATCCCATGAAATGAGAACACAAAGTATGGTAACAAGTGTTGAAAGAAGCACAAGCAGTATGCTTATACCGTCAATACCCAGATAATAGGTAATATTCCAGGAAGGGATCCATTCATGTCTCTCTACAAACTGCATTAAATGGGTTGATTTATTGAAAGTAGTAAACAGGGGTATTGACAGAATAAAAGTTACTATGCTTACAATAAGGCTAGTCCATTTTATAAGATTCTCATTTGACCTGCTAATAATAAGCAGCAAAGCCGCACCAGCAACCGGCAGGAATATCAGTGTGCTGAGTATCGGGAATCCTAAATTATTAGTTATAGTCTGTTCCATTTTTCACCTACCTGAAAAGCAACAGGGCTACAATAATTAGCATACCTGTAGCCATTATCGCTGCATAATGTTGTAACAATCCTGTCTGTACCTTCCTCAGGACCTGGCTGAATCCGCCAATAGAAGCCGGTACTCCATTGACAATTGCCTCTATAATCTTTGAATCGGTGATACTTTCAATAAAGTTCTTGGCTATCCATGTTGTCGGCCTTACAATTGTAAAGCTGTAAAGTTCATCAACGTAGTATTTATTGAAAAGCAGCTTATAGGCACTATTCAGTTGCTGCGCAAGCCTCACCGGGATATTAGTATTTATCAGATAGAATAAACCCGCAAGTCCAATACCTGATAAACCTGCTATTATTGAGATTGCCATAACAATCCATTCCTCTGCATGTGTACCATGTGCCTCAGGATGGCCCAGAACAGGGTTCATGAATTCTGTAAAATGTGCTCCTCCTCCAAGCAAATGTGGTATTCCGACCCAGCCCGAGGCTACTGCCCCTACACATAGCAGAATAAGCGGGATAGTCATAACCCTTGGTGACTCGTGCAGGTGATGCTCCTGCTCGTGTGTCCCGCGAAACTTACCGTGGAACGTAAGGAATATCAGCCTGAATGAATAGAATGCTGTAATGAAGGCTGTAATTGTGCCTAATACCCATACAAATTTCCCCACAGGGCTGGGGCCTGCATAGGCAAGCCAGAGTATCTCATCCTTACTGAAGAACCCGGCAAGCCCTGGGATGCCTGAAATGCTCAGTGAAGCAATAAGGAATGTCCAGTAAGTAACAGGCATATATTTCTTGAGTCCACCCATCTTCTGCAGATTAAGCTCACCAGCCATTGCATGCATTACGCTTCCAGCGCAGAGGAACAGAAGTGCCTTGAAGAATGCATGTGTATAGAGATGGAATATTCCGGCGGTATAAGCTCCCACACCACATGCAAGGAACATGTATCCAAGCTGGCTTATGGTTGAATATGCGATAATCCTTTTTATATCATTCTGGACAAGTCCAATTGTAGCCGCAAAAAGACAGGTTATACCACCTACTAATGCTACGGCAGTCATCGCGGTTTCTGAAAGGTTGAATATAGGGCTACATCTTGCAACAAGAAAGACACCTGCGGTAACCATTGTTGCCGCGTGGATAAGTGCACTTACAGGTGTCGGGCCCTCCATTGCATCAGGGAGCCATACATGAAGCGGTAGCTGTGCAGACTTTCCTATAGCTCCACAGAAAAGCAGGAGTGCAATCAATGTCATGAGATGAACATCATATCCAAGGAAATTTACTGTACTTGCAGCAAGAGAACCGGCCTGGCTGAAAACGGGCTCATAGTATATATTCCCGAATGTGAGGAATATTACTATTACTCCCAAACCGAAGCCGAAGTCTCCGAACCTGTTAACGATAAATGCCTTTTTGCCTGCATCAGAGGCCGACTTTTTATTGAAAAAATAACCTATGAGGAAATATGAGCAGAGCCCTACCCCCTCCCATCCAAAATAGAGCTGTAAAAAGTTATTGGACATAACCAGCATGAGCATAAAGAATGTGAACAGGCTGAGGTATGCAAAGAACCGGTAATAGCCTTTGTCACCATGCATATAACCAACAGAGTAAATATGTATAAGGGTACTGCAGGTTGTGACGACAATAAGCATCACCGCGGTTAACTGGTCTATAAGAAAACCTACGGAAACCTTAAACTTTCCGGAAAGTATCCAGGTGTAAAGATCCTGATCAATTGTCTTACCTCCAATAACATCGACCAGTGTAGCTACAGCCACTACCCATGAACCCGCCACTGCCAGGATTGATACCCAGTGGGCCTTTTCTTTCAGAATATCCTTACCTAAAATGATATTAATTACGAATGCTGCAAGAGGTAAAAAAGGTATTAATAAATAATAATTCATTTTTTTATCCCTTCACACATAACGATTCACGGTTCACGGTTTTTATCCTTTCATCTCACTCATTTCATCAACATGTGCTGTGGCCTTGTTCCTGAACAGTGCAATAATAATAGCGAGCCCAATGGCAGCCTCTGCTGCCGCAACAGTGATAATAAAGAAAACTAATATATGTCCCCTTATGTCCTGCATATAGTGGCTTAAAGAGATCAGGCTGATATTGACAGCATTGAGCATGAGTTCAACGGACATAAACATTATTATAATGTTTCTTCTGGTCAGAAAACCGAACATACCGATCATAAAAACCACTGTGCTAAGCATTAAATACCACTCTAAAGGAACCATCATTTAACTCCTCAGTTTTCTCTTTGCAAGTACTATTGCGCCGATAATGGCAACAAGCAGTACTACTGATGCTATTTCGAACGGAAAAAGAAAATCCGTGTATAACAATTTCCCCAATGCTACGGTATGTGTCTCTTTCTGGATAAGTTCAATTGTATATTCCCCTTTAGGTGCAAGCTTAAAAGATCTCAGGGTGCTAATAATAAAAATAAGTATGACAGTAACTATTAAAAGCCCGGCAGGCCAGGAACCTATAAATCTATTAGTCTCAAGCTCTTCTTTCAGATTAAGGAGTAAGACAACAAAAAGAAAGAGTACAAGTATTGCGCCTGCATAAACAATCACCTGTATTGCTGCTATAAATTCAGCATTTAGGAACAGGTACAGACTTGCAATGTGGAAGAAAAGGAGAAGCATCCACATGACACTGTGAACGGGGTTTTTTCTTGTTATTACGAGTGCTGATAAACCAATTATTACTATGGCGAAATATGCAAAAAATAATTTAGGCAACATCCCGACTCCTGTCAAACGTCATTAATTATGTTATTACATTAATCTTTTCAGTTCCTCTTTTACTTCCTGCTTCCTGTTCTCCTGAACACTGACTGGGATTCATATCCGGTAAAGTTATCTGATCTTGGAAGCCAGAAATTCTTGAAATATCTTTTACCCTTCTCCCCTGCAAAATATTTATCCCAGTTAGATAGAAGTTTATCCTTTGTCATGTAAAAGGCATCTCTCGAGTAATCAGAGTACTCGTAATGTTCACTCAGGGTAATAGCACCAAAGGGACAGGCCTCGACACAGAAACCACAGTAAATACACCTGAGCACCTCTATTTCGTATCTTTCTACAACTTTGTTGTGGTCCTCACCTTCAGTGGTATATATGTAGATGCACTGTGACGGGCAGTATGCGCCACAGAGACCACAGCCAACACATTTCATTTTGCCCTCTTCATTTTTTGCCAGCGCATGGAGTCCCCTGAAACCAGGCTGAACAGGTCTCTTTTCCTTTGGATAACGCCTTGTAACGGGCCGTGTGAAAAGTGTCCTTAGAGTCAGAGAGAGTCCTTTCAGAAGCTCTATAAAAAATATTGCACTTATAAATTTTCCTGCTGTCATAACACCCCTAAACCATTATTTTGACCAAACCTGTTATTACGATATTCAACAGGGCCAGAGGTATAAGTATTTTCCATCCGATTCTCATAAGCTGATCGTACCTATATCTTGGAAATGTCGCCCTGACCCAGTAATAGAAGAACATGAATATATAAATCTTGATTAGTAACCATACAATGCCCGGTATATATAACATGAAAGGTAGTGCATCTGTAATAAAGCGGGGAATTGTCCATCCACCTAAAAAGCTTATTGCGCATAGCGCAGACATAATAAGCATTCCAGTATATTCGCCGAGGAAGAAGAGCGCAAACCTGAAACCACTGTATTCTGTAAAGTATCCCGCAACAAGTTCGCTCTCGGCTTCCGGCAGGTCAAACGGCAGCCTGTTAGTCTCGGCAAATGCTGCAATTAAAAATACAAAGAACCCGAGGAACTGGGGTATTATATACATACCCGTCGGGTACTGATGTTGTGCTTTTACAATTTCAGCAAGGTTCAGAGAACCAGCCATAATCATGACTCCCACGAGACTCAGTCCCATTGCAATCTCATAGCTTATAACCTGTGAGGCAGACCTGAGACCCCCCAGAAACGCATACTTTGAGTTCGATGACCACCCGGATATGACAATTCCATATGCGGCTATAGATGACATTGCCAACAAGAAAAGCAGTCCGATATTTATGTCGGCAACGACAAATATCTTATCATTTTGATAGTCAAAGAACGGCAGTACCGCCAAAGATGTCAGGGCTGATGCCATAAATATAACAGGAGCAAGATAAAATAACGGTTTATCAGCATTAGCTGGTATTATATCTTCCTTGAAGAACAATTTTACGCCATCGGCTATAGGCTGAAGCAGACCACGGGGACCAACTTCTCTTGGGCCAAGCCGTACCTGCATGTGGCCTATTACTTTACGTTCAAAATAGGTTGCATAGGCCACATGAAGAAGCGCTATAGCAACAACAGCCACAATCTTAACCAGTATAATCCCGATATTCAGCAATAAGTCTAAAGATCCCGGAGAAATGATTGCCTCAATTATATTGTCCATCTATTCTCCTTTTAACACTTCAAAACTGTCTGCCGTCATCTATGTTTTCGGTCCTGCACAACAAGAATATCATGCCTACACCCCTTCTATATTCACAACAATTCCTTCAATCTCAGGAGCGCTTGTTACAGGATCGATAGTATACTCTACCAGGCTGAACGCACCTTTCCCTTCGAAATTATTCGTAAGCATTATTGCTGTACTGTCAAGAGCATTATCAATAACTAAAGGAAGTTCCAAAGAACCGACCTTTGAATATGCCTTTACCATGTCGCCATCTTTAAGTGATAAAGATTTGGCAGTAACAGGGCTTACTCTTACAACTGCCTCAGGATATATCTTTACCAGCGCAGGTGCCTTCGTGCTGAGTGTACCTGAATGGAATAATGGCCTTTCAAGTCTCAAATATAATTTTCCATCGGAAACTTTACCATTGCCTTTATATATCTGGATCTCTTCTGCACCTCTGAGAGGCTCTCCTTTATAAGGCCATATCGCGTCACCTTCCTCTATTTCTTCATAAGTCAGATCCCTGTAAAGAGGGGAAATCTTGCTTATCTCTTCAAAGATCTCTTCTGCATCGGAGTAATTGATCTTAACCCCCATATTTTTAGACACCTCTGAAATAATCTTCCAGTCCTCCATACCCTCTCTGTTTACTGCCTTTCTTAAGCGCTGGACCCTTCTTTCAATATTCGTATAGCTACCTTCCTTCTCTGCCCAGCTGAGTGACGGAAATACAACATCTGCAAGCCTGGCCGTCTCTGTAAGAAAGATTTCCTGTACAACAAGAAAATCCAGATTCTTAAGTGCAGATTCCACTGAATTTGAGTTCGGCAGATTAAATACAGGGTTTTCACCCATTATATACATTGCTTTTACAGAACCATTCTTTGCAGAATCTATCATTTCAAATATTGAAAGCCCCGGCTTTTCCGAGATCGCAGTACCCCATGCAATTTCATATCTCTTTCTGAATTCTCCATAATTAACCGGCCTGTAGCCTGGCAAAAGATCAGGTGCACAGCCCATATCAAGAAGACCCTGTTCGTTTGCACGTTCGGAAAGCAGATAGATCCTTCCGTTGATAAGATAGTTTATGGCTGAAACAAGGAAGAGCTTGTAACTTCCTCCACTGCTCTGTATTAACTCCTTTCCTATTACTATAGCCGGTGTGGAAGACTCGGCGAGCTTATTCAGCAATTCTGTGAAATCTTTTTCTTTAACACCACATGTCTTTTCAACTTGCTCTACTGACGTATTTATATCTTTTATCTTCTCAGTAAGATTGGTATTTGAGTCTGCAATACCTTTCCTGTTTTTCAACTCGGTAACAATTCCCTCAAGTAAAACGGCTTCTGTATTCAGAGAGGTTCTGAGTTCTACAGGTCTGCAGTGGTTAAGTCCTTTAATATTTCCTATTGTCAGTATGTTACCGCCTTTTCTTACACAAGACCTTATCTGCAGGCCCAGTATAGGATTCACAGTTGTAGGGTCTCCGCCTGCCACAAGAATGGTATCAGAATTTGAAAGTCCTGAAATAATATTCGAAGTGGCTCCCTGTCCGAATATGTTCTCAATAAATTTTTGTGCACCTGCATAACCCATTCTTGCCGTGCTGTCAATGTTATTGGTGCCCAGAACAACTCTCATAAATTTCTGAAATACATAATTATCTTCGTTGGTGCATCTAGGTGAAGCAATACCTGCTATTGAATAGCCGCCATATACGTCTCTTATCTCACCGAGTTTCCGGGCTACTAGTCTTATCGACTCCTCCCATGTGGCCGGTTCTAGCACACCATTTCTCTTTATCATGGGTGTTGTAAGCCTATCATTGCTCCCCACAAATTCGTAACCAAATCTACCCCTAGAACATAGCAGACCTTTGTTAACACCCTTGCCAAACCTTGGTATAACCCTCTTTATAACATCATCACGCACCTGAACAACAAGCGTGCACCCTACACCACAGTATGGACAGATTGTCTCTGTCTCTTCTTTTACCTGCCAGGGCCGGTAACTGTGCCTGTGCAGCCTTGACATGATAGCCCCGACAGGACATACAGAAATACAGTTGCCGCAGTATTCGCAGTCGTATCTGCCACCTGAAAAAGGCTCTATATGTGAATGTCCACCCCTGTTTATAACTGCAATAGCCGATGCACCCTGAACACTTTCACACATTCTCACACATCTCGTACAGACAATACACCTTTCCATATTCCGCACGACAACAGGGTCTTCGAGGCTTTCGGGAACCTTTCTCTTTTTCTCTTTATATCTTCCTCTTGTCGGTCCATATTTCTCAACAAGATCCTGCAATTCACACTCGCCTGCCTTATCGCAATACGGACAATCAAGGGGATGATTGATAAGCAAAAACTCTAGGACTCCTCTTCTAACATCAGCGATCTGCTCGGTTTCAGTCCTTACTACCATACCATCTGCCACCATAACCGTACATGCTGTCTGTAGTCTTGGCATTTTTTCGATCTCGACAAGACATAGACGGCAACCGCCGTATTTTTCCAGCTGTTCGTGATAGCAGAGTGTCGGGATTTTAATGCCTGCAGATCTTGCCGCTTCAAGAACTGTAACAGGCTTTTCCAGCTTGATATCTTTACCATTTATGTTAACCGTTATCATACTTTAACACCCATCACACTACACGCCTTTGAACTGATATGATCTTCATATTCAGGCCTGAAGTGTTTTATAAAATTAAGGACAACGGATGCAGCCCCATCTCCAAGGGGACAGAATGTTTTTCCAAAGATATTGCTTGCAACCGACTCCATAAGCTCGATGTCACCATTCTCGCCTTCACCGTTTTCTATTCTTCCAAGAATACTCCTTAACCATCCTGTACCTTCACGGCATGGGGTGCACTTGCCACATGACTCATGTTCGAAAAATTTCATTGCCCTGTGACATACCTTCACGAGGCATACACTCTCATCCATGACAATTACGGCGCCTGAACCTAGCATGCTTCCGTATTTCGGCATGTTGACAAAATCCATAGGACAGTCTATCTGCTCCGGGGGAAGCACAGGCGTTGAAATCCCGCCTGGTATAACTGCCTTAAGCTTCTTTCCGCCTTTTATCCCCCCACAATGCGTATAGATGATTTCCCGGAGAGTCGTTCCCATGGGCAATTCATAAACACCGGGTTTCTCCACATGACCACTCACACAGTATAACTTTGGACCGGTACAGTCAGGGGTGCCGATCTTAGAATAGGCATCTCCACCTATCTCTATGATATAAGGAAGATTAGAAAGGGTCTCGACATTATTCACAACCGTAGGCATAGACCATACACCCACGTTAACTGGGAAAGGAGGTTTAATTCTCGGCTGTCCCCTTTTACCCTCCAGGGATTCAATCAGCGCTGTTTCTTCACCGCATATATAAGCACCGGCACCTTGGTGAACAGCAAGGTGAAACTTAATTCCCTTCCCTGCAATATTGTCTCCAAGAAAACCGTTGTCATTAGCCTGAGCTATTGCACGATTGAGAATATCTTTTGCATCAGGATATTCTCCTCTCAGGTAAATATATCCATATTCTGCTCCAAGGGCATATCCTGATATAACCATCCCCTCTATCAGGAGGTGCGGATTCTTCTCAAGTATTGGCCTGTCTTTAAAAGTGCCTGGCTCTCCTTCATCGGCATTACAGATAAGATATTTAGGAAACTTGGGATCTGCCGAGGCAAAAGTCCATTTCATTGCTGTTGGAAAACCTGCACCACCGCGTCCCCTCAGCCCGGATTTTTTCACTTCCTCGATTACCTGTTTTGGCTCTAACGCAAGGGCTTTGGAAAGATTTGTATACCCACCGACCTTTTTATATTCGTTTAGGTCAGCTGAATTCGGGTTTTCTATGTTCTTTAAAAGTACTCTTTCCATAATTTTCTTTGGGTTCTAGGATCCTTGGATTCTAGGGTTCGAGTGAAGATTTTTTAAAGTAAATTAATTCCTTCACTTGAATCCCTGGCCCCTTGACTCCTTGAATCCTTTTGTTTCATTTATACTTCCCGAAAATTTCTTCGATATACTTTTCTGTAAGGTTTTCATAAAAATCATTGTTTACAAGCATTGCCGGAGCAGTAGCACACGCTCCGATACACTCCATAATTACAAGTGAAAACCTGCCATCAGCCGTTGTTCCCCCTGGTTCAAGGCCGTATTTGTTTTTAAGAAAGTCTGCAAGTCTTTCAGCACCGAGTATCATGCAAGAAACATTCGTGCAGAGCTGTACGATATTTCTCCCCATAGGCTTATGCTTGTACATTGAATAGAAAGCTCCGACACCTCTTGCAATCGCCTCAGGAACGCCCAGGACATTAGAGACAGCTTCATAAGCCTCTAAAGACAGCCACCCGAACTCCCTTTGTGCAATATAAATAGCGGGGAGAATGGCAGAACTCGCTGACGGATATTTATTCCTTATCTCTGCTATCTCTTTTATCGCTGTTTCACTTAACATAATTAGTTTTTAAGTTATTAATTCTTAATTCCGAGTTCCTGGTTTATTTACCTGTCACATTCACCGAGTACTATATCTATTGTGCCGATATTCGCTATTACATCAGCTACATAGCCACCTACACATAATCTAGGCAGCACCGATGCATGTATATAAGACGGGGCCCTTACCCTCATCCTGTAAGGCCTGCCGGTACCATCACTGACAAAATAAAATCCGAGTTCTCCTTTGGGAACCTCTGAACCGACATATACCTCGCCTTCCGTTACAGAGGGGCCCTTTGTAATCAGTATAAACTGATGTATGAGGTGCTCCATATCATTCAGTACTATATCTTTTGGTGGAAGTGTAAATTTAGGTGAATCGGCCATTACAGGGCCTTCAGGCAGTTTTTCTACACACTGTTTTATAATCCTGTTTGCCTGCCTCATCTCTCCGATTCTGACCTTGTATCGATCATAGCAATCCCCGTTCTTACCTACAGGAATATCGAACTCAACCCTGTCGTAAACATCATAAGGGGCATATTTCCTTACGTCATAATTTGGACCAGAACCTCTCAGCATACCACCTGTAAGACCCCAGTTTATAGCTTCCTCTGCAGAGATTACGCCTATACCGACAGTCCTCTCCTTCCATATCCTGTTTTCTGTAACAAGTGTCTCATAATCATCCATCTTTGAAGGGAAATCCAGTACAAAATCATAGAGTCTGTCAAGAAATTCCTGTGAAACATCATTGCGTACACCGCCGACCCTTGGATAACTTACTGTAAGTCTTGCTCCACATAACATTTCGAAAAGGTCCATGATTACTTCTCTTTCCCTGAATGAATAGAGGAATGGTGTCGTAGCTCCGATATCCAGGACATGGGTTCCCAGCCATATTATGTGACTCGAAATCCTGCCCATTTCTGCTACCATTGTCCTGATGAATTTTGCCCTATCGGGAGCTTCAATACCAAACAGCTTTTCAACGGCATTTACATATCCGACATTGTTGTTCATGGATGAAATATAATCAAGGCGGTCACTCAACGGTAGTGCGGAAAAATATGTCCTGTTTTCTCCCAGTTTCTCGATTCCTCTGTGAAGGTATCCTACATAGGGTGTGCATTTGGCGATAATCTCTCCATCGAGATTAAGAACAAGCCTCAGAACCCCGTGAGTAGCAGGATGCTGTGGCCCCATATTGATTGTTATTTCTCTTGTCTCAAATATTTTTTCTGTAGAATCCATAATTACGTCTTTAAGAAATTTTTACTTCTGTATTTAGTTATTACTCTTCCCATTGATACTCTTCAAACCTCTTTGATTTTTCAATAATATCGAGAAAACCAGGCCACTCTTTTTCCGGCCCCTTAACCGGATAGTCTTTTCTTAAAGGATGTCCTTCCCAGTCTTCTGGCATAAGTATTCTTCTCAGGTCAGGATGTCCTCTAAAGACAATACCGTACAAATCATATGCTTCTCTTTCATGCCAGTTTGCCCCAACCCAAACCGGCATTACAGAATCTATGGTAGGGTCGCTTTCGGATACCTCTGCCTTTAACCTCAAGCGGTGCCTGTGTTTTATTGAGTATAGATGATATACGACTTCAAATCTTTTATCCTTTCTGCCTAGGTAATCAACACCGCAGAGGTCTGTAAGATAATCAAAGTAAAGCTCTGGTTCATCGTGAAGATATCTGCATATATCGTGAATCTTATTCTTTCTGAGAGTTACCGAAACCTGGTCCCTGAACTCCTTTATACTTATGACTTCTCCAGGAAATTTTTCTTTTATCTTCTCGACAATTTCTAAAGGTTCCATAACCTTAACTCTCAGTTCTTATTTCTTACCCCTTGCTCTTCGCTTTTGTGCTTACTGCTTACTTTTTTTGCTTTGCGCAGAGCGCTTGGCGCATAGCGTTATTCTTACTTCCTTCTTCTTTCTCCTTAACTCCTTACTGCTTACTTCCTACTTCTTACTTTATTACTTTATTACTACCTCCATCTGCTCCACCTGAAGTGTTCTCTCTTTATCTTCTCCTGGAGCCTGACTATCCCGTCAAGCAAAGCTTCAGGTCTTGGAGGACAACCTGGGATATAAACATCCACAGGCAGAAAACTGTCGCATCCCTGCACTGTGCTGTATGTATTAAATATGCCACCGCTACATGCACAGCTTCCCATTGATAAGACATACCTCGGCTCAGGCATCTGATCATAAATCCTTCTTACTATCTGCGACATCTTTTTGGTGACAGTACCGGCTACCATCATGAAGTCAGCCTGTCTTGGTGAACCCCTGAAGATAACGCCCAATCTGTCTAAGTCATAGTGTGACGATCCCGTCGTCATCATTTCAATGGCACATCAAGCCAGTCCGAAAGTCACGGGCCATAATGATGAACGCCTTCCCCAATTAATCAGCTTGTCTATCGAGGTAACAATAATATTTGGCGACATAACTTTTGTGCCATCTTCAACCTCAACAAGAGACGGGGAAATTGTAGATATTATTCCCAAACAAATGCCTCCTTTCTCCAGGCATAAATATATCCTACGAAAAGTATAATTATGAAGATAACCATTTCAATAAAGGCATATAGCCCGATCTTATCAAATACGATAGCCCATGGATACAGAAAGACCGCTTCAACATCAAACACTACAAAGAGCATTGCAATTATATAAAATCTCACAGAAAATCTCTGGCGTGGTTCTCCAATCGGTGGGTTGCCTGATTCGTATGGCATGAGTTTTTCGGGATAAGGTCTTCTCAATCGCAGGATTTCACCAATTAACAGTGCACCTATTCCAAAGGCAGTCGCTACTATTAAAAAAATAAGTACAGGCAAATATTCTGACGGCATAAATGTTCCAGGCATGACGATATAATTTATAAATAAAATCAATCCAAGATGTCAAGAAAAAAATTAAAGCTGTAGATTTAGGTTTTTATCTTGCATTAATTATAAGAAATATTATAAATTTTCTTTAGGCATGACATTCAAAAAACCTTTTCATTCATTGACTGGCAAATTAATTCTTACTATCGGGATTTCCATGATAATTGTAAGTACCATCTTCTGGTATTTACTCATAAAACATCAGGAAAGAGAATTTATCAATAGCGCAGTAAACTATGGCTACTCATTCGTCGAATATGTTAAAAAGACTACACGTAACGGGATGCTTACAGTCCATAAAACCCTGATACAGGAGACTATTGAATCAATAGGTTTAGCGGAAGATGTAATACGTGTCCGCATATTCAGTGATAAAGGGAAAATTGCTTATTCAACTGATAACCAGGACATCGGGACAATTGTCGATAAAAACTCCCCGATATGCACAACCTGCCATTCACCAGAAGAACATCCTAAACAAACTCCCAGCTGGTCTATAACCAGAGAGAAAGATTTCAGAGTCTTGAATATTGTTCAGCCAATTAACAACGAGCCTGCCTGTTTTACTGCAGGCTGCCATATTCACCCGGAAACCCAGAAAGTACTTGGGCTCGTTGAGGCAGATCTTTCACTCGCCCATCTTGACGAAAGCATAAAGGATCATACCCTGGCCATAACTATTTATATCGTAATCTTCTTACTGGCCATGTCTGTAATACTGTGTACAATCCTTTGGAACCTCGTTTCAACACCCGTAAACCTCCTAACCCAGGGAATGGAAAGGGTAGCAGGCGGTGACCTGGATTACCATCTAACTATAAATTCAAAGGACGAGATTGGTGACCTCGCAAGGGCATTTAATGCAATGACCGATGACCTCAAGAGGGCCAAAGATGAGCTTGTTGAATGGGGTCATACCCTCGAGAAAAAAGTTGATGAAAAGACCGATGTTATTAGAAAGGCACAGGCACAACTCATACATTCTGAGAAACTGGCATCACTCGGAAGAATGGCTGCCGGCGTAGCACATGAGATAAACAGTCCACTGACAGGCATCGTGACCTTTGGCCATCTTCTTCAGAAAAGATTTCAGCCAGGCACGCAGGAACGCGAGGATATCGATGTGATAATAGATCAGGCCAACAGATGTTCAATTATTATAAAGGGGCTACTCGGATTTGCAAGGGCATCATCTGTCGAAAAAGCCTCGATAAACATAAATGATGTCCTGAAAAGTACTCTCAACATAATACGAAACAAGGCTGACTTCTTTAATATAAAATTAGTCGCAAACTTCGAGGACCCGCTTCCATCTGTAAAGGCAGATCCATCACAGCTTCAGCAGGTATTTCTTAACATGATTATGAATGCTGCCGATGCTATCGAAGAAAAGGGGACTATAACAATAAATACGAAAACTATAACTGATGACGGGCTCCAATTCATTAAAATCGAATTCGCTGATACAGGCAGCGGTATCAGTGAAGAGAATCTCAAGAAGTTATTCGAACCGTTCTTCACCACAAAACCAGTTGGAAAAGGCACCGGACTCGGACTTGCTGTAAGCCATGGCATAATCCAGGAACATGGAGGTAGAATCATTGTTAAATCAAAACTTGGCGAGGGTACAAGTATATTTACCTACCTGCCTGCTTATAGTGATACAAAATGAGTAAAGCGAATATTCTTGTAATCGATGATGAGGATATTGTAAGAATAAGCTGTATCCGGGCACTTTCACCCGAAGGCTATATAGTGAAAGTGTCACAAAACGGTGTTGAAGGCATCAGGATGATGGAAGAGGAGAAATTTGATCTCGTTCTTACAGATCTAAAAATGCCTGATATGGACGGCATCGAGATTCTAAGAAGAATAAAAGAAAACTGGCCTGAGATCGAAGTTATTGTAATTACCGGGTACCAGACAGTCGACACCGCAGTAAAATCAATTAAACTCGGTGCTTTTGATTACATCGAAAAGCCCTTTACACCTGATGTTCTTATCTCCGCAGTTTCTAAGGCCCTGAATCTTAAGAATAAAAATATTTGATTCTCGGTTTACCCCGTTATAAAGTGTTGTTTTTCTCTAATAGTGTTCAGAGCTTTGTCCTTTCTAGGGGGTTTACAGGAGACTTGATTTATTCAGTGCTTGTATTAATTTAAAAATGCGTTTAAAGCAGGTATATATGTTGTATAGTTGGGCATTTTTCTTGAGCAGACATAGGGAAATTTTTGGCACCCGTCATGGCGAAATAAGCGTTCCCGAGAAGTCGGGACGAATTTTTACTGTTTGACCCCGTAAAACGGGTAACCCGTCTACGGGGGAGTTTTTACCCCTTTGAAAGGATGAGTTTCTTTTCGGGGTAAAAATTCGAGCGAATGAGTCATTAGACGGGTAAAAATTTCCCTCTAGGGAGCGAAAGGAATATGTCCAACTAATTAATCCACCAACTCTTT
>CAYFQB010000045.1:0-21045 GCA_964345225.1 uncultured Nitrospiraceae bacterium | reverse complement strand
ATCCATCTGGACTGCAAACTGATAACCTCTATTCAAGACATATTTGTAACCTGTCTGAAGAGCCGCGCCATATCCGAGATTAAATGGAAGTTCTATTACCACAGCACCAGCCGCCTCAGACTCTTTTGCCGTATCATCTGTCGAACCATCACTGACTACAATGATATCGGTATCAGTGAATTTTCTTATACCGGCAATGGTATATGCAATCCTTCCCGCCTCATTATAGGCAGGGATAATTATCGCGAAATTATTTATATGCTTTTTTATCTGAGTCATTTGAAAATCACTTTGATACTGTTATCTCTGTGCTATAACTTAAGCCTGTATTTATAATATACAGATCATCAAGTAAATATCCTTATAATTTATAATGATATAATTTTTTATTTGCATTTTTAACATTAACAGCAAAAACTCTCAACTTATTATGACTAAAATATCCCGTGCAAACTCAATCAGAAGAGAGAGCTAAAAATTCTCCTATACCTGAGCCGATATCAAGTGCCCTCCCGGAAAAAAATCACAACAGGTTTTAAGAATAATTTTGAAAAAGTACCCTGGCAAGGCTTCTTTTCTTCAGGTAATAAAAATATTCAGACTTCACTCAATATTTTCTGATAAAGTGAAAGGTATCTCTCTGCAACGATATCTATATAATACCCCCCTTTTATTGTTTCATATGCCTTTGCAGCAATATTTTCAGAAAACTGACGATCATCAAGAAGCCTGAATATCGCTTTTTTCAACCCTTCAGCGTCGCCCGGAGGAACCATGATGCCGTTTTCACCGTTTCTGATCAGGTCAATGACTCCACCTACCCCAGCGGCAATAACAGGCAGTCTGCATGCCATCGCTTCAAGAAGTGAATTGGGCATGCCTTCACGTTCAGAAGGAAATACAAACATGTCTGATATATGCAAGTAGTCAAGGATATCAGTCCTGAATCCCTTGAAGGAAACGTGATCTTTGATACCGAGCTCTTTAGCCAAGGAGATGAGTTTTTCCCTCAATTCTCCATCGCCGAGAATTAGAAGGTGAACGTCTTTTCCCGACTGCAAGACTTCTTTGAAAGCAGTAAAAAGCAGGTCCAATCTCTTTGTCTTTACCAACCGCCCGGAAAAGGTCAAAATTCTTTTTTCAGTGTTCATTAGCCTCTTTTTCAATAAATTTTTATTATGATCACTGTTCTGCAATGGGAAAAACTCATTCTTCACGATAAAATTATTTATCTCTTCAATTTTCCTCTCATCAAATCCGTCTTGTATCAGATCATTCTTTATTTCTCTGCTGATCGCAATAAAGGCATCCACCATCTTTAAAATCCAGATAAAGATATTACCCAGGAACAGATATTTGCCTTTAAGAGAGCCGGCCTCTGTATCCATCTTCGCACCTGCAACTTTTGAAACAACCTTCTTTTTTAAAAGTTTGAGGGGCAGGACATTTATTATAAGGGGCAGGCTTGCACCATGAAAATGAACGATGTCAAAATGCATTCTTTTCTTTATAAGTGCGAAGACAAGGCTCAGGCAGAAACTGAAAGAGATGAAAAAATTCCTGATCGTTCTCTCCTGGAGATTGATTTTATCCGGTGCTATTGACCACAGCCTGTTTATTTGAATGCCTGCACGAGGCTGCCAGGGGGGAATATCTTTCATATCCCTGCACATTACCATTACCTGGATCCCGCATTGGTGCAAATATTCAGTTAGGGCGACCGCCTGTCTGCCAACCCCGCCTAAATTTGGATGAAAAAGCGGTGAAACAACACATAGCTTAAAATTCAGTTTTTTTTGACTAACTTCAGTTCCCAACTTCCAATCTCTTTTCCAAACAAAAATTTGAGTAACCATTTTAGATAAGCAAGCCTCTTAAGTTGTGGATAATCGACAAAGATACCCATGTTCGTCTTGCATTCATCAATGCGAAACCCGGTTTTTTCAACTAATAATTCAATTTTCTTCATGGTAAATTTCTGGATATGGCTGGTCTTGCCATAGACAATCCTGCTGCCCCATCTATAGATTCGGTCCCCCGTTGACCTTGCATTGGGGGCATCCATATACAATATCCCATCTCTGGAAAGAACCCTATAAATCTCGTTCAAGACTCCAATAGGTTCGCTGCAATGCTCAATAACATTATATAAAATCACTCTGTCTACAGAGCCATCAATCAAAGGTATACGCATGCCATTAGCAACCAAGAGATTCTTCACCCCATATTCGCTTTTTGCTATCTTTACCAGTCTGTAAACAATGTCAAACCCAAAGGCATATTGGATTCCATTGTTCCTCAATATAAGTAGATGTCCGCCAATACCACATCCGACGTCAAGAAACTTTAAGTTCTTATTCATCAGCTCCTGATCAAATAATCGGCCCGATTTTATGGCATTCCTATCAATATGCCCTTTAAATGCTTCAATGGCAACATCTAAATTAACAGCTATGCCTTCCCTATCAATCTCTTCCAGACCCATTGCTTTTCTTATTACTGCATATTCAAATCACATCAATAAACATCCTGTGCCAGAGTTCAAGCATCAGAAGGTTCCAGATATGATTATGCCAGTTCCATTTACCCGATGTATGTTCATCAATTATCTTTTTAATCGACTTTTTTTTAAAATAGCCCCGTTTAATTGCTCTTTGACTTAGCAATATATCATATGACATCTCTTTAAGTTCATTTCTGAACCAGTGATCTATAGGCACACCAAAACCCATTTTTTCCCTAAAAAGTACCTCCTCAGGAAGCAAGCCTTTTAAAGCTTTTTTAAAAATAAATTTTGTAGTTCTGCCATTCAATTTTAATTCAGAAGGGATCTTTGCCACAAACTCCATAAACTCATGGTCAAGAATCGGAGAACGTGCCTCAAGAGAATTTGCCATTGAGGCAACATCCACTTTTACAAGCAGATCATCAGGCAGGTACATCATCACGTCGGCATAAAGTGTCTTGTCCAAAAATGTGTCTGCTTCAGCTTCTCTGTATTTTTCTAATAAGAGTTCGAAAGAATTATCGAACGAAAATTTTAATAAAAAATCGTCAGTATATAAATTATTTTTCATTTCTGTCGTGAAATGGCTCATCCAGTGTCCATTTCTCATCTCAGGCTTTTCAGGATATTCTTTAAGAAACTGTTTTAAGCGCCAGAAAAAGTTGTTCGGGTTTTTTCCATGAGGAAGTGTTTTTACCAACGGTAAAAAAGCCCTTACTACAGCAGCTGGCACAAACTTTTGCATTCGTCTTGAAAACTCAATAGCTATATACTTGCCATAGCCCGCAAAGTTTTCATCACCACCATCACCATTTAAAATAACCGTAACATGTTCTCTTGCAAGCTTTGAAACATAATATGTCGGTATAGCTGAAACATCTGCAAAAGGCTCATTATAATGCCATACGAGTTTATCAATGATATCAATTACATTTGGCTCAACAATAAATTCTGTATGTTCTGTCCTGAATCTTTCTGAAATCAGTCGTGCATACCTTAGTTCACTGTAAGCTTTTTCCTTAAAACCTATGGAAAAAGTTTTTACCGGTTTATTCATGGCTTGAGACATCAAGGCAACTACAGCACTTGAATCTATTCCGCCACTCAAAAATGCACCAAGTGGCACATCACTCATTAGCCTTATTTTAACGGCTTCTTCTAACCTGTCAATGATCTCTTTTTGCAAATCTTCTATATTCATTTTGTGTTTTGGAAGATAAGACAGTTTCCAGTATCGTTTAATCTGAACCTGACCATTTTTAAGAAGAAGATAATGTGCCGGGGGCAGTTTTTTTATCCCTTCGAAGGCTGTCCATGGTGCAGGCACATCCTGATATGTCAGATAATGATGTATAGCTGTCAAATTCGGTTTTCTTGAAAAATTGACATCCTGCAGAATTGATTTAATTTCTGAGGCAAAGACGAAAGTATCTGGAGAATACCAGTAATAAAGGGGCTTCTTTCCAACTCTGTCTCTTGCCAAAAAAAGCGTTTGTTCCTTTTCATCCCATATAGCGAATGCAAACATACCCCTCAGGTATTTCAGGCATTCGATTCCGTACTCTTCATACAGGTGTATAATTGCTTCAGTATCACTTTTTGAGCGGAAAACATGTCCCTTTTTTACGAGTTCTCCCCTTAATTCAAGGAAATTATATATCTCACCGTTATATACAATCCATACTGACTTGTCTTCATTGGACATCGGCTGGTGAGCTAAAGGCGAAAGATCAATGATTGAAAGCCGCCTGTGACCAAGCCCTATATTCTTATTAGCATATATTCCTTCGTCATCAGGTCCCCGGTGTGCAAGACAGGAAGTCATCCTATTAAGAAGGTTTTCATCGACAGAGAGACCTTTAAGATTAATTTTACCGCAGATTCCGCACATGAGTTAATAATCTAAAGAGGATTGTTTTTCAAGATTTTCGAGAGATTTTCTATATTAAAACAATGTATAAATAAAAGGAGCTACAGCCGATCCTGAAGTAAGTACAATCAATAAACTAAGTAAAAGCAAAAACAATATAACAGGTGTCAGCCACCATTTTTTTCTTGTTCTTAAAAATTCCCAGATTTCTTTTATCATCGTAAACTTTCCCATATGTTCAGCCCTTAAAACTGTTTTTTATAACGGTTCATATCTGTAATTGCTTCGTGCTTTATCCAGTAGGTATCCCGATTTTTTTCGATTTTTCTGCTTAACATATCCTTGCCAGATATCCTTAATAATAATGCAAATGGTGTTAAGATTACAAAAAAAGTTACAGTAAGCAATAAACGTGTCATGACCCAGCCAAGTATAAAAGCTAATGTCATCCATAATTTATAAAATCTTCTCAGGGAATTTGGCCAGATTACCGTTAATAAGAGGGAAATTGCGCACACCGGCAATATCCACTTCCAGTACTGACTACCATGCCATAAAGTGTAAACAGATATAACTGCCAAAAAACTGCACAGCAGAAGGCCAAAATTACGGAGGGTTCTGTTGTCTATTCTTAATTTTTCTATTTCTTCTCTTAAATAGTGTCTCATCCTACAGGTAGTTATACAACCATTCCTCAATAACTCGTGAAACTGCCATATGGCCTTCAGGAGACCAATGGTCATCATATACTTTAATACCTTCTTTTAGCAATTTGACAAACATTTCAGAAGGATCAATTATTTCTATATCTAACAAAGAACATGAGACAGACAGCCAGGCCTTCCAGGAATCGCTATTTTCATGATTCTGAAGCAATACATCGTTTCCACGCGGGACATAAAAAACTACCAGCTTTTTCCCGTCTTCCCGAACATCCTTTGCCCACTTACTCAGTATATTGAAGGCAAGCTTTTCTGAATATTCTCTTATCTCGGGAGGCCAGGTTGAAGGCAGATCATTCTGATCGGGAATTTTGCCATTTGCCACGGTTGACATTTCTCTGTCACCTTCATCAGGTTTAAGCATAATACCTTTCTGCTTAAGAAGGGAAATTCTCTGAAAAATCAGATCTGCCAACAATGACGTTCTCTTGATATGCCTTAATGTATTGAATATGAATGAATTATATTTTTTATATGTCCTCTCCACTTCAAAACCCGGATGCGATTCAATAAGCCTGGCCGAAGGACGCATGTCATTTTTTGCAATTATTAAAATATTATCACCAGGATCATTTTCCACAAATACGTAAATAACAATATCCAGGTCATATTTCCTGTCCTGTTTTTTATAGTTTAAATAAGAAGCAAGAATCCCCTGACCACTAATTCCAAAACCAAAATACTCTATTTCCTTATTTTTTATCTTATCGGGCAAAACTCTGTAGAACTTCTGTTCAACCTTCACCTGCATTGCCTCAACGTATGAATCACCAAAAAAAGCAACTCTCAATTTTCCCTTTTCATTATGAGTGCTGTGATCTATATCCAAAAAACCATCCTCGTTTGCATAACTTACTGTATGTCTTAGCTTATTATATATAATCCTGCTTCCTGGTGTAATAACTAGGCCTAACTCGTCATCATAATATGAGCTGGTATAGATACCAACAGGAGTAAAAAATCTGACATACATCTCTGTAAAAAAGGATATGAATACAAGAAATACTATTACGACAGCAAGATTTAGTAATATTTTTCTTTTTGAATCACTAATCCAGCTCATATTCTTTTTGCCAATCCATATCATCTATGAATTTTGGTTGTTCTGCCTTATCCAGTATAAAATTGCCCAACACAAGGTAGTCCATGTTGGTGCGCATAAAGCATTTATATGCATCTTCGGGAGTGCATACGATCGGTTCTCCCCTGACATTAAAGGAAGTGTTTATAATCACCGGTACACCGGTCTTTTCATAAAACTTACGTATCAATTCATAATATAAAGGATTATCTTCTTTTCTCACTGTTTGAATACGTGCAGAATAGTCAACATGAGTAACCGCTGGTATATCACTCCTGACTACTTTTAACTTATCAAGTCCCTGAATCTTTTTAACTTCAAATTCATCACCAGTCTGGCGTTGTTTGTCCCTCTTAACATCTGCAACTAAAAGCATATAAGGACTTTCCCTGTCAATATCAAACCATTCATGTGCCTTGTCACTAAGCACAGAAGGGGCGAAAGGGCGAAATGACTCCCTGAACTTTATCTTCAGGTTCATCATCGATTGCATCTCCGGAGACCTTGCATCACCAAGTATACTCCTTGCCCCAAGTGCACGGGGCCCGAATTCCATACTTTCGTTAAACCATCCGATAACCTTGCCCTGGATTAACATATCAGATACAATTTCAGGAAGTTCTTGCTGTTTATATTCAATAAATGGGATCCCCCTGTTCGACAGAAAATCTTCTATGTACTTATCTGAAAAGACAGGACCAAGATAAGAACCCTTCTGTTTATCCCGGGAGCTAACTCTTCTTTCATTCCCCAGATATTGATACCAGACAAATAAAGCGGCACCCAGCGCCCCGCCTGCATCACCAGCTGCAGGCTGGATCCATATATCATCAAAGATATTTTCACGTAATATCTTTCCGTTTGCCACACAGTTAAGCGAAACGCCACCGGCCAGACAAAGATTCTTTTCAGACGTTTCTTTTTTCACATTTCTTGCCATTCGTAACATTATTTCTTCTGTGATTGCCTGCAGCGAAGCTGCTATATCCATATCTTCCTGGGTAATTGATGTTTCGGGCTTGCGGGGTGGACCGCCGAATAACTTATGAAATTTCCCGTTGGTCATTGTAAGACCGGTACAATAATTAAAAAATTCCATATTAAGTCTGTAAGAACCATCCTGTTTAAGATCTATTAGATTGTCATATATTAAATTGGTGTATTTGGGAGTACCATAAGGAGCCAAACCCATTACTTTATATTCTCCTGAATTTACCTTAAATCCGAGATAATATGTGAAAGCTGAATATAATAACCCTAGAGAATGTGGAAAATGTAATTCACACTGCATATCAATACGATTGGCATTTCCCGTTCCAAAACTGGTTGTAGTCCATTCACCAACCCCGTCAACAGTTAAAAACGCTGCCCTTTCAAATGGCGAAGGGAAAAATGCTGAAGCCGCGTGAGACTCATGATGCTCGGTAAAAATAATTTCTCCTTTATATCCTTGAAGTTCATTCTGAATAAACCTTGACATCCAGAGTTTATCCTTAATCCATAATGGAACCGCCCTCAGGAAAATTTTGAATCCCTTTGGAGCATAGGCTAATACAGTCTCTATTATGCGCTCGAATTTGATAAACGGTTTATCATAAAACGCAACAAAATCCAGATTACTGACAGAAATATTTCCAATTTTCAGACAATTTTCAATTGCGTGTTTCGGGAATCCGGGATCGTGCTTCTTGCGCGTAAACCGTTCTTCCTGAGCAGCAGCAATAATCTCTCCATCAATAACCAGGGCTGCTGCGCTATCATGGTAGAAACATGAAATACCGAGAATCTTCAAGGTCTTTTTAATGAATTCTTTTTATTGAATTATTATTAAATATCTAAAACAGATTTGTACCTGTCCATAATTTTCCCGACATAGAAATTCTCAACCTTTTCCCTCGCTCCTTTTGACAATGTTACTCGTAACTCTTCATCGTTTAGAAGCCTTAATATAGCATCAGCAATAGCTTTCTCATCTTTAACAGGAACCAACAATCCATCTTTTTCATTTTTGATTATTTCACTCGTTGATGGATTGTATATAGTGGATATTACGGGCACACCACAAGTCATTGCTTCTATGAGTGCATTCGGAAACCCTTCACATAGAGAGGGCAAAACAAAGACTGTGGATCTTTTCATGAATTTATACGGATTCTTTTTAAAACCAGCAAAATACACATCTCGATCAATCCCGAGCTTACTGCTTATGTCCTTAAGATAATTTTTCTCTTCTCCATCACCCACAATTAACAACCGTGCTGATATTGTCTCCTTTACTATGGCGATTGCCCTCAGTAAATATTCAATACCTTTTTCTTTTGATAATCTTCCAACGGATATGATAACAGGAATATTGTCATTAAACCATGTATGAGATACCTCTTCTTCGGATAGAGCATATATTCTATTTATATCAACAGGATTATATATAATTACAATCTTTTCCCTCTCTATACCATAGTTTTCAATCAAATCTTTCTTGCTATATTCCGAAACTGTGATAATCATATCTGCTTTATTATAGAAAAGCTTTACAAACACTGTTATTACATTATTCCAGAAGGTTTTTGAATACTCATAGAGATACAATGTTGGTGATGTACGCACAGAAATAATTACTTTTGTCATATGGAGGGAAAGAAAACTACTTAATATGACAACAATATTTGTATAATCAAGGAAACTAAGAATTCTATATGGTTTTTCCTTTTTTATAATCCTGGACAATTTAAAAATTATATAAAAAAATTTATAAATTACATAAATAAAGTTTTTATTCGGTTTTATATCCAGATATTTTACCTTTACTTGTTCAGATATTTCATAAATATACTCCTTGCTAAATAAGACCAGAACAACATCTATCCCCGAAGAGCTGAATTCCTTCAGGATAATGGAAGCAACCTTCTCTGCTCCACCACCTTGAAGCGAGGGAATAACAAACATCAGTTTTTTGTTGACTTTATCGATCATTAGTCATTATTTTTTACTTCATTCCAGATTTCTAATACAGTGAAAGAATACTTTTTAATGTTAGCTTGAACTAATATGGGTTATTTGTTCGGAATTCATAAAAAACCTTTATAAGCGCCTCTAATCGGGGTATAATTATCAATCTTTTTTCCCTCTCATGCATATTTGTGTAAGACTGCTTTCTCTATGTTCATCAAGCAGTTTTATATCTGTAAATCCTTCCTCCTCAAACCACCGATATACCTCTGGCCATGTATGTTTCCACTGATATTTAGGTGAATACCAGTCGAACGTATCTAACCATCTGCCTTTCCATTTTTTGCAGTTCGATATTGGCAAGAAAAATTGAACAGCCTTCCCGAATAATGGCACCTTGTAAGCATAATAAAAAGGAACAGCTATACTAGAAATATAGTACATTATCTTTATTGGAAGTTTTACAGTAAATTTTCGCCAAATATCACTAAAATAATGGTAGTGACCATAAGCATACAAAAATACTACCAATTCGCCCTTATTGTGAATATATTGAACAATAGATTTAAATGCCTTTTCAGTATCTGGCGTATGATGCAGTACGCCAATCGAATAAATACTGTCAAAAATTCCTTTTTTGAAAGGCAAATAAAATAAATCAGCCTGAATTATATGAACATTGCTTCTTTGTCCAATATTTTTATAAGCAGCATCGACTGCAAAACTTAAATCGATCCCAACTACCTCACCTCCCCATCTAGAAACAATGTCGGCGAACCTCCCCGCTCCCAAGCCCACATCAAGAATCAGCCTCCCCTTTATATCTTCAGGTGCCCAACCTGTCTTCCACTTAAAAGTCCTTTCTGATTCATCTGTATTGTTTAGTATATCCATCTGGACATCATGGAACTTATTCCATTCAAAGCCAAATATGTCCACGTATTTATCAGATTCAACAAATCTTGGGATAAACTTTGTGACAGGGAATTTTCTGCTACACTTCTGGCAAGTCAGGCTTCCTTCCTTAATCTCAGTCCCTTCAGTCAAGTCTGTTTTCAGATCAAGACTGCCACTGCAGTAAGGGCAAACAAGCATATCCAATAACTTCTCTTTCATTGCTATTCCTTTTAAATTAATAGTTGTTCAGCCATGCACAAAAAAGCCAATCCATTATGAAAAATGACACCATCGCCTAATAACAAACTCACTGATCCTTTCTTTAAAAAGAGCTCACATGCAGAATATTGTATATTGTCCAAATTTTTCGAAAGACTTAAAATTTTTAAGATCCCTTTGAAACTCATCATTTAAATAACCGTCTAACGTCAAAAGATATCGCACTTTGTATTTCTCAATTATTTCCTGAACTGGTATCAACAATCTGGGGAATACAGGCTCTAAAAGCTTAAACCCATAGCCATGACCTCCGTAAAGAACTGGTTGACCTGTTTTATAAGCCACCACATCATACCACTTTTGAGGAAGGCACATGACCACTCCTTTTGGTGATTTGCTTAGAAATTCAAGGACTTTTTCAAAGTTTTTATCTATTTTTTGAGTTTTCGCATGCTTAAATCCGATATAAAAGCGTAAAATAACCAGGATATTTACAAGCAATGCAATGAGAAAAACTATCAAGACATGATTATCTTTTGTAGCATTCTTGAATATCATACCCCACAAAAGTGCTGTAGGAAAGGCTGCATTATAAAAATATAACTGACCCGCACCAAGACTTTTCAGAAAAGGTAAAAAGAGTGTCAAAACACCAAACAAAGCAATAAGAACTATCCACCAGAAAACCCATTGATACTGGATGGTGAGAGTTGTTGCAGGAAATATTCCAGTTACGGCTACAGCAATAAGCACCCAGACCCATATATTATGAACAATAAGGTCACCTGAATGCCTAAGAAAACCTTTAATGCCTCTTCTATGAACTTTATTAGGCGTCTCATAACTTTTTTCGCCATATATTGTTGATTCCCTGATTGGATGCGCCATGAGCCATCTCCAGTTCCTGTGCCAGAATGAGACAATGTCCCAGTGGGCACGCACAACATTAAGGTAGAACCCCTTGCTTATTATAAGGGCAACCAGTATTGATGCTGGAATCAAGCCAAAAAACCACCAATCCCGCGTTAATATCCCTGCTCCAATACATAAAAACCAGAAAAGCTGGGTAGTCATTTTGTGGGTTAACATAATTAAGCCGGAAAGAAGTAAAATCACACCCCAGATCCATAAAGGACCGTTGAATAGAAAAACCCAAAGTAAAAGGACAATTAATAAGTCAAGGAATAAGGCTCCAATCCCGCGGGGATTTAGCTGAATATTATAGGAAACCAGAATTGGCATTGTAGCGTAAACAAGGCCTGCAATTCCGATAGCCCATGGACTGCTTTTACTCCACCATATTAATATACCGAGAAGCAACATCATGCGCAGCAGGTCAATAATAATCGCAACCCAGTGGCTGTAACTGTCAAATATCTTTTCAGGAAAATAAGCCATTGTCATCGGGAATAATGGCGGATACCACTGATATTCCTCAAGGATATACTGCGGAAGAATAGGTGGGAACCGCCGTTCCCTGCGATAGGTTTCTATATAAGTCTTCCAGTACCAGTGGTCAACCCCAAGGCCCCCTGAGGAAAAAAGATGGGGTAAAAAACGGAAAAAAAATGCTAATGGTAAAGTTATGAGTACACTAACCATTTTGCAAACAAAACAAGAGGTCTTTTTATTATATCTGCAATCGGTTGGGCTTCAAGCCATTGGGCATCCGATTCCGAAAATAATCTTATACGACGTGCTGCCATCAATGCTGTAATACTTAAAGCAAAACACAATAATGTGCCTGCTACCGGCCCGCTCATCCAGATACCTAATACACCCACCGACATTAAAAGGCTTCCGATACTAAAACTCAACAGAGAAGGAAATGAAATTTTAGGCACATATTTCATTACTATATAGACTTGAATAATCCCGCCCACGAAAAAAACACCCCAGGTTGCAACAGCAGCACCGCTGATACCCATCAGAGGAACGAGAATCAAATCTCCAAACACGTTGGAAATGGCGATGCCGATACTTATTAATACTTTTCTGGGAATCAGGAATTCAAATGCATTAGAAATGGGGGTTATGAGATATCCAAGTAACTGAAAAGGAATGGCAGACAGTAATATCAGGATAATCATGTATGCTTGCATATAGTGAGAACCAACGACTGTAGAGAGAACCGGATATACCAGCCCCAGCAAAACCGTTCCTGCTATTCCAGCTAATACTACGACGCGCAGACTTCTATATCCATGTTGACTCAATTCATCTATGTCGCCTGAAAGACGTGCATCTATCATATAAGGCGCCAGAATAACTGCAAGAGGGGGAAAAGCCAGAGACCCTATCATCGTTATCTGATATGCCCATGTATAGATGCCTACATTAAATGTATCCATATATGCACGGATCACCCAGGCATCCACCCAGTTTACGGTATAGCTAGCTATTGCTCCAAAAGGCAAAGCCCAGGAGTAGCGAAGGATATTACTCATAACAGTCCTGTCGGGGCGAAAACTATGCCATACGTTTCTTGGTAAGATTATAATTGCAGTAACTGCGGAAAACATCGCTCCTGTGAGAAACCAAAAAATTAAATACTTTATGTCTGCAGTAACATATAATACAGGAATAAGAAGAATGCCAGATAAAAAAATTATCTGGCTTATTAGGGGGGTTAACCCGTAAGATATCGGTCTGCCGGTTGCCTGATTCGCATAAATCCCTATTTCAGCCAAAGGTGCTAAAATAATTCCAGCAGCAATGAGGGAAAAGGGGCTTTCTGTCATGTCCAGAAATCTGGTTGCAGAAGAATTTAATAAAAATGCTATAACAAGCACACTGCCAACCCCTGCTGTATATAGAACCAATCTTGTAGATAGTGTCTTGCCAAGGCTTTTTCGTTGATTCCACTCCTCCCTCCCAAACCGCAGTAGTGCAGCATTCGGCCAGCTTATAAAAAACATCACAGCAAATCCTACTATTGACAGATAAAGGCTATATTGGCCATAAACATCTGGTAGCACATGAAGTGAAATCTGCCATGAACTCAGAAGTGCTACAACCGAAGCAGCCACAAGGAAAAGCAATACACCAGCGTATGATCTAATCATTTATAATATTACAGAGACTGATGCTGCCTTTTTATGTAACATCTTCTGAAATTCCCGGCTTGAAAAATTATATAAGGTGGCTGGAATTCATTCATGTTTTAATTTCGCAAAAATAATTAGTTCTGCTGATTGCGAAGAGATCATGCTGCCTAATAAATCTAACGCCTTTCTACCAATAGTCCAGGCCGTTATCAAGTACTGCAGTCTCAGATGGGGAGTGAAAAAGCCCTTGCGTTCCATGTGCACTATCTGAAAACCGGCATCATTCATTTTTTTAGACAAAGCCTCAGCTGTATAGAAATTGATATGGTCTGTGGAACGGGAAATTGAAGGCTGTAATACGTGATTACGCAAGCGGGCCAAAATACAGCCTTCGTTTGGTACACCGAGAATTAATAAACCATCTCTTTTGAGTACCCTATGCAATTCATTGAGAACAAGCAAGTCATCCGGAATATGTTCTAATACTTGATTGCATAGTATTACATCAAAAGTTCTGTCGGCAAAAGGCAGAGTATATAACGAAGCAAGATAAACACCGTTAACTCCTGCAATACATGTCGCTCTGCTTGTCCGGATCGGATTATAGTCTATCCCGAAAAGTTTAGCATCCCATTTATGTCTCTTAATCACTTCAGAAAATGCAAAGAGATTGATGCCATCTCCGCAGCCAGCGTCTAAAATATAAATATGTTTATCAACTAAGCCAGCATTTTTTTTCCATTCAATTAAGGCTTTTTCAAAAATATTCCACCTTTTTTCAATAACTGACCGCGAGCCGGGATTAGAAAGTTGAGATGCAAACTGGTCATCAGTATACCAGGGATTTTCAGCCATAATCTGAAGTATTGGATTATGTTTACTTTTATCGGCTGGTTTTCCTTTCAACAATTCCTGATAATATTGTCTTTTGATTGCAGATGTCTTATTTATGTCATGTCTATCAAATGCAAATGCCTGTGCATTCTCCCCCATCTGAAGAGCTTTCTCGGGATTGTCTAAAAGATAAGATACTGATTTAACTAATCCGTCAATGTCATGCTCCCTAACCAGGAAGCCTGTTTCATCATTTTTGACAAGTTCAGAATGCCATTCCACATCGTATGCAACAACAGGATGTCCCGCTGCACAAGCCTCAATCAGACTAAACCCTGCCATCAGACAGAGAGAAACAGCGGATGCACGGCGCAAATCCAGGCAAACTTCGCGTGACTGGAATCCGACAAGGCGGATAACACGATTTAAATCTTTGTCATTAGCAACTAATTTCTTCAATCTGTCTTTTTCGGCTCCACCCCCTGCCATAACAATCACAAAATCATTTCTGACCCGTGACAATTTTTTGGCTAATGTCAGAACATCATCCACATAATTTTCTTTAGAGAGCCGACCTACAAAACTGATAATTTTGGAATTTCTGTCTATTTCAAAATATTTATATATATCGTTTTTTGGCAATTGTTTAAGAGGTGCCATATCAATGCCATGAGGAATTATCCTGATAGTTTCCGGTTTAGCACCATTCATTATCGCCTTTTGCGCTAATGTTTCACGAATAGGCATAACCATTTTTACCCTTGAAAGAGTAAGGTGTTCAATATACTTGGCAAACTTTCTAGAACCAAAAATCTTGGGGGCACCGTATTCCGGATCTAATTGATATCGTTTATCATAATCTGAATGAATGGAAATACAGCATGGAATTTTCGTAAACATGGATGCAATTAACGCAAACAATCCCGCAAAGTATGGATCAGTTGCCCTGATAATATTTATATTTTCTTTTTTAACTAAAATGATTAGTCTCCTTATAACACGGATAAAATGAAATGGAGCCTGAATAATTCGTAAAACGAGATATTTATTTAAACCAGGTATGATATCTAATCCTATATCATATAAAACATGCTTTTCGTTTAAATAAACTCTCTGTGTTTTCTGTGTGATTGGATGAACTGATATAACTCGCTCAAAAAATCCATTCTCATCACGCTCTAAAATCATGTTTATAACGCCTTTTCGCTTTAATGCATCAAAATCAGAAGGTATAATGAATAAAATACGTGGTTTTGTTGTCATTTTATCTGGCTCACTCCATATCCGGAACACAGCCTGCAAATCCCGATCTCACTCTGTTTCTTGAGTAATTTACTTCTGAAGTTAATAAAACGCTCTTCATTCCAGATATCTTCAAGGCTCTGTACATACAAGTTCCCCATGACATTCTCGCCATTTACATCTCTGCAACAGGGGACCACGTCCCCATTAACCTGAACTGTCATGGAGTAGTATATCCAAGGGCATTCATCTTGAGGGATGACTCTGGGTTTAAGTTCCCCTTTCCCCAGTGCAACAGGGTCATAATACCAGTGTTTCTCATCTGTTGGTAGCATTTCCTTTGCCTGCTCAATTGTTCTTACACAGGGATCAACAACAACCGCCTCATCCACGCCTATTTGTGTCATCGCACTTTTAAATTCTTCAATTTCATGCTCATTGTGCCTCATCAAAATGAATCCACAGAGAATAGACATTGCTGATCTCATCTGATTTCTAAGCCGTACTGTCTCCTTAAGGTTTTCCAAAACCCTATCTAAACGGCTGCCTACGCGATATGTATTATGAGTCTCCTGCGTCATGCCACCTATCTGAAAACTTATTTCATCGATGCCAGAGTTAACTAGTTCTTCAGGTTTCACAAAATCTCCATTGGTACAGGTAGTGATAAACGGGATCCCTTTATTTTTGGCATACCTGATCATCCGGTAGGCATCCTTATTCAGGAAGGGTTCGCCCATGAAATAAAACATGAGTATATTGGTATGAAAAGCAATCTTATCGATAATGATCCTGAATTCTTCAAAGGACATATTTCTCTTTGGCCTTTGAAGAATACCTGCTCCTGTTTCGCAGACAGGACAGTGGAGATTGCAGATATTGGTCGGTTCAATTGTAATATTCATGGGTTTACCAGCAACATATGATGAATGCTGGCTCAATGAGATTGTGGAGAGAAAATAATCTTTTGCACCCCTTTGCCTCTTTAAAAGTCCTTTAAAACCTCCTAAAATTGTATAAGAATTACGGACAACTCGATATAATGGAGGATATTTTTTTATTACTACCTTTAGTTTGTTTAATATACTTAACATCTATAGTTTGAGGATTGCCAAATAAGAGCAAAGGACAGTTTTTATATATGTAACAGGTATTTACAGTTTAAAAGCAGCAATGTCACAGCTGTGCGTCGAGTTTTTATTACTATTCCTAATTCATTAAAGAATATTTAGAAACAGTCTGGTCATAGTGCTGATTAACGACTTTTTTGACAGAGGATAAATTGTCGGATTCCACTCCATTTGATTATTGGAATATTTAAAGACAATACCTTATCCGTAAATTCAAGATATTTCTTAAATACAATACTTGCTGAAGAAAAACCTCTTTTTTCAAGAAAAGCACATGTTTTCCACATTAACCTGATAGGTGTATGATAATACCACAATTTGGTCTCATGGCGTACTATTGAAAAACCCGCTTTAATAATCCAATCCTTTAGTATCTTAGGTCGCAATCCGGGATGCCACATTAAAGCCTCGTCCCAATAATTATGTGCATTTATTTGTTTTTGCCAATTATTAAACCAATTTTTGAATCTTCTCGGATATTTTAAGGCATAGAGAAAATTGAACGGATAAAAATACATTGATGCACACGGAGTGGAAAGTGATAAATAACCTCCTTGTTTGCATATCCTATATATCTCTATAAGGTGGTCGAAGGGATGATCAATATGTTCTATTACTTCACTGCTAATTACAACATCAACAGACCTGTCTGGAAAGGGAATTTCTGTAATACCATGCTGAACGAGGGTTAAAGGGAAATGCCTCTTGAAATTATTATTGGCAATAACAAGTGATTCATAACTCAAGTCCAGTCCATAATACTTTTTTACTATAGATTCATGTAAATAGTTGATAGATGGAAGCTGTCCACAACCTAAATCAACAATAACAGCCGGATCATTTATATAAGATGAAAGTAATTCCACGTGAAATTTTGTGAAGTTTATACTATGCAAGTGCGCATAATACTCAACATCACTTTTTATCACAGAACCAAAATACTTTCGCTCATATCTCAGTTTATGAATATCCATTAAGTTTTTTGGTATTCTTAGATCGACGTCCTGTTTTCTGGCCTCCATTAATACGATACCGTTTACAATTTCATAACTCTTAAAACAAGTACCGCAGATATAAATATCAGTTTGAGGTTTGAGAATATTACCACACTGCTTACAACATAAGAGAATATTATTAGGCATAAAACCTCTGCATTATTCTAGTGTTTATTACTGGACTTTCTTTTCATCAATTCCTTGCTCTGCAAGTCTATCTATGAATAAAATCTCCATTTGTACACACAGCAATTAACTGGATTCCATACAAAAGGCAATGCCTCTAAAAATATTCAATCTCAACCTCCGTCTCATTCTTTATCTTCACCTTCCCAACCACCCTTGCAGGTTGACCCCTAACAACAGAATAATCAGAAATATCTCTGTCTACATAACTAAAAGCTCCTATAATGGAATGATCCCCTATTTTTACACTTTTAGCAATTAATGAAAACGGACCCACGTAACAGCAATTGCCTATTATTGTAGGTGATTTTTCATATTCAGCTTTTCCACCTGTAATAGCCCACTTCACGCTGTCATGGGTATAAATCTGTACTCCCGTTGAAATACTGCAATAATTACCTATTGTCAGTACCCCTCCGCTTCCATCTAAAATTGTAAACGGACCTATCCAGGTATTTTCCCCAACTTTAACATTTCCAAATATTAAAGAACTGTCATAGATAGAGGTTCCTTCCCCAAACTTTAACTTTTTTGCTTTTTCCCATCGATCTATTATCATTTCATTTAGGGGAAGCAGCCGGTCCCACTTTTCCATAAATTGTCTTGTTTTTAGATCATACAAATTATTTAAACTTTTAAATAATTTTTCGATTTCTTTCATGATTACAATCCTTGTAAGAGTTCAAATTCTAAAAGTTGATAATAACTTTACAGTTTAATTGCTACTACTGTAATACCTGATTCCTGAATATTCATGTTTTCGATATCAAGCCCGGCTTCATTGCACCACTGTTTTATTTCTTCCGGTGTATGCCGATGGCAGTTTAACGGCCTGAACCAGTCAAAGTTGATATGGTTCATTTCCTCAATGCTCCAATCTGGATTATAGAATGCCTTGCAAAAGTGCCAGTAGAACAGCCTCTGTATATCGATACTGCCTGCTGGGATATCAAGAAACGGTATTGCCTCCGGAACATCTACTTTTATATTCAATCTTCCCAGCGCTTCTCCAAGTTTTGTCAATGGGATTAATTCTTCCCATGTCTTTTGATCATCGAAATCCTTTAGATAATTTCTGATAAAGTCATCAGTAAACTCGCGAACAGGCCCTTTTTTCTTATATACATAAAAGAGAAACCTACCGCCTGGCTTCAGCTTTTTCGAAAGAAAATTGAGGGATTTTTCAGTACTGTCAGTATGATGCAAAACGCCCTCTGAAAAAATCATATCTACTGAGCTTTCCGGAACGGGCAAGTCCATCAAATTCATCTTCAGAAAATCTCCTTGATAGCCTTCCTCCTGAAATCGCTGTTTTGCTATATCCACAGAATCCGAAATATCAACCCCTAGATAATCATGATTTTTTAAATGATCACCGAAAAAAAGTAGTGCAGAAAATCCCGAACCACATCCTGCATCAAGCAATATTTTTCGTTCTCCTGACAGCCATTCGCTGAGTTTCCCGGGATTATTGTCACAGTAGCGTTCAAAAAGCCATCTTTTCATGCTTTCCTTTACATTCTCGGACTCATATGTCTCACGTTTTTTCCACTTAAATCCAAATACCTGCTTCGTCTGTTTTTGTGCTTCTGAAAATTGGGAACTCTCAACAGGATCCGGACTTATCTTTAGTCTTTTTAAAGCTGACATTTTAATTATTACCCATAAATTCCCTGCACCACCACTCAAAATTTAGAAGTGACCAGATAAACAGCCTTCTATTTACTTTGCCCTCCAAGTGCTCGTTTACCAATGAACAGACGGCTTCCCTGTCAAGAAACTCGTATATTTTTGAACTTTTACCAAGAATCATTTTCCGAACATAATTAATGCTTTCTCCTTTAAACCATGATGCATCCGGAGCAGAAAATCCCTGTTTTACAGATTCTGTGATTTCAGAAGGGATATAACGCTCCATGACCTTTCGCAGTACTAATTTACCGTCACGTGTCTTCTGAAAGTACTTTGAAGTCTTCAGTCCGGGTTCGTTCTCGTTAAGCTTGATTACCTCGGTCAGGTTCTTCAGTTTCAGGTACACCGGGACCTGCATGGCAAAATCTACAAGGTCGTTGTCTAGGAACGGCACTCGGGTCTCAAGGCTGTGAGCCATGCTCAATTTGTCCTCAACAATCAGCAGGCCGTGAAGGAATGTCTTGGCCTCAAAGTAAAGAGAATGATTTACATAATCTTCAGGTCTATTAACTCTGTGAAACTGCTTTAAAAACACATCCCTGAAAATATCACGTGTCCATACTTGCCTTACTTTATCCCATACAGGGCTAAAGATTTCGTGGATCGATTTGTTGGGGATAAGCCTCTGCCAGTAAACATAATATTTATCAATGTAATGCTCAAAGTCGTCATTAATAACAGCTCTGTAATAACGCCAGGGATATCCACCAAACAGCTCGTCTCCACCAGATCCGGAAAGTACCACTTTAACAAATTTTGATGCAAGCTGAGATGCATAAAAATTGGGATAACACTGACCTACACGTGGTTCTTCGAGGTGCCAGGCAAGTTTAGGAAGAATTCTCTCCATATCCCCTGCTTTTAAGACCATTTCATAATGCTCGGTCTTAAAAAGATAGGACATATATTCAGCCTTTTCCCGTTCGTCAAATCCCATTTCTAATCCAGATGCCGAGTGAAGGTCAAATCCACAGGTAAAGGATTTTATATACGGCAATTGGGTTGCCGCTATGGCTGTTATAGAACCTGAGTCCATTCCACCGCTGAGATAAGAGCCAAGCTCTACGTCACTTACAAGCTGCCGATTGACTGCTTGGCGGAACAGGCGATCGAGTTCTTCGATATATTCTTCTTCCATTAAAGGATTATCCGGTTCAATAAAATCGAAATCCCAGTAACGAGTTAAGCTCAAAGTGGAAAGCTGAAAGCTCAAAGCTCCAAGAGAAATTTTGGTATAACAGCCGGCAGGGAAAAGGCGGATACCCTTCAGAAGGGTTTTATCAGTAAATATATTCTGGAAAGTAAAATACTCGAGCAGGGCCTCAAGGTCGATTTCACTTTTTACCGCTGGATGGGCAATTAGAGCTTTCTGTTCAGAAGCGAAAAGAAATGTATTATTCTGAAATGTGTAATAAAGGGGTTTTATTCCGTATCGGTCACGAGCAAGAAACAGTTCCTGCCTGGTTTTGTCCCAGATGCCAAAGGCAAACATACCGTTAAAGCGGCTCAAACAGTCGCTTCCCCACTGAATATATGAGTAAAGGACAACTTCGGAATCGGTTTTTGACCTGAACTTGTGACCGAGGCTTTCCAACTCTGCCCTGAGTTCCCGGAAATTATAGATCTCGCCGTTATAAGTTACAGCAAATTTCCCATCTTCTGTTATCATAGGCTG
>CAYFQB010000044.1:0-41681 GCA_964345225.1 uncultured Nitrospiraceae bacterium | reverse complement strand
CTGTAAAGAATAACCTGCATCTGAATTGTGCCATCATAGAAATCACCGTTGTCCGCGGTCGTCGAGCCGGTATAGCTGATGATCACCTTATCAGAAAAACCGTTTATAACTACTCCTGTTGTAAGATCATCATTAGCTATTAAGACTGCATCCATTCCTGAAGGTACTCCACTCTGATGTATGCCGGCTGCATCAGTTAAAGTACAGGTTTCTCCTGACTCAAGAAGCTCTATAAGTCCGTCAGTATAGACACAGACATCTACTATGTTCCTTCCATCAAAAGGAAAAGTAAACGGAAGAGTATATTCAAGAGATGCATTATCTGATGGCGGTATGTGGGCGTTATAAGGATCCATTAGAACTTCATTTATCGCTGCAGATGAAAGAGCGGGCATTAGCAAGGCAATCATTGTAGTAATAAAAACTGATATTATTTTATTCATATTTGATCTTTCTAAAAAAACTTTCCTGCATAATATTAAAGCAGGCGATTTATAACAAATCTGGAAATAAATCAATGACCTTTTAAAATAATTAGATTAAACATACTGCTGTTCTATAATTATCGCAGTTAAACTCTTTTTCTTTCAAGTATAAATGGAACTCCTCACCTGAGACATCGTGAAACTTAATGATAAGCTCCTTCACATATCTCCATAATCACACAACATTTTTTGTAATAATAATATATTGAGGCTGGAAAACTCATTTTCCCAGATGGTATTCAACAACATCCCGGTCCTGAAGGATATAGTCCTTTTGCACTCTCTGACCATCGAACTTTGCTGAACCCCATATGCAGGCATATTTGAGATTATTAACAAAATCCTTATGAATAATATTTGCAAGATCTAGCACATCGGTACCGGCAGGCATTGTAAAAGGCGTATCCATATCCGGTGTTTTACCGGGCTCTTTTGAATAAACCCTTATAATCCATGAGTTTTCAAATACAACCATCCTTAATTCTTCAACACCTTCCTTTAGTTTGGCTGAAATACTTACTACGGGATATGATGATTCATATTTTTGTTTTAACCTTTTAAAACCTTCATCAGTATCCGGCAGATCAGACTTATTTGCTGTGAGAATAAGCGGTTTATACTTAAGACTATGTTTCTGCTCTTTCTTTTCGCCTCTTTTAAGAATTTGTATCCTCCATTCTGTTAACTGCCCGATCAATAGTTCAGCCTGAATATCAGGGTCTTCTGAAAGGTCTACAACCATCATAAAAATATTCGCATTTCTCAGGATTCCTGAAACCCAGCCATCAGTAGATTCATTTCCTATGGGGGGAAGGTCAACAAGCTGAAACTGAATATCCTCATAGGGCATCATGCCAGAAATTGGTATAACAGTCGACATGGGATAATCTGCAATAACAGGGTTTGCATTTGTCAGTGCTTTCAAGACAGAAGACTTGCCTGAATTGGAAAAACCGATAATAGCAACCTGAGCAGCGCCCTGTCTTTCCACGGTATAAATGTCTCCCCTTCCGGACTTCTTTTTTCTGAGAGATTCTTCCCGCAGTTTGGAGAGTCTTCTTCTCAGGTCTGCCCTTATTTTGTCAGTACCTTTATGTTTCGGGACTGTTGATATTAACTCCTCAAGAGCTGATATTTTCTCCTGAGGAGTTGTAGCCTGTTTATACTTCCTTTCGGCTTCGAAATATTCTGGCGGTAGATTGGCCGGCATATTACAAATATAACATAAATGGACAACTACCTCTCCACTACCTTGGTTTCTACGGCCATTACTTTCCCGTCTCTAATGAAGGTAATGGAGATATTGTCACCGGGTTTTAATGATTTGAGTATAACTGAGAGGTCTTTCAGTCTTTTTACAGGTTCGGAACCTATCCTGATAATCACATCTCCTTCCTTTAGCCCGCACGACTCTGCAGGTGAGTCAGGCACAACTCCGGAAAGCCTGTATCCATCACCTTTGAAGGTAAAATCAGGAACTGTGCCAAGGCTGACTTTCCGCTGCAGCCCGGGAACTGATTCAACATCTCTTTGGGTCTTTAACACCGACGTAATAGATGCTCCATGACCTGAAAGATATTCAATTGCCTCCCTGGCAACTGATGCTACCTTCAAGAGCCCTTCAGGATCAATCTTTTCTGCAGTATCTGTTGGGCGGTGATAATCAAGGTGGGGACCAGAAAAGAGCTGAACAGCAGGTACCCCAGCTTTATGAAAACTTATATGGTCGCTTGAATCGAGTTCCTCTGAAACAGTATCCACGTCAACTCCGGTAACATAACCTGCTCCTCTGAAGATATGTACCCACTCCCTTGCCGAGTCTGCCCCGAGTATTAAAAGTTTCCTTTTGCCAAGGCGTCCCACTGTATCCAGATTAATCATTCCGATAATCTGCTCAGGAGGATATAGTTTCTGGTTTGCCACATAAAAGCTGGAACCTTTTCTACCTGAATCTTCTCCGGTAAATGCAACAAAAACTATGCTGCGGTCAGGATTCATATTTCTGGAAATTACACGTGCAAGCTCTAAAAGTATAGCTACACCGCTTGCATTGTCATCAGCACCTGGATGAATTTTCCCCCTATATTTCTCTTCTCTCGGATATATCAGACCAAGCCCCAGGTGGTCATAATGAGATCCTACTATCACGCTCTCAGCCTTAAGCTCCGGCATATTACCAGGTACGACCCCCACAACGTTTCTCATGATCACAGTGTGTTTGGAACCCTCGCACTTGTCTTGCCATATCTGAAAGTAACTCCCCTCGCTATCCCCGGCAGGCTTTAGACCTGCCTCTTTAAATTTTCTGGCTATGAATTCTGCTGCAATGTTAAGTTCCTCAGTACCGCACCCCCGTCCTTTCAGCTCTTCGCTCGAGAGAAAGCGTACTGTATCAATCATCTGTTTTTCTGAAAAAACCTGTGGGAGTTTTTCCAGAGGCTCTCTCTGCAACAGTTTTGCCATTTCAACATTCTCTATTTTCCCGTCACTGCTTTGGAAAAAGACCGTCATAGGTGAGTCAAGTACCTGCCATCTGCCTTTTGCTATATTTTCGGGCTCCTTACCTTCAAAACCGAGATAACTGTATTTATGGTAGTGCGGGAGCTTACGTCCAAGACCTGGAGTAGCTTCGGGCATATCAGTTGCAATCCATGTAAGGGATAATTCCTTGTTACCAGGGTGTCTTGCGGTAAGCACCACTGTGTGATTTTCCCGCTTAATTTCTGTATGCCCTATTCTAACGCCTTCGCTGGTCATGTCAACATCGTAGCCTGATAGTGCAGGGACTATTTTATCGATGAAATGATTTTCCCAACCAAAAATTGTAACTGCAGAGTCAGAAGGGAGTCTTTCAAATTCTTTATCAAGCAATACCTTCACCTCATCAGGCCCTGAATGAATAATAGACTCTGAAAGCTCACGGTAAGACTTAAGAAGACTTTTACTGACAGATGACGGCAGGAGTATAATCATCTTTTTTGCTCCAAAGGCCTGTGTCAATGCTGGCGGGAATTCCTCACGATCAAGCCTGCGGAAAATGTCAAACTCGGGGTCTACATCAAGCCTTAAGGGTCTTTCAGGCACATGTAGTTTCAGTTCAATAATTCTTTTATCCATGACCACAACGCTCTGAAATGCCCTGTCCTGTCCTTCCATAGTTACTGCAACAGGAATCCGCAGATGATATGGACTTCCATGCTGAACCTGCTCAAGAATTGCGGTAAGAATATAACCATCTCCATCTGACATAGCTTTAGCATTTTTGACCTTAAGTTTTGGAGCACCTGTACGTTTTACCCACTGATCAAAAGCGAAGCTCATGTCCTTTTCAGAAATCACTTCAAAGCTTATTCGAAGGTCCTCAAAGGATGCGGTCCTGAACCTGTTTTTACTGTAAAAGTCCTGAAGTCCTTTTATAAACGTTTTATCCCCTAACTCCTGACGCAGCATGTGGAAGAACATTAGTGATTTACCATATCCCACCGCCTCTGAGGGTGAGCTGTGACGGGAATGGAATTTGGTGAGCGGAAAATCCCTTCCGCTTAATACGTAGTCAACATACTTCTGAAGGGTTGCCTGTCTGTATTCGGCTCCGTTACCTCTCTGTTCCTTAATCAGGTGATCTGACAGATAGGCTGTCAGCCCTTCTGCCCAGTTTCCCTTTTCATAATCGGTAAATACACTGTTTCCCCACCAGTTGTGAAGGATTTCGTGCGGATAGGATGAATAAAGTATAAAAGGAAATCTTATGATCTTAGGTCCAAGCAGCGTGAAAGAAGGCATGCCAAAACCGGTCTCCCAGAAGTTCTCTACAAGTGCAAATTTCATATAAGGATAAGGGCCAATGAGCTTTTCATACATTTCTAAGTACTGTACCGTGGCATCCAGATACTTTTTAGCCAGTCCTTCATCAGGTTTACGGAGAAAGACCATGGCATCAATGAGTCCAGCATGCTGTGTGTATTCAATAAACGGTGCTGCAACCAGATAAATTTCTTTCTGGGGTTCATATGATTCCCAGCTTACATAGGCTGAATCCCCTTCCCGAATGTTTAATATACGCCCCCCCTGACTAACTGCATTCCAGCTTCCGGGCAACTCTACCATTAGTTTGAATGTCATCAGGCTGTCACCAAACCTTGGATACCAGTAAGAACTATCCGCCAGATATACACCATCTCCGGAGATCATACCCTGTGTCTGCCTGAAGCCACGTGCATATTCCTTGCCGTATGATTTAAGTTTATGATAGATTTTTCCGCTGTATTCAATGACAAATGTCTTCATTCCTGAAGGAAGGATAACCCTGAAAGATTCCATAGGTACAGGGCCTTCACTCTTGCTCTCCTGAATTATGCGTACGCCGGGAGTAGTTGTTGTGGGCTTCATCCCGCCGTGCAGAAGAAATTTGAGATCATTAAGCATGTCCTCAGGTACAGTAACCCTGTCTTCTACAGAAAGGCGATGCTCCTCAGGATATAGTGTGACCTTAATATCATGCTGAACAAGTTCCTCTGCTCCCAGGGATACAGGGATCAGGATAATTGCCATTAAGATGCAGATTATTGAAAATATGTACCTCATTGCTCTCCTTGAGATATTGAAAATTGAATTATTCTACCCACTCAGCGACAAAGATATCAGTAGCCCTGGGCTTCTGTGGATTTCTGTTTGAAGCAAAGACCAGCTTTTTCCCATCATGTGAGAACATCGGAAAACTGTCAAAAACATTATTGTAGGTGATTCTCTCCAGACCTGATCCATCTATGTTGATGAGGTACAGCTCGAAGTTATGTCCAAACTTTTTTATGTCTTCGTGCCAATCGTCCATGTTGCTTGAGAAGATAATGCGTTTTCCATCAGGGTGCCACGAAGGTGCCCAGTTTACAGCACCGTTTTGGGTAAGTCTCACCTTATTAGAACCGTTAGTGTCCATAATCCAGATGTCCAGGGGAAAGGGAACGATATAGTTGTTATCCATGCAGTCGCGCCATTTAGCCAGTTCTTTCTCTGTCTGAGGATACCATGCCCGCCAGACTATCTTACTGCCGTCTGGTGAAAACCATGGACCCCCGTCATATCCTATCCTCTCGGTCAACCGCCTGACATTTGAACCATCTGCATTCATGATATAAATATCGAAATCACCATCCCTCTGCGATCCGAACACTATAAACTTTCCGTCTGAAGATACAATTGGCTCGGCATCATATTTCGGGTTATCGGTTATTCTTTTTAATCCTGAACCGTCTCGATTTGCAACAAATATGTCATAAGGATAAAGAGGCCACATATAGTGAGTACCAGGTGGCATAGCTGGTCTCGGAGGACAATCCCCGGTAAGATGGCTGGTAGATGCAAAAACAATATTCTGGTCATCAGGAAAGAAGAATGAACAGGTGTGCGCTCCATGGTCAGGGCTTACCATACGTTTGTCAGAGCCGTCAATGTTCATGATCCAGATCTTGTCGCAGGCATATCCTCCCCGGTTTGACTGGTAAATGAGCTTCAGGTCATCCCAACTAAAATATGCCTCTCCGTTGTCACCATCAAAAGTTAGCTGTGTAACTTTTTTCAAATGGCGTTCCGTTGGTATTCCTTCACCAGTCTCAATCACAATCTTTCTATTAACACATCCTGTTATCAGAAGAATCACAAAAAAGATAATCACAGTTTTTTTCATCATTATTTTCTCCGTTCTTCAGTCTATATTTTAAAATCGTTGTATGATTTTATTTAATTATAACAGTCTGTTTAACCCGTTATAAAGCCCCCTGCTAGACCCATAAGAGACCAGAGGCATTTCGTGGCTTTTAGCAGGGATTAAGATAAATTCTTTTTGGAGCGAACACGGGGTTTACCCCGTTTAGAAGTTGTTATTATTTTCTTCTAACGGGGTTTACTTATGTGCAAAAAGTTCACCACCTACTTTTGAAACTGGCGTTGAACGTGGCTTATTCTTCCTTGAAATAACTTATTGCCTTGATCATATCCTCTCTTTTTCCTGTAAAGAGTATTATATCCCCGGCATTAAATATAAAATCAGGCTCAGGGTTATTATATACCTCTGCTTCCCTCCTTACTGCTATAATTGTAACTCCTGTCTTTTTCCTCACCTGTAGTTTAGCTATACTCTTTTCAACTAGATGCGAGCCCTCAGGCACTTTATATCCTTCAATTTCTATTTTGGGAAGCCATTCACACTTTTCAAAAAGATGTCTCTTTGGAAACTCCATACTTCTCAATGGCTTGTAACTGTCACTTCTAACCTTATCAACCATATCAAGGATTATATGATTGGGAAAATTGTATTTATGAAGCACCCTTGAGAATATCTCTACTGAGGTCTCAAACTCCTCAGGTATTACCTCATCTGCACCGAGCATCCTCAGGTCATCCACTTCGGCAAGGTACCTTGTCCTTACAATGATAAAAATATCCGGGTTTTGATGCCTTGCAATTGAGACCATGGTTCTTGTAGAAGCAGGATCAGATATTGCTATAACAAGAAGCCTTGCATTCTCAATGCTAAGTTTATGGAGTATCTCTTTTCTTGTGCCGTCACCATAAAATATCGGTTCTCCTTTTTTCTTCATTTCCAATACTGTATCGCTGTTCATTTCAAGTACTACATAAGGTATTTCAGCCTCTTTTAATACACTTGCAAGGTTCCTTCCATTAAGCCCGAACCCAATAATTATCACATGACCTTGTCTTTTTCTTGGAAAGCCCGTTCCCTCTGAAACTCTTCTTTCCCTGACCACCTTCTTAATCAGACGACTCGGTGTTATCCATGCTGATAAAGGAGACGCAACTTGTAGGACAAAAGGTGTCATAATCATGGTTATAACAGAAGATGAGAGAAAGACCTGATAAAAATCTTCTGTTATAATCCCTGCAGCCTTGCCAGCAATCGCAAGCACAAAAGAAAATTCACCTATCTGGGCAAGACCGAGGCCGGTATGAATGGAAATCCTGAGCGGACTACCTATTACAAGAGCAGAAACCATTCCTGTGATTATCTTGAGTCCGAATATCAATGCCACAGCAATTGCGATCTTAAGACAATTATCAGTCATATATTCGATATTCATGAGCATCCCTACAGAGACAAAAAACAGTCCTATAAAACTGTCCTTGAAAGGCAAAATATCTGCAGTCGCCTGATGTGAGTACTCTGATTCTGATATTACAAGTCCGGCCAGAAATGCCCCGAGTGCAAGTGAAAGGCCAAATTTTGAGGTAAGAAGTGCTATGCCCAGGCAAAGCAGTATGATCGAGGTTATAAACAGCTCCCTGCTCCTTGTATGAACAATCTGATGCAGCAACCTGGGCACTATCCATCTTGCGCTTAGCAGTACAACTGCTATAATCAGTACAGCCTTCCCCATTTTCATTGACAAATCAAGTATTCTTATACTTTCTCCTGACAAAGAAGGGGTAATAAGCATAAGCGGTACAACACATAGATCCTGGAAAATCAGTACCCCAATCATAATGCGTCCGTACGGGGTGTCTGTCTCACCTCTTTCAGCGAGCATCTTGAAGATAATTGCAGTACTGCTGAGGGCTATAAGGAAACCGAAAAAAACAGATCTATTGATATTTCCTATAGCAAGGTAAGTAATAAAGGCTGTCACAGCTATGGTTAGAAAAACCTGTACCCCGCCCCCCACAATTACAGCTTTTCTCATCCTTAGAAGCCTTGCTATTGAGAATTCTATCCCTATTGTAAAGAGGAGGAGTATTACACCTATCTCGGCAAAGATCTCTACTTCATGGATATCATGTATTAATTCAAACCCGTGCGGGCCCAATATAACACCGGCTATAAGAAAACCCACAATGGACGGTATCCTAAGCCTGCCGAGTATAAACACAACAAAAGCTGAAACCCCGAAAATAATAACAAGATCCCTTAAGAATCCAAGCTCCATAATTTAATGATATCTTAAATAATAATTAATTACTGTGTAATTTTTTATAAAATCATAAATATATTTATCGGATTAGAGATTATCCATGACCCAAATCAAAAAAGGCATTGGAAAGAAAAGTTATGGTATATTACTTTTTCCTAAACTTCTTCAGACCCCTTGATATGGTACCTGTGATACTCTTTGACCTGAGCTTCAGACCAATATCATCTACAAACTCCATTTCTTTCCCTGTCTCAACATCGATAGATGGTGACTTCTCTATCGCCAGTACCTGACTTGGATAGACACTCCTGTGGCCGGTCATCAAAAAGCTTATAATACAGGCAACAGCAGCATAGGGGCCAACTTCAGGTCCAAAAAGCTCTACTGCCATTATACTTGCAGAGATGGGAGAGTTTGCTGCACCTGCAAGAAGACTAACCATACCAATTGCGGAAAAAAGGGATAAATCAAGCCCAAAAGACCTTCCAAAAAGGTTTCCAGCTGTTGCACCTATAAAAAATATCGGCGTTACTATACCGCCGCTTCCGCCAAAACTAAGGGTAATTGATGTGAACACCATTTTGAATAAAAATGCCAGAACAAAGATATTACCGCCTTCCAGTGCATCTTTTATGGTATCCAGACCAAGTCCTAAATATCTGGTGGATACCAGACACGTCAGCAATATGAGTGTCACACCACCGGTTATTCCCTTATATGGTGACCAGAGTTTTATCTTTCCACTTACATTTTCAGAATACTTTAGTATTTCAATAAAAAGAAATGAACAAAGCCCGAAGAATAATCCGGCTAGACAGACCTTAATAAAAAAGAAGCTGCTGAAGACAGGAACAAATTCCAGTGGACTATGAAAATAGGTAATCCCCAGTGCGGATGAAACCTGGTATCCAACAATACCGGCAACAAAAGAGGGAAAAAGAACTTCATAGAGCAGGCTGCCGACAAATAAAACCTCAACCCCGAAGATTGCACCGGCTATAGGGGTACCAAATACAGTTGCAAACCCGGCACTTATACCGCATATGACCAGTTTCTTGCGGTCTTTATTATCAAATTTAAGCAGAGAAGAAAGAGTTGATGAGAGACCTGCCCCTATTTGAGCACAGGGTCCTTCTTTACCAGCAGAGCCTCCAATCGCAATGGTTATAATTGTTGCAAACAGTTTCACCGGAACAACCAGCGGATTTATCTTACCCGAACGCTTATGAACTGCCTCTATTACTTTTTCTGTACCGTGCCCTTTTGCTTCCGGTGCAAAATATCTCACTAAAAAACTGCTTAAAAACAAGGCAACCGGAAGCAAAAGGTAATAATATTTATAGCTCGCGGCATATGCAATACCTAGGTCGAGCAGCTTTAGGAAAATCGTGGTTGATATTCCTACAATAGCACCAACACAGGATGCAAGTATTAACCATTTAATAATGCTTATAAATAGAACTGAGCCTTCCAGTACTTTCTTCTTCACTATGCGAAATCTCCTGAATTACCGTACAGGGTTTACAGATGACTGATGTCATCTTCCTTTTCTTCACCTTTTAACTTCTTTTCAAGATACTCCTTAGCACTATCCCTTCCTCCTAGCCCGAAGGCTATTGCAAATGTAAGAACTATACCTCCAAAGATAATCGCAAATGCGATCACAACTGTCTCTCTGCCTATCCCGAGTTGTTCCAGTGCCATTGTTGCAGCAAGCATGAACACGGTAAACCTTACAAACCTACCCACCAGTCCTGAAACCCTTAATCCTGCATTAACAGAAGCTATAAGAGCGGCCCTTCCGAAGAAGTTGCTCAAAAGATAACCGAATAAAAGTATCAGGATAGCAACAAATACATTCGGAAGATATATAAGGAACTTCTCGAGAAGTCTTTCTACAGGGGGTATCTCAAGGGTTCTCAGGGCGATAACAGCAAAAACGATAATGGTTACCCATCCAATGAACTTTGAAAACAAAGCAGAGCCCGATTCCTTTATGCCACTCTTTCTCAATAATTCCAGTGTACCGGTTCTCTCCATAAACTTATCAATTCTAATCGCTTTAAAAAGCCTTGTAAAAAAACTCTTCAACACCCTTCCGAGCACTATACCAATAATTAAAATGATTATTGATGTTATGAGGTTAGGTAAAAACTGAATAACATTTTCAAAAAATCTTTCAAATGGTTCGATTACTACTCTCTGAAAAATATTCATAAATACCTACCTTTCATTATTGCCAGTTTTCTATCAAAAATGCCTTCCTTTCCTCAAAAATCTTGCATAACTGCTCAATCTTTTCTTCCACTGAAGTGGCATCACTATCCTGCGTCTCTATCACAAACGAAGCTGTCTTGCCTATATAGAAAGGAACAAGTGATTTCAGGAGATGTCCCCTGTTTATTACATTCTTATGGAATGCAAGGGCATAGCTATGGATAATCTCTACCCATATCTCTTCAGGAATATGGAAATTTTCCTTCGTTGTATCTATACCCTGAAAAAACAGCATTATTTCCTTTGAAAGAAATTTTCCGCATAAATCAACTAATTCCTTAACACCGAGCTTGAACCTTTCTATCATTCTATCGAGATTCAATGCAATAGGTTCAAGTCCAACTGCATATTGAAAGCCAAAAGTCGGAACTGATATAGATCCTTTTACTTTTTTCCAGACATCCGGGTATGTCACCATAAGATTGAAGGTTGATCCGACAACCTGATTGAGCATTGCACTTAAGTCAGTACCAGGGTCTTTAGGGTCATGAATCTTTGCACCCAGAAATGCCTGGCAAATTTTAAAATTATTGGCAATTGCGGTAGTTGTCATCCATATATCTATCCCATATTTCGCAACATCTGTTCCCCATACATCCTTCTTTAGATAAAATTTTGCAAGTCTGCCGGAAAGACCAAAATCCCCTCCTATAGGCTGTCTCACGCGTTTGCCATATAAAGATCTGGTCAACGGATATATTATGCTGTTTGTTATTGTCCCATCATATTTATGTCTGTGGTAAAACGGGGCAACATAGTCAAAATCTTCCTTGAGGACAGGGTTAATGAGTAGTTCAATCCACTCGGGTGTAATACTTCTCAGATCAGAGTCAACTACTGCGCATGCTTTTACATTAAGTGCATCTGCTATTTCAAAGATAGTTCTAAAGGCACTTCCCTTTCCCGGGATGCCGTGGTATGGGGTTGCTATCTTTAAGAAAGGCTCAACCCTGTGATAAAGATAAATGGACTGTAAATCATCAATAGTTGTAACCTGAACTATATCTGTTGTGCCGTCTGTAGAGCCTCCATCTGAATTTACAAGCACAGCCTTTTTATCAGGAAAATATTTTGCAAACCCAGCCTGAACTGCTCTTACCACATGGCCTATTGTTCGTGCATTATTGTAACTGGGGATTCCAACAATTATGTCTGCTTCCTTTATTTCCGACATTTTTTCCTGAACATCTTTTCTAAAAATAATACTTTCCATACATTAAAAACCTTTTATTTAATCATTTAACAAATCATCCGCTGCTACTTATATTATCTTTTGTTATTGTCCACATACAACTTAATTGTACCTTTTATGCATGCCTTCTACTTATCTATAAGGTACAAGATACTGCAAACCCCGTTAGAAGAAAATATAAAAACTTTCTAAATGGGGTAAATCCCTTTTTAGCAAAAAAGAATTTGTTTTATCCCAGCTACAAGCCCCGAAAGACCTCTGGTCTCTTACGGGGCAAGCATCTGGGCTTTCTAACGGGGTAAAATCTTACATGGTATTGTTATCCATTATTGCCTTCCAGAAGAGCAACCGGTGAATTTGCAAACACTTCTGACAAAAGCAGAGTTTTAGCTTCACTGTGAGTATAAACATTCAGCATTTCGCTAGTAAAGATATTAGTGTATCTGACACCGGTCTCTGCAATAGGCACCACTATGAATGAATTTTTCCAAACTTCTGCGCCAAAATGCATAATGCCAATATTTGGGATAAGTCTTGTCAAAAACCTCGGGACAACCACAATTGCCTCCCTGTTGCCCTGTCTCCTGGCGAATGCACAGACACATTCAGATCCCTCTCCATAAGCTTCAAGCGGTAAATATTCACCTTTTTCAAAAAGCTCCCTGTTTGCTTTTCTGTAATTAAGTGCCTTATATTTAATATATAGCTTGATCATTCCATTTTCCGGGTTATTAGTCAATTCTCTTAAAAGTTCCATAGGTTCAGAGTCTTTTTCACGATTTATCAGCTCCTTAAGCATCTTTATCCTTACACCATAATCTACAGGCCTGCGATTATCCGGATCAACAAGACTGAAGTCCCATATCTCTGTACCCTGATAATGGTCAGGAACTCCTGGTGAAGTTATTTTAAGCAGTGTCTGTGAAAGTGAATTAAATACGCCGTAATATGAAATAACCTTCTGAAAATCCTTAAAATCTTCTAAGAACTGGTTATCAGGAATATCATTCAGTATACTTTCTATAAAAAATATCATGGCTTCTTCATAAATCAGATTCGGATTTATCCAACTCGTGTTGACTTTGGATTCTCTTATCGCCTTCAGGATATAATCTTTTATCCTTTTTTTGAAAATTTCGTATTCTGACTCATCACTTATATCCAAAGGCCAAGCACCAATCAGAGTCTGGTATATAAAATACTCTTCATTAAGGTCTGGGGCAATCTGCCCGTCCACAATCATTCTTTTTTTCTTATTGAGCCGGCTCCATTGATTAAGCCGTTTTTTCCATTCTTCAGGAAACTCTGAAAGTACATTTATCCTTGCCCTTACATCCTCACTTCTCTTTGAATCATGAGTGGAAGTTGCTATAAGCGCATGGGGCCAGTATTTAATTCTATCTATGTTCTGCCCGTGAAAAGCTTCAAGTGTTGTGCCAAATCTCTCAGGATATCCGCCCACTTCATTAAGTGAAACAAGGCGGTTATATATATAAAAAGCAGTATCCTCGAGTCCTTTTGCCATAACAGGTCCTGTCAACTGCTGAAATCTCATAACTATGTCTAACCATTCTTTCTTATCCTCTTCTTCTAAATCTTCCGGGAAATTAAGCAAAAATACATCCATAAGAAAATTAAAAATAGACTCACTGATAGCCCGATTATGTCTTTTTGCTTTTGAGATGGCATATTCTATATATTGGCGGTCTCTTTCTTTTATAATCCTGCTGTTTATATATGTTCGATATACGGGGAAAAAGGCTATAACTTCAATTATTGCCTTTATAAGGCTATTCAGTGTTAAATCCCTTGTATGCCTGCTCTTCTCTGATATGAGATTGAGGTAATGGCCAAGAGTATTAATTTCGCTGGACATTGCTTCTTGCATCAACATTTTCTTCCTTTCGTAAACAATATCCTGAAAATTGATTTTTGTCTTTATGAATTTTGTATAAATATTTTCGAATGCCTTTGCATTCTTCGTATCTACAAAAATACCATTTACCGAATTCATAAAGAAATAACCGGTTGTGCTGAAAATCAACCACTCTTCAGGTATTCTTTCAGACCTTATAAGAACCTTCTCACCTACAATGTAAAATGGCTTATATTGTTCATTTAAGTATAAAGCTTCATCATATTGCACTGACAGCTCTGCTTCCACGTCATTCTTTTCAAGTTGTAAAGGCATTGTTTCTTTCATTCTTTCGAAAAAACCTAATCGTACTTGAATAAAACATTTTTTCTGAAGCCTTTTAAAATATTCTGAAGGATCATATAAGCCATCAGGGTGGTCAACCCTTAGACCTGTGATCTTCCTCTCTTTTATAAGTTTAAATATCAATTTATGTGTTTCATTGAATACATCAATGTCTTCCATTCTAATTGCACCAAGACTGTTTATATCAAAAAACCTCCTGTAATTTATCTCTTCGGCTGCAACACGCCAGTTCGAAAATCTGTACACTTGTTCACTAAGAAGCTTATCCAGAAGGTCAAAGCTTTTAGGTTCATTCCTCATTCCGTTAAATATTTGTACATTTTCATCAATATAGGCTTTAATATCCATTGCCTGACTGTAAAGACTCCTCAGACGATTCTTAACAACTTCTTTTTCACGCTTCCTCTCAATTATCTTCTCACCGTCAGTTTCAGTGTATGGAGGCAGATGTTTCAAAGCCGTGACAATACTTAAAAGCTCAACAAAATCAGGATTTTTATCTGAAAGAAGATTTTTAAGTTCCTCTATTCGGTACTCTAATATCATGTTATATGTCTCAGGTCTTACCGGAAATTTATTTCCAAAGTAATTTATAAAGAATGCACCTCTTTCAAAACTCAATATAAGTTCCTGTCTCTCAAGCACATTTCCATAATAATCACCCAGGATAGGAGTTAGTATTTTGTTTTTTAGCTCATCTTTGACAGGCTGCCATTCTATATCAAAGAAATGGGCATAAATTGAGCTCTGACCATTTTCAAGTACATCCATCCACCACATATTATCACTACACTCAATACACATATGATTTGGAACAATGTCGAGGATATGCCCCATATCATATTTATGTAGTTCTTTGATTAATTCATCATATTCTTCTTTCGTGCCAATCTCTGGATTCAGTACTGTGGGATCTACGATATCATAGCCGTGCATGCTGTTTTTTTTAGCCTTTAGGTAGGGAGAAGCATAAATATCGGAGATTCCAAGATCATGGAGGTATCCGATAATATCTTTGACATCTAGGAATTTAAACTTACTGTTGAATTGGAGCCTGTATGTTGAAACGGGTATTCTTGGTAGCAGCAAACCTTCCTTATCCAGTATCTCATTCATTTCACTCTTCTTTAAGCACCGAGGAAATATTAAAAAACAGTATCTCTCCTAAATTCCTGAATGTCTTAATCCATCTTGAAGCATCCTGATCCCCTGAGCGTGCCCTTAGAAGGAAATTTTTATAATAGTCTGTTGCTACCTTATAATAAACATTTTGAACATGCCAGAGGTTTATCTCTAAAGGAATAATTTTAAATAATTCAATCATCTCTTTTATTTCTATAAGTAAGGGCAAATCTGATGGACTCCTTAATAATCTGTTCATTAATCCCTCGATCTTATTTCTGATTATAAACTCCAGTTCCAGGGTATCCAATGATACATTCCACTTTTCAATATCATTTATGATTTGCTGTATTCTTTCAGCATCCATTACATCTTCTTTAAATATCTTTTGAATGTCCAGATTAAGTATAAACTCTGCTGCAGTATGAAATGCAAGTGGAATTGGCATTCCTGCCTCTTGCAAAAAACCCATCATAACATTATTGTTATCATACATAGAGCGAAAAGTTGACTGAAGATCCTCTAATGTAGAACTGATATCAAGTGTCAAAATCTTGCGCTGCTCGTCTCTGAAGAGATCCCTGATTGAATAGTTATGCATTCCGAAATAAGTATCCATCAACCTCACGATCTCTGCAAAATCGCCGGTTCTGAATGATGTTATCATCTCATCTTTCATTCTCTGATAAGTTTCCTCTCCCTGAAAAGAGCGTGCACCGCCATTTATTGCATGACTTCCAAAGTGTACAATACAGAAACTTATGTCTTCAGACAGCCATGTAATATCAGAAGATATTGAAATCTTGCCAACAGCTAGCCGAATATTTCCAGCCTGCACTTTCTGGTAATCATCCCTGTTCACCTCGTAGCAGTAAACCCTGGTTTTCTCCTCATAATCTTCAAACAAAGAACTGACAGCATAATGTATACCAACTTTTTCGAGATCAATCATTGAAGGCTTTACGTATTTATTATAGATATTTGCGCCATCCTGCTTATCTGTAAGATTGCTCTTCGCTAAAGCCAGTTTTTCCAGGAAGGCAACTTCCAGGGATTTATCACCTGACATTAATTCATATAGCTGAATCGCCCTTCCCGCGTATTGTATAACCTGAACAGTCTCAATACCTGACAGCTCGTCAAAAAACCAACCACAACTTGTATACATAAGCATTGCATGTCTCTGCATCTCAAGTAAATTGAGCACAGTGACTATCTCATCAGTATTTAATTTTCTTTTCGAGTGTCCTTTAATAAAGTTATGAATATTCTCTTTCGACCTGTTAAGTATAACTTCAATATAATCATCCCGTGATTGCCAGGGATCGTAAAAATATTCCTTTATTTTATGTTCGTATCTGAAAGACAGCTGCTCATTTAACCAGTCAAAAGAATCCCGCAGAGGTTTTCTCCATTCCTGGTTCCAGTCAGGATTTACACCCGTGTTACAGCCGCAATTGCTTCTCCATCTTTCTATACCATGGAGACAACTCCACGATGAATTTTCGTATATCTGCACTTCATGAGTTGGGGGATACTTTTCGAGATATTCACCATAATTTGTAATCATTGCCAGCCCATTATTCTCTATATAATTCATGGCATAAGCAAGGGCCATATCCCCAAACCTGTGGTGATGTCCATATGTCTCTCCATCTGTGGCTATATTTATAATCTGTGGCTGCCGCATTGACTCAGAAAACCCATCTAAAAAACGGTTTGCAAAATCTTCCCCCTTATTCAACAGCTTTTCGAATGCCACTGCCCTGGATATCAGTGCATCGTAAAAAAAGATATTTATTTTGCGGCCAGAGGGTAATCTGCATAGATAAGCCATTGTTGGGTCAATACGTTCAGCGCTAACATCCTTCCATTTACCAGTACCTAACTTTCTTGTCTGAGATGCCTGATGTGGAGCAAGAATAACGAACTTTATCCTTGATTCAGCAAGAATATCAAGTGTCTCCAGGTCCACTGCAGTTTCAGATAGCCACATACCTTCAGGAAAACGCTTAAATCTGTATTCGAAATCTCTTATGCCCCAGAGTATCTGTGTACGCTTATCCCGGCTATTGGCAAGTGGCATTATAATATGATTGTATACCTGTGCAATCGCATTTCCATGACCGTTTCGCCATTCAATACTCTGCTTATCAACCTCAAGTATTGCCTGATATATCTCAGGAGTATATACCTCCATCCATGATAGAACCGTTGGTCCAAAATTAAAGCTTATTCTTGAATAGTTGCTGACTATATCAATAATTCGGCTTTCCTTATCAAGAATTCTGGAAGCAGTATTAGGTGCATAACATTCTGCAGTCACTCTCTCATTCCAATCATGGTATGGACGGGCAGAGTCCTGTATCTCTATTGCCTCAAGCCAGGGATTCTCCCTCGGTGGCTGGTAAAAATGACCGTGAACGCAAACATATTTCTCCATTACAAGGCAATTCCTTCGCTCTTAATATAAATAGCAAAACTATAATTTCTCAAAATTATTACATCACCATCTGAAATCATGTAAGGAAGAATTATTCCCTGACCGCCCCACAAGCTATCCGAAGATTCCATAATCTTTGACCATTTTCCAGCTGGTAAATGAACCTTCAAGGTCACTTCCTCACTGTTAAAATTAAAGATGATAAATACATGGTTATTATCCTTCCATCTTCTCAAAAAAACAACCTTTTCATCTTCATGACCCATAACTTCAAGGTTATTCTTTTCGAGACTGAAAAGTGCCGGCATCTCTTTTCTTAATTTTATCAACTGTTTATAAAATTCCAACAAAATTTTTTGATGACCCGATTTCCTCTTCCCCCAGTCTATTTTTGATTTCATAAAAGTATCAATGCTCTGCGGATCAGGAGGTTCACCCTGCCACCTGAAGGTATCGAAGTCCTCTTTCCTCCCTTTAAGTACAGCTTCAACAAGATCCGGGTCAGAGTGACTTATAAAATAAAGGAAAGGCGTTTCTTCACCGTATTCTTCTCCCATGAATAGAAGCGGGATGTAAGGAGAAAGTATTACAACACCTGCTACGAGTTTTAATGCCTCAAAACCGACCAATATTGACAGCCTCTCTCCAAGCATTCTGTTACCTACCTGGTCATGATTTTGCGAAAATACTATGAATTGACTGCATGGCCTTTCTCTGGATGAACTGCCATGATATCTTTTCCGGAATTCTGAGTACCGCCATGAATATACAAAACCTTCTCTTAAAGCATTTACATAATGTTCAATCTTCCCGAAATCCATATAATATCCATTTTTTTCTCCTGTGAGTATTGTATGGAGAGAATGGTGAAAGTCATCATTCCATTGCGCGTCTAATCCGTAACCTCCAGCTTCCCTTGGAATGATTACTCTTGCATCGTTCAGGTCACTTTCTGCAATAAGATAAAATTTCCTGCCCTTTTTGTCTGAGAATTCTTCAACTTTCTCTGAAAGTTCCTTCAGGAAAGGTTTGGCACTCATATCAGTAATTCCGTGAATGGCATCAAGACGAAGGGCATCAATATGGTAATTTCTGAACCAATGCATAGCATTCTCTATGAAAAATTTTCTTACCTCGTCACTGTAGGCATCATCAAAGTTAATTGTCATACCCCATGGTGTCTGATATTTGTTAGTGAAATAAGGGCCAAAGTCCGTTAAATAATTACCCTCAGGGCCAAGATGGTTATAAACTACATCAATTATGACAGCTACACCTTTTTTGTGGCACTCATTAACAAATATCTTAAGTCCTCCAGGTCCACCATATGAGTTTTGAACTGCAAATGGAAAAGACCCATCATATCCCCAGTTTCTCTCTCCTGGGAATTGAGCCACAGGCATTAACTCTATGGCATTTATTCCAATCTCTCCAAGTTCAGCAATACGGGGAATTAACGAATTAAAAGTTCCTTCAGATGTGAATGTTCCGATATGAAGCTCGTACATAATCATTTCAGACAGGGGGATTCCCTTCCAGTCCCAATCTTCCCATTTAAATGCTTTATGCTCAATTACCTGAGATGGGCCATGGACTCCATTCGGCTGAAAGTGGGATGATACATCAGGCCTTTCCTTTTCATTTTCAAGCCTGTACAGATATAGTGATCCGGGAAAAACATTCTCAACCACGGTCTTCCAGTATCCCCTGTTGTCCTGCTCCATAGGTATTATGCGTTCAGCAGGCGAAACAATCTTAACAGATACAGCCTTTAAAAGTGGAGCCCAGACCACAAACTCGCATCTTCCCTCTCCGAGATAATTAGCTCCGATTCTCATTTAATTTTTCTTTTAAATTTTGAAATTTATCCATAAGTATAAAAAGTGATTAATATTCTTCGTATGCTTTAAAATAGCTTCAAAATTATCAAATCTTTGCGTTTATCCTTATTTAAAATGCAATTATTAGAAATTTCTGGTCATATTATAACCTATTTTAAAACAGCCTTTATATAATGTTATTTTCCGGGTATGAGTGTATTGTCACCATCAGCACTAAAAAAATTATTCCAAATCATTAATTGCATTTTTATTCTAAAGCGTTTATTATCATAGACCAAGACCTGATTAAAATATAAATATCAATTTGGAAATTGACACACATATTAACCTGTCAGTAAATATAATAATCAAGGAGATCCTGTGAGCATCATAAAAATCATGCCATGTCTTGATATGAAAGAAGGTCGTGTAGTTAAGGGAATACACTTTGTAAATCTCAGAGATGCCGGTGATCCTGTTGAAAATGCAGCATTCTATCAAAAGGAAGGAGCCGATGAGCTTGCCATGCTTGATATCGCAGCAACCGTTGAAAACAGAAAGACCAGGCTGGAATGGATCAAGAATGTCTCATCTGTCATAGATATTCCTCTGACAGTGGGTGGCGGCATTTCAACACTGGAAGACATTGAAATAGTCCTAAATGCCGGTGCTAACAAGATTTCCATGAATAGCGCTGCTGTCAGAAACCCTGAGCTGATCAGTCAGGCATCAGAGACATTCGGTTCAGATAAAGTTACTGTTGCCATCGACTCAAGAAGGAACAAGGAAATGCCATCCGGATTTGAGCTTGTTGTCTCAGGCGGTTCCAAACCTGTAGGAAAAGATGCTGTAGCCTGGGCCAAACAGTGTCAGGAACTCGGTGCAGGAGTAATTCTGCCAACAAGTATGGATGGAGATGGAACTCAAGCCGGCTATGATCTGGAATTTACGAAAGCCATTTCAGATGCTGTAGACCTGCCGGTAGTCGCATCAGGCGGTGCTGGAAAACTTGAGCACTTTTATGAAGCGGTTTTTCAGGGAGGTGCAGAGATTTTGTTAGCTGCTTCTGTTTTTCACTACCGCATCTTAAGCATCAGGGATGTCAAGGAATATTTGCAAAAAAAGGGTTACAGGGTAAATTTATAATTTATCCTGTATTTAATAATATGGCTTTAATGTCATAATAAACCGCATCTTAAGGAGACACATATGCCCATACGTGATGACATCAGGAAGGTTATGATAATTGGTTCTGGACCGATCGTTATAGGCCAGGCCTGCGAATTTGACTATTCCGGGACCCAGGCATGCAAAGCTCTTAGAAAACTCGGTTACGAGATACTTCTTGTGAATTCAAATCCTGCTACTATCATGACCGATCCAGGTATGGCGGATGTTACGTATATTGAGCCACTTAATTTTGAATATGTTTCAGAAATTATCAAGAAAGAACGGCCAGATGCGCTGCTCCCCAACCTTGGCGGCCAGACAGGACTTAATATAGCATCTGAACTTGCAATGAAGGGAATACTTCAGAAGTTTAATGTTAAACTAATCGGAGTAAATGTTAATACTATTGAACACGGTGAAGACCGTCTGGTCTTTAAAGAGACCATGAAGCGTCTCGGCATTGAAATGCCAAGAAGCGAAATAGCACGTAGTGCTGAAGAGGCAGAAATCATTGCCGATAAACTTGGCTTTCCGGTAGTAATTCGTCCAGCCTATACACTCGGGGGTACCGGCGGAGGACTTGTGTACAACATGGAGGAACTTCGTACGATAGCTATTCGTGGACTGACAGCCAGCCTTGTCGAACAGGTGCTCGTGGAAGAATCAGTTCTTGGATGGGAAGAACTGGAACTTGAAGTTGTACGTGATGCTAAGAGCCAGAAGATCACTGTCTGCTTTATCGAGAATGTTGATGCCATGGGTGTTCATACAGGTGATTCCTTCTGTACTGCCCCTATGTTGACTATCGATCAGGAATTGCAGAAACTTCTGCAGAAATATTCATATGACATTATAGATGCTATCGAGGTCATCGGCGGCACCAATATTCAGTTTGCTCACGATCCCAAAACCGGCCGTGTTGTGGTAATAGAAATTAATCCCCGTACATCCCGCTCATCAGCACTTGCGTCAAAGGCTACCGGCTTCCCTATCGCATTTGTGTCATCCCTGCTTGCAGGTGGTCTCACACTTGATGAGATTCCATACTGGCGAGATGGCACACTGGAAAAATATACTCCCTCAGGTGACTATGTGGTAGTCAAATTTTCCCGCTGGGCATTTGAAAAATTTAAAGGTGTCGAAGACAGGCTCGGCACTCAGATGAGGGCAGTAGGCGAAGTTATGAGCATCGGTAAAACTTACAAGGAAGCTTTCCATAAATCTATCCGTTCACTCGAAAATAACCACTACGGACTTGGTTTTGCAAAAGACTTCCATCAGAAGACCCTGGATGAGTTAATAGACTTGCTCCGTGAGCCATCAAGCGAAAGGCAATTCATCATGTACGAGGCACTTCGAAAGGGAGCAGACATAAACTCCCTCTATGAACGCACGTATATCAAACCATGGTTCATTGAACAGATGAAAGAACTTGTAGAGTTAGAGGAAAAGCTGCTTAAATACAAAGGCAAGCTCCCACCGGATGAACTTCTCATAAAGGCTAAAAAAGACGGTTTTTCTGACAAGTACCTCTCGCAGATACTTAAAGTTCCTGAGCTGGATATCCGTAAAGGACGTACTGCATTAAATGTAGTTGAAGCATGGGATGCAGTACCTGTAAGTGGCGTTGAAAACGCAGCCTATTATTACTCAACATACAATGCGCCAGATAGAGTAAAAGTGAACCGATCCCGTAAAATTATGGTGCTCGGTGGAGGCCCTAACCGTATCGGACAGGGAATTGAATTCGATTACTGTTGTGTGCATGCAGCTTTCGCACTTCGTGATGAAGGCTATGAGTCAATTATGGTCAACTGTAATCCTGAGACAGTTTCGACTGACTATGACACTTCAGACAAGCTGTACTTTGAGCCACTGACCATTGAAGATGTTCTGTCCATCTACGAGAAAGAGAAGCCTGAAGGTGTAATTGTCCAGTTCGGCGGACAGACACCTCTTAACATTGCTGCAGAACTCGCAGCAGAGGGTGTTAAAATTCTTGGTACGAGCCCGGAAACAATAGATCTCGCTGAAGACCGAGACCGTTTTCGCCAGATCATAAAAGAATTAGGAATCCCGCAACCCTTATCCGGCATGGCCAGCACAGTTGAGGAGGCTTTTAAAATTGCTGACGAAATTGGCTATCCCTTGATTGTCCGGCCCTCATATGTTCTTGGCGGACGGGCAATGGAAGTTGTGTATGATGAAGAAATGCTCAAGGAATATGTCCAGGTAGCAGTAGAAGTTTCACCCGAGCGCCCAATACTGATTGAACAGTTCCTGGAGAATGCAATAGAGGCAGAAGCAGATGCTATTGCTGATGGAATAGAGGCCTTTGTTCCAGCAGTCATGGAACATATTGAACTCGCAGGTGTACACTCAGGTGACTCAGCATGCGTAATCCCCCCTGTAAGTATTCCTCAAAAACATATTGAAACTATTCAGGATTATACAACAAAAATTGCAGTACAATTCAATGTTGTGGGATTGATGAACATCCAGTATGCCATTGCTAATAACACTTTATATGTTCTGGAAGCGAATCCCCGTGCAAGCCGCACTGTCCCATTAGTAAGCAAGGTCTGTAACATTCAGATGGTGCGCCTTGCAACTCAGATAATACTTGGGAAAAAGCTTAGTGAACTAAATATACAAACAAATCTTATACCACATTTTGGTGCAAAAGAGGCTGTATTTCCTTTTAATATGTTCCCGGAAGTAGATCCTGTACTAGGACCTGAGATGCGTTCAACCGGTGAGGTTCTTGGCCTGGCTGATAATGCTGGCCTTGCTTTTTACAAGTCACAGGAAGCAGCCAACCAGCGTCTGCCACTTGAAGGTACTGTACTGATTACAGTTGCTGAACGAGACCGGCCTGGTGCGCTTGAGACAGCTCGCCGCTTTGCAGAACTCGGATTCAAAATAAGAGCCACGGAAGGAACGCACAAACATCTAATTAAACATGGAATTAATTCAGAGCCTATTTTAAAGATACACGAAGGTCGGCCCAATATTACCGATGCAATAAAGAACGGAGAGATACAATTAGTTGTTAATACACCCGCCGGCAGGTTGAGCTTAATAGACGATTCCTATATAAGAAAAACCTCGATCAAATATAAAGTACCTTTTATCACTACCACCTCAGCAGCGATTGCAGCTGCCAAAGGTATTAGTGCACTCAGACAGGGAAGTGGCCAAGTCCGGAGCCTTCAGGAATATCACAAGAATATTAAGTAGAATAGACCTTAGCGCTAAACGCACGGAGTAAAAAGTGAGGAGTAAGGAGTGAGGGGTGAGGAGTGAGGAGTAAGGAGTAAAGCAAAAAGAAAATTGAAGATTAAGGAATTGAGGGATTTAGGGATTGAAAATTGAAATTTGGATATTGAAGATTGAAAACTAGAGGCGGGTAAAGACTAAGATAAACGAGGACGACAGACGTAACCGACAACCAAAACGGGCATCGTAACCGTTACCGTAAGACGTAGCCTTTTAGTTTGCTAAAGGTAAAGATTAAAAATTAAAAAGAATTGCATTTTTTACAACTAAATTAGAAAAGAGAAGAACTTATAATAGCCTTTTTAAGAGACACTGGAGAAAATTTTTTATCTCTCCCTGTGTCTTTAAATAATATTCTGCTTCCGGACTTCCCCCGATACAAACATTAATGCCCTTTCCCCTTATCTTTCTGAAAGCATCTTCATCGGTAGCGTCATCGCCTATATAAACCGGCAACTTTCTTTTACCCTTATTTATTAGTATCCATTCAACTGCATCACCTTTATTCCATGCATCAATAGGCCTTATCTCGAATACCTTTTTACCTGAAGTAATTTTAAATGAATTTTCATATTGTACTGATATTTTTGAAAAGAAGTCAAAAAATTCTGGCAGGTTCTTTGTTTTCATCTTCCTGAAATGTATACTAGCAGTAACACCCTTATCCTCTATAAATAAGCCGTCAATGTGGGATAATGTATTTTCCAGTTTGTTTATAAACTCCTTGATCAATTTTCTATTGACCAAAGATTGTTGATCTATAACTGTCTTTTTCCCATCCCATATCTCAGCGCCATGATTCCCGGCCAAAATTATGTCATCAATTCCAACTTTTTCTTTTAAATCAGCTAGGCTTCTGCCACTTATTATGGCGATAGGGATATGTCTCTTGAGCCTGACGATTAAAGAACGTATAGTATCTGAAATAAATGCCTTATCCGGTGACTCAACGATCGGGGTCAGGGTACCATCGTAATCAAGGAATAGAAAGATTTTATTTCTTTTAAGTTTATCTTTTATATTGTCGATATGTCCCAGTAGATAACTACATTCCTGCCTCTTCATGCAGGAGATCTTTAAAAGATCATGAAGAATATCCTGAATCCATTTGTAAATGTCATTTTCCCTGACATGTCTCTGTAACACTGACAATCTGCCTGCCTTTTCTTCATCAGACATTCTAAGTGCCTTTTTAAGAGAGTTTGAGAATTCCTCGATGTCATATGGATTTACAAGTATTGCTCCATGCAGTTCCTCTGCTGCTCCGGTAAGTTCACTCAGAATAAGCACGCCATTTTTATCAACTTGTGAGGCAATGTATTCCTTTGCGACAAGATTCATTCCATCGTACATAGAGCTTATTACTCCGATATCAGACATTCTATAATAGGCAACAAGGTCTTTATGTTCAATCTTTGTATCAATGTAAATTATTGGTTTCCAGTCCTTTGTCGAATATTTAAGGTTAATCCTTGAAATAAATTCTTCAACAATCTGTTTATAGCTATGGTAAGGCTCCTTCTTTCTGGTATGTACTGCAACCTGAATGAAAGTGAACTTTTTCCTTAGGCTTTCGTTTCTTTCCAATAGTAGATCAATAGCCTGAAGCCTCTTTATCAGTGCTTTAGTATATTCAAGCCTATCAACACCAATTCCAATGTAGCTGTCTTCAAGTCTATATCTGTCTTTTATTTTTCTCATTAACCTGACGGTTCTGCGGGACGATGCCATAAAATCAAAATCATCGTAGTCGATACTTATTGGAAATACACCCAATCTTGTAATGTGTCCATTATAAGTGACAGTTGAGTTTCGGTAGTCGATTTTAGCATCGAGGCACTCTTTAACACAGCTTAAAAAATTCTTTACAAAAAGGGGAATCTGAAATCCCATGAGATCATTCCCTAATAAACCTTCAATGATTTCCTTTGACTGGGGGCAGACTCTTAAAACACTCCAGTCAGGCCATGGAATATGCCAGAAATGTGCGATGGTTAATCCCGGTTTCTTCTCTCTAATAATTTTTGGTGTAAGACATAAATGGTAATCATGAATCCATATCACTGGGTTATCATCGGCTTCTTCAAGAACTGCTTCAGCAAAGGCTCTGTTAGCGTGTTTGTAATCACTCCAAAATCTCTTCCGGAAGTATATTCTGTCAAGAGCGATGTGACATAAAGGCCACAATACCCTGTTGGAATATCCATGATAATAGTTTTCTATTATTTTTTGGCTTAGCCACACTCTTTTAAGAGAGTATGAAGGATTTTCCTGAGGCACCTTTATGCAGTTTCTTTTGTCGACAACCTCCTTATCACCACTTCCACTACCCCATGCAATCCAGATCCCTCCTGTAATATTCAGGACATTATCTATGGCTGATACGAGCCCACCAGCCGGCATTTCGACCTTTATTACCGAACCTGTCTTTTTGTGGATATATGGCTCCCTGTTTGATACCACTATCAGGGTCTCATCGGAAAAATCTTCTTCTATGAAGGACTTCAATACTTTAACCATTAGAGTTCGAGGATGTTTTTGCCCCTTTTCTCAAGGGAATACCATACAGATAGATAATCTCTTATCTGCCTTGTTATGAGAAAATTTTTTCTTACATACTCTCTGCCTCTTTCACCCATCCTTTTTGCCATGTCTGGATTATTAAGGAACTGTCTTATCCTGAATGCTGCACCTTCTACTGAATGTACAAGAAAACCGGTAATGCCATGTACTATCTGAAGAGGTATGCCTCCTATAGCACCTCCCAATATTGGTTTTCCTTTCCACATAGCCTCGGAAACAGTCAGTCCAAAACCTTCCTTCAGAGACTTCTGAAGGACAACTGTCGCTATACTCTGCAATGCGTTTATATCTTTATCACTGAAAGGCGGCAAAAGAAGGATATGAATATCAGGGTCATTGGCTGTATTTTCCCTGACCTCGTTCAGGACCACTTCACCTTCAGGGTCGTCTGTAGCCGGGCTCCCAGCAAGAATAAGAACGCAATCATTATACTTCTTGACGATTCTATATGCCTTTATTACTCCAAGAGGGTCTTTGAATCTGTCAAATCTTGAGACCTGTAAAATTATAGGCCTGTCAACAGGGATTCTTAACCTTTCAACCTTCTCATTTATCTCCTGTTCTGATAACTCCCTGTTCTTCTCACTAAGTGGATCAATTGAAGGTGGAATGAAAAACTCATCTATCGGCATTGCCCTTGAAAATTTTGGTACTGAGAAAACAGCTGCATTGTATTTATCAATATATCGCTTGAGATAATCACAAACCTCCTTTACAGGGTTCGATAAATCTATATGGCATCGCCAAATCCATTTCCCTCTCTTTTTGAACTTAATAAGGGGTACTGGCTGTGGGTCGTGAACGAAAACCATATTTGCATCAAGGTTAAGTTTTTTAACATTATCCCTGTTAACTTCAAGATGATAACGCCACATGTCCTTCGTAATTCTCCCTGGTCTACCCTGAAGTGCATTGTGAATCTTTTTTGTTATATCAAAGAATTTTTCATCACCTTCTATAACTTCCCATCTTGCATCTATGCCCAGTTCCTTAAGAATTGGAATCATTCTGTGTAATATTTCAGCTACACCGCCACCTTCACGGGTGGAATTCAGATGAAGGAAAGACCTGTTTTTAAGTCTTTCGCCGAGAATCTTCAGAAGCACTAAATCACCACTGGGTGCTATTCCTGAATACTGGTCAATCATTTTTTTACTACCTCCATCCCCTGTCTTACTTCCTCTTCAACAACCTCTACTATATGTTCCCTTATCCCGTCTATGCTGTGCATGAAAGGGTCAATCGCCCTTATCTTATCGGCAAGTTCCTTTTTCTTAAGAACCTGTTCAACCCAAAGTGAAAAATCATCTATGCCACCACCAAGGCGCACCCTTGCCTCATAGAAGTGATAATATATTGCACCGTAATCAATGTATTTAACAGCTATTAAGAATTCTGCAAGGTTCTTTGCCATAATGCCTATAGGGAATGTAATGGTTATTGGTGCATTGAAAAAAAATTCTTCACCATGTATTGCTTCCCTTGGTTGAGGAAAGTTATTTAGATAATCGTCTATTACATTCAGCAGTTCTTTCCTAAGTTGACTGATATTTTTGTAAATGTATGGGTCTATATTTGAAAGATGCTCTTCCAATACTCTTTCCTCAAGACTTTCACCTACCCAGTGGGCAAAGTCATTGGTGTATTCGTGTACATGTCCTTTTAAAAAATACTGATATGTATGATGAAAAATGGAATCATCACTAATCACGGATATCAAGTCTCTTAATTCTTTCAGATTTTTAGCCTTCTTGCCCGTCGATTTAAGAATGGTTACACATTGTTTGAATTCAAATGCTTTAGTTCTTCTTGCCATTGCCTTCCCTCATTGAGATGTACTTTTTTTTCAGGAATCCTTCTAAATCTTATTATCTTTTTTTTCCTTAGTGGAAGCAAAAACAGGAGGTTTAATTGAAGCAAGCCTTATATTCATTTTATTTTTGAACTTTTTAAACTCTGCCATTGATGTCCTGGGTATTGATTTTCCACTGGGTATTTTAACTTTAAAAGGATTAATGGGTTTATTATTTAACCTCATCTCATAATGTAGATGAGGCCCTGTAGCAAGACCTGTTGCACCTACATAGCCAATAGTACGGCCCTGTTCAACTTTTGCACCCTTTTTAATATTCTTTGCTATTCTCGATAGATGGCCGTAATATGTCCTATACCCGTTTGGATGTCTTACTAATACAAGTTTACCATACCTTCCCTTGTATCCTGCAAAAACAACAGTTCCGTCGCCAACTACAGAGACAGGTGTTCCTCTTGGAGCTGCATAGTCAAGCCCGTGATGCGGCCTGTAGATTTTTAAAATCGGGTGTAAACGTCTTGAAGTAAAACCAGAGCTTATACGCCTAAAATTCAGTGGTGCCTTAAGAAAGGCCTTTCTAACCGATTTCCCTTCAGCATTAAAGTAGTCAGCCTTTTCATTGTATTCAAATCTGTAAGCGTAATAAACTTCACCATTATTTCTAAACTCGGTAGAGAGTATATCACCATATTTTCTGAATTTACCATCCAGATAAAGTTCTTCGACAACAATTTTAAATACATCACCATTTCTTAGATCAGTCGTGAAATCTATATCCCATGCGAAAATATCTGAAAGCTGATGTGCTATCATAATACTCTCTCTGCTATCCCCCATAGATGAGATGAGGTTGTCCTTAATTATGCCTCTTATATGCTTTATCTTTTTTTCGTATTCTACCGCAACCTTGTTTGCGTAAAAGCCTGATTCAGTACGAATAATATTTAAAATTGTATCATCATTTAGCCAGTATACAAAGGAATCAATCTGGTTATTACTGTTTAATACTATCCTGTATGGGCGGCCTGGATATAAGTATCTTAATTTATGAACATCTGCAGATGCCTCTTTTAAGCTGAAAAGTTCAGTGATGCTAATACCGTACCTTTTAAAAATATCAAAAAGTGTTTCTCCTTTCTTGATACTCCCTTTTATTTCACGATATTCTTGAGTCTCTTCAGTACTAACATTTTCTTTTCTATTAATAAATTTAGAATTTGATATTATAGTTATTAAAAATGCTATTAACAGTAAAATTGTAACTGTAAATATTTTCTTCATCTACCCCAAATACCCTTTCTATAATTATGTATATTCTATAAGTTACTCTATTTAGAGTCAACCTTTCGACAATATTCCACTCATATGGAACTGTCTTTCCTGCAAAACAAATTTTTTTCTCTTCATAAATTAATTTATTCATCTTCGCAGAAGACCATAGGCGAGCCATGCCGCTTCGCCGAATCGAGGCGAGCAGGCAGGCATAAACCCGTGGATGAATGCTAGGCTTTCTCTTATGCTTCGGCAGATCGAAGAAACAAGAGATACCGCATGCGTAAGCTTGCGGAGCTTCATATTATTGAGCCCTGGTAAAAACAATTTTAAAAAGCCTGAAATCCGTTAATATTTCTTGCAGATTGATTTTATAATTTGACATTATTATTTAAAGCTGTATAATTAGTTAATTAAGAAATTATAAAATTGAAGTTACAACAATAATAACTAAAGGGGGGCAACCATGAAAAAAGCAATCACTATATCATGCATGTTATTATCTGTCATTATTGTTGCAACCAATGTAAATGCCTTATGTATTGATGTGCCTAAAGCAAACTTAAGATCCGGACCAGGAACAAGTTACGAAATAGTATGGGAAATTTTTAAATATATGCCATTTCTAAAGGTTGGCACATCTACATCAGGTGAGTGGTATGCTGTAAAAGATATCGATGGAGATGTTAATTGGATACATAAGAAACTCGTTACTGATAAATATAATTGTGCTGCTGTAAAGGCAGATGAAGTTAATGTAAGAACAGGTCCCGGCACGAATTACTCCAAAAGTCCCGTAAGTCCTGTAACACAATATTACTCTTTCAGGATTCTCGAAAGAAAGGGTGCATGGGTAAAATTAAAAGACGAATGGGACAATATTGGCTGGATCCACAAAGACTATCTGTGGACCCAGTGAGGCTACAGGATTCTGTTTATCTCTACTTATTTCTACTAATTTATTCTGAGTATATTCGGAATTCTTATCTGTCCAGATTTTATCTTTTCAGATTCGGAGAACCTTAAACAGATTACAGCACAATGACTATAATCCGTTAGAAATTCTTTTTATTTTTTATAACAGGGTCTAATTTGAAATTGATTTATTTAGCCTTTGCCTTAGTGGTACGTTTTACAGACTTTCTTTTGGATTTAGCCTTTACTTTAGGCTTTCCTTCTAGTTTCTTTATCTGTGTCTCGAGATTTTTGATTCTTGTTATAATTGTCTTCACTTTACTGTCAGGCATGGGGTTCTTTACCCTTGCACTCAGGTCATAAACCCTTCCGCCAAGTTCTGCGACTTCCTTCTGAACCTTTGACTTAAGTTCATATATCCTGTAACGTTTTTTGCCCTCTACAGTAAGTTCTTCAGCCCTCTCTCTCACAAAAGTAGCACCCTCTTTAACTACTTCAACACCCTCTTTAAATCCCTTCTTTAAATCCTTCTGAACCTTTTCCCAGAAATTCATTCACTTTCCTCCTTTTTAAGATGAAATTTCAAAAAAACACTTATAATTTTTAAAAAATTAGTAAACCCCGTCAGAAGAAAATATCAATAATTTCTAATCGGGGTAAAAACTTATTAATTTTATTATCCTCTTTAACCATAAAACTTTCAATTAATTTTTACAAACCAATTATAAAAAAAAATCATACAATTTCAGTTAAGTAATCCATTTATTTTTTCTATTACATTATCACGCATTGTCTTCTTCAACAGCATTTTTTATTTTAACAAGAATATCAGGAATGGCTGACGTCACCCGGTCCCAACTCGAAATCAAAGGTACTCCGAGAGGGTCTTCCATAATTATTTCTGCAGCTTTTTTTATTCCGTTCGTAAATGTCTCTACAGCCAGACTTTCATCGTGCCTGTCAAAAAAAAGACCGTTTATTGCTGCATCATCCTCGTATCTTTTCAGCAAATCCTGCGCTGTACTTACATAAGTTGCAACCAGCGTTTTGAATAATCCTTCATTGAAAACTATACCTTCTGAAGCCAGTGTTCTGAATATGGACTTAGAGATATCAACGCACATCTTGTGAAGACCTTTCGAAGCATCTTCAGGAGACAGTTCCTGATGTTTATGTTCATAATTTTCTGCTATATCAACCTGACAAACCCTCCTCAGAGCTGTATTTCTATAAACCTCAGCAAGCATGCCAACTTCAAGACCCCAGTCACCGGGAATCCTGTTCACACGTGCCAGATCAACATCCATTGCGAATTCACCTGCAAGCGGATATCTAAAGCTGTCAAAAAATATAAGGAGAGGATGATAGCCAATAATTATCTGTATTGCCCTTATAAGTGGCGTTACAAGAAGTCTTGTCACCCTGCCGTGCATTTTGTTTGTTACCCTGCTGTAATATCCTTTACAAAAATGATAATCGAGGTTTGGATTTACAATAGGATAGCACAACCTTGCAAGCATTTCTCTGCTGTAAGTAAGAATATCGCAATCATGAAGGACAATAGCATGGAATTTCAATTGAGACAGGATATAACCGTATGATATCCATGCAGCCTTTCCCTTTCCTTGCTCTCCAGTAGGAAGCTCTGTAGCTTCAATAGCTCTGTATATCTCGCTTATTCTGGGCCCTGTATTCCATATTAACTTCGTTTTCTGGGGAAGAACGGAGAAAAATTCTTTAGCTCGTATGAATTCTTCCTCTGTAGTAGGTCCGAGTGTAACCACAATCTCGTCGATATACTTAACTTCCTTCAGTTCCCGTACAATCCCTTTTAAGGCATCCCCTTCGAGTTCGCTATAAAGTGAAGGCAAAACAAGTACTATTGGCCTTTCCTGCGAATACCAGGTTAATTCTGACTCTATCTTTTCAATACTTGTCTTTCCGAGCTTGTGAAAGGTAGCCACTACACCTGTCTGAAAAAAGTCTGCCATTTTAACCCCCTGTATGCGTCACTGGGAAGGTGAAATATATATCTATCTGTTCAAATTCATTATATAGGCTAAAATTCAGGTGGTCAAGAAAAAATCAGTATCGTCTAGTATAATGTTTTATATGGGATATTTAAATAACAGAAAATCTGCACATGAAATATTTTACGCATCTTTAAAAGCTGTCGACCCTTATAAGTCGGTAAAACTTCATTCAGAAAGAATTCGCTCTCTGTATCAAAATGGCGATTTTAACAGACTCATGGTTATAGGCTTTGGCAAGGCATCATACCCCATGGCAAAAGCAATGGAAGATTATATGCTGGATTTGATTGATGCAGGGATTTTGATTACAAAATATGGTCATTCCGGTAAAGATAAACTTAAAAAAATGGATATTTATGAAGCCGGACACCCTGTCCCTGATGAAAACGGATTGAAAGGCACTGAGGAAATATTAAAACTCTTAAAAGATACAGGCGAAAATACCCTAACAGTCTGTCTGATATCCGGAGGCGGCTCCAGCCTTCTAGTCGCTCCCTACAGAGGCATTTCAATAGACGAAAAACAGAGTATCACCCGGCTGCTGCTTAATGCAGGTGCAGATATATATGAAATCAATACGGTCAGAAAACACATATCAAGGGTTAAAGGAGGCAGACTTGCAGAAACTATCTACCCTGCAAAAATAATATCTTTAATACTCTCGGATGTAATTGGTGACAGACTGGACGTCATTGCATCTGGCCCCACATCTCCTGATACAACGACATATCAGGATGCTGTAAAGGTACTTAGAAAATATAATGTGTTGAATAAAACTCCACATCCTATAATCGACGTGCTGAATAAAGGTGTAAACGCCCTCCTTCCTGAAACCCCAAAAGCAGACAATCCTGTATTTGAGAAGGTTGAAAACATAATCCTGTGCAGTAATAGAAAAGCTATTGAAGCTGCAAAATCTAAAGCTGAAGAAATCGGATTTTCTGCAGAAATTATTTCCGTGCAGATTACCGGTGAAGCCAGAGAAGTCGGAAAATGGCTTGCTGAAAAAGTGAAGAAGTTAAAGAAAAAAAATAATTTCAAAGGTCCACTCTGTTTAGTCTCAGGAGGAGAGACAACCGTCACTGTACAGGGCAATGGTCTTGGTGGAAGAAATATGGAACTTTCCCTGTCCTTTGCTATAGAGATAGAAGGTATTGAAGGGATATCATTCCTTTCAGCAGGTACAGATGGAACAGATGGCCCAACAGATGCAGCAGGAGCCTTTTCAGATGGACTTACTGCTTCAAAAGCAAAAGCTTCTGGCCTTGACCCTGAAGAATATTTAAGGAACAATGATTCCTATAACTTCTTTAAGAAGATCGACAGTCTCTTCATTACAGGAGCAACTGGAACAAATGTAATGGACCTTCATATAGTAATAATCGAATGAAAAAAATCATAATTTTTACAGACCTTGACGGCACACTACTCGACTATTCAACATATTCTTTTGAACAGGCGTTTCCTGCACTTAAGTTATTAAAACAAAAAGAGATTCCCCTAGTCATCTGTTCAAGTAAATCAAGAAAGGAAATCGAGTATTACAGAAAGAAGCTTGATAATAATTATCCTTTTATATCTGAAAATGGCGGAGGTATTTTTATTCCAAAAGACTTTCTTACATTCAAATTTCAGGACACTACTCTCAAATTTAACGAGGAAAAAGACTATTATGTTATTACCCTAAGTGTAAGCTATTCTGAACTAAGAAAGGCCATCAAATCGTTAAGGAAAGAAGGTTTTGATGTCAGGGGATTTGGAGATATGTCTGAAAAAGAAGTTGCTCATATTGCTGGTCTGAGTATCGAAGAAGCAGTGATGGCTAAGGAGAGAGACTTTGACGAACCGTTCATATTTAACGGTGACGAACAAAATCTCAATGCCCTTCTTGCTTCAATTAAATCAAAAGGACTCAATTTTACCCGGAGCAGATTTTTTCATATCCTGGGCAGAAGCGATAAGGGAAAAGCAGTAGAGATTTTGATTGAACTATATAAAAGGAAATTCGGGGATATTTTGACCTTGGCACTTGGAAACAGCACAAATGACATCCCGATGCTGAAAAAGGTCAACCAGGCAATAATAGTAAAAAAACCTGATGGCGAATATGATCCACAAATAATAATTCCTAAAATTATAAAGGCAGATGGAATTGGGCCGGAAGGATGGAATGCAGCAGTCTTTTCAATTCTATCAGAATATTCCTAAAAAAGGTTTATCTTCAAACGTTTTCGGTTATCCGCCTTGGAACCTATCTGTCAAAGTCATTGGTCATCGGTCATTAGTCATTGGTCATTGGATAATAAGAAAAGTAGTAAGTAAGCAGTAGGCAATAGGCACTGAAGAAAAAGACAGGTACTGATATAGGTAAAGGTATAGCGCGGAGCTCATAAAACACGACAGATGTAACCGACAAACAAAACTGCTTTTGTTATTGATTAACGTTACCATTTTATTATTTTGCATTCACAATCATAACAAATCCGATAAACATCAACAGAGCACCTGTAATCCTCCCTTTTATGTTTTCCTCTCTGAAAAGTATATAACCGTAAATCACTCCAATCAGAATACTTACCCTTTTCACAGATATCATATAAGCAACCTTTGTGAGCATAATTGCGAACATATGACAAACAATCATTAACGCAAAAAACAGCCCGGGTAAAACTATATTTTTATATCTTCTTTCAGAGATAAAGGAATACAAGTCAGCCCTGCCCATCCATAAACCAACTGGAGCAAAAAAGATAGTTAAAGCAATGAAATAAGTAATACCAAAAAATAAGGGTGAAGAATGCTCTATAGCCATCTTTCCCAGAGTCGCCGTGATGCTATAAAGAAAAGCAACACAAATCATCAATACAGAGCCTTTCTCTTTTGAAATTGCCTTAAATGGCTCAAGTATTCCTTTTCTTATCTCGCCGATATTCAGCAGATAGCTACCAGATGCGATTAATAAAATCCCAATACCTCCGAGAAAAGATACCCTTTCTCCAAGTATAAGATTAGGCACAAAAATCAAGAATATCGGTGTTAATGCAAGAAAAGGAAGCGTCAGGCTCAGAGGTGAAAGTTTAAGCGCCTTGATATACAGTACGATTGCTAATATTTCAATTGGCAAAGCTGCAAAAAATGCCTTAAAAAATTCAATGTCCAGTTCAGGTAAAGGAGTAAATAACCATAGAAAAATGAGTAACGGAAGCGAGAACAGAATTCTGAACCAGGCGACTAAATACTCATTGCTTTTTTCAATTGCCTTCTTTGTAAGTGCATCGCTCGTTGCGATAAAAAATGCTGTTAATAATGAAAGGATTACCCATAACTCGATCATCTGACTATTCTACACAATGAATCAACAATATGTGATAAAATATCTCAATGAAAAAAGAATTTACAAATAAATTCAAGATATTGAGGATTTCATTAAAGATTATTTTTTACCAGTTAGTTATACTGACTGTCTTATCATTCTTTGCTGCATGTGAACAGAAGCCCGAAAACCCTGTCGAAAAGTATAGAGATCTCATGATCGATTCTTACAAAAAAGGGCAGGAAGCCAGAGAAAAAGCAAACCTTTATGCTTTGAGGAGCGCTGTTCAAGCCTATTATGCTTCAAATGGGAAATATCCAGAAAGTCTTGAGGATGTAGAAAGTTTAATTGACTCAAAAGTTGACTTTAGTAAATATGATTATAATCCTGAAAATGGGTTTGTAAGCCTTAAGAGCAACTGAATCTGACATTAGTTAACCCAAAAAATTCGTTTGGAGCATGTATACATGTTGTATAGTTGGGCATGTTTCTTGAGCGTACATAGGGAAATTTTTGGGATACCCTTCATGACAAAATAAGCGTTCCCGAGAAGTCGGGACGAATTTTTACTGTTTGACCCCGTAGAACGGGGTAACCCGTATACGGGGGAGTTTAAAAATTCGAGCGAATAAGTCATGTGACGGGTAAAAATTTCCCTCTAGGGAGCAAAAGGAATATGTCCAACTAATTAATCCACCAACTCTTTTTATACTGAAATGCATTTTTTGGGTTAAGAGATAACCTACGGCATAACCTCTTGCCATTGTATCTTTTTAAAATAAGAACTACTACAAGCTTCAGGACATGGAGGTACTGCTGGATCACATAAAGTTATAACTGTATCTGCTGACATATCATTATATGTAGCAGTCACTGTTGCACTTGTAAAGGCTGGATCATAAGGGTTTGGTGCTCTGTATATTGCCTGTGCCTCACCTCCTGTTGTGGTTGTTACGTCATATATAGTTCCTGCGGATGCTGAGAATATCAATACACTTCCGTCAGGCGGTGCAGGGTTAACAGTTGCTACTAATGTGGAAGTACAATTTGGAGCTAGTACATCAGGGATTGCTAAAAGATTGATACAATATACTGCCACTTTAACTATAACTCCTATAGAGGCCCTCGGATTTTTATTGGTAGGTGTGTCAAGGTCCCATATATCTACTTTGAAACTATAGTCGGTGTTAGATGCAACAGTTGGTACAACGGAATAAGTCACGGAAAATTCACAGGAACCCCCAATAGGGATATAGTCAGATGATGTTGAAAATTCAATTTTTGTAGGAGATCCGGATGACAATACTGCCCAGTTAGTGGTACAGCCGCCAGAAGCTGAAGAATAGACGAAACCAGCATCCGGAGTATTTATTAATATCTGTTGCAGTTCTCTGCCACCCAGATTATAGGCTTTGAATGTTAAAGTTACATTTGTACTTCCTGAACAAATCGTATCTGGAGAAACCTCTACTGAATATGCTGAAATTATACCCTGATTAGAGATTGCAGGGTCTGGAGTCGTTCTCAGGCCAGTTCCGGTTTCTGCATAACCTGAAAATGTAAAGGTTGTATCAACACTACCTGTAATTTCATATATCCATTGAAAAATGTCAGACTCACCTGGAACAAGACCTCCAAGATTACCAGGGACAGGACCTGAAATCTTTGTATAACCAGCTAAAGGGTCAGTAGGCGGATTAAATGTAGGAGGGTTAAGAGTGGGTGTGATATTATTGAGAGTTGTAGAACCATTGTTTGTCACGGTCATTTTGACAGTCACCTGCTGGCTCGATACAACCTGAACAGGAGATATCAAGATATTCGCAGTAAAATCTCCAACTGAAACAGTATTCGAACAGGAAGACAGGGATGTGGCAGTGGAATCAATATTTCTCGCAGAGTTACAGAATTTAAGGCTTCCTAAACCGCTTGCTGTATATGTCCACTGATATGTCTGGGAATTCCCAGAAGCAATAGTTACAGAAGCGGGCGTAGGGCCTGATGTGCGTGATGCATCAGCTGTGCCGGTGCTTATAATACCATTGCCTATTACCATATCAGTTATCGAGGGCCTGACCAGAGTCTGAGTTGCAGAAGACCTGTTGTTTACAGTCTGAATTATTGTTATAGTGTCTCCTGGTCCAACGCTCAGAGGCAAGGCGCTTATACTTGAATAAAGGGCCTTTCGCTGAAAACAGTCCTGAACCTCACCAGGGCCACAGGTGCCGCATGTACCTGACTGTGCAAAAAGTTTATTGTCTGTTTCCCCAGCTTCGGATTCCTTTCCGCCCAGTTTATAACATTTATTCAGAACATGGTCAGTAATATCTTGAGAATCAGCAGGTATAGGAAGATAGTCATTTCCAGACCTTGGTCCTGTTATAACAACATTTAAAGTAAGACTCTCTCCCGGGTCTATTCGATATGTAGGGTCGCCTGGGTCCAGAACTTCAAACTCTACAAAAGCCTGCCCGAGGCCGTTTGTTATACCTGTAACCTGCCAGCCGGTGGGAGGTGATGTATTAAACCCTACGTAATATATCGATGCATCGAAGTTTATCTTCACATATCCTATATAAGTGCTTGAACCCGGATCATTCGTTATAGTAACAGGGATTGTTCCGCTTGAATCTCCCATGGTGACAGTAATGCCCGAGGCAACGGAAAGAGTAAAGTTGCCAGAAGGAGGGGGAGCGGATTCGATTTCAGCAACCCTGATTAAAAAGAATAATGATAAAGTAAAAAACAGTATAAACAGATAAAATATTCTCTTCATTATAGTTGCACACTCACTTTTATAGTCCTTACAACACTCGTAAAAGGATTTGTAGAAATAGTTCCTGTCGAAGTTATATCGCACTGGTTCTGAACAATGCGGTCATTAGCATTATGCGGCAAAGCAGTTGTACCATCCACACCTCGTATACAGTTATTAAATGTATCAAATGTAATTGAGCTATAAGATATTGCTTCTGTTGCCGCTGGTGGAGTTTGAATAAATATCCTCCCAGAGGGTGCATACCCGGCTGCAGTAAGATCCTGGTCAGCTTGTATGGAAGTATCAGTAGCAAGTATATTATTTAATAGCCTCGCATTAGGAATAGTCCGATATCTTGTTGCAGTTACTGTAAAAGTACCAGCCCCGAGCGAAATATTTGTAAGTGCCGGATCTCCAGTTATATCCTGGCATCTGCCCCCATCTTGCAAATATCTTAATGCCTTTTCAATCCCGCCCTCTGCTATATAGAAAGCCTGTACCCCCTGCTCCTCCTGTAGTCCGATACTGCTGCCTGTTATAACAAGCGAAACAACAACAGCTCCAAAAAGGGCAATTAAAAGTAACGTTAAGACTGTAGCAATAATCGATACACCCGATTTAGTTTTAATAAATTTCATCACAGGTTCCTCAAATTGACTTCGGACAAAAGTGTTACAGTTTCATTATTTATTGTTACATCCAGTCCCACTAACTGAACCCTTCTTATATCTGTAGGATCAGCGGGTATTTGAGTTCTCGTGCCATCAGCAAGAATATACCAGAAACTCATTGATGTAATATTTTCAGCAAGAGTATTCCCGCCGGCACCGGGACATGCTGCACCGCCTTCCTCTCTTGTAATAATAGAGCCGGAATACCTGAAACTTATTCTCGTGCTATTAATATCGATAAAACAGAACTGGGATGCATTTGCAGTTTGTATATCTGCATCAATGTAAGTATCAAGGTCAGCATCTACCTCCCTGCTTTTCACATTCCTTATCTCCCTTGTCATCCTATCTAAAGCAATCCTTGCCTGATCAATTGCCTCCTTACGGATATCTGTCACAAAATATGCCTTTGTACTTGTAGAAATGGCTGTAGCAACCACATAGGTAATTATGCCAAAAAGTACCATTGTAATTACCACCTCTATCAACGTAAAACCTGTATTAGTTTTATTAACTTTAACTATCATATCTTTCAGTAATTCGTCATTACAGTCACAAGCTCAACTGAGCCGGATCTTATATTTGTGACCGTTATCTGTATACGCTTATAATCGCTTGTTCCTGCCACACAGGATTCCAGATCAGCAGCGTTCACATAGCAGATCTGAATACTGCTTGTATAATTAGACCCTCCCAAAGGACATGACTCGGAATATCCGTTATAGTCATCAATATCATCAAAAGACGATGGTGTACCTGTGCATAATGTTCTAGCTTCACCACCTTCCGGTGCCGGAGGGTTTGTATAAGCACCAGGCGGGATAGGCGAATTTTCATCCCACCTTTTTGATTTTATCTCCTCCATCAATGCCTTCCCTCTATTTGTTGAAGTTATATCCAGTTCAGCATTAACTCCCTGCCCGGCGCTCTGGCCGAGAAGCAATACTAGTGTAGGTATGGCAATGGCGAGTAAAACAATTATCAAAACTGTTTCAATCAATGTGAAACCTTTATTTGTGAGTTTTTCTTCCATTAATAGCTCACTCTGCCCGTGCCTGCTTCTATTGTTATATTTTTACTGCCATTATAATTAACTGTTACTGTCTGTGTGGCTAAATCCGTACCAGCGGCATCAACTGGCTTGCCCAGAGAATTAAAGGCAATTAAGGCTGTAGTAAAGCCAAGTGTTACACCGCTGTAATTAGAACATCTGCCTGCTGTAAAATCTACAACAAAATTAAATGCAGGATCTGAAGAACATGTATCACCTGGACTTGTTGCAGATGTTGGAACAGTAATATCTGTGAATACGCTATATCCATTAGCATTAAACGTAATTGCAGATCTTGCCTGACTTGATATTGCAAGTTTTTGGGTATATCTGATATCTGAAACAACCTTGCGGGCTGCACCTTCTAATTTTATAGGGTCAAAATCCCATCGGATAATAACAGCAGCAGCTAATATAATGAGAATACTTATTACAATAACTGTCTCAATTACTGTAAACCCTTTATTTTTCATACCATATAACTAAAAAATTCTATCACAAAGTTTTCTATATTGCTAATAATTTATTAGCAAATCATATGCCTGTAAATTATGAATAATTGACAAAATCAGTTTTTATATAGTATAAAAATATTCTTTGGGCGGATAGCTCAGTTGGGAGAGCACAGCCCTTACAAGGCTGGGGTCACAGGTTCAAGCCCTGTTCCGCCTACCATTTAAAAACAAGAGGTTAGCCATTTAGGGCTACCTCTTTTTTCATTGGACTGTATAGTTTTTGTACATTAGGCTTCGCCGTCGACGTAGTATCCAGTATATCAACAGCCTTAACCTTGTGATCTGGTGCAAGGTGGGAATATCTGTGGGTCATGTCGAATAGAACTTTTCTAATTCAAGGATAAATTCATGATAATTAACTATACTCTGCAACATAAAAAAATGTCTTTAAAAAGCTTCTACTCGATAAAATTTTAATAATCCTAAAAAGCGATTTCCTATAATCATTGTACTGAATAATAAAATGGCAGGGTCATTGCTGACCCTGCCACTGCATAACAATTGACCGGTACCGGTCTTGATTACCGTCAACAGCTAGACATCATTCAGCGGGGTGTAATGTAGGAGGAGATGGTAATGCTTCAAAAGTAGTCAGAATCGTATGATCTGAAGTTACATTTGTTACAGTATACGAGTTTCCTGATAACGAACCTGTAACATCTACCCCGTTATCTGTCACACTCTGTATGTTATACCCTGCATCCGGTGTAATCGTGAAAGACTGTGAGGTGCCGTGATCTACTACTATCGTACCTGACGGTGAAATAGTCCCGTTTGGTCCTGCTGTTGCCGTTATCGAGTAGGTATTAATCGCAAAGCTAGCCGA